>CAZQQN010000148.1:277-1519 GCA_964595485.1 uncultured Sphingobacteriales bacterium | reverse complement strand
AGCTTTGGGCACTATCGAGGAAACCTTCTTGTCCAAGATAAAGGAAGGCGAGCCTTTTTGGTTTGGCGGGCGAAACTTGGAGCTGGTAAGAATCAAGGATATGACGGCCTGGGTTCGCTTATCCAAAAAGCAGAAAAGCGGTAAGGTACCGAGCTGGTTGGGTGGTCGCATGCCCCTTTCTTCTCAATTGGCAGCCAAACTCCGGGAAAAAATGCAGGAGGCTACCTCCAATGATCCCGAACTAAAATTGCTGCAGCCCCTTTTTGACCTGCAACAGCAGTGGTCCCATTTACCGGGCGAGCATGAGCTATTGATTGAGAAAATCAAAACCCGTGAAGGGTGGCACGTCTTTGTTTACCCCTTTGAAGGGCGGTATGTTCATGAGGGGATGGCGGCCTTAGTGGCCCACAGGGTTTCCCAAATTCAGCCTATTACCTTTTCCATGGCCATGAATGATTATGGCTTTGAATTACTCTCGGACCAGGAAATTCCGATTGAAGAGGCGTGAGCCCATGACCTATTTTCGGAAATCAACCTGATGCGGGATATCAATGCTACCTTGAATGCCACGGAAATGGCTAAGCGTAAATTCCGGGACATTGCCTGTATAGCGGGATTGATATTCAAAGGCTACCCGGGAAGACAGCAAACGGAAAAACACCTGCAATCCTCTTCCCAGTTGCTATTTGAGGTTTTCCGGGAATTTGAACCGAACAATCCTTTAATGGAGCAAGCATCCGAAGAGGTGAAGCAATTTCAGTTGGAAGAGGTAAGGTTGCGGGGAGCGCTTAACCGTATCCAGCACCAAAAAATTGTGGTAGAACACCCGCCTAAGCCAACTCCCTTTGCTTTCCCAATAATGGTAGACCGCATGCGGGAACGCCTCAGCACTGAAAAACTCATGGATCGCATCGAAAAAATGCAGGTACGCCTAGAAAAGGCAGCGAATAAAGTATAATAGAAAACGGTTTTAACTAATAGAAGGGAGAAAATAATTAAGCTTCGTCCACCCAATCTGCTTGAAAGGCGTTTTATAGATTCTTTTGACAAAGCCGGCAGACCCAATCTTAAAGCATAGCTCCGAAAAACCCTTTTCTTTTTTCCCGGAAAGAGGGGTGAGGTCAATTATCCGCTTTAGGCTCATATTTATATTTCTCCTAATTTTGTCCAAAACCAAAAAAGACCTGCCCAATGGCCGAGCAACCTGAAAGTTCTACTCCGGAGCAACAGGGAAAACGCGGT
>CAZQQN010000148.1:0-267 GCA_964595485.1 uncultured Sphingobacteriales bacterium | reverse complement strand
GCGGTTGGTTTACACGATTTTTGGATTTTGTCGAGTGGTTAGGGAACCTACTACCGCACCCTGTTACCTTATTTGCCATTTTTTGCATAGCCATCATCTTGATAAGCGGATTAGCAGAGTGGCTGAATTTTGCCGTTAAAGATCCTCGGCCTGAAGGGGCACCGGGGCGCGAGCCTGATGGCATGATTGACGCGGTAAGCCTCATGAATGCAGAAGGCTTTCGTAAGATTATGCAAAATGTGGTACCGAATTTTACAGGGTTTGCAC
>CAZQQN010000147.1:0-1522 GCA_964595485.1 uncultured Sphingobacteriales bacterium | reverse complement strand
TCACCACCTTGTGTTTGCACAAGCCCCCTTACAGCACGAATCAATGCCGACTTACCAGTATCGTTTGTCCCCTGAACACACACAACACCACTAAAGTCAAGAGACAAATCCTCTATAATCTGGTAATTTTTAACATCAATCTTCATCAAACCGACCCTCAATTAAATATAAAATATAACCAAATGCATACGAACCTGCACCACACAAGAACAATAAACTAACAAACCAAATTGGTTCAAAAACAACGTTCCAACTTAATGGAAACCAGACTCCTTTTAAAGCAAACAAAATGAAAGGCATAATGACTGCGCCGGGAACAATACATCCGGCAAAAAACATTACCACCAATCCAACTGTTGTGTAATTAACAGGTATCCACTTATTCATTTCTCCAATGAAAAAGAAAAATTGGGTGCCTTGGATCGGATTTCAGCTTTGATTTGCTTCACATTTTCAGCAATGTCTTCAAGGGATTGATAATCGGATTTCCTAAGATTCAATTCAGCCAAACCTTTCAAAAGGGATTCTAAAGTTGGGTAATGCTTTGTCAAACCATATTGAGGTTTTCCTTTATCCGATTCCCCATTGTATTCCTTCAACTTCCATTCATGGGAATTGGAAAAAATAATATATTCCTGACCTTGAACTTCAAGGTGTGCTCCACTGTCGTTGCTCATAAAGGTACCTCCGTAAAGCAGAATTCAAAAAATCGTCCAAAAGACCGATATAGTACAAATCCATTTTCCCGACCCCTTCACGTTCATACATAAACATCGGATTAAAAAGACAAATATCCGAATGCTTAAACATCACATAATCCGGATGTCTATTTTTTGTGAACACCATTAACGGTACCAAATGCTTACCATATTCTTCATTGTGTTCATGGGTTTGTCGTTCAATCTTATCCCACCACTCCAAAAGAGACGAATTGTTATCAGCAAGAAGGTTCTTAAACCTCCACCGACCTTTGTTACCTGTTTTGCATTCGACTGCAAAAGGTAGTTCCGGGTGATCGCACACTGACCCCTGTGCAAGATCACCCGGATATTCAGGCACCCCGCCTTGGTTCATATCGGCTCTCCAAATATGTTTTTCTTTTTTAGGCACTTCACACCAATACTCTGTAAACTTCTTGGCAATATCACGTTCATACGATGAGCCTTTATGTTTCCCGGAAACCATTAGATTAACCCCTTTTTCTTTAAAATATTCTCAATTTCCTCACGATTTTCTTGTATCACCTCTTTTTCGAAGGCTTGCTTACTTTGCTTCTTATAATCGCCCGATGGAAGATGTAGCTTCTTCCACGAACCCGAAATCTCAAAACATTCCAAATCATGCTTATTTTCATTCAACAGATTGTACAAAATGAGATCACGATCAAACCCCTTACCATACCTAATTGGCACTTCTACAGATGGTTGTATAGGTGCTGTTTTATTTTTCTCAACTTCAAACTGGACTTCTGCATAATCAATCGAACCATCGTCTTTTTCAACTATTGCTTTTTTCTTCATAC
>CAZQQN010000146.1:518-1523 GCA_964595485.1 uncultured Sphingobacteriales bacterium | reverse complement strand
TAGGATTTTGATGATACATGACCGGTTGCATGTTTTTCTGCTTTTCCTTGGTTCAAAAGCAAAAGGATTGAAAGCAGGTTCCGGGTCATCCAAACCTAAATGTTGATCTGCAATGTGAGGGATGGGAGCATGGTTAACCCTTTGGTCATATCTTTTGGCCAGCTTAGAAGCTACAGCCGGCTCATAGACAGAATCTTCCGTTAAGGATACCCGGATGGTATCACCAAGACCGTCCTCTAAGAGAGTCCCAATACCTGTAGCGGATTTAATACGAGCTTCCTCACCATCTCCAGCTTCAGTGACCCCCAAATGCAACGGATAATGCATGTTTTCTTCATCCATCTTAGCTACCAGCATACGGTAAGCCTCCACCATAACCTTTGGGTTACTGGCCTTCATAGAAAGCACAATATCGTAGAAATGATGCTCCTCGGCAATTCGCAGGAACTCCATGGCCGATTCCACCATCCCTTCAGGAGTGTCTCCGTAACGGTTCATAATGCGATCTGAGAGGGAACCATGATTGGTCCCTATTCGCATGGCAGTGCCATTTTCCTTACAAAGCTTAACTAATGGCGAAAACTTTTCTCGAATGCGTTCTAACTCTTCTTGGTACTCTTGGTCCGAAAATTCAAAAACCTGAAAACGCTTTTTATCAGCATAATTCCCGGGATTAATCCTGACTTTTTCCACGATTTGGGCAGCTATTTCTGCTGCATTGGGGGTAAAATGAATATCGGCAATCAAAGGAATCCTATAACCCCTTTTTCGCACTTCATCCTTAATATTTTGAAGATTTTCAGCTTCTTTTTTACTGGGTGCTGTAATACGCACATAATCACAACCAGCATTAGCAAGCTGAATAACTTCTTCCACCGTAGCTTCCGTATCCCTTGTATTAGCAATGGTCATCGACTGTATACGAATGGGATTGCTTCCACCAACTGGCACACCTCCAATGTCTACTTCGCGAGTAGGTCTTCTTTTGTACTGGAATAAATCCTC
>CAZQQN010000146.1:0-508 GCA_964595485.1 uncultured Sphingobacteriales bacterium | reverse complement strand
TTTCAGGTAATCCTTAACATCAATCATGGGTTACGGTATTCTTAACCTTAAAAATTTATTCTACAAATTTGGATTAAATCTTTATTTTAAACTAAAATCCAATTGTGAATTTGCCCTTTTTTGTCTAAAGGATGACTACAATTGTAAAAAAGTTGCTTATTTATAATGATTTTTTGGGGCAAATGGTTCGCCTGGATATCATCGCCAGAGAGCCACGTGAATCTAAATTGCCGTTAAGATTTTTAATGGTAAATACTTTCCTTGTAAAACTTTTGGCTTCATTGGTTACCAGTGGATAGCTTTAAAAAATGTCTTGAAGACAGCTGGAACCTTTTTGGAAATGTTCTATTAATTTCGCATGTTCATTTAACTACAAACTTCGCTATTTTGAAGTAAAACATGGCACCACTTTATTATTTCGGGAAATACTTGCTGTTGCTGAGGAACACTTTTTCCAAACCGGAAAAAGGCAAATTATACCTTGAGCGCATTTTTTCAGAGATGGAAA
>CAZQQN010000145.1:0-1530 GCA_964595485.1 uncultured Sphingobacteriales bacterium | reverse complement strand
AATGTGAAGGCACCGTCATTTATCATTCGGAAAATCCTATTTTTGCCGTCCTGAATGATAGGGTTTATGGCTTGATTAAGTCACCTGCTGAAAAATGTTAAGCCTTTGAAGACCATTTTTAAACAAATTGGTGCCCTGTTGGTCCTGCAAGGAGGTATCATGCTTTTACCGCTCCTTGTTGCTCTTTTTTATGGGGAGTATTATACGGGTCTGGGCTTTTTGCTTTCGGCCATGGTTACCTCCCTTCTGGGATTCGGGCTTAATAGAGGGTTTTACAATGCACCCGCACCCTATAATAAACATGCGCTAATTGTAGCAGCTTCCGGCTGGCTTTCCCTTGCCCTTTTGGGTGCTTTACCCTTTCTGATTACTGCCCATTTAACACCTGTAGAAGAGGCTCAGCAATTTGTGCCCCCGGGTGCCGATTACAGGTCAAGTCTTTTTAATTTCCTAAACCCCTTGCATGCTTTATTTGAAAGTATGAGTGCCTATACTACTACGGGGCTTACGATGGCTGTTCATGAACCCTCTATCGGTAAAGGCCTTTTATTTTACCGGTCATTGGGGCAATGGATTGGCGGTATTGGGTTTATTGTCCTTTCATTGGCAGTTTTACGGCAATCTCCCGGAATGGGGGTCATTAATCTTTACCAAGCTGAGTATAGCGGAGAAAAACTTACCCCAACTATTATTAGTACTACTCGAGCTATTTGGAAGATTTACGTAGGTTTAACATTGTTCCTTATCCTATTCCTTTTTATCGGGGGGTTAGTGATTATGCCTGATTACGGTATTGCAAAGATGTTTTTTAATGCTGTTAATCACGGGATGTCGGGACTAGCTACAGGAGGCTTTAGCACACTGGATAATAGTATAGCAAGCTATAATTCACTGGCCATGGAATTGCTCCATATACTACCCATGTTGATTGGTGGCTTATCCCTGAGTTTCTATTTTAAGCTATTTTACCAAAAGCGCTTCAGTATCCTCTGGAGGGATATCCAGTCTAATGCCTTTTTCAGTGGAATTGTTATTGGAGGCCTTATCCTTGTTTTCTTGCTAACATTCGTCCCCAGTGTTAGTCAGCATTTCAGGGAAGGGTTTTTTCAGTATGTGAGTGGCTTGAGCGGTACAGGTTGGCAAACATCCAATATATTTTTATGGACCAGCGAATCCATTATTTTCTTGGTTTGCGGAGCTATGATTATTGGCGGATCCGCAGGTTCCACAACAGGGGGAATAAAGCTTATTCGGGCTCTTGTGATAGCAAAAGGAGTCTGGTGGCAAATCAATAAGCATTTTTTACCTAAAGATATTGTTCAGACCGTTGAATTTGATAAACGTAAATACACGGCTTCTAATATGTATAAATGGGTTTCTGAAGCAGCCATCATGGCATTTCTGTTTTTAACGTTAATATTATTGGGAACCTTGGTTACCCTTCATTTTTGCCAAGGTGATTATACCATGAAAGATGCTTTTTTTGAATCGGCTACGGCTCAAGCAACAGTCGGTCTTTCAACCGGTATA
>CAZQQN010000144.1:0-1539 GCA_964595485.1 uncultured Sphingobacteriales bacterium | reverse complement strand
GACATGGGCCTTGTTCATGAATACGAGGTGAATGAGGAAAACAGCAACTACTTCTATGAAAGGCAAGCCGAAGAAGATCAGGAAAACCATGAAGCATTCATGGATAATGTTCGGTCCCGTTTCAATGAATTCAGAAACCAGTTGAATAGCATTTTTTATTAACAAAAAAGTAAAGCTTATGGTACCCAAGCAAGAAGACATGAAAAATACGGTGCAAAGCAAGCAAAAAGAAGGTTTGGATTTTCTTCAGCAAAATGACATCCAGGTTAGCGAAACGGTAGAACGATACCTGAAAGAAGACAGCACTGTTTTAAATTGGTTAAAACGCAATGTGTTTCCGTCCCAAATTCAAAAAATTGTTAACCGGGAAGAGCTAAAATTGGCTGAGGATTACATTACCTTCAAGAGAAACCTTTTCAAAGTGAGCTGTGAGTTGAAACTGGAGGGCATGCATGAAAAGTATGATATGGGCTTGAAAAAATACAAGGCCCACTTAAGGGAAGGATTGTATGAATATGTGATGAATAAGCAAAGGGAACTTGCCAACAAAGTCATGGAAGAAGAGGAAGCTTTCCTGAAGCAAATTGAGGAACGGGAAAAACTTTGTGAAAAGTATGCCCACCTGGAAAGTGCCGTTAAGCGGTACAGGGAACGGATCGAAAGGGATGAGGCAAGGTTCTTCCAGTGGTTGGATAAGATCATTGAAAATTACCAAAACATCATTGATGAAGAATTGACCAAGCATGGCATTGACACGAACCAATCGTAAAAATATGAAGACCATCCACCTTTTATAGAATTAATGTTTAAAAGAATAGCAACGGGTTTTAGACCCGTTGTTTGGGATAAAGATAAACCTCTCCCAAGCGAGGGGTTTCACCCCCCTCGCTTATTAATCATAAAAAGGGTGTTTTATGGAAAGGTTAATGACAAAACAGGAATTGACCGCAGAAATGGAATACCGGCTCCAACAGCACGATGAATACCACCGGTATTTGCGGGAATTGCAAAGAACCGCTCAGCAGGAAGAACTCCTGTCAGAAATTTTGAGGCAGGATACAGCCACAAGGGAGTTAATCGTGGAAAAAGAACAGGAGTTGTTTCAGGTGCTGGATGATTCCAGCAGAAATGGACATAATGAAGAGACCATTCGGCAAATTCAGGAGCAATTCTTTGCCCTGCTTGATGAATACGAGCGGTTTTTGAAAGAAATCAAGGACACCGTTTATTAAATATCCGGAGTAATATCCCAAAAATGGGAAGTTTTAAACCGGCTGCCACCGCTACTGCATTCTCCAAACAACTCTGACTTTAGGCTTTAGAAATAAATTGCCTTAACAGTTTCGGTTGACCTTCTTCATTTGGGAAAATTTTACTCTTCTTTTCCCCTCAATTTATCCCCTATTCAGACAACCTCGAACAAAACCATATCCCCCACTTTCGCGAGGTAGTTGGATGACCACTAAAATTTTGAGCAATGCGGTTGCTGTTTTTCATTTTAATGAGCTTCATGCTGGGCTTTACCGGGCTCAAGATCTA
>CAZQQN010000143.1:0-1543 GCA_964595485.1 uncultured Sphingobacteriales bacterium | reverse complement strand
TAATATAGACCCCAAGTACCTGAGCTCCTGATTTTTGCGTTCTGTTAATCCTTTAGCGAACAAGAAAAAGGAAGTAGCACCGCCCAAATAGCTATGCACGTGAAACTTATTCCTGCTGTCTTCACCAAACTGCAAATGGTAGTTCAGGGCAAGCCGATTGGTCAGGTTAACTTGAAAAGCCGGCCCTATCCCATAGAAATTTGGATGGTCCGAAAAATAAGTGTAGTTGCTGCGGATACCTAAATATTGTTGATCTTTAAGATCAGGTTGGGCATTGGAAACTTTCACAAAAAATGCGATTAATATAAAAAAAAGGGTTACAAGGTGCTCGTGTATCCTTCCTAAAAAGCGGTTCATAGGCACCTTAGTTGGAACAACCTTCAGGAGGACCTTTCGGATCATTCTGCCTACCAAACCAAACTGCCCCATACCCTTCTCTCAGGCTTACTCCAATAGCTTCCCACTTGGTATCACTCCACTTTCCTTCGTTAATAATTACATTGTGGTGAAGGGGACTTTTTTTCCATGCATTTAAGGCTGCCACGGCACTATTACTGCCCCAATAAGCAATTTCAAACCCTTTTCCTGAATAACTGGTCAATTCCCTTGGTTTATCCCACATACATTCGGCCTGATCATGATCAGGCGTATAACAGCATGGAGTCCAGTTACCGGAATCCGACCAGCTATGCAGGTTGCAATTACTCCACTTAGCTGGTTTATGCTCCTTTAAATCCCAAACATGAATATCCGCTACTTTGGTTAAGGCTTTTGATACAGGTATCTTCGGCAGTCCGCGACTTACCCTGTAAGCCTGGAGGGTATCAATCAGGGCTTGCTCTTTTTCGCTGATGCAACCGACCATGCTATCAGCCAGGAAGCTGTCTGTTCGGTTTTGGTTGTTATCATCGGGGGAATTGTCAAATTCAACATCCTCACAAGCTGACAACCATACAATGAGGCCAATGAAAATTATTATGCTTTGAAACTTCATGGTTATACTACTTAGATTATGACCTTAAGCTCCTAGCGCTTACCTCTTATAATGGTTCCATCATACCCTACAGCCACTACAGAATTGCGACTTGGGAAGTCAACCCCTTTCATTATATTATCCGGGTAATCTGATTTAACCCATTTTTTCCCTTTATCGGGACTGTAAACAAGAACTCCACCGCTGTAGTCACCACCCGCTATCATTCCATGTTTACCGTTTTCAAAAGCTATGTCATGCAGCCAAGTATCCTCAGAAAGGCCAAAATTGGATAGTTCTCTTTTCTGCCAATGTTTGCCACCATCTTCAGATACCAACATCGTGCTTTCTTTACCAACGGCTACTACCCTATTGTTATCTACAAAACTCACGGCAACCATACGGGTATTAGGAGCCGGATTTTGCTTTTGGTTCCCGGTAGCGCCAGCATTCGGAGCACGTACCAGGAATTCATAACCGACTGCCATTCCTACTTTTTTATCATTAAAAGCTATATCATTCATGATCGCTTCCTCCGTGCTTCTATGAGCTGATACCCTGGCAGCCATA
>CAZQQN010000142.1:0-1573 GCA_964595485.1 uncultured Sphingobacteriales bacterium | reverse complement strand
TCACTACCGGCTCTAAGCAAAATGAAGCTAAGAACGTGCCGAAGCTGGATAAAAAGGAAAAACGCATTCAATTTTTAACATATAAAACTTGGTTAACAGCTATGCTAAATAATGAACAGACACTGGAATTAACGGAAAGGCTTGCTCAAAACTTACTTCACTTTAAGGAAGGTGAAAAAAGGAAAACTACAAGGGATAGAACTATTGAAGAATTGTGGGAATCATCTAATCGCCAACAAATGATTGATCATCTTGTCAATATTCAAAAAGAAGCGCCGGAATTAAGCGAAACTTTAAATGAAACGGTTAATCAAATCATGACAGCGCTTCCACAAGATAATTTTCGTTTATTCCTTACCTTAACTAAATTTAAGTACTATTATTTTAAAAATACTGAAAAACAAGAAAATACTGTTCAATAAAAAATCTTAATGCCATGACTTCACCTTATATTTACTTAAGAGGGTTAAAAAATGTCAATCACTCCGTTTTCTGTGTTGAAAATGGTCAAAAGTATTACTTCGATCCTCAGTTTAGAAGACCTCAACCGTTTTCCAGCGGTCAGCAAGTGAAAAGGTCCATACTGGAAGAAACTATGGGTCACTTAGGACAAGACCTCGCCCCGGTTGAGTTTTTATACAAACAAGACAAAAAAGGAAATTCACCCAAGGAAGATATTGCCCTGCAACCCTGTGATCCTTCTTATCCTGACCAGTTGCTGGGCGGGTATATGAAAGCTTCTTCCAAAGACAGCAAGAAAAGTGAGGAGGAAACATTTGTGGTAAAACGAAGAAGCCCCTTATCGATTTCGGCTTTGCGTCCTTTGCATCCGTTACTATCAAATATGAATTCAGAAACTGGTACTTTTGATCGGACCGAAAATCCCAGAAGTAAAGTATCATTGATAGGGCCTGATGGAAAAGAGATGTCAGCTGAAGACATGAAAAAAGAACTGGATGCCCTAAATAAGCAACTTCCGAAAAGGAAATTTCTGGATGACCAAGAAAGAGCCAATGGGTTGTTTATTTACGATGTGGCCATTGACCTCAGAAGGTTATTTACAGTTGCCATTCCCGATCCCAGCCAGGGCGAACCGGAGGTATATGAAAGCGTCAAGAAAAAGCTCAAAGAAAATGGCTGGACCGAAAGTGAAAACTTTTTCGGCCCTTGCTTAGTATGCCCCCAGGAAACCAGGGAAAAAATTATTGATGCATTAGCCGAATCATTGGTAGATTGGCGCATCACCAGTAACCAGGCCCGAACATTCAGTGCTATGGAGCCTTTGGCTTATGCCATTTCTGATAAAGCTTACAAGGTAGCTGGTGCTATAAGAGGGGATTTACGAGAAGATACCGAAACTGATCAAGCTATTCCTCGTATTGATAATGCCACTGGTGCTGAAATTTTCAAAGCACCCAATATTTCAGGGTATATCAAAGGCGAGTATGGTGAGGCTAATGCCGTAGAGCAGGCAAAAAATCGGTTAATTGAGCAAATGAGGGCCTTTAATTTTGAGCATCAGCTTCAAACCTGATTTGTGTAGTAGTCGAATTGTTCGTTCCATTTTCAACCA
>CAZQQN010000141.1:0-1606 GCA_964595485.1 uncultured Sphingobacteriales bacterium | reverse complement strand
TTCAGCGTTTGGGCTGTGGCTGTGCGCCAAAATGCTCCGCGAGCAAAACGTCCCCGAAAGCGCGAAAACGCAAACCTTTGATGCGCCCGAGCTCAACAATGTGCTGCTGTACAACCACTACAAGGGGAGCAATCATTCGTTGGTGTTGGTGGGGAGGGCGTGAGAATGAACTTTTATAAATACAACCCCAGTTGTCTTATTGGACAACTTTTTGTGGCTTAAGAGAATGGAGAAGAACCGGGAGCTCTATTTCTTCAAAGATTATTTTGATAAGTTCTATAAAACTCTTCCCAAAAAAGTTCAGAAGAAAATTTTATGGACGTTTCTGATTATTGAAGAGGAGGAACGAATTCCCAAGGGTTACTTTAAATATTTGTAAAACACGTCAGGGCTTTACGAAATAAGAGTTCAGATGGGTAGCGACATTTACCGAATCTTCTGCTTCTTTGACTATGGGAACATCATAGTTGTGGGGCATGGTTTTCAAAAGAAAAGTCAAAAAACCCCAAAAAAGCAAATGGAACGAGCAGAATAATTCAAACGAGAGTATTATGAAAGCAAAAAATAAAAATCTAAAGAGTCTCGATCAATTTATCGATGAGAAAATCGGTCAAAAAGAGACGAAAGAACGTGAAGAATTTGACGCTGAATATGACGCCTTCAAATTGGGCGTCTTGATCCAGCAGGCAAGAGAGGAACGCGGCCTTATCCAGGAACAATTGGCTGAATTAGCAGGAACCAACAAGTCCTATATATCCAAACTGGAGAGGGACTTGAAAGACATTCGGTTTTCGACATTACAGCGTATCATTCATGATGGGTTGGGAGCAGAACTCGATATTTCGATTCAATTGACAAGGAAGCAAGCTGAATAGCTGATCAACGAACCACTACAAGGTCGGAAAGAAAAGTCACTACACTCGATTTACGAAACCGCACTGGAATGATTTGTGTTTAATAGATTGTAACTTCAACAAACAAAAGCAAACGGTACAACCCATGAAAGTATTACTTGACATCAAAGATGAGAAGTCGGAGTTTGTTCTGGAGCTGCTTCGGCATTTCGACTTTGTCTCGGCAGAAGAACTCACACCAAAAGAAACCGAAACCCTTGAAGGGCTGAAAGAAGCAGTGGAAGAAGTCAACCAGATCAAAGCGGGCAAGAAAAAGGGCAAACCACTCAACGAATTCTTGGATGAATTATAAGGTTGAAACCATTGCTGATTTTCGCAAGGAGGCCAAAAAGCTATTCAAAAAATACCCATCTCTCAAACAGGAGCTCAGAGAACTTGAGCAGCAACTTTCGAAAACTCCTACAAAAGGTACATCACTTGGCAATCATTGCTACAAAATTCGCTTGGCTATTGCTTCCAAGGGAAAAGGGAAATCAGGTGGCGCAAGAGTAATTACGCACTTTTACGTTTCGGACGATACTGTATTCCTATTGTCGATTCATGACAAGTCAGAAAAGGAAAACCTACCCGATCAAACGATTCGAGCATTAGTTCAGTTCATCCATTTGGATTGAGATATTTATGTCCAGCAAGGACATAATGGAGTGTGAAGGACGCCAGCCCCTGCAGGATGTCCTGCAAAAGATCGATGA
>CAZQQN010000140.1:0-1617 GCA_964595485.1 uncultured Sphingobacteriales bacterium | reverse complement strand
ACTTATAATTTTGGTTTATCTTTTAATGAGTATTTTGCTTAAAAATAAATTTTATTTCTACTTTGACAGATTAAAGCTATTCATAAATAGCTTAATTTCAGTATTAAAAAATTTTTCTTCTTGTTTCATCGAGAAACAGACATTTCGTAATTTAGTACCATGTTCGACACAAGCTAAAAGCAAAAAAGATTATGGAGAAACGCTGAAAGGCACCCTTCAACGGGTGCGGTCTTATCTATCTCACTTTCAGGGGCTTTTCTCCAGCAAAACCAAATCATCTTTTTCTATAGGGCAGAAGTATGTCGAAGGGCTATTTCAATCACGAAAAAGTAATGTTGAAGAAATCACTAACACTTTGCCGGATGTAGCTTATCATCAAATGCAGCATTTCATTACTGATGCAAAGTGGGATGCGCGCCCTGTCATTGACCAAGCAGCCTCAATGGTCAGTGATGCCTTGCCCAAGCGGAAACTTACTGGGTTACTAGTTGATGAAACCGGCACGGAAAAGAAAGGAGATAAGAGTGTTGGAGTTGGCTGGCAATACTGCGGTAATGTGGGTAAAACCGCTAACTCTCAGGTTTCGGTTATGGCTTGTCTTAGCAATGGTGATTTTGCTTCCTTAGTTGATGCCCGGCTATACCTTCCCAAGTCCTGGACCGATGATCCAAAAAGGTGCAAAAAAGCGGGTATTCCAGTAGAAGAACGCCAGTTTCAGACTAAGCCGGAAATTGCATTAGATATTGTCAAGCACCAATTGGCTCAGGGAATCGAATTTGATTTTGTGGGTGCAGATGCCCTTTATGGAAGTGACATTCACTTAGGGACTCAGCTAGAAGAATTGGGTTTGACTTTTATGATGGATGTTCACAAAGATCAGCACGTTTTCTTAGAAAAGCCCGATCTGGTATTACCCGAAAAACGCACGAACAAAGGAAGAAAGCCCAAACGCCTCCAATCAAATACTTCAAGCCTTCGTGTAGATGCGTATTGTTGCGAAGTTGGTGAACAAGACTGGCAAAGGCTGAAAGTACGAAATACAGCAAAAGGAGTGCTCCAGGCCGATTTTCACTTCCGGGAAGTTTATGTCTGGGATAAGAAAGCCAATGAAGTTTTCAAACGTTTGCTTGTTATTCGTAAAGAAAGCGGCAAAAAAGAGACGAAATACAAATACTCTTTGACCAATGGTGACTTAGTGAGGTTTACAGAAGAAGGCATAGCTTACATGCAGGCCCAACGATATTTTGTAGAGCATTCAATTAAGGAGAGTAAAGCCATATTGGGCATGAATGATTATCAAACAAGGAAATGGAGAGCCTGGCAGCATCAGGTAGCTATCAATATTATGGTCATGTGTTTCCTGCTCAAAGAAAAGTTACATTGCTTCGATAGCATACCATTGCTCTCTGCCCGGGATATTAAAGAATGGGTAGAGAGGATGCTATTTACCGAATTAAGCGATGAAGACTTAGTAAATCTGATGCTGGAAAGGCACGAAAGCAGGCAAAAAGATATAAACAGAATCCACAGTAAGCCACCGAATTAAATGTGTTAAAGTAGAATTATGAAGTACAAAGCTGAAATCAACGTAATGCCGCTGGATGAACTGTTGGACCC
>CAZQQN010000139.1:342-1654 GCA_964595485.1 uncultured Sphingobacteriales bacterium | reverse complement strand
TCTCCTTAATAGGCCATCCCATATTTTTATTCTTTTACACTTGTCTGTTTTTCTGGCTAACAGATTATAATTTCATTTATTTTCCTGCATCCGGCTTTCCCTATTTAATCGTTTTAATTTTTTTAAATACAGTATGTTTTCCGGCTATCCTCACCTATCTTATTCAACAAGATATATGGTTGCAAGCAAGATCAAAGCGGTTCAAACCTTTAATTGCAACACTAATCCCATACCTGGCAACTTGGTATTATTTGCAACAGGTGGCCTTTCCGGGTGTATTAGCCCAGTTCCTTTTATCATTAGCCATAGGAATGGGTGTTTTATTGGTTTTAAATGTTCGCTGGAAGGTAAGTTTTCATACCACCGGCAATGGGGCTTTATGGGGGTTTTTTTTGGTTTTAACCCAAACGCAGGACACATTGGGAATATGGCCATTGATTGGAGTAACACTCTTGGCTGGCCTAGTGGGCTCAGCCCGGCTATGGCTAGCTGCCCACAACAATGGAGAACTTTATGCCGGTTATGGAGTAGGTTTGGTCATAAGCATCCTAAACATCCTGATTTAGCCTGAAGGGGTATTGAAAAGAAGCATTTCATAACCCAACATACCAGCTATGTGACTGTTATACTAGGCTTTCAAAACACCTTTATGGGCCCTTAATCATTCATGGAGATCATTTCAGGATGGTTATATCCCCTTGGGTGGAGTGAAAACTTTTGTCCCAGCCAGTATAAGTGATTTTGTAGATGAAAACATTGTCAAATTTTTCCTCGTAAGAATGTTTTTCAGGGCCTTTCCACTTCTCCTGCCTGTCCTGAGTTTCAAAAATTAGTGCCCCCCAGCGGTTATAGACCTGGATGTGAATGGTCTTCACAAAAACCGGAGTTACCCCCCATTCTTCATTAATTCCATCCTGGTTGATGGTAAAAGCATTAGGAACGTGCAGCAACGGTTCCTGCACTAAATAAATTTCATTAGATTGACTGGTGATGCCATCCTCATCGGACCCCTTAGCTGGCCTTCGATTGGCTTCCACCTTATACCAATAGGCGCCTACATCATGATTCAAACTATCATCCAGGTATTCCAGCTTTTGGCCATTTACCCTGGCAATTGGACGGAAATTGGTATCATATAGGGGGTCACGCCGGTAAACCGTATAATGATTAACCCCGACATCCCACTTTTCATAAGCATTCCATTGAAGCTTATGCTCGAAGGGCTCTGATACTCCCTCAAGAACAATAGTACAGCCCCTGTTACTAAACTTACTGTAAAATCCGCAAACATCCTTAACCTGAAGCCGGTAAC
>CAZQQN010000139.1:0-332 GCA_964595485.1 uncultured Sphingobacteriales bacterium | reverse complement strand
TTCTTTGTCCACAAAGGATGTTTGATCTTGTTTTCGAATTGATTTATAAAGCTCAAAGGAAGCATCCGGCTCATGCTTTTTGCGAAAAATTAGATATCGGTCAAAATCGGGCTCAGTAGCTTTTTCCCACTCTACCTTAACATGCTCATCATTGATCACCGTTGCCGTCTTTAATGAGCGCTGGAGCGGAGCCCTTTGATTATCCGGCCCTGTACATATTTTATAGCTAATGGGACCTTTTTCACCACATAAATTAACAGCTCTCAGGTAATAACAGTACTCCTGTTGAGTTAAACCGTTTGCATTTTTATCAACAAAAGACCGTTTATCCT
>CAZQQN010000138.1:827-1711 GCA_964595485.1 uncultured Sphingobacteriales bacterium | reverse complement strand
AAAATGTCTTTTTTGGATTTCCTAAACATTAGTTACCAAACTTCACCGGTTGAGATCATAGGTGGAGCTACAAAAATTACAACGCCATTATTAGCAATAGATGCTAATGCGGAAGTCAGAAGTGGATCATTAAATACAATAGGGATCAACATTGAATGCACATCATCAAGCTGTAGCTGTTGCATTCCATTGGCCTCTACCGGGCTTGGTATTGATGAAGGAGGAGGTGGCGTTGACAATTTAGCCTCAAAAAATGATCCAATGATCATTAGTTTAAATACAGGAGTCAGGCCTATGGGGCCTGGAATTTCTTCCCTTGGCGAAATAGACCTTAGTGGTGAATACAAAAAAGGCACTTCATTCGAAGCACAGGGAGCTGTTGTTATATTTTCTGCTAATGTGGATGCCTATTTCAAGGTATGGGATAATCCCCAATTTGATTTTGGTGGGGAAGTAGGATTTTTATCCGGAACAGTAAGTGCCGATGTAGATTTGAGCATTTCGAATTATGACTATTTAAAGATCAGGGGGCTTTTCGGTGCGAGCGTAACCTGTCCTAATCCTGATAATGTTGATCCCTGGTTTTTAAGGCAAGGGGTTAAAATCCTGAATTGCAGTGGGACACCTATTGCTACCTCCGAGAACTTTTTAACCAACAATTACATAGCAGGTTATGCAAGCTTAAATTTTGACATTAAGGGATACAATACATTGTATTATTTACTTGAATGGCAAAATAGCCTCAATGCAAACTGGGGTGCCAATGCAGACAACATTACTTATGCAGAAGCCGAACGGGAATTAAACCTTCCGGCAGGAGGTGGTAAAGCAGGAGTAAGCAATCAATACTATTCTTTTTCCATGGATGTATCAACCAATTCCCT
>CAZQQN010000138.1:0-817 GCA_964595485.1 uncultured Sphingobacteriales bacterium | reverse complement strand
AAATATTCAATTCGTCAGGCAATGCCATTTCCGATGATCTGAACATTTACTTTCCCAACAATGATACCTTAAATGCCCAAAACGTTGATCAATATCCCAATATCAGTTATTTTGAAAACAGTTCTCAGGATTCTGCTTTTTTCTCCATCAAAAACCCCATCACAGGGGATTACTTTATAGACCAAAAGTCTAACACCAATTTTAACATTTACAGAATCAACAATCGTCCTTACATCAAGCTTGAAAATGTAACTTCCAATCCGGCCTCTGATCAGGTAACAATAGATTGGCTTACATCCAACGTAGGTGATGATGCCTGGATAAGCCTGGGATACGACCGTGATAGAAAAGGGGGCAATGGTTTTATTTTCAAAGACAGCATTAACGATAACAAGTCTCAATACCAATGGAATTATCCCGACAGCATGATCACCAATGGTTCGTTCTACATCTATGCAACCATCAAAGACTCCTTAGGGCAGTATTTTACAGCATATTCCGAAAATCCGGTTACTGTAACTGAAGACAACAATATAAGTGCACCTACAGGATTAAATTACACTCCAACCGATACTTCTATTATTTTAAACTGGATTAAAAACAATTCGGGTCCTACTTCTTACATTTTATACTATTCCAATGATTCCAACAGTGTAGGTTATAATTCAAAATCCATCAGTATTGGAGATTCAACCAGCTATGAATTTACCAATTTTACGCCCGGCCTTTATTATGAATTTATGCTTACAGCCATGGATACGGCATTTAATGAAAGCCAGCCTTCTAATACCGTTAAGTTCCGTTGGGTCAGTAATTT
>CAZQQN010000137.1:0-1712 GCA_964595485.1 uncultured Sphingobacteriales bacterium | reverse complement strand
TGGCTGTATCGGTTTCTATAACAGAAGCGGATTTTAGTGGTAATGTTTGTTGTGGAAAAATGGTATACGTCTGCCCGTCATCAAAGCTGACCACGCGTGGGCTATCAGAGACGATGCGCATCTTGTATCCAGTGCCGTAAGGTAGGGTATCGGGGATTACAGCATTTATGGTATCGCCTACGGTATCCTTGATGGAGCCGATGGGAATGGGGTTGTCAAAATTGCCGGTATCATTGGAAAGCTGGGCGGTGAAGGTGTTGCCGGGGTCGAAATCGCCCTCTACGGTAAAGGGCACTTGCAGAGTTTGCCCCGCACAGAGGGTGGTATCGGGGATGGTGTCCTGGTAGATGCGGATGTCGGAGAGTTTGGTGACGAAGATGTCTCTCCCGCCATTAGCAATTAATTCTTTTTTTCCAAACTGGACAGTATCCTTAAATCTTCCGGTAATGTAGGAATCTCCATTTTCATCATTGCCCAACCCATTACCTTCATTCTTTATACCGCCACCGCCACCGCCAAAGGCGAAAAGAAACCTGCCATTCATGTCTAGTTTTGTTATAAAAATATTCTGCCCTTTCCCAAAAGTACCAAGGGTATCTTTTCCGAAAATTATTCCGTTATTACTAGAAGAACCGTAGAACCCTGTTGCATAGATAAAATTGTTCCCTAAATTAATATCATTTCCGTCTGCACTTCCTGCTTTACTTCCTCCTGTATTTAGCCAATTTAAATTCCCGTTACTTTTAAAGTTTCCTATAAAAACGTTGGTATTGATGGATAAACCATTTATAGAATCGTTCAAGTACAATAAATGATCGCTAAAAGAACCTGTTGCAACAAATTGCCCAGAATTAAACACTTCAATTGCATTACCTTCATCCAAATTATTATTGCTACCAATTTGATTTAACCATTGCAGTTGAAAGTTTGAATTAAACTTAAAAAGGAACCCATCTCTTTTGCCATTGCTTGTGAGGTTAACACTTCCAAAGCCAATACTATCCGGAAAAGTCCCAATTCCTAAAATATTGCCTTGGTTATCAATTCCAACATCATTAATCCTTTTACCTAAACTATTAGCGCTACTTTGAAACTTCGTCTGACTTAGTTTTTCCTGCTTTAAATTGCCATTGGTATCATATCTGGCTAAGTAATGGTATTTTCCTTTTCGTCCACAAACCACAATGCTTGTATCATTAGTCGTTAACCCACGTCCGCGGGTAATACCAGAAGTGTCATTTTTTACTGCCCACTTTACCTGGCCCATTGTATCCATTTTTAAAAGAAAAAGAGCCGGGTTTCCCCCACTATACAAGGTATCTTGTTTACTAAATATTACGGTATCATTAAAATAACCTGTGATATAAAGATTGGCGTTGTTCAATACTATATCATAACCTTCACAACTGGCACTGTTATTTTTAAGCGTTGGGGAATAACCCCAAATAGGTTTTCCTGCTTTGTTATGTTTTCCAATGATTAACTTATTCGCGTAGGCTAACCCTGCTATAATGGGTTTGCTTGTAAAAGTGTCTTTCCCAAATAGTAAAGTATCAGAATTGAACACCCCCGTGAAATAATTATTGCCGTTTGGGTTAGCCACAATAGCATTGCTATTTGAACTTCTAGGTCCACCATATTCTTTTGCCCATTCAAAGGTTTGAGCAAAGACTGAAAAGTTAAAAAAAAGTACTATGGTAAATAAGGAAAAC
>CAZQQN010000136.1:0-1723 GCA_964595485.1 uncultured Sphingobacteriales bacterium | reverse complement strand
TATGGGTTTGGGGTTGGGCTGACATTTGATTCAGAGGCCGGTGTCTTCCGCGTTAACTATGCCCTTGGTTCACAACAAGGCAATCCCATCGATTTTCGGGCTGCCAAAATCCATTTTGGCTATGTGAATTACTTTTGACGTGTGATACGCGGAAACTTAGTACGTTTTTACTGGCATTGGGTGTTTGTATCTTTTTTGTGGCTCTTTTGTTTCCATCAGGGAAGTGCCCGGCAGATCGAAGAGCAGGATACAACCCGCCAGTCTCAATCATTTACCATTGCCGATACGTCATTGGTACTATCCTTTGATACCTCAGTAACGCCCTGGATGAATGAACCATTTTGGCTTACATCATGTGACACATTAAAGGTGGAACAAGGCATGTTTCAGCCTTTACATGGAAAGGATACCAATCTTTGGGTTGCGGGAATCATTGTTCTGGCATTATTGATTGTTGGCTTTGTCCGCACGGTTTTTCATCGGTATTTTGAGTCGGTGTTCAAAGCAATTATCAATTTCAGGTTGCTCCGAGAACTTTACGAAGAACAGGATCCAGGGCTTACGATATCCGCATTTGCACTCAATATTAATTTTTTGCTTACAATAACTTTGTTCATCTATTTAATCCTTCAATACACGGGATTTTTAGTAGATTCAGAAGGCATTGTTATATACGGTGTGATTTTGGCTATTACCTTGAGTCTTTATATTTTAAGGTATGCGAGTCTTAAAGCGCTTTATTTTTTGTTTCCTCACCTGGAAGAAATAAACTTCTATAATTTTCACTTCTTTCTTGTCCATAAGGTAATAGGAATTGCTATCATACCCTTTTTATTGTTGCTTGCTTTTTCTGGAGATATTGCTGAATTGGTGGGAATTTACGGAATCGCTGGCATAGCATCTGTGTTGGTTCTTCTCCATTTGGCAAAATGACGTTTTTCATTTTTTTCTTTATATTTGCACACTTGAATTAGCCCCTTCAATAGTCATTATCAAGAGCTTAAAAGCTTTGTTCTTTTAGCAGCACACAAGAAATTCTCTCGCAAGGCATTTTTCATGAAGGCAAGATCATCTATGGGTAACATGGAAGCATCAGCAAAGACTGACCGATTGCCAAAGATCAAAAGCGTTTTAATATCCCAGCCCAGGCCTGAGAAATCCCCCTATTTTGATATAGCGGATAAGTGGAACATTCAGGTTGATTTCCGCAAATTCATTCAAGTAGAAGGTGTGGATGCCAAGGAAGTGCGCAAGGCAAAGATCAATATACCGGATTACGATGCCATTATTTTTACCAGCCGGAATGCCGTTGATCACTTCTTTCGTATTTGTGATGAGATGCGGATCACCATGCCCCAGGAAACCCGCTATTTCTGCAATTCCGAAGCGATAGCGCTTTACCTCCAAAAGTACGTTCAGTACCGTAAGCGAAAGGTCTTTTTCGGCAATGGCAAAATCGAAGATCTCCAAAGGTTACTGCTAAAGTATAAGAAAAAGGATTTGCCTGGGTTTTTGGAACGAAACAACTTTAGCTTTAATACAGCGGTGTTTTATCGAACGGTATACAGTGACATTACCGATTTGGCAAATACTACGTATGATGCCATTTTGTTTTTTAGTCCAATTGGTGTCAAATCTCTCTTTCACAATTTTCCCGATTTCAAACAAAATGAAACGCGGATAGGTGCTTTTGGTCCGGCCACGAAGAAGGCCGTTGAAGAAG
>CAZQQN010000135.1:0-1724 GCA_964595485.1 uncultured Sphingobacteriales bacterium | reverse complement strand
ATAAGCTTGAATGAGCTCCCTCCTATTGCGGTAGTTGGCAAAAAAACCGGGGATGTCGTAACATCTCATATTGGTAAGGTAGCTTTTTTGCCTAATGAAGCCAATGCCAAAAATTTATCAGCAACCTTACCCATTAAGGAAAATGCCAGGATGCTATGGCCTTGTGGAAACCTGAGCCACCCAACCATTTCAAATGAGCTAAAAAAGAGGGGTGCTCAGGTAAACCCCCTAAGGGTTTACCGAACAAAAGCCCGGTCTATCAAGGCTGATGAGCTGCATCAAGCATTCAATCAGCAACCCGAAGCAATCATTTTTACCAGTCCTTCAGCCATATACGGTCTTTTTGATAACTTAAACCGGCATGATTTAAATACAGGACAACTGATTTATGCTTGTATTGGAGAGACAACAGCAGGAGTCCTTGAAAACTTTGGGTACATTCCGCATGTTATAAGTTCGGATAAAACCGTGGAGGGACTGATAAGGGATTTGATTAGATTTTTCAACAATTCCAAAGCGATTCAAGAAATTTGAAATGCTAAAAATCACATTATGGAACAACGGATCATCACCCACTACCAAATGTTCAAGCTCGACCAATCTTATTGGAATTTAGCGGGACGCGAACGAAACGATATAATTCAAAACTGGGCTGAAAAGCTCAAGCAAAGTGCCGAATACGTTTATTTTTATCAGGTTTTCCCTTCCCGAGATGAATGGGATATCATGGTTTGGTTTAATCAAACTGCCGAAGAGAATGAAATCCCCGATCAATATTTTGAAAAAACCGGATCAGCTATCAACCTATTCCGGCAATATATCAAGCCTGGCTTAAGTCTCTGGGGATTCACAAAGCCTACCCAATATACCAGCAACAAAAGAAACCCCCAGGAAATTGACCCCTTTGATGAAACCCGAAGAACTCCTTATTTTATTGTTTATCCATTTACTAAAACCATACCCTGGTATTTGGAAGATTGGGAAACCCGAAAGGAAATGATGCAAGAGCACATTAAAATGGGTAAACAATATCCTGAAATACTGCAATTACTCTTATACTCCTTCGGTCTGCAGGATCAGGAATTTATTGTATCCTACGAAACCGAAAACCTATCCCAATTCTCAGATTTGGTTTATGAGTTGAGGAAGTCTGAAGCAAGGCGTTATACAGAAAAGGATACGCCAATTATCACCGGCATAAAACGGTCACCGGAAAAATTAGGAGAAATTTTCAGTTAAAAACAACCTACATGGATTTCAGAAATTCTCAAACCTTATTCAGGAAAGCCAAAAAACATTTAGTTGGTGGCGTAAACAGTGGGGCGCGTGCATTTAATTCCGTAGGAGGGAATCCCCTTTTTATGGAAAAAGGGGAAGGTCCTTATATTTATGATGCCGATGGCAATGCCTACCTGGATTATGTTAACTCATTCGGACCTCTGATTCTCGGTCATAACCATCCGGAAGTCACCCCCAGAATTAAAGAAGCGGTGGATAAAGGAACCTCTTTTGGGGCTTCCACAGACCTGGAAATTCAAGTGGCTGAGCTTATTAGTGAAGCTTTTCCTTCTATTGAGATGACCCGCTTTGTCAACTCCGGTACAGAAGCAGCTTTGAGTGCCTTACGGCTAGCAAGGGCTTACACAGGCCGGAATAAGGTTATCAAGTTTGCAGGTTGCTACCATGGTCATGTAGATGCCTTACTGGTTCAAGCCGGGTCCGGA
>CAZQQN010000134.1:0-1754 GCA_964595485.1 uncultured Sphingobacteriales bacterium | reverse complement strand
ATTCAGAATCCAGACAACCGGGTTCTGTTGTGTCAAGATACGGAGGCGGGCCGGGATCTAAGTAAATCTCATAATTTTTACCCGTCTTTTGGCGAACTTTCGTGGTTTTGTTAGAATCGGCAAGAGCAAAGGGATCAACATCCCCCCATTCAGGAGATAGTGCAGTTTGCGTGGATTTAATGGGATTACCTGCTTGATCCCGTCTGGTAGTGATCTGCAGAGGCTGCCAGTTATTCGGCTTTCTTAAACCAGGGGTTCCTTTTGTACTTAAATTTAACGTATCGTTGAGGGGTTGATAAACTTGATTGCTGTAATTATTGGCTTCATTAGCACCATCCTGTAATCCATAGTCAATAATTTCCTTAGCGATATGATTCCCTAAATGAGCTGGATTACCGTTAACATATTTAGTAGAAGTATCACCCACATCATATCCCTTTTGCCGCATAAAATCCTTGAGATCAGCCAGTATTCGGTTATATTTAGGAGAATATTGGTACCGATGTTTCATGAGGCGGTAAGAAGCAAAGGAGATGGCTTTTTCAAGAGCAGCTTCTTTATTAGCTGGCTCAGGAACCCCTTTAAATTTCGATTCATAACCCTTTAAAGACTTTCCCAGAAAAAAGGTGGTCTCGTTAGGCTCGTAAGCAGCCCAACAATCGTGAACAGCAATAGACCAATGATAAAGGTTGCGAGCATGGACAGTTGGGCGGGCACGGCTATTGCGAATAGCCTGCAAAAGTTCTTCATTCCATTCTTTAGCAATTGATTGAGCGGAAGCGTCAATTGGAACACTAACAGTAAGTAGAAATCCAACAAATAGTAAAAACTTTTTCATGAACATCTTTTTTAGCAGTATACAATTCGACCCAGACAACTCCAGCGGGTATTTTTAAATTCCCTAAATTTCAGCACTTAATTAAGGCTCCCCTTTTTAACCCAATTCAAATATAGCAATTAATCTTTTCTTAAACAAAGAATAATGGACTGCCCTTTTAAAAAAGGCTTAATCAAGTGGTCATTCATTAGAAAGGAAAACATTTTCCCTTTATTTTTGCTTTTTCATCAGAGTCTATCAAAGTAAAACAATGGATACCATAACCCAAATAACCCTTGGCGCAGCAGTAGGAGAAGCTTTAATGGGGAAACAAATCGGTAATAAAGCTATCCTTTGGGGTGGCTTAGCCGGTTTGATACCAGACCTGGATGTTATTCCCAGCCAATTCATGAATGCGGTAGATCGAGTAGACTTTCATCGGGGCATTACCCATTCCATCATTTTTGCATTGGCACTATCTCCTTTATTAACCTGGTTAGCGCGAAAGTTTCACCCTTATTACAGAGGTATCAGCCGAGTACGCTGGATGCTTTTATTTTTCCTCGGCTTATTCACCCATGCGCTCTTGGATTGCTTTACTACCTGGGGCACTCAACTTTTTTGGCCATTAGAGTACCGGGTAGCCTTTCACTCCGTATTCGTCATCGACCCGGTATATTCGGTTCCGCTTTTAGCAGGAGTAGTGGGCGCTGCTTTCCATAGAAGGGGTAGTCATAAAAGGTTACGATGGAATCAGGTTGGCCTTATTATCAGTTGTGGCTACTTATTGGTAACCCTTGTTAACAAGCAATACGTGGAGCAGCAATTTAAAAATTCCCTTACCGAGCAAGGTGTTGAATACCAAGATGTTACTACGCGACCTACGCCTTTCAATAACCTCTTGTGGTCAGCCAATGCTGAAACACCAGATTCCTTT
>CAZQQN010000133.1:926-1758 GCA_964595485.1 uncultured Sphingobacteriales bacterium | reverse complement strand
AAAAATGAATGAAATCATTTCAGACATGAAGGATTACATTGCTAATCCACCTAAAGAAGAAGAAGATAATTGGTAATCACTCAGACACATCGTGTTTTTCAACCAATAATTTATATCTTAGAAAAGGCTTATCCCGTGTTTTACAGATGCTTGAACCTTTTCTTATAACCCATGGTTGCATCTAATACATAAGCTAGCTTTTTATGCGAATTCTGCCTATTTTCCTAATTGCAATCTTTGGGTTAATTCCTACGGTTATGTGGGCGCAGGGGAATGGAGATGATATCAACCAGCGGGCCAAATCAATTCACCAAAAAGCCCAGAAATACTTCTTCAGGAAAGATTTTGAAAGCGCTGCAAAGCTCTATAAGCGTGCGATTAAGAAAGACTCCGGTTTTATTAAAGCCTACATGAATTTAGCCCGTTCCTACTTGAAAACGAATCAGCATAAAAAGCGAAGAGCCGTTCTCAAGAGGGTCCTGGAGAAAAAACCTGATTTCAAGGACCCTTATTTTAATTTAGGGACCGATTACTTCGTTCATAACCTTTACAAGGAAGCAATTCCTTATTTCAAGAAATTCCTGGATTTTAAGGATATCGATGACCATTACAGAGATGTCGCGAAAAGGAAATTAAAAAAGGCAAAAATGCGGGCCCGTTTAATGAAGAATGCGGTTGATTTTGATCCTCAAAATTTAGGACCGGAAATTAATACGGAAAAAGATGAATATTGGCCGGCTCAAACTGTAGATCGTCAAACGCTTTACTTTACCCGGGAGTTGATTAGAGACCCTAATGCCAGGGGGGTCATGAAATACAACGAAGACATATT
>CAZQQN010000133.1:0-916 GCA_964595485.1 uncultured Sphingobacteriales bacterium | reverse complement strand
CAAAAGAGGAGTGATGGATCATGGAACCCTTCACGGAAATTGAAAGGCCAATTAAACAGCCGAAAATACAATGAGGGGGCGATTACAATAGCTCCAAACGGGGATTATATCATTTTTACAGGCTGCCAATGGCCGGATGTGAAAGGTCGTTGTGATTTATACATTTCCTATAAGACACCCAATGGCTGGACTGATCCTGAAAACCTTGGTAAGCCCATTAATACTTCGGCCAAAGAAACCCAACCATCTATTTCATTCGATGGCAATACATTGTATTTTGCGACAGACCGCAATAGCGGAAGAGATAACCTGAACATCTGGAAGAGTGAACGCCGGGATAATGGCACCTGGGGAAAGCCCGAAGGTCTCGGTAAGCCCATCAATAATGGAAAAAACCAACAATCCCCTTTCATTCATGCCGATAATAAGACCTTATATTTTGCCTCTGAAGGGCATAAGGGTATGGGGAAATTTGATCTATATTACAGCCGAAAAGATTCCACAGGAGAATTCCAGCAACCAAGAAATTTGGGTTATCCAATCAATGATGGGAAAACGGCCTTTTTTTCTTCGGAAAAAGATGGTGGACATGGAGGTATGGATATTTATCAATTTACATTACCTGAATATGCCAGACCCCAACCCGTTACCTATGTGAAGGGAAAAATTGAAGATGCCGTTACCTACCAAAACTTAGAGGCCAATGTTAAGCTTAAAGAGCTGGAAAGCAGTGAGGAAGTGGTGAAAACCAAATCCGATAAACAAAGTGGAGCGTTTCTGGTGCCGCTCCACTCAGATAAAAACTATGCCCTGAATATCACTAAAAAAGGTTACTTATTCCATTCCGAGCATTTACCCATCCAGGATTACGATTCGGCTAAACCTTTTGAATTTGAGGTCAAATTACAGCCCATAA
>CAZQQN010000132.1:259-1808 GCA_964595485.1 uncultured Sphingobacteriales bacterium | reverse complement strand
TGAGCATCTTAATTTTTTTTCGCTATTAGTCAACAATAAAGTTTGATAAGTATTCAGGAGGCCATAACCATAGTATTGATCCCAGCCAGGTTTGTCATTTTCATTGCCAACCTGATCACGTGCACCCATTTTTAAATAACGCTCAATACTATCCACGCTAATATCGGTCTTTAGCGCTTTCATCAGCGCTATTGTTCCTGTAACCAGTGGAGCCGCCATTGAAGTACCACTGTATATAGTTGAATAATTGGAGTCTTGGGTATGCGATAATCCATAAATTTTATCACCGGGCGCGACCAAATCAATATGATTGCCGTAATTGCTTCCCTGATTACTTGATCCGTAAAAAGGCGATGCCCGATTACCTGCACTATCTGTTGCGCCCACTTATTAAGGGTTATTTTTAATCCGAGGGAGTTTTTAGCACTTCCCAAGGACATGTTTATCGCATCTACGTTCTGGTCAATAGCATAATTAATTCCCCTAATCCACCAAGAAACTTTTCCCCGGTTTTGCTTATTCAGAACCTTTAGAGGTAAAATATGACAATTCCAATCTACACCCGCGTAGCCGATTTCATTATTACCGTTAGCTGCAAATATACCCGAAACGTGGGTTCCATGCCCAGTGTGATCTTTTAGGTCATTATTGCCTTTCACAAAATTCCATCCAGCAGTATCATCTACGAACCCATTATTATCACTATCAACTTTATTGGGGAGCTCTTTATTGTTTCTCCAGAGCCTACCACTGAATTCAGGATGATCTGTTTCTATACCGGAGTCTAAAATGGCTACTAAAACGGAGGAGTCGCCTGTTGTTAAGCCCCAACCTTTTTCAATAGTTATACTAGACCGATTACCTGAATTTTCTTTTTTTTCCCATTGTCTTTTGTAAAACTCATCGTTAGGTTGCTTTTTACAGATATTGCTTACTCCGCCACCTTCTCCGATATAATTGGGTTCAGCAAAAACAAAAAAACCAGTTTTCTTTAAAGCTTTTATATGTTTTTTTACGTCAACAGGACCCTGAAACTTTAGAAGATAAAGTTGGCTTTTCGAGGTGGAGGTTTTGCTTCTTGAATTTGAGCGCTTTGATCCCGAAAGAGATTCAATCCTTTGCAGGTTGAATGAGTCTTTAAGTAAGTTCCACCTTTGGCTATCTTTTGGTATAGTTTTGCTGCCTCTCTCGGTTAAGGATATTTTTTCCTCAAATTGAACAATCGCCTCATCCTTGACAAAATTGCCTTGCCCGAATGAAGTAAACGGCACAATTCCAATAAAAAGGCAGAAGGCTAAAGTGAAACGGTAGCAATACATTCGTCCTTACCTTATTATTTGCAGTCGACCAGTTTTTGAAAAACTTGACCCATTGAAATACTCACCTTTAATAAGGTATTGAAAGGTTCCCTGGGTCAATTTATCACCCTGTTTATTCCCGTCCCAGCCTTCTTCTATTTTATTGGTATAAAATACCTTCTTTCCCCATCTATTATATATAAAAAGATTGTAATCTTTTATAACTCGTTTATAAGCCACCGTTGGTTTGA
>CAZQQN010000132.1:0-249 GCA_964595485.1 uncultured Sphingobacteriales bacterium | reverse complement strand
AAATGCATTTGGAACCCATAACTCTGGCTCTTCTGTAATGTCTACTGTTGTAGAGTCCTGAAAAGAACAGCCGTTAGAATCCGTCACTTTAAGCTTATACTTTCTATCTTGCTTTGGATAAACTTTTGGAAATCTGCATTCTGTGCAGCTAATGGCCTTTTCGGGAGACCATTTGTACTTAGCTATAGGGGTGTCTACCCGCATGCTGTAGGTAAGCTTTTTTTCTTCCGCGGTATCCATATTAGTTAC
>CAZQQN010000131.1:0-1844 GCA_964595485.1 uncultured Sphingobacteriales bacterium | reverse complement strand
CTACTTTTTAGAAAAGGTGATTTACCAGGGCCATTTTTCGGAATTAAATACCACCTGTGTTTATCCTTCACCCCGGAAATCTTTACGGGTTCCTTTTGGTACCGGCCAAGCCGTTACTGATTTTGTTGAAGATAACTTAACCACTTTGGCTGTATTTCATCCCCATGCCTATCGTGATTTCAAAATTTTTATAGAAAAAATACCGGCATTTTTTCACCATTTCCCCGATTGGCAATCAGTATACCAGACGCTTCCGAATAGCATCCGGGAATTTTTAAACCATTACGATTTTGCCTATTACTTGGAAGAAAGTGTACAGCATGCTTCTAATGAAGGCGTATTTTGCAAACGCTTTTTCCATTGGTTCAATGCCTTTATGGCGCTTAAATACTTACACTTTGCGCGGGATCATTACTACTCAAACATCCCAGTAAAAGAGGCCGTTACCTGGTTAAATGAGGAATTGGGTTTGAGGCCGGCCAATAAATCTGCTTACCAACTACTTAAGGACTTACGTAACTTTGACCAAAAAGGCGGGTTTTCTCTGGAATCGCAAAGCCCATTTTAATAGCCTTTGCCGCCTTTTGAAATTTGCTATACTTTTGGCTTCAACTTCAAAAACCACAACACTTCTATGAAGCGGCATCAATACGAGCAAGGCATCATTGGTAACTGTGCCTACTTGGCGCATATTAACAACCAGGCCGATATTTCCTGGATGTGCTGGCCAAAATTTGACAGCAGCTTCATTTTTGGCAATTTATTAGATGATGAGAAAGGAGGGCATTTTTACATCAAGCCGCATAATGAAGAATTCGAGGCCCATCAATATTATATCCCGAATACCAATATCCTTTGCACGGAATTCAATGCCCCTGACGGAAAATTCCGCATTACGGATTTTGCACCAAGATTCCGCCAATACGGGCGCCATTTCAAACCTTTAATGTTGTTTCGTAAAATCGAGCCCCTCGAAGGTAACCCTGAAATTGTGATTTCCTGCAACCCAAAAGGCGATTATGGGCAAGTTAACCCTGAAGCTTATATTGGCAGTAATCATATTCGATTTCTGGGACTGAAAAAGCCTGTAAGGCTAACTTCTAGTTTACCCCTCAGCTATATCCTCTCTGAGCGATCCATTTTTCTGAATACAACCAATTACTTATGCTTGAGCTGGGGTATTCCCCTGGAAGCACCTCTGGAATCCACTGCTGATGAGTTTCTACAAAAAACCAAAGAATACTGGCAGGATTTTGTTAACCAGTCTGCTATCGGAAATTTTCATCAAAAAGCTGTCATACGTTCTATACTAGCGTTGAAGCTTCATCAGTTTGAGGATACTGGAGCCATTATTGCCGCCAGTACAAGCAGCCTACCGGAATATCCGGACCAAGGTAGAAATTGGGATTACCGCTATTGTTGGTTAAGGGATTCTTACTATACCTTAATGGCTTTGAATAACATTGGTCATTTTTACGAACTCCAGAAATATGCTTTTTACATCCAAAACCTAATCACTCGGGAAAAAAGCATGAACTTCCAACCCGTTTATACCCTGGTAGGAGATAAAGATAAATTACCAGAGAAGACCCTTGATTTAAAGGGTTATTTAGGCAATCAACCCGTGCGGAAAGGCAATCAGGCTTATACCCACGTACAAAATGATGTTTATGGCCAGATTCTCATTTCTCTACTTCCGCTCTACTCTGATGAGCGATTTGCCGACAAAGATGAACGTTTGGGCATTCGGCTAACTTCTCTCCTATTGGATAAAATTGATGAAAAAATTGATGAACCGGATGCGGGCTTATGGGAATTTCGGGAAACTGAACAACTTCATTGCT
>CAZQQN010000130.1:0-1903 GCA_964595485.1 uncultured Sphingobacteriales bacterium | reverse complement strand
TATCTTCATCAACTCCTTGTTCAGGTTTGATTTCTTTATCCGAAATCGTTTCTTCTAATCGATCAATGATTTCTTCTTCTCCAACCTTTTTGGAAGCAAAGTTTCTTAACTGGTCCTCATCTAAAGTGTTTAGCAAATAGGGGTAACCAATATCAAGGCTTGCTGAAGAATCATTATCCAAATTTCGCTCAATCCGGCTATACATCCGGTCAACCCGTCCTATTCGTTGTTCATTGTCCCCAGGGGTCCATGCAATCCCGTAATGGATAACACTATCACAGTGGTTTTGAAGGTTTACTCCTTCTTGAAGCACGGAAGTAGCCACCAAAACATTCGGAAAAAACAAGGTATTAAAGGCCTTAATGATCGGGGCCCTTTTTGTATCCCCGCTGTAAGGATAAGCCGGATTCAATTTTTCCAAAAAGCGCCAGTTTTCCCCAATTAAATCCTTGGAATTATTAATGGCTAAGTGCTTTTGGTAAGTGTGCCTGAAATGCAAAATGAGGTTGGCAATAAAAAAGTCAAGGCCGATGGAGGCTAAATTTTCTTCTACCTTTTTGCAAAATTCCCGGTAATCATTGTTTTTGAGGTTCTCAAACCAAATGAATAGATCAACCACATAAGTTGAAGCTTGCAGTATTCCCTTCCTCAAGAAATTCGAAAAACCCTCCTTTTCATAGGCGTCCCACTGCCTATATTCTTCATAGGACCTCCTTAAAAGAGAATCAACGTTTTCTTGTGAGGCTGTACTTAGGAAAATGCTTAGTAAGGTTGGGAATGGGTTATGGAACTCAGAGGTGTCTGAGGGGTGCTGAGCACTTGATTTGACATCATACTTTAGTATTTCCTGAAAAACATGGTTTTTGCCGGTTTTTTGCTTCCTTTCCAATCCAGCGGCCAATTTATAATTGTATTTGGATTGGTCTTTTTCTCCCTTGGTTTGGTTCAAAAAAAGCAAATAATAAGGCGTTTCTAAATGATCTGATGGGGGAAGGAAAAATAAATAAAAAGGCCCTTCCGGTTTTTCAAATTTTAAACGGAAATTTTCACAGGTTGTGTGTCTGCCTTTTTTTAACTTTTTAAAAAGGTGCAGAATTTTAGACTGAGGTACATTGTCCTCATTGTCTTCATCTTCATCTTCTCCTTCTATTAAGTGATCATCTGTTAATTCATCCGTTTGTTTTCTATAAGCAGCATTGAATTGATCTCGGTCCTTAGGAATTTTAAGGTTATTGGGAAGCTTGAGGCCTTTCTTCATTTTATCCCATAACCACTCATCATATTTTTGAATCACCCGGTTGCTAATTTCCTTGGTAGAAGCAATGCGCCTTACATACACCACCTTTTTTTGGATTTCTTCATTGGATGGTCCCAATTGCTCCACCGCTTTCTCATACTTAGGGTGGGGAGGAAATGTTTGGAAAGTGTCATGGTATTTATTCCCCAGATCTTGTATGATTTGAGAATCAGGAGCAGTTCTTTATCTGAAGAGTCATTACCGATGTCTACGGATCGGGGATTGGTAAACTCAAACCCTTCGAGGTAACCGAACATCAGGTTAGTGGAATGCCGGTTTTTTTCATCTTTTTCCATTTTATCGTGTAAGGCTTTGTGATAAAGCCCGAAAAACAGGGATTCTTTCAAGCTATGAAATTGGGCAGGATCAGGGGTTTCTTTTCGGTAATTGTATTTGGTGTAACCTTGCTTTGAAAGGCGCCTTAATCTCCTAATACAATATTTGTTAAGTAAATCTTTGGCAATTTCCTCTTTGTTGGCAATTGATTCTTTGCTTTCCCCAAGGTATTCTCCCTTTAGATCTTTGAAGTAACTAAATATGTTATAGATGTTTTGCTTCCCAGAGTGATTCGGGGTAGCTGTCATCAATAAAACATGCTTTGCTAAA
>CAZQQN010000129.1:0-1938 GCA_964595485.1 uncultured Sphingobacteriales bacterium | reverse complement strand
AGTACTACAATACGTCAAGTAAGTTTAATGGATGGGGTGTCGTTCAAACCCATCAAGATTCTTTTGTTGTAACCGGAAATACAGATGCTTATGGTGCAGGCGGAGAAGATGCTTATGCTTTAAAAGTTGACGGACAAGGCAATACACAATGGTTAAATGTTTATGGGGGAAGTTCGGAAGATGAAACAAGATGGATCGATACTACTATAGATGGCGAAATCATTTTAGCTGGTAAAACTGATTCCTATGGACCAGGAGGAGCAGATTTATTTTTGGTAAAAATTGATCAGCAAGGGAATGAACAGTGGAGCCAGGCTTTAGGTGGAAGCAATTTCGAACAAGCTTTCGGTGTACAAGGCTTAAAGGATAGTAATATTTTGGTAGGGGGCTGGACTCAAACTTTTGGCAATGGGGGAGAGGATAGTTATTTAGCTATGGTGGATGATAATGGTTCTATTTTGTGGAATGCTACTTATGGGGATAATAACGATGATCGTTTCCAGTCGGTAACGAATACCTTTGATAGCAATTTTGTAACAGTAGGTCGTTTTAACAATGGTGCTACTTCCAGTAATGTAGGTCTTGGCGGTGAAGATGTCATTTTTGCGAAAACGGATACCAATAATACAACCGGCTGTCAGAATAACCCCAATGTTACCAATAACGCAATAAATCCTACAGTTAATAATGTAAGTAGTTTTACCAACGGTTCCACCACCACTCCTACCAATAATTCAGGAACTACAGTAAATGAGCCCGAATTTTCGGAATATTACGCTTGCCCGGTTAATGCCGGTTTCTCCTATGAAGACACCTGTAATGGGGTAAGTACCAAATTTTATGATAGCACTTTTCAGGATTCATTATCCGGCTACTCCTGGGACTGGAATTTTGATGATCCGGCAACTGGCGCAGATAGCACATCTGATTGGCAAAACCCTTCCCATGCTTTTTCTAAGGCCGATACTTACGATGTTCAGCTGGTTGCTTCCAGTGGAATTGATGACGATACGGTCAATAAAAGCATTATCGTTACAGAACCCAATTTTGACATTTTAAGTAACGACACAATCCTTTGCCCGAGTGATAGCACTCAAATTCAGGCTAACGATACATCTTTTAGTTCCTATAACTGGACACCGGGTGATCTGGTAAGTGATTCTACAATAGCTCAACCTTACGCTTACCCATGTCAATCTGATACGCTTGAGGTATTAGTTACAGATTCATCTGGTTGCCAAAAACAGGATTCAATCCATGTTGATGCCTACCCTGATACGGTAATAGATGCTCCTCATTTAAAATATTTAGAAAGTTTGGGAGATAATGAACTTCGTTTAAAGTGGGACACACCCGCTATTTCCAATAATTTCAAACACTATTTGATATCGAGAAAAAAGGAAGGAAGCAATAATTTCAAAATGATAGATACTGTTGCAGCATTTGACAGTGTTAGCTTAGTAGATAGTAATGCTTTAAACAATGATTCATTGCATTACCAATATTATATGAATGCTAGAAATGGGTGCGGGACTTTAGGGGACACAAGCAATATTTTACGCTCTACTACATTGACGGATAGCCCAATAATGGATAAAAAGCTTTACCTGGACTGGTCTGCTCCCACATTTGATTCGGATGAGTATGAGGTGCTTTTTGACGATGGTTCTGGTTATAGCTTGGATACAACCTTATTCAAAGATTCCAGTTTTATACGGATAGCATGCAATAACACAGGAAAATATAAAATCAGAACTATTGACACAGCAAAACATGACACCGTCATTTCAAATACAGTCAATCCCAGCTTAAAGGACACCACACCAGCACCGGCCGATTTCTTATCTGCCTCCCGCTTTGGCCTTGGCCAGGAAGATACGTATAAGCTAACCCTTGACCAAAGCGATTCCGGGGATTTTAAACAATCCTACATCTATC
>CAZQQN010000128.1:0-1950 GCA_964595485.1 uncultured Sphingobacteriales bacterium | reverse complement strand
CTTTCAGCAGCCTTTGGCATAGGCATCATTCAATTGGATATTGAGGACCCGGATGCTTCTGCCATCCTGTTTCCGGCCAATGAAAATAGGCTGGATTGGGAAACCATCAACAAAATGGCCATCAACCGGGACTTTAAGCACTTCCTGGAAAGGGTGAAAAACGATGTCAAAAGCAAGGAAATCATCAAAGAGCGCTATGACAAAGTCTTTGATAAGGAATCCATTACGATCGATAAAGCTCAGTGATAAATCCTTTGATTTTTTACCTTTACCTCCTCAAAACCAACCCCAATGCCGGAAGAAGCAACCACTGATACCCACTTAGGATGCCCAGACAGAAGCGGCCAAAAAATCCCTTTTTGAAAGTTATCTCCAGCAGGCTTTTGCCAATGACCCGGAGGCCCTGAACCTGATCAACAAGATGCTGACCGGTACGGAAAAGACCATTTTCAATATTCCGATGGGGAACCGCCAGAAAACCGGCAGTGCCGATGTACAGTATGAAAACACCATCATTGAATACGAATTCTCGTTAGACAAAACCCTGGAGCACGCCAAAGACCAGCTCAAGGAATACTTTGCCGGACATTACCATTCCGAGGAGACCATCAACTACAACCTCATTGTCTCCGATGGAATTCAGTGGCGCATTTATTCACCCTCTTATGAAAACCTGACTTCCCTCGATACCGTCAAACCGACAAACCTTGAGCTCAAGGAAGTGGATGCCTTTACGCTCCACGAGGACAACTTCACGGAATTCTTTTTCTTTATTGACCGCTATTTGCTACGTACCCAGCCCCAGGCGCCCACGCTGGAAAACATCAAGCGGGATTTCGGGGATGCTTCCGGGATTTTGCAAAAGAGCCTGCACATCCTGCGCACGCATTATGAGCAAGTGCGCGAACAGGAGGAAGTCAAAACGGCTTACGAGGAATGGAAGAAATTCCTCAGCATTGCCTACGGTTCCTTTGATCCCTCGCAGGAAGTGTTCCTCATTCATACCTACCTGAGTGTGTTTTCCAAAATATTGGCTTATTCGGTTATTACGCAGGACGATCACATTGATGACCAGGAACTGGAAGGCATCATCAAGGGGGATATATTTGAAAAACGGTTGGTCAACAACTTCATTGAAAAGGACTTTTACCACTGGGTTTCGAAAGCAGCCAATTTTGAGGCCCTGAAACCCTTTTTCAACCTCATCCGGTACAAGATCGGGGATTATGATTTTACCAAGGTTCAGAATGATATCCTGAAAGGCGTTTACCAGGAACTCATTGACATTGAAACCCGCCACTCCCTGGGCGAATACTACACCCCGGACTGGCTGTGTGAGCGCATGGTACAGGAATTTCCACTGGCCAAAGGCAGCCGGATTCTGGACCCCTCCTGTGGAAGTGGCTCATTCCTGATGGCCGCCATTCACCGCATCCTTGACCGCTTCCCCGAAATTTCCGCAAGGGAACTGGCCACCCAGGTGGTAGGCATTGACATTCACCCACTTTCCGTACAAATTGCCAAAACCACCATTCTTTTGGCATTTGGCAACAAAATCCGTGAAGAAAAGAAACCCATCCATTTGCGGGTTTACCTTGCGAATACGGTGTTGATCCCGGAATCCCATGTGGATTTGTTCGGTAACCGTTACTCCATCGAACTGGACAACAAAAAGTTTGAGATCCCGGAAAAAGTTTTTGATGACCCGGCTTTCTTTGATATGGCCATCAATGTTTGTGACGAACTGGCTCACCAAACCAAAGGCCGGGAACCCGCCAACGAGCTAACCTTAAAGAATACCCTCAAAAAACGATACAAGGATTTTGGCATTGCACCGGATATCCTCTCCAGCCTTCATAAGATCTATATTGGGCTTAAAGAAGCCATTGAAAACAACCGCAACAGCATCTGGAAATTCATACTGCAGAACACCTACAAGCCCTTTTTCCT
>CAZQQN010000127.1:0-1956 GCA_964595485.1 uncultured Sphingobacteriales bacterium | reverse complement strand
GACACTCCATTGGACTTTTCAGTAAGCGGTAGGTCTGAAACCTATCCGCCGGTAGATAAAGCCAAATGGCTACCCAAATTATTTTCCATTGTCTTGCTCATAGTTTACTATTATTTCAAGGTACTGATTTATGATGTGTTTGGCAATGTCGGTAATAACCTGGATCTGCTCGATGTCTTTTTCTTTTTTATAAACTGTTTTTACTCTATAAAAATCTTTTAAATACCGGTCAACTGCTTTTTGGGTATGATTAGTTTCCTTAGCCACATCTGCCGGATCTTTCTTTTCAACGACTACTTTATAGACTATTTGTTCTTTATGGGTAATGCATGAACCCATATCATGAAGGCTTCCTGTGTGAGGTAGTTGTTCATCATTTTCTTTTTCATAATTACGTCTAATATGACTTATGTTACCAGGTTGATTTAATGTAAGAAGCCCTAAATCTCTCATAGATAATATACCCCCTTGTTCGTAGGCTTCTTTTATCATTCGTACAATAGACTTTTTAGTTACTTCCGATCTTTTTGCCCCATTACTTAATGCTTCAATATCTTCTTGATTAACAATCGTTAACACTACGGGTACAAACTTGCGTTTATGAGAATCACCTCTTGTATTTTTATCCAATGCATTCCATACAATCTGGCCTGGCTTAACTTGCTCCTTTGGCGGATTCATGGATAGAAATAAATTTTCTATTTCCGTTGCTATTTTATTGCGCATAACTGGTCCGAATAATTTGGGGAACTCTCTACTAAAGAATTCTTCAACTATGGGTTTAAAGAATCTTTGTTCTGCAGCTCGATATCGTTTTATGGGATCAGGTGTTTGTAGCATATTATCAGAAGTTTTTTTTAATGCCCGTTTGATCATTTGGCTCAAGCAAATCAGCTAACTGATCGGCTCTGTGTTGAGTCATTTCAGATTCTGTATAAAGGTTATAGTACGCCTCTGCTAAGCTGGAAGATATTTTTACTAAAAACCCAATGGTGTGGATATCATAATTTTGATGAGCAAGAGCAATAACCCTTTTGAATTTATTTACATAGTTTTGAATGGCTTCAATACTGTGTTTAGTATCTCTGGAAATCTGCTGATATTCCTGGCCTTTTAACCAATGTTTAATGATGAGTGTACGATGAGAAATAGAACGTCCCATGTCTTTGACTGTAGAACGGAGCGGCAAAAAGATACCTTGGTCTTTTAAAGCTCGAATATCTCTGACAATGGTGCGTTGTCCGCAGTTAAACAACCGGTAAGAAAGGTCTTCTACAGTTAATACACCACCTTGCTGATAAGCTTCATTACAAATTCGTTCTAATCGGTGTCTTCGTAAAGCAATAATACCTTTTTCTTTTCGAATGTTAATGTCTTCATCACCAGCATCCAATGTTAAAGTAACAGTGACCATCCTGCAATCAGCAAGTTTTACTTTTGCACTATTTTGAATGGCGGCACATTGGATCTGGATTTGCCCGGGTTTAATGCTTCCATTCGACAAAAAGTGGGTATCAAACACTTTATAAACAGTATCCAGGATGGCTTTGGCTTCAAAAGGTGAGCATTGTAGCCCTTCAATAAGCTCATTGATAAATTGCTGGTTAAGTTGTTTTTGACTAACGCGGTTCCATTTCTCAAGTGCAGAATTATTGATCATGACATTGGCTTTTAATGTATGGTACAACAAGGAGAATTCCGGTCGGGCTACGCCCTCCCTCCATTCTCCTTGTTGATTATAAAATAAATTTACAAATTTCCACACGCCATTTGGCACAAATGTAGGCGGACGAAAAAATATCAGGCCCCGATTTTTTGGGTGGTTTTTTTCTAAAAAAATCTCCCACTAACCCAAGTCAAGCTTGGTTAGGTAAACGTCAGGTATAAAATTTAAGAAAGCATTGAAGGAGGATACCATAGCTTTTAGTTAACAATTTGTTATTCAGGAATCTAAGG
>CAZQQN010000126.1:0-1998 GCA_964595485.1 uncultured Sphingobacteriales bacterium | reverse complement strand
CAATTACATAACATCTCATCAGATCCGGGAACAGGCAGATCAATTGTTAGATGAGGAAATTGAAGATGTAGATGGTAATGATCAAGTACGAAAAGGAACCGTTTCTGTATTCAATGGGCCAAAACCCTATATTCATATTTTAGAAAATAAGAAAAGCGAAGCAGAAGAGGTTAGCAATAAACTTTTAGAATGGTACAAACAAGGTGTTTTGGCACACGAAACCGGTGTTTTTGTTCGCCATGAAGATCAGCTACGCAGAGCTAAAGAAGCTATAGCAAAGGCCGGTTTCGACCACCAAATCCTCGATTTTCATACAGAACCTCAGGCCGATTGCATTGCTTTGAGTACAATGCATTTGGCGAAAGGTCTTGAATTCAAAGGCGTGGTGGTCATGGCTTGTGATGATGAAGTTATTCCCTTGCAGGAAAGAATTGAATCTGTAGGCGATGAAACGGATTTAGAAGAAGTTTACAACACCGAAAAAAACCTCCTTTACGTAGCCTGCACCCGTGCCCGTGACTTTTTGCTGGTTACCGGTGTTGATCCGGCTTCGGAGTTTTTGGATGATTTGGGGTAAAAAAACTTAACATATGAATCAACAATTTGATGACCAGTTTAAGAAGATTAAGTCGTTGAAGTGGCTCCCATGGATTGGGGATAAATTCCTAGACTTAAACTCCGATAACAGAATAATGGTGATTGGAGAAAGCCATTATTTCAGACCGGAAGAGATAGACAAAGAAAAGCATGAAAAAGAAGATTTTACCCGGACAGTTGTGGCTGAAATGGCCCTTAAAAAGAATTATTACAAAACAAAGTTTTTTCAAAATACCTTGAGGGGTATTTTGGGTAAAAAAGGTCCTGAATTCATTGATTTCTGGAACCAAGTTGCATTCATGAATTTGGTCCAGAAACCCATTCAAAAAGATACGGCACCCACTCAACAAGATTTTTTAATCGGCTGGGAAGCATGCTTTGAGGTAATTCGTGTCATTAAACCTGCGATTTGCTTATTCATAGGAGTTGAAGCATCCAATTTCTTCCCAAAAGCAGCTAAGCAGAATAACCATTTCAAGAGTGACGGAATGGAAAAAAAATCTAAGGTAGTACAAACCTACCCCAGGGTTGTCAACCTGTTAACCAATAATCAAGAGAAAGTGAGCAAATTGGTTTTTATTCGACATTCCAGTCAGTATTTCAGTTGGAGTAAATGGCATCACCAGTTTTTAAAACATGAAATCCCTGGTCCAATCCAATTTCTGAAGCGTCAATTAACGGTAATGCAGCATTCCAAAGAGCCAGTCAGTACAAAAGTGGGATGAAAGAAGATGAAAAGTTGATTTTTAAGGAGCAATTAATGGGTTTTATTAAAAGTGAATTGATACCAAATTACAATCCTAAAGTTTCTGAAAAACAACATTTAAACAATATAAAGTGTTTACAGGAAGAAGCAACCAAACTTGGAAATGATTTACTTACCAGTGGAGGTTTGAAATGGGATGTTGCGCAAAAACTATTAAACCTTTTGCTTAAACATTATTGGTGCCTTGGGTTAATAGAAGAACCTCCTCATTGCCCGGTTGATAAAAAATTGTCAGAACAAACCGGAATGGAAAATAAAGTACATAGGTCTGACTTTATTTCGGAAGAAACCTATAAAGCAGTGATCGATGCAATAAGAAAGAAAATTGAGGGCACCGACAAATCAATTGCTCAATGGGAATTGGAGATTTTTAACGAATTATAGTACGATATGCCTTTTAATAGGAGTATTGTTAAAACCCTCCAAGGGCAGCAGTAAAAGTTAAAGCCTTCTATTGCCAAATGGTAATGCCCCGCATTCCCTTTTATATTTTTGAAGGATAGCAATTTCCAGATTTCTTGGTGAAGGGGGATCTGATGTGGATAATGCCCAAACACCAAAATTTTCATAGCCTTTAATTTGCCAAATGATTTCACCACCTTTATGGGGGCCACTTTTGCTAATATTGCCATTAC
>CAZQQN010000125.1:1418-2075 GCA_964595485.1 uncultured Sphingobacteriales bacterium | reverse complement strand
TTATTCCATTCCTGTGGATCCGCATGGTACAAAGGCCGAAAGGAGCTTATACAGTTCAAGCTTGGATACCAACACTGGTAAGCTTTATTTCGGACAAGGTGGGGTAGATGATGGTGAAGATGCCGAAACCATCATTCATGAGTACGCTCATGCCATATCCGGTAATGTGGCTCCGGGATCCAATTTAAGTAAAAATGAGTCTGAAGCTCTGGAAGAAGGCTTAGCTGATTACTTAGCCTGTTCCTATTCCCGCCATTTGAGCAATTTTCGCTGGGAGCGCCTTTTTTTCTGGGATGGTGGCATTAAGTCAAATGGTGAAGGGCGGCATTGGAATGGTCGTTGGTGTACCACCAGCCAACAATATCCTGAAGATTTGGGCGATGGCCGCTATGATGATGGGGAAATCTGGGCCGGCACCTTTATGGAAATCTGGGGGGATATCGGTCGGTCTGCCACGGATCGCCTCATGCTGGCAGCTCTTAATAGTTTTTCCCGTAATATGACCATGCGGCAAGGCGCAAAATTGTTCCTACAGGCTGATAGCCTTTTAAACAATGGGCGGTATTATGATCGTATTGCCGGCCATCTTTCCGATGCCGGGTTAATTAACTCGGATTCTGCATTGAGCAATGATAGAGTGAAAGATCCAGGAACAAG
>CAZQQN010000125.1:1002-1408 GCA_964595485.1 uncultured Sphingobacteriales bacterium | reverse complement strand
GTAGGCGATTCAAAGTGGCTTTCACTAAAACTATTCCTGAAGGCCAGGTGCTCCTTCAATCCACTAAAGGTAAAATTCTGGCCCGTAAACCTATCAATGGGAGACAGGTGCTTCATTTTGATCATGCCGGTATAGCCAAAGGGGTTTATTTGATCCGTTTAGCAGCTTATAACCAAGTTAAGAAGGTGATAAAATAAGCCACTTTCGCCTTAGCATCGTTCTTCACGATTATCGCGTAGTGGCTATTTGGATAATTCCCTCTATCCATCTCATCAAAAAGCATCCCTTGATATAGGAGAGGCCCGTCACATTCACTTCTCCTTTCACTCCACAACACAAGGCGCTTTCTTAGCTTTAAGTTGCGTGATAGTCTTGCTTTCCGGGATTCGGGAATTCCCTCTAATCT
>CAZQQN010000125.1:0-992 GCA_964595485.1 uncultured Sphingobacteriales bacterium | reverse complement strand
CCCGAAAGACTAGATAGCGCAGGGAAAACAAGCAAATCCTAACATTTCTGTTCTATTTAAACCATTTTACTTACTTTGTCAATTTTCAATTTCCTATTTTTCAATGCTTTTAAAGCAATAGCGCTTGTTACGCATAGCAAGTCAAGTGATAACTTTAGGTTAGTAATATTATTTAGAATTGTTTTAAATTTTAGCCCTTTTAGTTTTTTTAAACTTGTTTGTAATTGTTTGGTTTTTAAGAAGGTTTAGGTCATTAACCCATTTAATTTAGCATGAACAAGGGTAAAACTTAATTGGTATTACTTTGGGATAGCTTTTTCACATGAAAGAATTGAATTTACGCCAACAAGGGGTTTGTTTTATTTCGGATTATTTAATAAAATTGCTCGCCAATTTGCAGGCAAATTAGGATTGTAGAACCGCTTTTAACGGAATGAAAAACTATGAATTATATCCTTGCTGCCCAGTCAGGCTTAAATCCTGACGGCCTTTTAACTTTTTTTGTTTATGCAGGTGTCGCTGTGGGATTGGCAGGTGTTATTCTATTGCTCTCATTTTTACTTGGTCAACGTCATAACGACCGGTTAACAGAAGAGGTATGGGAGTCTGGATTACCTACCACGGGATCAGCCAGGGTTCGTTTTTCATCGCAGTTTTATTTGGTGGCTATGTTCTTTGTTATTTTCGATTTAGAAGCGGTCTTTTTAATTGCTTGGGCAGTGGCTTATAACCAAGTAGGTTGGATAGGTTTTGCTGGAGCCTTATTGTTTATTATTATTTTGGTGGCTGTTTTAATTTACGAATGGAAAATAGGGGCATTGGATTTTGGCCCGGATAACAAAAGAATTCTTAGAGCTTATGAAAAAATCGGGAATGATACATTACCCGAGCACAAATACTAATCCCAGTTTAAAATTGATACGTTATGAAATGGTGGTTGAGTAGAGCACAAGAACCAGAGAGCGCGTTAAAAGGTACAGGCTCTTTTGAGG
>CAZQQN010000124.1:1245-2092 GCA_964595485.1 uncultured Sphingobacteriales bacterium | reverse complement strand
TGGCCAAAATGAACATGATCCTGCACGATTATCCGACTGCCGAACTATGGCAGGGCAATACCCTTTCCAGCCCTTATTTCAAAAATCCGGACGGAAGCATGGCCACCTTTGATTTTGCGGTAGCCAATCCGCCTTTTTCGGCCAAAGCCTGGTCCAATGGATTTGACCCAGCCAATGATGAGTTCGGGCGCTTTGAGTGGGGGGTCCCGCCTGAAAAGAACGGGGATTATGCCTTTTTGCTCCATCTCATCAAATCCCTTAAAAGCAAAGGCAAAGGCGCTATCATTTTGCCCCATGGCGTCCTTTTCCGGGGGCATAAGGAAGCGGAGATCCGGAAAAAACTGATCCAAAGGGGCTTCATTAAGGGCATCATTGGCATGCCAGCCAACTTGTTTTACGGAACCGGCATACCGGCCTGCATCCTGGTGATTGACAAGGAAGAGGCTGCCAACCGGGAAGGCATTTTCATGATCGATGCCTCCCGCGGCTATATGAAGGATGGCAATAAAAACCGGCTTCGGTCTCAGGATATTCACAAAATTGTGGATGTCTTTAACAAGCAGACCGAACTTACCGGCTATTCCCGTTGGGTGCCGATTGACGAAATTGCTGATACAGCCAATGCTTACAACCTGAACATTCCGCGCTACATTGATGCTTCCGAACCCGTGGACCATCAAGACTTATACGCCCACCTTAAGGGCGGTATTCCCCAAAGCGATGTGGATGCCCTGGAGGAATACTGGCAGGTATTCCCGTCTTTAAAAGCGACATTGTTCAAAGATAATGGAAGACCGGGTTATGTAGCTCCTGCTCTGGACCCCGATGAGGTGAAGCCCACTATTCT
>CAZQQN010000124.1:0-1225 GCA_964595485.1 uncultured Sphingobacteriales bacterium | reverse complement strand
AGCGAATTCCAAAGCTTTGCTGACCAGGTTAAGGGCATTGTAACCCAATGGCAGGAGGCCCACCGCCAACTTTTATGGAATTTGGATGCACAAACCGCTCCAAAGGAAGTCATCCGAACGCTTTCGGAGGATTTGCTGAGCCGTTTTAAGGAAGCACCGCTCCTGAACCGTTACGATCTATACCAACAGCTCATGGATTACTGGGCTGAAGTGATGCAGGACGATGTGTACCTGGTGGTAGCAGAAGGATGGCAACAAGCAGCCCAGCCCAGGCCCATCATCAAGGATAAAATGCGTAAGATTGAAGAAAATGCCGACTTGACTGTCAATAAGCAAAAGTTCAAGATGGACCTTATACCTCCGGAATTGATCATCAACCGCTATTTTTCAGAGGAGCAGAAAAAGCTTGATGAATTAGCCTTACAGTGGGAAACAGCTACTCAAAAAAGAAGTGACTTTGAAGAAGAACATCAAAATGAAGAGGGCGCTCTTTCAGGCTTAGAAGGGAAAAATGGCATTTCGAAAGGCAATGTACAAAACCGGGTAATGAAAATTAAGCAAACGATTCTTGAAAAATACCCAAAAGATTCTGAGGAATACCAACTAGCCAAAACCATCAAGAAAACCATCTTTGGCCAAAACCAATGGCCAAAAGGTCAAAAAGATGAGGATGGACTTTTTGAAGAACTCGATGTGCTTTACGATTACCTTCAACTCCAGGAAGAAGAATCAACGCTAAAAAAACAATACAACCAAGAGCAAAAGAAGCTTAACCAAGCAGTGCTTGCTAAATATGGCAATTTGTCTGATGAAGCAATCAAAACGTTGGTGGTAGAAGACAAATGGTTAACCGATATCAGGAAGGCCATTGAAGAAGAAGTCAACCGCCTTACCCAGCAATTGGCCGGGCGCATTCGAGAGCTGGAAGAGCGCTATGCCGAACCGCTGCCAGACATAGAAGAGGAAGTTAAAGATTACAGCAGCAAAGTACAAGAACACCTGAAAAACATGGGCGTGCAATGACTATGGAAACAGCAATAGTAAATACCGAGCAAACAGGACAGGAAATTTCTGAAGGATATAAGAGGACTGAAGTGGGCGTGATTCCGGTGGATTGGGATATTGAAAGTTTAGGAAATTTTGGGAGCTTTTCAAAAGGACAAGGAATAAAAAAAGCAGATTCAGATTCGGGTGATTTACCTTGTGTACGCTATGGGCAACTTTA
>CAZQQN010000123.1:0-2095 GCA_964595485.1 uncultured Sphingobacteriales bacterium | reverse complement strand
GAAACACAAAACGGAAGCTCAGTCAGCTTTTCCAACATGGAAATAGCCGATGGATCAAGGATCAAAATTACACGCCATGCCAATGGTAATGCCGTGATTGAAGTTTTATCCGGTATTGAGGTGGGAAAAGCCATTGTTTGGTACGACTTAAATTCCATCAAGCTTCATCGCCAAAAACCGGACCTGGAATTTAATTACAGCGATAAACACCCAAAGAAAACATTGAGCATGGCCGAAATACTTGATTGAAAATGATATTATGAATAAAATGATATTAAAAACAGGATGCTTGATCATATTGCTATTCATTGCTTTTGCAAACCATGGGCAGGAAACAGTAGAAGTACCGTATGTTACGGGTACAGCCGTAATTGAAGGAGATGAAGCAAAAGCCAAAAAAGAAGCAAAGCAAAATGCCTATATCAAAGCTTTAAAAAAGGCCGGTGTACCAGTACACATGAATGTTTTACAAACACAAATAAGTGAATACAGCAATGAAAAGCTAAGCCAGCAGTATATGGAAGATATTAACTCGGAGTTAAGGGGTAATGTAATTCCCAAAGAAATAATTGACACAAGCAAAAGCATTAACAATGCCGGAATGCCGATATACAAATATACTTTTAATGCAGAAGTGGCAAAGTACAATCCTGCATCCGACCCTAATTTTAATGTGTCAATAAGTGGCGTAGAAAGAATCTATAAAGAGGGAGACACAGATGTTTTTAAAATAAAGCCATCCAAAGATTGCTACTTAACCCTCTTTAATGTTGCTGAAAAAGCTGTACCCCATCGATACCATAGCAAGTATGAACAGTAGATTATTCAAAGCCAACAAATCCATTCACCTGCCTCGAAAAAAGGCATACCACTTTTCTTTACCAGAGGGCGTAAATAAGCAGGCCAACAGGTTCATTTTCGTTTTTACCAAAGACAAGCGGGAATTTAAATCAAATACAACAGGTGAACTAAACAAGCTTAAGGAAATCACAAAATGGATCAATGATATACCACCAGAAATGCGAATTGTTCGATACAAACATTTTGACATTGTAGCATCGAACAGAGAATAAAAATTAGTGATCATCATGAAAAATCTTATGCGATTAAACATAACTTATATGCTTGCATTTTTGCTTGCCTATAGTATTATTGCTAAAGGTCAGTCCAATGATGGTAAGCCTATCCGTACCTTGAAAGGCCATTCGGATAATGTCGATGCAATAGCTTTTGCACCCGATGGCAATACCATAGCCAGTGCAAGTGATGATAAAACTGTGAAATTATGGAATGCTTTAACAGGAAATCAAAATAAAACTTTAAAAAAACATGCAAATTGGGTTGAAACAATTGATTACAGCAAGAATGGCCAATTCATAGCTTCAGGAGGATGGGATAATACGGTTAAAGTATGGGATCCTAATATGGGAACTGAGCTTACTACTTTTCATAAACATACCAAAGCCATTAATTCAGTTGTTTTTAGTCCGGTAGAAGATCTTATAGCCAGTGCAGGTAAGGATAAGACCGTAAAGTTGTGGAACCCCCGTAGCAAACGCGTAAAACACAGTTTCACCTATGGTGCCAACGAAGTAATATCTTTAGCGTTTAGTGGGGATGGCCGGTATTTAGCCTGCGGAACAAATGGATATACAGTAGAAATACGAAATGTTGCTGATGGCAATTTAAAGGCATCCAATAAACATGATCGAAAGGTTAAAACCATTGCTTACCATCCGCAAAAACCATTAATAGCAATTGGTGATGATGATGGGGGGATTGTTATTTGGAACCATCAATCTGATCAAATAACAACCCGACTAATGGGACACATAGAACAAGTTCGTGATCTGGAATTCAGCCCTGGGGGCTATTACCTGGCAAGCTGCAGTAACGAAAAAATTGAACTGTGGAATGTAAATACCGGGAAAAGCATCCAGGAATTTACCCTTTATTCACAAACCTTTAAATCCATCGCCTTCAAGCCTGACGGTAAACAATTGGCAAGTGGTAGTGATGATAATACCATTAAACTATGGGACCTGAAGAACTTCCAAACCATGAGTATGAAAATCCAGCAACAAGTAAACGATAT
>CAZQQN010000122.1:0-2106 GCA_964595485.1 uncultured Sphingobacteriales bacterium | reverse complement strand
ACTCCAATGAGAGCCCATGAAGCCGTGAAACCTCCCAACATACCAATCACCAAATTCCCATACTCCTCCTTTTTTCTCCCTCTGGGAAAAAGCAAATGAAGGCCGGATGAGACGTAAGAAACAAGAACCAAGAGGCAAGACAAAGTAATGTTTAGGAATTGAAGGATGGAGTGCGTCATCTATAGCCTACATTCAGAAATTAAGCCGTATTTTCCCGCAACCCTGACCCTTATCCCAATGGGAGAAGCGGATAAAGAAATCATTGACAGCTAACTAAAGCAGCGTAGAATGAAAATTTTTTTGAAAGCTTTAAAGATGAATGGTAACAGAAGTGGTTGTAACCTCAATTATTTGGTATTGATCAATTAACTCACAAAGCTTAGGAAGGTTTTCCTGAAAGATGTCAAGGAGTTTACTATTATGAATATTGCCAGTAGTAACCATGATTAATTTAATTGGCTCATGTTGTAAAATGGCACTGTAATAGAAATCTTTATCCTTTGAAATGACAATTCTGCCTGATTCTTTTGAGAGGTCTATTAGGCTTTGGTCAACAGTTTCATTTTTTCGTGGTAAATCGAAAGTATGAAGGGAATCATGACCTTTTCGATTGAGATAATTAGATAATCTTTTGGGAAGTTGTGCGTCTACTAAAAATTTCAAGAGGCCAGTTTATGGATGGTTTTGACTTGCATAACCTTGGCTGCAAATTCAAGGGAGGCCCATAAATCTTCTTGTTCAAGGTCCGGATAATCATCCAGTATTTCCTGATGGGCCATACCTCCCGCCATGAGTTCCAGTATATGTTCTACGGGATACCGAAGTCCGCGAATAGTAGGTTTCCCATGACATACTTCCGGTTTAATGGTAATCCGGTTCAGCAATTCCTTTTTTGGCATTTCAACTTGGTGTTTTAAATTATTTTTCCAAAAATAAAGAAAATGCTTAAAAAAGTGTAGCCATAGCTCACACTAAAATTATGAACGTTAACCATATCTTCCTGCATCCTTAAGGGAGTGTAGAAAAGTCATTAAAAGATTTTCAGTTCCCTGCCAGTCTCCCGATAATCTGTGTTTAAAGCTGCCATAAAGAAGCAATTCCTAAGACTGTTTTGGTAAATCCTGAGAAAAACGAATACTAAAGGAGACTCGGCAGAAGTTGCGTTTGGGAGCACAAAAGCAGCGTCCTCTATTTTTCGGAGATCTGCTGAATGGCTTAATACCTTTCAAAAGCTTTAGGATTCTCAACATTAAAAATTCTAAAGAAAGCTTCTGCTTGGACATGTTATTCAGATAGTTACACCATTAGCCTCAACTTTTGGTTTAGGGTCAATAAAATAATTTAATCTCTACGGAATTAAATATTTTTGGTTTTAAGTTATCCAATGCAGTTTATTTTAGTTTGGCATTTATATGGTTTAATTGCTTTTAACCTGATAACTGCCAGCTTCATCAACCGTAATTTCCGGCACCTTCCTTTTCTTTTCAAAAGCCCTATAGCCTGGTCTCAAATGCTTCCAAAAGCCAATCAAGCGATCCTTTCCCTTATAATCCGCTTGCAGGGTTTTCCAATTCGACCCTTTTAAGTGCGTGGGAAAAACATGAACTGTAATACGGTCATTATTGGAATCATGCGCTTCCACTGCAATAAATAGAGTTCTTTGATGTAAGGGTTAGTGACAGGGACACCGCCAATGGTCACGTTGTTGTCATGGATAAAGATGTTCCCAAACGGATTGGTAGGGTGAATCCATCAAGATCACTGCTTATTATCACCTATTTGTATTGAGCTTTATCTAAATGGTGTATCTCCTTTGCAATAATGGATTCAGCATCAGTTTTGGGAAATTTAGGGACAATGGCTTTTTTGTAGGAAAGTGAAACAGGAGTGCCATAGAAACGGAATTGCAGCGATTTTTGCTTGGGATGGCTGCCTTTAAAACTTAAGGAAAAGTCTTCTGAAGAATCAGGTATTACAGATGGATTTGAACCGCTTGTTACTGGATCAAGGCCAACACCAGGCATCAACATACCAAAAGCTATTGATAAGCCCGTAAAAAACTGTATGAGGATAAGATGACCCAAATGAGAAGTATTTTTAGTTCGC
>CAZQQN010000121.1:0-2143 GCA_964595485.1 uncultured Sphingobacteriales bacterium | reverse complement strand
TGACCGCTTTCTTGGGCTTGATGGGCGCTGGCGGAGCACTCGCAGTGGTTGTATTTTCTTCTTGTTTCATAAGATGATTCCCGAAAATAAGGAATGTGGGAAAATCGTCCGTAGCAAGGTGGTAGTATCTGTTTAGCGCTTTCATTGCTGCACCTCTGACTCCCGGACACCACCACTTCCTCCGGGAGGACCTCATCCGCACCAGAGTAATTTTGAGCAGGGTGACGCGTTGGTTGCCTCTTCACGGGGGACAGGGGTTGAGGGCAGCGCTGAATAGATAGTTGCGGAGCTGTCGTAAAGAGTGCGAGATCAAAACTGCTCGCCAAGCTCCCGGAATAGAGCTATTCGATCTATATATCTCACATGAAAAGGATCACAGGCATCCGGGATTTTGATCTTCGTCTTTCTTGCAGGTTCTGGTACTTCTTGCGTTACAATTACATGTCCATGCGCATAAGCGTAAGCAACCAGCCAGGCGTCCGCCATATCATTGCTCAAAAATTCATCTAATGCAGCTTCTTTGTAATGATGGTTGTGTGAATAAGCCCATCGAACAACTTCAGCATAGCTTTCCACAATATCACCAGTGCTTTTAAAAAAATCATTTGGTAAGTTTTCCATGCACCATTGTTGTAAAGCATCTTCATTGTTGTAGATTTCATGCTTCACCTTGTCGATGCTGCAAATGGTTCCCTTTTTGGCTAACTCACTCACCTTTGCCCAAAAGCCGGGAACTACATCCATGGGGTAATGAATCCGATAGGCCTGGATGAAAAAATTGCTGTCGAGCAAATAGGCAGGCATAGAACATCAGAAGTATTGCTCAATGAACTTTTGGTAAGTTGGTCCTTTGAGGTTAGTCAAGTGATACGCATCCCGGTAGAGCAAGTGATTTTCTTTCACAGCTTGGTTAACATGTGCCATAAACTTTAAGCCCAACCGGTTTTTGGAAGTGGCGTAGAAATCACCCCCGGAGGAATCTTGTTTCCTTTTCTCTATTTTAAATTTGTATTGGTTATAGAATTTGAAGAACTCCGGTTTCGTCATCTTTCCCAAGTCCAAAGCCCTGCGGGCAATGACGATGGGACTTACCTTAAACTTCTTGCTTAACTGTTGAATATTTGGTTGTTCATCCCAGCCATCCAGAAAAGCATTTTCAGGCACCAGGAATTCGGCAGCTACTTTATCGCAAAAGGTTTCTAAAAGATCGGAAGCAGGTTGCATTTGCCGGAAATCAAAGCCGGCACTTTGCCCAACCCAAATGTGTGCCAGTTCATGAATGAGGGTGAACATTTGAGCAGCTTTTGCGTCATCATTGTTGATAAACATAAAAGGAGCATACTCATCAACCAAAACAAACCCCCGGCATTCCTCCACTTTGATTTTTCGTTTGGTACTGTTTCCCACAACACTGTTGAAAGTCACAACAATACCCGCTTCCTCAATTTGAGCAGTTAAATGCTTTAGGGCCTCTTCCCAGTTTTTAAAGGAATCTGCCCAGTCCTCATTTAGTTGCAGGGTGCTCCTTATGTCCTGAACGACATGCTGGTAGTGGTCATTTTCAGAAAACTTCCCCACAATTTCCAGCGGATCATATCCTTTCTCTTTTAAATATTCCGCAAGCCACTCTTGCCTTTTTTGCAAAAGCAGAATGGTATCATAAACATTCAAGCTAACCTTGTTAGTCTGTTGATGAGCAGTTCTGAAAAAGGGGATGGGCTGCTTTTCTTGAGGGGGTTCTTCTAAAAATAAATAGCCAAATGGCACATGTACTTTGCGCGCAAAGTCCTCTAATTGTTTAAGCGTAGGTTTTCGCTCATCTTCAATCCAGTCTTTTACTTTCGGAAATTGGGTTACAAACTCGTCCCATTCATAACCGGCTCTGGCTACGGCCCATGTAATAATATCGCTATTGATGTTGACTCTGGCCATTTCGTTTCCAATGTAAGTCTAATTTACAAATTCATAAGCCTTCTGGTTGTAACAAACCGTTCCATAACCTTCAAGAATGTTGCTTAAAAGCGCCTTAAAGAATACATTTCCAATTCAAATAAGAAAGCCCCAGCTTCGCTACTCACCTCCAACGTGGCACGTTGGGCTTTACTACAGCAGGGCTTTCCTATGATCTTTTGATTTTATCAAA
>CAZQQN010000120.1:0-2163 GCA_964595485.1 uncultured Sphingobacteriales bacterium | reverse complement strand
GCGAACTAAAAATACTTCTCATTTGGGTCATCTTATCCTCATACAGTTTTTTACGCTCTTATCAATAGCTTTTGGTATGATGAGGCCAAGTGTTGGCCTTGATCTAACAACAAGCGGTTCAAATCCCCCTGTAATATCTAATTCTTCAGAAGCCCTTTCCTTAAGTTTTAAAGGCAGTCATCTTAATCAAAAATCGCTGGATTTCAATTTCTATGGAACTTCTGTCTCATTTTCCTATAACGAGGCGATCATTCCTAAATTTCCCGAAACTGATGCTGAATCCATTATTGCGAAGGAGATACACCATTTAGATAAAGCTCAATACAATCAACTCCATCAAAAGCTTATCCAAGTTAAAAAGGAATTGGCGCTCAATGACTGGGGTTATTACAAATTGGTGCAACGAGCAAGCAATGAACTTACCCAGGCTAATTCCAATGAAGCCATTTTTCTACAGTGGATCTTGCTTATGAAGGCTGACTATAAGGTGTTACTGGGCGCTAATAAAGCTAATTTACTTCTCCTCTTGAAATTTAATACTCCCGTTTATAATTGGAATTATTATTACCATAAAGGGGAACGTTATTTCATCATGAATGAAAAAGCTACTTCAAGCATTGCTGTCTACAAATTTAATCCTGCTAACCTGACCAAAACCATTGACCTGAACCTGAACAGCACGCCAAATCTGGCCATGGATAAGGATTCTGTGGCCGTTAACTTCCAGGGAGCGGAATATTTTGTGAAGTACAATCACAACCTTATTGCCTTTTATAAAGCATACCCCAGATCGAACCTTAAAATTTATTTTGATGCTCAGGTTTCTTATTTGATAGATTCATCCTTAAAAGCAATTTTAAATGATGCCATTGAAAATAAGTCCACCAAAGAAACTATTAGCCTATTATTGGCTTTTGTAAGGAATTTGCCCCACAATGATGATGTGAAACAGTTTGGTGGTGAAAATTACCTGTTTCCGGCAGAGGTATTTCATTATGGCGCATCGGATTGTGAAGACCGGTCATTTTTGCTGGCTTATTTGGTCCGGAAATATACGGAACTGGATGTTGTGGGTTTGAAATATGAGGACCATATTAACATAGCAGTGGAATACAAATGGGAATTATCCCATCCTAAGTTGGAACATGCGGGAGAAAGCTATGCCATCTGTGATCCAAGCCTGGAAAATAGTGAAGTAGGAGAAAACAGGTATGACCAAACAGATATTATTGAAGTCATTGAGATCGAGTAATGCTTGAAGAATTTAAGGCAGAGCGTAATTCATTCCTCCACAATTACCAGCATTCGCTTATTGCCAATGTTAAAGGCTTCTTTCAGGTTTCCTCTTATGGTTAAAGTTTTCCCTTCCTTAGGACTTGCCCCACTGGAAACCACCTTGATGCTGCAATTTTCATCCGGGTTTGAAAGTTCATATAGATTTTTACCAAACAGACTGTAGCTGTTGGTTACTTTGCCGGAAACTTTGATTTGGGCACGATCCACATACTTTTTCGGAGTTTCCTTTAATTGACAGATACTGACTGGGGAATTGACAAAGGGCAAACCATTCCCAATGATCTGGTAAGCAAAAAAGCCGATAGCAGCCAATATGATTAAAAAGACCAAATATCTCATGCTTTATCAGGTTGACTTTCAAAAAAATCAAGATGCCAAAAGGCCAAGGTACTTAATATCACAGAAACAGAAAAGTACACCAACCCATCCATTATTTTCATCTGTTGCAAGCCGCTGGCTAAATTCATATTAAGCAGCAAAACGGCCACAATGAAAACATCCAGCATGGACCACCTGCTCAAAACCTTAAACAAGGGAGTTAACTTTTTGAATTCCCGGTTAAGCGGGTTTATGGATAACAACAAAAGAGTCACGTTTTTGGCAACCGGAAATGCCACGGTAAAGGTGAAAATAATGCCGGCCAGGTAATATTCCTCTCCATTGTATAACAGCTCAATGGAATCCAATAAACTCACGGTTTCGGATTGAATGAAAAACTTCTGGGAATGGTAAAAGGGCCTGTAAAGGCCTACGACATAAGTAAGGCTTGGAACCACTGACAAGCAAAAAAACAAAATGGTATTATAAGGTTTGTTCCGGGCTAACTTGCTCAAAATTGCCTTCATTGGCTTAATAGCAGCCCACTTT
>CAZQQN010000119.1:0-2195 GCA_964595485.1 uncultured Sphingobacteriales bacterium | reverse complement strand
GTTGATAAAAAACTTGCCAAGCTCAAAGATAAAAAGGAATCCATTAATGTGTTGTTTGTAATAGATGGTACAGAAAGTATGACGGAATATTACACCCCTATCAGAAAAAGCATTGTACAAACAATCAAAAACAACCCATTTGAAAGTTCTGAAAGAAAATTAAGATTTGGCCTTGCTGTATACCGGGATTACGCAGATTCTACGAATAAGTTTGACCTTACTACCTTAACCAGTGATCATGATAAAGTGATAAAGAAGCTTAGAACTGTAAAAACCCATAGCAAAGATGATGATCTTCCGGAAGCTCAATACCAGGGTATTATTAAAGCCGTTCAGCAGGCAGGCTTTAATAAGAAGAACAGCAACGTAGTGGTGTTGGTCGGGGATGCCGGTAATCATCAGCCGGACCCTATGGACTACAAAAAACAAGATGTAATCGATGAACTTTACAAGCAAAGGGCAAGTTTAATTGCATTCCAGGTAGTCAATGGCAATGATGTCACCTATGATTTATTCAATATAAATGTGCAGGATTATCTGCGCGATGCAGCTTCCGGCTATTTAAATGATGAATCCAAGGTTAATCTGTCAGAAACACAGCTTAAAAACACCTATAAGCTGTTTTATCCCAAATTTTCCCAAAAGCAAAAAAGCTTATTCATGTTTGGCCGGTTTACCTATGCTTCAGGAAATCAAGCCATGGATCCCAATTTACTAAGAGAAAGTATTGTACGTTCTCTGCAGGATTACCTTAAAACCGTAAATAATGGCATCCGCATCCTTCAAAACCTACGCGAAGGCAAAGGGCAAGACATGGACCCCGAAATGGAAACCTACCTAAAAGAAAGTGGATTTTCAAAAAAAGAAATCAGGACCTTGAAAAAGTTGGATGAATTTACCAATCGGGGCTACTTGGCTAAGCAATATTACAATACCAATGAAAATTGTTTTGTACCGGTCGTATTTCTATCCAAATCTGAAAAACGGAAGCTTGATAAAAAACTAAGCGACCTTACCAAAGGCCGAATGTCAATAACGGAAAGACAAAGGGCCCTTCAGGATGCCCTGGTAGAATTATGCATGGACATGCTTGGTGAAGCTTCCAGGGATAATGTATTAAATAAATCGATGAATGAAATATGGGAAATTATTCTGGCCATACCATTTAAAGGCAGTACCCGGATCAAAAACATGAAGTTAAGAGAAATCAGTACAATGCAACAAAGAGAATTTCAAAAATTCTGGCACGATTTTGAAGAAGCTGCCAGAGAATTTATCAATAATGACTATAGAGATAGCATGTTTGAGCTTGCCAATCAAAAGTATTTTTGGATCCCACTAAATGAATTACCAGGAAATGCATAAAAATAACTTATTCCAAATAGAAGATTTGTACTGTAAATACGAATCAGCCCCTTATCAGGTTTTACAAGTTGACAAATTAAATATTGAGGATGGTTCCATTGTGTTTATTGTTGGCCCCTCCGGAGTGGGTAAAAGTACCATTCTGGAAACACTGGGGGTCATGAACAATACCATCAGCCCCACGGAAAATACCGTTCTAAAGTTTCATAAAGGAAATGAAGAAGTGAATTATAATGCGCTTTGGGAAAAGAAAGAAAGGATCATTTCTGAATTCCGCAAAATTCACATGAGTTTCATCTTTCAAAACACCAATTTGTTTACTTCCTTAACCGTTTATGAAAACATCATTCTCCCGGCTTTGCTTCAGGGGGAGGATTATAAAACTGCTGTCAATAAAGCAAAGGGCATATTGGATAACATTGCCAAAGATTTGAAAAAAGACAAGAAAATAAGGGAAATATCGGAAGGAGAACGGCAAAGAGTTGCTTTTGCAAGGGCTATGATTTCTCAATATTCTGTGCTTTTTGCTGATGAGCCCACAGGGAACCTTGATATGATCAATGCAGACAACCTCATGACCCAGTTGAAAGGTTATTTAAGGGAAAAGCAAAATACCGCCATTATTGTTACCCACGATATTGATCAGGCCATTAAATATGCCGACAAGATCGTATTGATCAAGAAAAAGAAGGTTGAAAACTCCAATCGTACTTATGGTTACATAGGCAGCAACACTACCTTTAACAAAAGCGGGGAGTTTTGGCAAAACGAGGAAGACAGTAGCAATAGCTGGGACCGGCACGGCTTAATGGACTTTTTAAAATCTGAAT
>CAZQQN010000118.1:1624-2220 GCA_964595485.1 uncultured Sphingobacteriales bacterium | reverse complement strand
TTGAGGGTGCCCCTTGCTGGTTGCTCATGTATAAAAATACCACCCCTCCAATGGCCACCACTATTACGGCAGCAATAACAGGCCAGAATCGTTTCATGAAAGCTGAAAAGGGCGTATCAACTTTTTGAAAATCATCACTGTTGCAATTAGGGCATTCTTCAATAAACTTACTCCCTGTAAAGGTGTGTTCGCAGTTGTTACATTGATACTTTGGCATATTACAAATTCATTGAAAGTCCTACATTAATTGAAAACTTATTCAGGTATATTTCGTCTGTCAGGTTCGTCAGGCTGTTAAGTTCTTCATTGTTTTTACTCAGCTGCGCTTGATCCCCTTGCTTGAACATTTTTTGTGTACTCAAAGCATAATTGGCTCCTACATTAACAGCAATTCGCCTTGATAATTTATAACGCCACCCAAGGCTTGCATTCCAGGCCATGAAATTCTGAGCCGTGTTCAAGTCCTTATCAGCATTCAGATCATAGTTGCCGAAGTCATAGATCTCGTTATCGGTGATGGTTACATCAAAGTAATCATTGTAAAATCCGCTGTAGGTTCCCTTAGCCTTAGCTTGGTAATTGCTGTTTAAATGGAA
>CAZQQN010000118.1:0-1605 GCA_964595485.1 uncultured Sphingobacteriales bacterium | reverse complement strand
GGGTCTTTGGTTTCATATTCATCCTTGTAGGTTTTAAGCCCGAGTGTGTACTCAATTTTTTCGTAGTTGAACCCAGCGCTAACGGAATAGCGGGACCAATCATTGTTGAAAAGGATCATGCCCATGGATACGCCTGCATTAAAGCTCATTGCATCTTCAGCACTGGCACTGATGTCATAATTGTTGGATTCCATTGAAACAGGGGTACTTCCAAAGGGGACAGCAGCCAGGTTTAGCTGTGCATAAAAAACGGGCTCCTGGAAGGTCACGGTTACCACATTGGCATCTTTGTTTCTTCCCACGCTGGTGCCTATTTCCTCCGGTTCAATCCGCTGAACTTCATAAATGCTTTCATCGGCAGTTCTTAAGGTGAGGGGTTCTTTGATGTCTTTAACCAAATGCCGGCTATTGCTGTCGAGCTTTAACTCCTGGCCTCGAACCAATAATTGGGCATTTTTCATCTTTTGCTTGCCCCCGAGCAGCGGTTTGCGGTACGCTTCTATAATAGCATATTTACCCTGTTGCTCATGGACCTTAATGCCAGCTATGGCATACGTATAATCCCGTTTAAAATGATCGAATGTAATGTCAAACTCGTAAAGGATTGTATCGGCATATTGGGTGCCATAACTTTTGTTGTGGCCTTTGATGGCTTTTTCCACATAAGCGGTTAATTGACCTCCTGCTTGCATGGAGTCGAATTTTACCGGGGAAAGGTACTGAACCGATACATTGGTTTTGAGTTTGTACTCATTGTAATATTGGCCTTGTTTTCGGGCATACTGTCTTGGGGTTAATTGCTCGTTTAGGTTGTTGTCAGGCAGTACATCATTGGCGATTTTAACCTTATCCGAGGTAAAGACTTTTTGAAAATCCTCTAAATCATCCCTCGTAAACACCTCACTCTTGTAAGCATATTCCTTTATCAGCTCCAAAGTATTTAAGTTTACCTTTCTTACCTTGTATTCCCGGTTTACCTGGGCAAGGGTGATACTACTTATAAGTGTTAAAAACGCTGCAATTAAAATCTTACGTACATTCATTATCTCGACAGTATTATTTTCCTGGTTATGGTATTTTGCTCATCGCTTAAGCTAAGGATGTACAGGCCATTGGGCAATTGACGATCGAACAGGATTGATTGCTCTTTAATCCCGACCTCAATTTTTTCACCCATGATGTTATAGACGCTTACGTGCCATTGTTTTAAGTTGATCCCCTGTAAATGTAATGTTTGCTTTACCGGATTGGGGTAAGCCCTGATGGTAGGATTTTGAGGTTCGATTGTTTTAAACCCAAGGGAATACGGATAATCGGCACTATCTAAATAGCTCTTGGTTTCACAGCCTTCGCTACCATCATAGAAAGTTTTAACCCAATATTGGTAGCTTGTATTATAAGGGTCCAGCTTTACATACCTTACCTTACTACTATCTTTTATGATGATCTCTTTGTTTTTAGCAGTATCAGCTCCCCAAATGTAATTTAAGCTGTCGTCATCAGCTTTACAGAATAATATAGTACCGTTACTATTTTGGTTGTAGGGTTTTGTCTTTAAATCCGTACGATCAGGGGCTTTTTGATCTTTTTTGTTGATGGTTATTG
>CAZQQN010000117.1:1885-2254 GCA_964595485.1 uncultured Sphingobacteriales bacterium | reverse complement strand
TTAAATTGCCGTTTACATAATACTTCATGTGCACATTACTGGCATTTACCTGGTAGTCTACTTTTAAATTGAGCCACTGCCCTTGATTAAAACTTCCTACCTTTTTCCTAGCCTCCCCGACCAAAATCTCTTTATTTGTAGTAAACCTGAAAATTCCTCTACCCTTTCTGTTATTGAAAGAGTTAGCTTGGTCTACTAAACGTATTTTACCTAATGTCGGATGACATCCTACAGTTCCTTTATCGTACTGATAAGATATTTCAAATTGGTAATGATTGTAGCTTGTGTCGTAATCCCTGTATATGCTACCTTCCCAACAACTTCCACTACCTTGTACTAAGCAAGAATAAGGGCTTGATGTATAATCCC
>CAZQQN010000117.1:0-1875 GCA_964595485.1 uncultured Sphingobacteriales bacterium | reverse complement strand
GCCATTACCAAGGTTAGCCCATGGAGTTGGATAAGAATTTTGTTGGTAGTTGTCAAAGTCTTCTTCCCATAAGGTTGTAGTACATGATAGTGAGGAGGATGGTACGGTTAATTCCCAAAAATCTTTTTCACGGGAACCTGAACTATTACCAGTACCTACATAGGCCTTTTGGCCAATGGAAAAACCAACTGCTCTACTTCTTGCCGTCCCTTTAAAATCAGTAATTTTAGACCAAGTATGGGTAGAGGAATTGTATTCCCAAAAATCTTTTTTTCGATTATTGCCATCAGTTCCTGTTCCAATGTAGCCTTTATTTTGAATAGAAAACCCTACTGCACCAATTCGATTCCCTCCAGCAAAATCAGCCTTTTGTGTCCAAGAATCTGTAGAAGGATTGTATTCCCAAAAGTCCTTTTTGGCACTATTACTGACCCAAGGGTCTTTACCAGTACCTACATAACCTTTATTTCCAATAGAAAAACCTACTGCACCATTTCTTTTCCCTCCTGGAAAGTCCGTTTTTTTCGTCCAAGTGTTGGTGTTGGGATCATATTCCCACCAATCTTTAAAACCACTGCCAAGCCATACAGTTTTTCCTAATCCCATGTACCCCTTTCCATTAATTGAAATTGCTACTGCTCCATGCCGCGATGAACCACCAAAATTTGCTTTTTGGCTCCAGGTCCCACTTGCAGTATCATAAGCCCAACATGCATCTGTATTGTAAGACGAAGGGCCTTGGTTGCCGGCACATATGTATCCTTTGCCATTAATAGTGAAGCTGGCTCCATGATCTAAGGCACTTCCTCCAAAATTAGCTTTTTGAGTCCAATTGTAATTCTGGGCTGTCAGGCAGCAAAAGCTTAAAACTCCAATCATTGTTAAAATTTGCCGTTTCATAATTCATTTCATTTTGATTTTACAATATCCTTATATATGTTCAAGCTATCTAATTCTTGCTTTGTTATTGTGGGAGGCATGATGCCTTGCTTGATTTTGCTTTTCATTAATTCGGCTGCTTTTATTGCATCCTGCCTTGTATCAAAACCCTTAGTACCTTCTACTACCGGAATGGTAGGCTGATTGATCATGAGTTCTCCATTAACCTTTATTTCATAACCCCAGCCTTTTTCATTTTCCAATACTTGAATGGTTACTTCTTTTTCATTAGAAGCTTGCCTTTGTTGCTTTTGTTCGTTGGTACTATTTCGGGTTTCTCGCTTTGAATTCTCCCTATTTTGGTCTTGAGGAGCGTTGGTACAGGCAAATGCCAATATCAATATGCACAAAACCAGCAGGTTTGTGAATTGTATGAGTCGAGACTTGTTCCAGTTAAAAATTTTCATTCAATAACTTTTTAACCATGTCTTCATTATGATTATCCCAGGGATTCGAAAATGTTACCCCCAGAATTTAAATTTTGTTGTAATAAACTAACTATCAATATATTGTGAAATGAAACGCTGGCACTTTATTCGCTTTTAAGGGATACCTCATTGTTACAATATTGCATAGATGGTAGAATACTAATTAAAAACACCCCTTGAATTTTCTAAATACCAAGGGGTGTCATGAATTATTATTTCAATATTATCCTGCGCTTAATCTGCCCTTCCTCTGTACTCAATCTAAGGAAGTAAATGCCTTTGGATTCTTCTTTGAGGGAAATGGATTTTTGATATTTACCGGACAGGTCTTCTAACTGATCTTCATAAACCACCTGACCTGTGGCATTGTGGATTTCCATGTTCATATCTTTTACTTTATCTATTTGGCCTTTAATATTTATATTGTTTTTGGTAGGATTAGGGTAAACTTTCAAAGTATTACCGTGGGCAAAATCTTCTTTTCCAGTAGATGAATTATCATAAGCTT
>CAZQQN010000116.1:1608-2274 GCA_964595485.1 uncultured Sphingobacteriales bacterium | reverse complement strand
GAATGATTACTTAAACCTGACAGGTCTAAGAAACCTGTCAGGTTTTTAAAGATAAGTCAAACCCGCAGGGTTTTGAAGACCCTGAGGGTTTGGTTATAATATAAATTGTAAAACAAAACTTGAAGTTATTATGAAATTAGTGACACTTTATGAAAATAGTATTAAAAAGATTGGTTGGTTTGTCATAATTTTAGTGATAGCAACAAGCTACTCTGCTAAATCCCAATGTGAGGGAGAGTTTCAACCTCAATACCCTTTAGGTATCCATGCTGCTCATTTCTTTAATGCAAATGAAGCAATTGCCATAGGTTCTGAAGGAAAATTATTTCAAACTATGGATGGAGGCGAATCCTGGGATGCAGATTACTGTGTTAGGGATACTTCCCTAACTTTTGAAGATATTTTCTTTGTTAATAAATCTAAAGGTTGGATAGTTACCAGAAATGGTAAAATTCTTCATTCAAAAGATGGGGGTGAAACATGGAGTTTTCAAAAGTCTGGTACATACCGAGCTTTGAATTCTATAATTTTTATAAATGAATCAGAAGGTTGGATAGTCGGTGGTAAACTTGGGGAGGAAGTGATTTTACATACTAATGATGGAGGAAAAAATTGGGAATCCCAAAATAGTAATTTATCGGATAAGCAAGAGTTACATGCCGTAAA
>CAZQQN010000116.1:0-1598 GCA_964595485.1 uncultured Sphingobacteriales bacterium | reverse complement strand
TGGTTGGGCGGTCGGTTACTTAGGGACAGTGCTTCATACCACTGATGGAGGTGAAAGCTGGCAATCAGTGGATTTAAAAACCGATGAACATTTTGAAGACGTACAGTTTATTGACAAACAAAACGGCTGGATAGTAGGAGATGGAGGTGCTTTTAAAACGACAGATGGGGGGCAAACTTGGAATGACCTCAGTTCCAATAAAATTAATAACCTCTATGATGTCCATTTTCTGTCGAAAAATACTGGTTGGGTAGTAGGGAGTTATCAAACTATTTATAAAACGTCAAATGGTGGCCAATCATGGATAGATCAATCTATTAATCAAGATGGCTTTTTTCAAACTGTATATTTCCATGATAAAAACAATGGATGGGTTTTTGGTAAAGATGGAGATATGTTGAAAACAAACGATGGTGGTCAGAATTGGGAGTTTCTTCAAAAGAGATTTAGAGAGGATTTAAATGATGTCCAGTTTATATCAGAAAAAAAGGGATGGGCTATAGGAGTAGAAGGTACAATAATTCATACTAACAATGGAGGTAATTTATGGAATATTCAAAGAGGTGACCCTAACTTTCCCGATTTAAATTCTTTAGATTTTCACAACTCAAAATTGGGTTGGGCTGTGGGTAATAATGGAATGGTTTTGCGTACAATTAATGGAGGTTCGGATTGGGTATCACAATCTCTTATTTCTCCTGATAATCTAACAGACGTTTATTTTTTGAATGAATCCACAGGTTGGGTGGTAGGCTGGAATAGTACCTTAGAAAAAACAACTGATAGTGGAAATACATGGAGTAGTCAGTCCAGTGCTATTAATGGAAGGCTTGAGTCTGTTTTTTTCATTAATGAAAGCCTCGGGTGGGCTGTTGGAGGTGCAGGTCAAATAATGAAAACAACGGATAGTGGAAAAACTTGGAAGGTTAAATACACTGCTTGCTGTAACCTTAACGAAATTAAGTTTTTGAATCCTTCTGAAGGCTGGGCTATAGGTATTGATGGGACTGTTCTCCATTCGAAAGATGGTGGAGAAACTTGGGAAGAAAAAGGAATTGAAACTTCAAATTCTTTAAGTTCCTTTTCTGTTTTAAGCCCTTCTGAGATTTGGGTCTCTGCAGGTAGAGGAAAGGTTTATAGAACAACGGATAAAGGAACTTCATGGAAAACATTAACTATTGGAGGGGTTGTTTATCCAGATTCATATTTGAGTGGGATAGATATGATAGATTCGAAAACTGGCTGGGTAGTGGGCGGTCTTGAATATGTTTTTACAAAATGGGATAAAACTTCCTCTTTTACCAATTCTATGCCTTTAAAGAAGAAACGACAAAATAAAATTAAAGTAGCTCCCAACCCTACTGATTCAAAAATTACCATTCAATCTCCCAAATCCAAAATAAAGTATCTCAAACTACAAACCCTAACCGGCCAAACCGTTCAAACAGGCCAACTTCCGGGTAAAGGTCAACAAACCATCAATGTCAGCAATCTTTCACCGGGCGTGTACCTGCTGCAAGTTAAGTCGGAGGAAACTGTGCAAACGAAGAAGGTGGTGGTGGAATGAAGTTGAAATGTGATGGAATTGCGATAGAAAT
>CAZQQN010000115.1:584-2289 GCA_964595485.1 uncultured Sphingobacteriales bacterium | reverse complement strand
AAAGCCATTGTTATTCAGATTTTTAATCCCTTGGCAAAAGCCAAGGGCAAAAAGTTCTAAATTTAACCTTGCTTTTTTCAATTTAAATTCATGATACTATTTTGGTCCGAAATAAAAATTCTAATTACATTGAAATTTGTTACACCCCACCTTGTAGGTTTAAACTTTTATTCAACCACCACCTTCTTCGTCCTCACCGCTTCATCCGTTTTCACTTGCAGCAGGTAAACACCCGCTGATACATCACTAACATCTACCGTGTGCTCACCTCGGCCTTCCAGCTTGCCGGATTGGATGGTGCGGCCGGTGAGGGTCTTAAGTTCAAGGGTTCCAGGTTCAAGGTTGCCTTGTTGAACAATGGTAATTTGGTCGGTTGCTGGATTGGGATAAATGTCAAGTCCTTTACCGTTAGTATTGGTAGCAATACCTGTGGATTGAATTTGATAGCATTGGGAAGTATCGGTACAGCCATCCTGGGTTACGGCTACGGCATACTTACCGGTAGCTGAAGGGGAGAAGCTTTGGCTGGTGGCGCCACTGACCGGGGCGTAGTTGCTATTACAATCCAGCCATTGGTAGGTGGCGCCTGAGGTGTTGGCCTCCAGTGTTCCTCCTGTTTTGTTTACAGAGGAATCCACATCTTGAATTGTGAGGTTGATCGTGATAATGCTGTCGCAGCCATTGGCAGTAGCATTTTCTAAGGTGTCATGGTAAGTGCCCCCTTTTACATACGTCTCATCATTACCGGGTGAGGTATATTTTTCGCAAACTTTCGGACTAATGGAGGAAGTAACCGGGGTACAAGGCTTACTTAATTTAGTGATCCAAAAGAATTGATTTCCTTTGGTTTGACTAATATCATGGTCATCGGAACCTGAATGACCTCCTATTACAAAATTACCATCATTGGTTTGAACAATTTCATTTGCCACATCATCTTGTGACCCTCCATAAGTGTTTTTCCATTCAAGTTTTCCCTTATTATTAATTTGTACAACAAAATAATCCTCATTTCCATAATGATTTGATACATCTTTATCATTGGAATTGGTTACCCCCGCTATGACGTATTTATCCGCTTTAGTTCGAATAATGGAATAAGGTTTATCAGGTAGAGAACCACCAAAATTTTTATCCCATTGGATATTACCGTTTTGATCTATCTTAAATATCCAATAATCCGGGGTGGAAAATTGAATCGGTGATTTATAATGATTTGTAACATCTTTATCAGAGGAATTGGCGGAGCTTGCTACAATGAATCCGCTGTCCCGGGTTTGCGTAATAGATTCTCCACCATCATAATCACTGCCACCATAGGTTTTTTCCCACAATATTTTGCCGGCGCTATTCAAACGAATAACCCAGCAATCATCTTTTCCTTTAATTGATGAAACATCATTGTCTGCTGTACCGGTACGAGCTACTATAATATAGCCGCCGTCATAAGTTTGTATTATTTCGCCTGGGCTATCCCGGCCACTACTGCCAAAATTTTTCTCCCATTCTATCGAACCACCCCCATTTAATTTAACAACCCAAATATCCCTTCCTCCATTGTTTCCTGCAACATCTTTATCACCGGAACGAGTCCTGCCAAGGGCAATATATCCGCCATCCCGGGTTTGCCGTATGGAAGTGATTGTTTCGTTTTCTGTACCTCCAAAATTGTTTTCCCATTTAATAGTCCCGGAAGGATCCATTT
>CAZQQN010000115.1:0-574 GCA_964595485.1 uncultured Sphingobacteriales bacterium | reverse complement strand
AAATCAGATAGGCGATAATTATCGGATACATCTTTATTAGCTTCACCGGAGTACCCAGCCATAATGTAGCCTCCGTCTTTGGTTTGCCTTATAGAACGGGCCTGATCATCTGATTTACTGCCATAATTATTTTCCCACTCTAAGTTGCCCTTTGCATCTAATTTTATCACCCAACAATCCGGGCCATATGGATTATCATAAACTTGAGAAGCATCATACCCTTCTCTCTCTACCCAGCCCGCCACAATACATCCTCCATCTTTTGTTTGATCAATGGAATAGGCCCAATCAGAGCCTTTACCGCCATAGCTTTGCTCCCACATTAAGTTTTGCCCTTTACAAATTGTAGTAATGCTCATTACTAATATAATTCCCATAAATTTAATATTGCTCATAATTGATAAATTTTTAGTTACTAACAATTTTTATCGATGGTCGAAGTAATTATAACTTTTAAAAAATGACGAAAAATCAAAACCCTCAGGGTCTCCAAAACCCTGAGGGTTTAAAATCCTTCACTCCACCACCACCTTCTTCGTCCGCACCGCTTCATCCGTCTTCACCTGCAGCAGGT
>CAZQQN010000114.1:0-2293 GCA_964595485.1 uncultured Sphingobacteriales bacterium | reverse complement strand
ATTTGGGGTTGATCCTGGTTTTGATGGGGCGCATGGGTGACGGCTTCGGATGCTTTAGATAGTTGCCATTCAGGCGGGGCTAATATAAGAAGATTGAGGGATTCGGTGGGTGAATGAGAGAGGTGTTTGTGGGTAGTTATTTGTTGAGAAGGTTTATGATGGCCAAGTGTTTGCTTGCTGGTTATCTGTTGTGTTTCACGGATTTGCCGGAGAGCAATATCAATACAGTCACTTATCCCTCACAACCTCGCTTTGTAGTAGGCTTCTTTTAATTCGTAACACTTGACATGAATCAACCTTTCAGTTGATGTCCCAATTTTTTACTAAATTGGGGACAAAATAAAAGCATTCAATGGTTGCCTCAAGCACACTTAAAATACAACAGGCTATCAAAGCAAAAGGGAAAGGAAGCATCCTTTTTCCCGGTGATTTTAATGCTTTTGGCAATAACGAGGTTGTGAAAAAATCCCTGCAACGTTTAGAAAGACAAGGTTTCTTGGTACGTTTAGCACACGGCATTTACTTGTATCCCAAAGTCCATAAAACCTTAGGAACCCTGTATCCATCTATAGATGAGATTGCCAAAGCCATTGCCAAACGGGATAAGGCACGAATTATTCCTACAGGTGAACAAGCCTTAAACCAACTGGGCCTCTCGCCACAAATACCCATGACAATCATTTACCTGACTGACGGTTCACCAAGAACCATTCGCCTGGGTAAGCGCACGTTGAAATTCAAGAAAACGTCCCCACGCAATTTAGCCCTCAAAGGAAAAATCAGTAGCCTGGTTATTCAGGCCATGAAGGCTTTCGGAAAGGAAGGACTATCGTCAGAAAACCGTTCCAAGCTTATGCAATTGATAAAGCAAGAGGATCCAGGAAAAGTAAAAGCTGATGCGAACCTGGCACCGGCCTGGATAAGAACATTCCTGTTAGACGCTATTCAAGAACAATCAACATCATGAAGCATTGGTTTGCTTTACCTGAAGAAGAAAGAAGAACAATATTCAACCAAGTCAGTGCCTTTGAAGGACTGCCCGCACAAGCCATTGAAAAAGACTGGTGGGTAACCACGGCTTTACGATTGGTTTTTTCTTCGACTTTCGCTGACCATCTCGTTTTCAAAGGAGGCACATCCCTGAGTAAAGGCTGGAACTTGATCGAGCGCTTTTCAGAAGATATTGACCTGGTCCTGGACAGGGATTTCCTGGGTTACTCCGGGCCTTTAAGTAAAAACCAGGTAAAGGAATTAAGAAAAGCTGCTTGTACTTTTATTTCCGATGATTTGGTTAATGAATTGAACGCACAAATTGAAAAATTCGAAATCCCTCACCTCACAACCAATGTACAGGCGTTTAAAGATAGTGATAAAGACCCGGTTATTATTGAACTCCACTATCCATCCCTTGTCAATGATGCTCCTTACCTTCAAAACAGGGTGCTTTTGGAAATCGGAACCCGCGCTTTAGTGGAACCCTTTGAAGAAAGGCCTATACAATCCATGGTTGATAGGCAATATCCCGAAGGAGCGTTTACTTATGAACCCTTCTCTATACCTTGTGTCTTGCCCAAAAGGTTGTTTCTTGAAAAAGCGTTCTTGCTTCATGAAGAATTTCAAAAACCACCGGATAAGATTCGTTCTCACCGTTTAAGCCGTCATTTGTACGATATTGAAAAATTAATGGATACGGAGCACGGCCAATTAGCTTTGAGTGACCCCGATTTGTATCAATCGATAGTAGAACACCGAGCCCAATTTACACCTATTAAAGGCGTTGATTACAATACCCATCAACCTGACCAAATTGACTTTATTCCGCCTGAGTCGGTTAGGGAAAATTGGGAACGGGATTATCAAACCATGCGTGAAAGCATGATTTATGGTGAGGCAAAAAGCTATGAGACTTTGATTGACCGGTTGAAAGCATTAAGAGAGCGATTTAGAAGAATTGGGTTATCGTGATCAGATTGGGGTTGGAAATTGAACACCTCTTGGATGTTTGCTTGAAAATCAGCTATTCTATAAAGTCCGAGTTTTTTCTAAACCTCTTTATGCCCACCCAGGCGCAAGTTTCCCGCTTTTTTTCCTGGCATGTGCTTTGCCATCCCATCCCTTTACCTCGCGGTCACCAAACCGCTACCGTACCATTTCTGGTTTTCCTCAGGAATGTTCATCATTGCCTTACAAGTAGCCACAATCCAAGATGCGCATTGCGGTTCCCCCAAAGGGGGTCAGGGATGTGACAGAAAGTTCGTAGCAGAGTGCTACGGAGAATTAGGAATTGATGACT
>CAZQQN010000113.1:0-2301 GCA_964595485.1 uncultured Sphingobacteriales bacterium | reverse complement strand
ACCGTATAGCCGTAGACTGAACATGACCCGGCATAAATATACCGCTTCGCCTTTGCCTGCTTGGCCAGGTAGCCTAAATAAGCAGGAGCAGCCGCATTCTGGATGAAGTTATCCTTTGGAGAATATTCGGCCATTGGATCATTTGAAAGCCCGGCCAGGAAAATAACCTGTTCATAGCCTTCTAAATCCGCTTGTTCTAAGTCAAAAATATCTTTCTGAATAATATGGGCCGATTCAGGCAGGTGGTTACCAAACCAAAGTAAATCAAGGACGTGGACTTCATAACCCCTTTCAATAAGCTTAGGAACCAATACTGAGCCGATATAGCCGGCACCCCCGGCAACAAGTACTTTCATATTACTGAAGTTGAAGGTTTAACAAAGCTTTGCCGCAAAATTAACGGTCAAAGAATTGATGCGTTTATTTGTATTGCACACGTTGGCGATTAATAACGGAACAATTCCGCTTCAGGTTGTTTCAGCCATTCTTCAAGGGTCTGGGCTTTTTTGTCTTTTTCGGAGAGGATAGGATCATCAATGGGCCATTTGATACCAATTGCCGGGTCATTCCACAAGATGCCTGATTCTCCGGGCTTGTTGTAAACCCCCGTGCACTTATACTGAATTTCTGCCGTATCAGAAAGGACGCAAAATCCCCGAGCAAATCCTGCCGGTGCCCAGATTTGTTTTTTGTTTTCTTCGGAAACTTCCATGCCGAACCAATGACCAAGGGTAGGAGAGCCTTTCCGGATATCAACTGCCACTAAATAAGCCTTGCCTTGAGTAACGCGCATAATCTTACCCATGGGAGGCTCGAACTGAAAATGAAGGCCTCGCAAAACATTTTTTACGGATTTCGAATGGTTATCCTGAACAAAATTTGCTGGAAGGCCTTTTTCCATAAATTTATCATATCGATATGTTTCTTGGAAAAAACCACGTTCATCTTCAAAAAAATCGGGTGTTACAATCTTGACATCCTGAATGTAGGGGGCATTTTCTACATGAAATTCCATAAAAGTGTATTTGCATTTTCAGTTGGCGAAATTAAAGCCCTTGGATGCATTTTCTGAAAAATAGGGTTTGAAATTGTTATAAAAATGGTTAAGCCTTTTATGATGGATGAACGATTGGGAAAAATTTTAAAGCAATGGAAAACTTTAGCCTAACTGCTCCTGATCAATAGCCTCCATAAGTTCATGGTAAGTTCTGCGGCCCTTTATAAAAAATTGCAAAGCCACACTTTTGGGGTAAAAAAGTTTGTTTAATTGCCGGTCATTCACACTTCTTAATGACTGAACGGTCAGGCGTTTTTGTTTAATTTCATTCCAACGTAATAAAAGCCAATTATGTCCGGCAATTATGGCTTGTGCTCTTTTCAGGTCAAATTTAGCCAACGAGGAGCCAATAGCTAATAAATCCAGGAGCCATCTACCAAACAAAATTCTGAATAGATTTGGGCTCTCTAAATTCTTGATGAGCATAAAGATACTATTCCGGTGATTCCAGTAGATTTTCATGTAACTATCGGGTGTAATCGTAGCACCTCCATAATGGTAAATTTTAGAACTGGGGATCACCTTCAAATCATAACCTACTAAGTTTAAGCGCCAGCATAGGTCGATTTCTTCCATGTGATGGACAAAGCTCTCATCCAGCCCGCCTGTGTATTCGAGGGCTTCAGCCCGGACAAACATGGCAGCGCCTGAGGTCCATAATACGCTAACTTCATCATCGTACTGACCCTCATCTCTTTCCAGGTGATTAAAAACCCTTCCCCTTAAAAAAGGGAATCCATACCGATCCATATAGCCCCCTGAAGCCCCAGCATATTCAAAGTTTCCGGGGTCCAGCATAGAAACCAGCTTAGGCTGGAGAGCTCCTATTTGAGGGTCATCTTCGGCCCTTTGAACCAAGTGGTCCAGCCAATCCGGTTCCACGGTTACATCATTGTTTAGCAAAACCAGGTATTTTCCCCGGGCTTGTTGAAAACTTAAATTATAAGCTAAGCTGTAACCTCCATTAATGCCCGTTTCGAAGATTTTTACACTGGGGAAATTGGCTTTCGTATAAGCTACACTATCATCCGTGGAGGCATTGTCAATTAAAATGATTTCCTGGTTGGGGTAATCAGCCGCTAATACACTTTCGAAGCAGTCTTTGAGAAATGCCTTGCCGTTGTGATTAAGGATTAGTACGCTTACAAGAGGATGGTTATCGGCCATAGATTAACAAGTGTCGATTTAAGCAGCAAAAATACAATTAAGCAGCATTGTTTTATTGATTATGGCATATCGGTTGA
>CAZQQN010000112.1:924-2327 GCA_964595485.1 uncultured Sphingobacteriales bacterium | reverse complement strand
CGGTATCTACCGTGATGGTGGGTGTGGTATCACCAGTGTTCCAGCGGTAGGTGAATACTGGGGTGTCCGGGCCTGCTCCCAATTGCCGGGGCGTGGTCTGGCAGAATACCTTGTCGCTTACCTCCGCTTTCGGGAAGAGTGAATCTGAGCAGATGATCTCTTTTTCCGTGTTGATAGAAGTCCAGCTTACGGCATCGTTACTAACCTTTAGCTCGGGCTTTTGTAACTGCTGGTAATCCTGCCTGGTTTGTTTAGTGACTTGAAAATCATTGAGTGTTAAAGTGATTGGTGCACTGGCACAGGCTACCCGACCACTATCTCCGGTGTGGAGAACACGCCATATACGTGGTTCTGTAGATAGGGGATCTCGTGGTTTTCTGGCTCCGAATATTACGCCACTTTGCTTTTGACGTTGAGATAAAAAATCCCTGAAACCAAATTTTCCACGAGGGTTATACGCTGAGTAAGCAGGAAATTTTTTTGACCATAACATAGAGCCATTTTTGTCGATACGGGTCAAGACAGGACTGCTATTATTATTGAGTAAAGCTGTCAACCCCTTTCCTTCCTCATAAATAGCATCCCTTAAGCCATTTACCCCATTGATATTTTTGGCCCATTCCGGATTAAAATCTTGTTTATTGAGTTTAACAACTGCAATCCTATGAAATGTATCAGGAATCTCTAATGGTGATACATCGTTATAAATCCCTAATGCATAAACATCACCGTTTTCGTTGGTAATAATTTTGTCAAAAGCTAAAGGTGCGCCGGTTTTATATTTGTAAAACTCCTTTATATCGCCATTTTTAGTCAAATGCGCCAACCAATTATTCTGACCGCTTAACAATAAAGAACTATCCGAAAATTGCTTTACATCATAATTAATTCGCTTTAAAGTGTTATCTAACGGCCCCAACTTAAATTTTGGTGTTTGGTAAACCTTCTTCCATGCCAAGTTGCCATTCGGATATAATTTAAATAACAATAAATCATTTTCAACATTAAATCTACTCTCAAAAGTAGAGTCAGGCCTTCCTAAGTTACAGGCTATTATTAAAGCACCATTTTTAGTTAAATGAGCATCCATAGTCTCATAAATGTAAATGCCCTTTGGTTTTGGCCTTATGACCTTTTTCCACATAAGGCTTCCATTTTTATTAACCTTGGAAATCAGAAATCTATTTACTCCATCATCCCCAGTAGTGCTGGTCAAGATGGTATAAGCACTCTTTCCAGTGGTTTTCAGGATGGATTCAGGATGCCCTATGGGCACCCTCGCCGGCCGAGTTATGGCCCAATTACTTTTTGAACATCCACTGCTAAAAGACGATAGCACTGCCCCTCCCCCAGGGCCGGAAACAAGCTCCAAATGTTGGTTTGCTCCTAAATTTTTTGTTACA
>CAZQQN010000112.1:0-914 GCA_964595485.1 uncultured Sphingobacteriales bacterium | reverse complement strand
GACCGAAACCAAAGTATTGGGAATTAATGTATTGGGTTACATAGGAATTCTGGCTTTGAGCACCTGAAGCCAGGCAGAAACCCAATAATAAAAGGAGCTTATTTTTAAAGTTTTTTAAACGCATTAACGTGATCTTTAATAAGTATTAGGGTGGTGCAAGCTCAGGCTAAGCGTTAGCACCACCCTAAATGCCAAGTGCTTAGCTAAAGACACTCTATTGTATAGTAATAAATTTTCTTATTAGGATAGGTATACTTTGGTATTTGGGTGATTTTGTAACCATTACCGTTGCAACAGTCATCACCCACAGGGTTGGGCATGGGCCCTTGAAAGGTCGTTTCTGTGGTATCAGCAGGATTGCCGGTTACATTTTTACCCTGGAAAATGTCAACACTACCGCACACAACCTCTCCATTACAGCACTTACATCCGATATTGCTCTTAGCGAAATAGTCGAACTTTTCCTTTAATTGGTTGGTATCAAAATCTGGATCACTGAAATCAGCGCACTGACCGCATGGAAATTGAGGCACACTATCAGGATGACGGTCACAAGGCCTTAAATCCGGATCATCTTCTTTAATGCAATACAACATATCGGGCTCATCATTACACCCATCAACATTAGGAAAGCTAAAACCTGTCGCCAATGACTCACATCCGGCTAAGTCTCCTACGGGCTTAATAACGATATCTCCACATTCCACGCTACACATGGTATCAAGGTTATCGCGGTCACATAAATCAACTGAATTGGCCTGAGGCTTTTCAGAAGGAGGCGGATCGATTTGTTTGGGATTGTTTTCTTCACAACCATTCAGCGCCAGTAATCCAAAGCCAACGACCAGGATTAGCGCGAGGGGGGGTTAGAAGTTTTAAGTGTCTCATAAAGCATAAGTTTTAGTGCTGGCTAA
>CAZQQN010000111.1:0-2365 GCA_964595485.1 uncultured Sphingobacteriales bacterium | reverse complement strand
CTATGGGCATAGTATTTTTTCGAGGAACCTTCACCCATGGAAAATTGGCTGCAAGAAGCGTTGAAATGATCAGTTTCAAAGTTTTCATAATTGTTTTCACGATCCTTTTCTTGTATCCGGACATAATTTCCCCCTTATGGTTTTCACCATTGAAAAAAGGTTGGAATATCATGTCAAAGAACGATTAATAATAACTACTCATTTGATCAACCTATCCAGGTGCTAATGCCGGTTTCTCACCTTCTACTACCCTCATTATGCCTTTTTTACATTCCGGGCATCGGAACGGTTCTTTACCGGTTAGCTGCTCAAATACTTCTTGTCCGGTTAATCCCTCTAAGCGGGGTAAATAACCTGTTTTTCCTATGGCTTCATAACAGGCTTCCAGCTTATTCTTGAGATGGCACAGCGCCATAAAACCAAAATACCGGATTTTACTAAACCCCAAGGGCAAGACATGCTGCATAAACCTTCTGATGAATTCCTGCTCATCTAAGGTTATTACCTTCTTTAAACCAGCTTTTTTATAGTCCTTGTAGCTGAAACTGACTTTGCCTTCCTTGTAACTTTTGAGCCGGTCATTAGAAATAGCTACCCGGTGGGTATAATTACCCAGGTAATTAAGCAAGCTTTCAGGCCCGGAAAAAGGTTTCTCGCTATAGACCACCCACTTTTTTTGATAACACTTTTGCTTTAAAGCCTTGAAATTACTCACATCATCGGGCAAAATCAGTTCCTCCTTTTTCACCGCTTTCTCCAATAACTCACAGAGCTTACCTCGGAAAACAGCGCTTAATACTTTTACCGGCAATAAGAACTTTTTCGAAGCCGGTATCCACTCCTCCCCATCCTCAGACAATCCGCCTGCGGGAACAATCATATGGATATGAGGATGATAAACCAAAGTTTGTCCCCAAGTGTGCAATATTCCCACCGCTCCTATATCGGCTCCCAGGTAGCGGGTGTTGGCTGCACATTGCTTTAGCGAATTGCCGGCAGCTTTGAATAAAAGGCTGTAAGCAATCTTTTGGTTAATGTAAAACAGTTTATGCAGGCAATCGGGGATGGTAAACACCAGGTGAAAGTACTTAACCTCCGGCAAATTACCAGCTAACTTATCAACCCACTGGGCCTTTTTTACAAATTGGCATTTGGGACAATGCCGGTTACGGCATGAGTTGTATGCCTGCCGGCTATGGCCACATTGGTCGCACTGTTCTTTATGGCCTCCCAATTCAGCAGTACGGCAACGGGTAATGGCCCTATAAGCTTTTACCTGATTCGGACAACGGGTATGAGTGGATAAGAGCTTCTCTTCATTGGCCCTGAAAATATCTGCTATTTCAATAGCCTGTTTTTGATTTTCCATGGTAGCGAACTTTAGAGGTTCATAGCATCTAAAGGAGAAACGACATTGGAAATATCCACATTGGCTAAATGAAGGTACTTAGCGGTGGTTTTTAAAGAAGTATGCCCCATGAAGCTTTGAATTAAACGGAGATTAACACCTTGCTCCAGTAAATGCGTGGCAAAACAATGACGAAGGGTGTGAAAGGAAACGGCTTTGTTAATACCTGCTTTAACTGCATTTTGCTTGATAATACTCCTCAATGTGTTACCTGATAAGGGTTTACCATGAGACCCCCTTGCCTCAAAAAGAAACTGAGATGGTCGATAAACCTTGTAGTAATAACGCAGTAAATCTAATGTCTTTTGGGAAAGCAACGTATAGCGGTCTTTTCGCCCTTTTCCCTGTACTACATGCACCCGCATGCGTTCTGAATCAATGGCTTGAGGGCGCATCTGTATTACCTCATTCCTGCGCAAACCGGAGGAATAGGTAAGCATCAATAGCGCCCTGTGTTTAATGTTGGTAGTAACCTGTATAAGGCGCTCTAATTCGTTGGTTGATAGGACAACCGGAAGCTTTTTGATTCGTCTGGGACGTTTGATTTTTAACTGTTCCCAATCCCGGTTAAAAACCTCGGTCTGAAGTAGCTTAAAAGCACTAATGCTTTGATTAACTGTTGAAGTAGACACCTCCTCAACAGTTATGCGCTGATGAAGATATGCTTTAAATGATTTGACAGAAATGTCGGCTAATGGAGTGTGTAAGGATTGCTCTAAAACATCCATTAACTGACAGTAAGTCTCTGTAGACTTTGTACTGTAGTTGCGAAATTGCATCTCCTGCTTGAGAAGTGCTACCGGTGTTGGTTTTTGACTTTCCATGATGGTAAATTTTAAGGTTTAAGATTAACCCAAATTTACCACCATTCCTTAACTACCGTCCGAAGGAACGGTTTAGTTCAACTTGTTTATACTGCAAAAATTGTCACGCTTTTTCCAAACCCTTGGAGTGTTA
>CAZQQN010000110.1:623-2366 GCA_964595485.1 uncultured Sphingobacteriales bacterium | reverse complement strand
ACAATAGCCCGGTCATTCATGGCCGGGCTTAGGGGGGAGTATTGAGTAACTTGTCCGCCCACTTGCGGATTAAGACGGATTTAAATGATGCCTGCGGTTAAAACCACAGGCTATTTAATCTTTAACGCAGCCTTCCCAAACCAGCGTTTGTCCCTATCCATTTACGGTTATAATTATCTACTATTATTTTAAAAATTGTATTACTCGGAATGCCGGAATTAGTAGTTCTAAAGACTTCCCAATTGTTTTGTGAGTATTTTGCAAGTCCTGAATCCGTACCTATCCAAAGGTCTTGTTTTTTATCCTTAGTGATAGTCAAAACTTTGTTAGAGGGTATATCCGAATTCTGGGTGTTAAAAATTTGCCAATCATCTTCATTATATTTCATTAAACCGGATTCTTTAAGCCCAATCCATTTATTTTGGCCATCTATTAAAATGGTGGTTACTTCATTATGGGCTAACGCGCTATGACTTTTCGGCTTCCTTTGCCAACGCTTTCCATCATATTTCACTAATCCCTGTTGGTCACGAGAGCTTTTTTCAAATGGGTCTCCTGCACTTCCTATCCACAAATGATTATTCTGATCGGTAGCTAATGCATTAATTGTTTTAAACGGGAACCCAGAATTTTTAACAGTAAAGTGTTTTATGAATCCTGTATTAAATGCTATTAAGCCATCTCTTAGGGTGCCTATAAATTTATTGTTTTGATTATCTATTGCTATTGATACGGGAGTAAACTTTCCCAATTCTTTTGACAACCTATGGTAAATGGACCATTGCTTTCCATTATACCTGAAAATTCCTGGCTGGTTGAAAAGTAACCAATATATCCCATTTTGATCCCTTTTGATTTCTCTTAGGCTAACATTTGTTAAACCTGTTTCCTCTTTATCAAAATGGTGCCAATTGCCATCCTTATACCTTACCAAACCCACATTTGGCCTCTTTATTTGGTAGCTAAAGCTGCCTAACCATAATCCTCTGAAATCATTCCATTCCAATGAAAAGATATTGTTACCGGTAAGTGCTGTATTGTTTAGGTTATAATGACGAAAGGTATCACCATTATAACGGGCAATTCCTTTTTGATTCATACCGGCCCATAAATAGCCATATTTGTCAGTTAGTAAAGATCTTATACGGTTATTAGGTAGCCATGAGCTATCGGCTTGATAAATGGTCCATTGTCCATTCCTGTAATGACCTAAGCCGCCATTTCCACTGTAAAAACCCGCCCAGAGGTCACCTTTATTATCAATCGTTAAGTTTTTAACTCCTCTTCCAGGTACAGGGGAGTTATCCGGGTTATAGAGTTGCCATTCATTGCCATTGTAGGCTTCTAATCCTTTGTATGTGCTAACCCAAATATGACGATTATTCGTAATTGCTACGCTATGAACTCTGTTGGAAGATATACCAGACTTTTTAGTACTAAAAATCTGCCACTCTTTATCATGTAAGGAAGCCAATCCATCATTTTTGGTACCTATCCATAAAGTTTGATCCTGCCCTTCTTTCAAATCGGTAATGTTATTCCCTGGCAAAGGTGAGTTCATTGTATCAAAACTTTGCCACTGATCATTACTTATTTCAACCAAACCTTTTTCTTTAGTGCCTATCCATACTTGGCCTGAAGAGCGAATTAAAATTTCTTTTATGTTATTTGAGAGTAAACCAGAATTATGCTTATTAAAAATTTTGTAATCGGTTTTTCTGAATTTATAAATTCCATTTGCTG
>CAZQQN010000110.1:0-582 GCA_964595485.1 uncultured Sphingobacteriales bacterium | reverse complement strand
AAGATTTTTGACCGTTTCTTTTATTTAGTCTTACCAGACCACCTCGATGAACTGCAGCCCAAATAAAGCTGTCTTTTTCAGCCAGATCTTCAATAGTATTCTTATGATGAAAATTTTCCCAATTGGGGTATGGGTTATCGGAAACGGGGTCCTGTTTGCAAGAATTCATTAAAGCAAGCAAGAGTAACAATGTAAAAGAATGTAAAAGTTGGTAATTTCCTTTTATCCATTTCCTTATGCTATGGTAATTCACTTTTATCGATTAATTATTGCCAGCAAAGCTACTTACTTTTTATAAGGGTAAAAAACTGGGCCATAAAAATGATCTGAACCAATAACCTCCTGCAACCCCCTATGCGGAAAGAGCCCTTTAAAAACTCCACCTTGTATCATTTGTGGACTGGGTGAAGCTGTTTTGTGAATATTAGTGAATTAATACGAAATCTAGGTAGCTAAAGAAAACCATTTTTATTAATTTGCCCTATAATTTTATTAAAGGCAAACTAATGGATAAACAGGATCTTGCCCGCATCAATGATTTTTTAACCCGGGCTACACAACTTAACAGGGGAGGAAAAGAAG
>CAZQQN010000109.1:2054-2371 GCA_964595485.1 uncultured Sphingobacteriales bacterium | reverse complement strand
ATCCTTGCTGTTTTGTTGCTATTGTTATACTTCCTTAAGACAATGCCAAATAAGTTGTTGTATAAGTAACTGTTTGTAATCTCAAATTGAGAAGGGTTGTTAGCTTCCAGGGCTACCTTGGCATAGCGAATATCAGCTTTATTAATGTCAACCTGTGCTTTAGTGGATTGTTTGGTATCCTCGACCAGGATGCCTTTCCAATAATCCGTATTATCGGAATTGTTGCAAGTTTTTAAAGAGGCATTTTCGATTTTCAGTTTGGCCCCGTCCTTAACTAGCAATTGGCCGCAATTGTTAAAAACCAGGTTGGCATTCTT
>CAZQQN010000109.1:0-2044 GCA_964595485.1 uncultured Sphingobacteriales bacterium | reverse complement strand
AAGGTTCCACTGGCGATGGTAATAGTGCCCTGTATTTCATAATTGGTATTAGAAAGTGTTGCAGAGCTGTTGTAGGTTTTATTGCTTATAGTGGTTGCGTTCGGGTATTGGCACTTTTGATTTAGGGAAAAACCAACTAAGGTGGCGTCTTTTCCCCCTGTTTTATTGGGTTGTGTAGCATTATTTGTAGTAGGAAAATTGGAACTCTTAGAAAATCCTCCAGCAAGGAAATAAGCACCACCCTGGTTAATTGCCAGGCAATTAAAAGATTCATTATCGTTACCGCCAAAATAAGTAGCCCTGTTCAATTGATCCTGAGTGAATTCAGCAACAAAAGCATCCTGTTTATTATTCAAATACCTTTGATAACCTCCTTTTTTCAATGGTAAATCAGTGCTTTTTGTATTTCCGGAAAGAATAAAATGGTTTTTACTGTAAACCGCTATTGAGGAATTCCCATCGTTTTTGCTTCCACCATAAAAAGTTGAATAATCAAGGGTGCTCAGGTTGCTCATTCTTGTATAGTAAACATCTGTATTACCTCCTTTATTATTCTGCCAGGCATTGCTCGTTACCGGAAAATTTGAAGATTCTGTTCCGCCTGTTATGTGAATGTTATTGTTTTGATCCGTTTCGATTGAATTAAAGGATGATATGTATTCAGATGAGCTTCCACCTAAGTAGGTGCTGCTAACAAAACTACCTGCGGGGGTAAACCTGGCCAAGAAATGATCATCTTTGCCCTGATTACTTTGCTGATAACCGTTTACATTCTTTAGTTTTGAATTGCTACAATTATTGCATTTTCTGCTATTTGTTGTTCCCTTCACCACCAAATCTCCTGATGGCATTTTTTCTAAATCTCTTAAGATGTCAAATCCGCCTCCTCCGTAGTAATGGGCAAAATCCAGCGTGAAAAAGTCCTTAAAATTGACCAGGATACCCTCTTGAGCGCCGCCTTGTCTTGCAAAGGAATTGTTTGTTACAGGAAAACCACCGATTTCATTTGTTCCGCAAATGTACATTTCGCCATCATAAACAATATTGCCGCTGTAATCATTATTAATTGAACCAATGAAAACATGATATATAATATTCCCAGAGTTATCAAAATTTGCCACAAAAATAGACTGGCCTCCGGGGTTTGAGCCTCCATTGGCTGCGCTACCAGCCGTTCCGGGTAAACTAAGACTATAAGATTCCCCAACAACAAAAGGATATAAAGCGCCACTGCCTAAATGGTTAAGAGCTAAACCGGTTATACGATCGCTTGCGCCATTACCATAAAACGTAAACCAATTCAGGGTTCGAGCGCTTGGACTGTATTCTGCAATAAATCCCTCTTGATCGTTGGAAGGGTGAGTACCAATTATTTTTCCCGACTGGATCGGAAAGCTATTTGCTGTGCTTTGGGTTTGCCCTACCACATAAATTTCTTCAGTGCCCTGATCATTAATAGCGATGTCGTTAATTTGATCACCATGGCCCCCTCCAAGATACGTGGAAATATCTAAGAAAGGATCAATTACGTATGGTTTATCAGGTTCTCCTTCAATATCAAAAGTGACCTGATTATTTGCCTTTGTCCGGAATGCACAGGTAATCTTTCGCTCACGGTCTTTCTGGTGAAAAGCTACAGGTTTGGCTTCCTTCAGTTTGCCCAATGGGTTTTCCAGGGCTAAACTCCCATCTTTTTTCTTTTGAAGATGATCAGCCCCTTGATACTGCATTTCAATGTCCGAGGCATCTCCGCCTTCATGCACCACAAAAGAGTACTTTAGCTTTCCCTCCTTCACTTTGTAGACCAAATCAATGCCGTCATATACTTCTTCATAAACCACCTTTTGGAAATGGGGGATGTCCTCTACTTGCTTATCGCCTACCAAGTAGTTGGTGTGGGATTGTAATGGGGCTTTACCTTGAATACTTACCTCGTCATTGGCGCCTTTCAACTTCATGTCCATGCGGTAAAGGGCATTCGTCTTCAGCACCGAATCCTGAGTAGGATGGTCCGGGGTAGCTTCATACTCACGCTTAGGGTAAA
>CAZQQN010000108.1:0-2418 GCA_964595485.1 uncultured Sphingobacteriales bacterium | reverse complement strand
ATTCCGTTTAAAGAACTAAAGGAGTTAATTGTGGAACTAATAGACCATAAAAAATTGCCTGTGCGGTCAACTTTACTTAAAAAGTTAGACTGCCCATCTACCTGGATAGTGTCATTGCCGAATACAAAAGTAGATTTTGTAAGGGCAAGAGCTTGAAGTTGCCCCCCAAAATAGGTATAATTGTTATTAGCGGTAATGACAAGCAAAGGGTTTACAAAACCACCATTGAATGAACCGGCTTTTTTTAGCCATTGAACATTCCCTTTTGAGCTAATTTGGGTGTAGAATAAAGTTTGATTAGTGGAAAGCCCATTAACTTTAAAGTTTCCAACTTTTAAAGAGTCACCAAAATACCCAACAGCATAGATTTCATTTATTCCATTGACTGTTAGTCCTTCTACCCATTGTTGTCCATCACCAGAGAATACTTTTAACCACTGAGGATTACCATTTGAATCATGCTTAACCAAAAAATTGTCCAAGTTGGTCACATTAGATTTTTTAAAAGATCCAAACTCTACCGAATCAAAAAAGTTGCCTGCAAAATAGGAATTGCCGTTATCATCCGTTGCAATGGCTTGACCTGATGAGCTCGCTGAAACATAATTATTTTGCCTTCCCCACAGGTAGCTACCTGTGGAGTCAAATTTTAAGAGCAAAGCAGTATTAAATTGGCTGGAAGTAAAAGTATCATTGTTTATCACATACTGATTGCTAATACTTCCTGCTAAATAAATATTCCCTTTTTGATCCGTTGTTATTTCATCGCAGCCAAACCCACCTGGGATACTATCAACCCATTCAACCTTACCCGTTGATTGCTTAAGGTTAATTAAATACCTTCCGTTATTTACGCTTTTTCCATTCGGAAACTTAATACCTCCGGAAGGGACGCCATCACTAACATAAAAATTTCCGAAATCATCTATGGTAAACTGCGTTGTTGAAGCTTTGTTAGCCGTATCAATCCATTGTATATTACCGGAAGAATCGTATTTAGCAAAAAAAGTTTTGCCATTCTTGAGAGCGTTTCCGGCAAAATTCAAAGTGGCAGTATCAAAAGTAGCGGTATCATAAATTTGACCTACAATATAGGAATTACCATCTTTATCAACTGCAATATTATCTGAATTATCGGTTAATTTAGAGCCAGCCCCGTTTAACCAATCAATGTTCTGGGCCGGTAAAGCTTGTGTTAAAATGATCAATACAATTGTAAATAAAAAGCGCATTCCAAGGTTCTTTATCTACGAAAGGTAAGAAATTATTTTTAACCAATGGCAGCTTTAAAAAATAGCCGGGCCTTCAGGAAAAGACCCGGCTTATAGAGGCAAACCATTTACCGTTTACTCAACACCATTTTTCTGGTTTGGATCTTCCGGCCATCAACAATTAAACTGTAGAGGTACTGCCCGGCTTTCAGCCCTTTCGTCCTCAGGGTTAATTCTCCTTTACCAGGTTTTTCCAGGTCAACCTGTTTGATGATCTGGCCGTTGGTGTTGGTGATCAAAAGGCTGGCATTGTTAAAACCCTTAGGCAGGTAGTAGGGAATGACGGTTTCCCCACTGTAAGGGTTTGGGCGATTTTGGAGTAACATGGCTTGCTTTTCACCATCCTTGGCAGAAATGGAAACGGTTTTCTTGTTTAAGTTATCCGATTTTTTAAACCGGTTGGCATTATCGTCTCTTTGTTCGGCAAGCCTATTAAGCCTTCTGCGCAATTGGTCTATTTGCTCTTGCTGGTTTTCAAGTTGTTTTTGTTGGGTAGTAAGTTGATCCTTTTGTTCTTTTAACTTTTGTTTTAAGGAATCCTGTTCTGCTTGCTCTTCTTTGAGTTGTTTTTGTTGTTCTTGGACGGAATTGACTAAGATATACCACAAAGCGTTGGCGTCATACCCTAAATATTGTCCTTCCTTTTCTTTCCCAGTTATCATATAGGGTGCAATTTTTTTCATTTCCTGGGCAATGACTCCAACCCCTCTATCTCCTTCATAAGTACCATTCTTACCGTTGAATTCATACCACACAGGGTTAATTTTCATCAATTTATCCAATCCATCTTTGAAAGGCTTAATATTTTTCTTTAACCTTTTGTCTGAAAAAGCGACCCATGAATTTCCTGTAGTGTTTTTTTCAGCTTCTCCATTCACAGTTAATTGAACATTAGAAGCACCGGAACCTACACTTGTCCTATTAATTCCGACCAAGCCATCATTCCTCACCATGAAGGTTTTATCCTGATTACCATCGGTCACCAGTAAGCTGGTGTCTGAGCTACTGGTGTTATCCACATCCACCTGTAGGCGGGATTCCGGGTTTTTACTGGTGGTTGGTGAGAAATCCCCCACAGCGACTTCCCCGGTGGGTTCGAGGCTCATGAGTTCGTAGATAGCTTCCTCATTTGGATTTGTATTTGGGT
>CAZQQN010000107.1:540-2454 GCA_964595485.1 uncultured Sphingobacteriales bacterium | reverse complement strand
TGAAATAGGGACTTTTATTGAAAGGGAAGATAACAAGCTTCTGAATTTAAGGTCGAACCCTTACAGTTACCACTTGTTTTTTTTATTAGGAATGGATTCATGGAAGCATTTTGAGGAAGATAGGGTGCAGACAATTTTTCCATCCCTTTTAGCATTTGTACAAAATACTTTTGAAGCATTCGATAGGTACACCATGCCACTTGTTTATGGTCTTCATGCTGCAACTCTTATGAGAAGTTGTTCAGACCATTACAGGGAAACCGTTGTTAAACCGCGTTTGGATGATGACTTGCTCAATAATGAAGTTTTCATTTGTGAAGGGGTCCCAGGTGGTTATGGCCATAGGGATGGCTCAAGGGGCATTGTTACTTCAGAAGCTCACATGAGGAGTTCTGCGGGTATTGCTTTGGCTTTAAAACAATATGATTTGGTTTCCAATACTTCTACTTACCAGGATTCTAATAAGTACCAAGATATTGCTCATTGGATAGATCAAATGAAAACTGAGCAATTTTTCTATGAATTTCAAGTCTTACCTGACCGCGTAAAAAAAGGTTATGGCTCTCCAGGCCAATATTTACCTTGCTTTTGGATTTTAGGTGGTTTTTAAATAAACATTTGATATGAGCAAAATATTGGTGATTGGTGCCGGCTGGGAACAGCATGCGCTTATTAAGACCATTAAGGGTTCTGGCCACACAGTTGTTGCTACACACCCTTCAATTGATGGAGAAGGTTTTGAATTGGCGGATCATTTTTATGTGAAGGAAAGTACTGACATTGAAGCTCATATAAGAATTGCCGAAACTCATCAAATAGATGGAGTGGTATCTGACAATTGTGATTATTCTTTTTATACGGCATCTGTAGTAGCGTTAAAATTGAACTTTCCTTTTGCTGATCTGGAAGCTGCTATCTTTTCCATTGACAAATACTGGCAAAGAACCCGAATAGCCAATCTTCTGGAAATTAAGCAACCTGATTTTTTTAAAGTCCGGGAGTTCAGGTATTTAAAATCTGCTGCCCGAAAATTAGGCTTTCCTTTGGTGGTCAAACCGGTTGATAGCCGTGGCACTTTTGGGGTTACAGTTGTTAATCAAGAAAATCAGCTGAAAAAAGCTTTTGTAGACGCCCTTCACAATTCTCCTTCAAGGACTATTATATGTGAAGAATTCATAGCAGGTACCTTGGTGACGGTTGATGGATTTTGTTTTAAAAATGGTCACCGCTCATTGGGAGTGGCTTCAAGGAAGTTTGAATCCGGTCCCAAGCCTGTAACCAAAGAGATTATTTATCCTGCTGAATTCTCACAAAAATTAAAACAAAGGTTGCTGACTAACCATGAACAAGTAGGCTATAATTACGGACACACACATGGGGAATATATCGTTACCGAAGATGAATCCATTTATTTGGTGGAATGTACTAACCGGGGAGCAGGTGTTTTTACCTCTTCTGTGCTTTTACCTTTAATGAGCGAAATCAACCTCAATGAAATACTACTGAATCAATCCCTTGGAGTGGATGACTACGAACCGGGTCCAAAGGAACATTTTATGAATAAAGCCATGATTTTGACCTTTTTGGATTTTGAGGTAGGAAAAGTGATAAAAGACATCAATTTTGATGAAATGAGGAATCAGCCTTATACCATTCGTTTTAGAAGTCTGTTCGGGGAAAATGATATGGTAGAACCGGTGGAGAATTGTGCTTCAAGGCATACAATGATTTTGTTAAAGGGAAGTAATATTGAAGAAGTGAGCAATAATTTAGAAGATTTCAAGCGAAAATTAAAGGTTGAATATTACCAATCATGATCAATATCATTGAAAATACCTTAAGGGATGGCTCCTATCTTATTGATTTCCAATTTGACAAAGAGCAAACTGGCTTAATTGCCAATGGGCTGAATGC
>CAZQQN010000107.1:0-530 GCA_964595485.1 uncultured Sphingobacteriales bacterium | reverse complement strand
CCTTGGGTTTCAATTTATTGAAATAGGGCATGGTTTAGGGCTTGGAGCAGGCGTTAAGCCAGAAATTGGACTTGCTAAAGAAAGCGATGCCAATTATATCAGGGCAGCCAAACAAGTTGCACCAAATGCCAAAATTGGCGTTTTTTTTATACCTGGTATTGGCACCAAAGAAGACATTGATTTGGCGGTCAATGAAGGAATTGATTTTATAAGGATTGGGAACAACGTGGATACTTATAAGGAAATTCATGATTATGCCAGGTATGCGAAGGAGAAGGGGCTTTTTGTGGGAGTTAATTTAATGAAAAGTTATGGGGTCAAACCTTATGAATTTACTAAAATTGTTCAGGATATAGATCATTGGCAAATAGCAGATGTGATATATTTGGTGGATTCCGCGGGATGTATGATGCCTCATGAAGTTTATGAATACATTGATCGAACCAAAGAAGTCATTAATACCAAACTTGGTTTTCATGGACACAATAACCTGTCTTTAGCGATTGCCAATTCTCTGCAAGCTGTACAGG
>CAZQQN010000106.1:0-2476 GCA_964595485.1 uncultured Sphingobacteriales bacterium | reverse complement strand
TCCAATCAAACCATAATTTTTATGGAATACGATCCTGTATAACCAAAAAATGGAACTTTTTATTGCTCTGTCTGAAATGATTTTGATCCAGATGGGGGATCTTTCTGGCGAGACTCTTAGGGAGGATGCCAAAATTCGTTGGATCAAAATCCTGTCTCAATACAATATTCCATACCAAACAGATTACCGATCACCGATTTCAGGACGGCTTCTGATCACTGAATACCGATAACCGAATACCGGCCCATCCTCATCGGGTAAATAGGCTACCAACCCCTCCCTATACATTCGTGCTTACCGGTCAAAACGGCATTTGTTGCTGAAGCATGAGCAACGATTAATTCAACATTCTTTCACTTTCTAAAAACAATCCATCCAATGACAAAAAAGAAGAACCTCATTTCCACCATCGATGCTATCGCCCGCAATACAAAAGTCAAAGAGGGCGAAAATCAACACGAAGTTGACCTTCAAATTCTTCCACTAAAAGAGATCAAAACCGCCAAGCGGTGCGAGTTGCAAAAAGTTGCCAAACTTCTGGGTTGTACACAAGAGGAAGCGATATTCTTTTCAGTGATTTTTTATCAGCAGCTCAAACAGGCGGAAAACAATGTTGACATCCAGGAGCTTGCCGATCATTTTGGTGTTTCCGTGATTGAAATACTGAATTACCATCATGTGCTTAAGAAATTGAAAGACAAAAAGTTGATCAGGCAGGAACAGAAGAGGCGAATGAAAAAAGCAAAGGGAAAAAGACGATTAGAGTTAATCGATAGGGAGATGCATATTGCTCCGGAAGCTTATGAAGCAGTGATTAAAGGGCAGGAATTTGCTGAAGTGACCAAGTTCCCGGAAATGAATTTGTTCGACTTTCTGGAGAATGCGGAAGAATTGATTCGAGAGTTTGATGATGGAGGGCTGAGCGAAAATGACTTTAGAGATGAAATGCTCGAGTTGATAGTTGCCAACAGGGAAAAAGAACTGCCTTTTATTCAAAGGGTTGATGACTTAAGTCTGATGATGGATGACGCCATTTTGCTTTTTCACGTATGCTTTGAAGTGGCAAATGGGTATTCATCAGTTGATTTAGTAAGAGCCAGTAACATGATCAATAGCACGCTAAGTCTGCAACTTGATATGAGAAGAAGAATGGTAAATGGGCGCTCGAAACTCATCAGGAAAAATATCCTCAAACTCGAACAAGGCAATTTTCACAACGACAAGGAAATCACATTGACCGAAAAGGGTATGGAATACTTATTTGAAGACGATGAAAATATCCTGCGTTTGACAAGGGACAATAAAGATGATAAAGTTCTGTATTCGGCTGATGACATTAAAGAAGAAAAGCTGTTTTTCAATGAACGGGAGAAGGAGCGCCTGAACTTTTTGGAATCCATTTGCAGAGAAGAGCAATACCGGGAGGTCATCAACAGAATGAAAGAACAGGGTATGACAGCCGGGATGACGATCCTGTTCCACGGAGAGCCAGGGACTGGTAAAACGGAATCCGTCTATCAAATGGCCCGCAAAACCGGTCGCTCGATCATGCCTGTTGAGATCAGCTCTGTGCGGACCAAGTGGTATGGTGAATCCCAGAAATTACTCAAACAGGTGTTTCAGAATTACCATAAAAAGCGGGCGTCACAAAGATTAGCCCCGATTTTGCTGTTCAATGAAGCTGACGCCATTTTCCATAAGCGTATCGAAAAAACCCAGCAATCAACCGACCAAACGGAGAACGCCCTGCAAAACATATTGCTCCAGGAGTTGGAGGACTTTGAAGGCATTCTCATTGCCACAACGAATCTCACCAACCGCCTGGACAAAGCGTTTGAGCGGAGGTTTCTCTACAAGCTGCGCTTCGACAAGCCATCTGTGTCAGTCAAGCAAAGCATATGGCAAAGCAAAATCCCCAAGCTCACGAAGCGCCAGGCAGAACACTTGGCTGCCACTTATGAGCTCTCAGGCGGCCAGATCGACAACGTGGCCCGCAAATACCTCATGCAGGAGATATTGCACGGGCTAAAACCCAATCTTGAAGAGCTGAAACAATACTGCGAGGAGGAGCATTTGAATGACGCCAAAACCAGCGCGATTGGGTTTGGTGTGAAGAGGGCAGGGTAGGTTGCAGTTTTACATTTAATCTTTGATTTATTATTTCTATTTTTGTTAATCAACAATTTAAAGTAAATATCTATGGACAAACAAAAACAGTTTCAAGAACTAGTAGAAAAGGCCCATCATGGTTATTTGAATTATGTTCGTAACCAGCAGAATGTGGAACCAAAATTTCTCAAGCTTTTAGAAAGTGATGATGAAAAAGAACGGAGGGAGTTATGGGATGAAATTAAAGAATCGGTTGACCCTAAATCGGTTGCGAATCCTTGCTTTATTGGTAGTGGGAACCCTTATTCTAACGTCTTAATAGTTGGCAAAGAGCTTGGTTTTGATGCCGATGACAAGAATCAGTTTT
>CAZQQN010000105.1:0-2489 GCA_964595485.1 uncultured Sphingobacteriales bacterium | reverse complement strand
CATGCGCACTAATGATCGGGTGATAAATCAATACTGCATAATTGTTTGCTTCCAGGGAAAAGTCAAGCGCTTGCGAAATTTCAGAAGTTTCCTTTTCGGGAGTCGAAAGAAACCGGTCTAATGCAGGATTACCTACCGGATGAATTCGCCATTCCTCCTCGCCAAGCTTCACAAGATTTGCTTTATGTTCTTCTAATGTGGGGAAATGAAGATGCGCAAATTTGCTTGCTGCATTTCTTATGGAGTTATCAATGTTGCCATCTCGGGCATAATCGCCTCCAAAGAAATGACATACAGGAATATTTAAAAATGCAGCCGTCATACATACCGAAATCGCGTCTTCCCGGTCGCCTGCTACCAATACGATATCAGGATTTACCCGGTTGAGGGTTTGTACCAACCCCGGAATTTGGTTTCCCAATGATAAGATCCGGCCGGTTTTATTGCTGGTATCGACTAAGTTGTAAATGCAATCTTCAATGTGAAAGCCATCCGCTTTGATGTTATCAACGGTCGATCCAAAATTCTGAGAAAGATGGGTTCCCGTTACAATTAAGCGAAAATCAAAAGCCTCATCGCGGTCAAGCTTACTATATACGCTGGACAACAGGTCATATTCTGATCTTGCTCCGGTAACGGCTAATATTAATCGTTTATTTGTTGAAGGGTTGAACTGTTGAATGGTTGAAAGGTTTATGGGTTGAGGAGTTTAAAGGTTGTATTGTTGAAGGGTTGAACTGTTGAATTGTTGAAGTGCGCTCCTAAACTATTAGAAATTTAGTAGAGATCGGAATCGGACATAGCGAAATACCACTGGCGGGAATCATTTAAAGAAACGCTTGCTACTTCCCTAAATGGCCTGATGCCAAAATACGTTATGGGTTCTTCTAGTCTAAATCCCAATCGCTCCAGGGTTATAAAGCGCTCATCATGGATATTCATCCAAAGGTTAATCTTATTGATGCGCTCCTTTCCGAAGTAATCCAATAAATTGTTTAACAATTGATTCATGATGGAGCGATCATTCGGGAACATCAATTCCACAATATCAATTTCTGCTCCATGGCCGGTTTCAAATAATTTTACTACTGCAAAATAGTGTTTGTCACCATCCGGCAATTCAAAAATGTAATATTGATTTACGGGGTTTTCCTTAAAGCGCCAGTTCAGGTATCGAATATCCCTTTTAACTTGTATGGAAAAACCGGAAGTTAATGCTTCAACAGCCTTTTCATGCTGCTCACTGAATTCTTCTACCGGTTGAATTGAATCGCTTTGGGATTGTTGGATACTATCAACAGCAATGGAAAAGGAAGGAATGGTGCATATATCCTTCCATTCCAGTTTCTTAATAAAACCGTAATGGCTATTGATATTCGGGAATCCCCAAATGCCAATAAGGTCATGTTCATCACTGGCCTCCTGGTAAAGATGGCTTGCCAAGGACGAAAACACTCCTTTCCCTTGATGGTCCGGGTGCGTCATGGTAGTCATGGATAAAGCCGACAAATAATCCTCACCATTGATATTCATCATAACCGGGCAAACAGCATAATGGCCGGCCAACTGGTTTCTTTCCCATATTAATTTAATCAGGGTTAAGCCCGTTGGATTATCGGCAAAGCGCCATTTCCAGAATTCATACGACATTTCTTTGCCATAGACCAACTTAAACAAATCCAGAATGGCTTGTTCATCTCCTTGCTGGTAATTGGTTACTTCCATAGCTTTATTTTAAGTCTCCCCAGGTTAATTGATGGCCCTGGGGTAATGCCTGATTCAGTTTTCTGCCCACTACCTGATCAATGTACATGGGAGATATGCCATCACCCGGCCTTACAAAATTCAGATCCGCTTTGGTTAATAGATGGTTCTCTTTAAAATCATGCACCAAATGAATGCTTTTCCGTCCTATTGCAATGTTTTTTGATTCTGATTGGGTTGGTTTTTTAATGCCATTTCCCAATCCCTTTTCTACATTGCGAATACATTGAACCATTTGCTTTAATGCCTCCGGGTCAAGCGAAGCCTTATGATCCGGACCTTCCATGTTTTGGTCCAGCGTAAAATGTTTTTCTATAACTGAGGCCCCTAAAGTAGCGGCAGCAATGGGAATTTCTATACCCAGCGTATGATCGGAATAGCCGGTATTTACATTAAATGCCGTCCGAATGGTTTCGATAGCCTTTAAATTAACATCCTCCATGGAAGTCGGGTAATCTGAATTGCAATGCAGTGCCGTAATGCTTTCCTGTTGCTGGCCTGATTCTCTTAAGATGTCTATTGCATCTTCAATTTCTCCCAGGTCTGCCATACCAGTAGACAGGATCACATTCCAATTGTATTTACCAGCCCTTTGTAACAAAGGTTTATTAGTTATTTCACCAGAAGGTATTTTAAGAATGTCCAGACCTAATTGATAAAGTTCATCCACCCCTTCAGGATCAAAAGGGGAAGATAAAAACCCTATTTCTTTTTTTTTGCTATAT
>CAZQQN010000104.1:1928-2506 GCA_964595485.1 uncultured Sphingobacteriales bacterium | reverse complement strand
TTTGCTTATCGAAGATAACAATGCATTGAGCAACCAAGAAGAAACGTCCTGGCTTGCAAAACTCAAAAACTATTTGCATCCTTACGAAGTCCCAAAAAATATGTTTACCATCTCCCGCTTTTCCTATACCCGTACGGGTAAATTAGACCGTAAGTCTACTGCCAATGCTTTCTTGAATAAGGAGGCCAATTAGTATTATTTAACAGGAAAAATTTGCGAATTTTGAGATCGAAGGAACTGCCTGATCTATGAAAAATCTTTCTAACATCCTTTTTATGCTTTTCCTGCCGTTACTTTTTATGTGTGATGATGGCAATGATCTGGAAAACTGCGATGAGGATGAAGTTAAGAAATGTCAAACCCAATCTGATAAAGTGAACGTAAGGATTAAAAATGTAAGCAATTATGGCTTGTGCAATGTGAAGATTAATCATGGTGGGCAACGGGTTAATTATGGGATAGTCAAAAAGGACGAAACGACTTGTTACCGTTATACCGATACGGGTTATCAATTCACCTTTGTCTTTGCTAAAATTCGTGGTATTCTATTTCAGGATCAGGCTATTGCTTACTCCGGG
>CAZQQN010000104.1:1477-1918 GCA_964595485.1 uncultured Sphingobacteriales bacterium | reverse complement strand
CCGGGAAGTTGCCACTTGACACCGGTAAATATACTTATGAAATAGATGTGATGGATTTTGAAAGGGAGCAGCTTGAGGTCGTTGCAAAAAAGGATAATTAGTAGTGGACGTATGCTTGTGAATCGGCTACTTCTTAAAACGCCCGGTTTAACTCGATAGACCTTTCTCTTGGTAGAGAACGCCAAGTACAGTTGAGCCGACTGCATTCAGGGTTTCCTTTGATATATTACTCATATCATCCGAATGGGTGTGCCAGTAATCTCCAAAACCATTGGGGCGTTGCGTATCAAAATCAATGATATTAACAGTTGGAATGCTGGCATGTTGAATCAAATTAACATGATCGTCCATTACCGGACCAGTTTTTTGATAAGAAAAGTACTGGGAATAACCTAAGTCATAAGCAGCACTCCAAATCTTATCGACAACCTGAGCTGCATG
>CAZQQN010000104.1:0-1467 GCA_964595485.1 uncultured Sphingobacteriales bacterium | reverse complement strand
GTGGAATAGCCTTCTCGCTTGAATTCAGCATTTTTAGCGCCTACCATGTCCAATAAAATCCCATAATCAGCAAAATATTGATTGGGATCTTTTTGCTTAGCCCAATATTCGGACCCCAGACAATAACCATTATCCTGTCCTCGCTTTTGCTTGCCTTCGGGAGCACCATAATCCTCTGCATCGAATAAAACGATTTCGACACCCACATCTGGCGATTGATCGGCTAATTTCCTGGCAATTTCCAATAAAACAGCAGTTCCACTACCCCCATCATTGGCTCCCGGAATGGGCTCATCTTTTCTGGCAGTGTCCATATCAGCGTAAGGCCGTGTATCCCAATGAGCGCAGAGGAGTATTCTTTTTTGCTTTTCCGGATTAAAGGTGGCCTGGATATTTTGTATAGCCAATTGCTCACCATTGTAAGCTGTCACTTCAGCTTTTTGCACATTCAATTGGTCCGCATAGCTGCTCAGCTTTTGCTTAAGCCAATCAGCTGCTTTTGCGTGGGTGCGGGTATTGGGAACCCTTGGGCCAAATGCAACTTGTTTTTCAATGAAATGGTAAGCAGAATCAGCGTTGAAATCAGGAGCTTCAATCTTGTTCTGCTGACCGGTTTCCTGGTTTTGATTAGCTTGTCCCTGGTTTTTGTCGGAAGAGTTATTGCCCCCACAAGCCCCCATAACAAGCCCCGTAATGAAAAAAAAGACAAATGAGCGAGGGCAATTGAGGATTGGCATAAGCTAATGATTCAAATCAGGTTAATTTTTTAAAGGCTTTCCGACTGGCTTCCAACGTGTGGTCGATGTGCTGATCAGTCAACACAGCCGACAAAAACCAAGCCTCAAATTGGGAAGGCGGTATCCAAATACCCGCTTCAATCAACTGCCAGAAATACTGCTTGAATTGTTCTGTGTCGCTATGCTTGACGTCACTGAAGTTTTTTGGAGAAGATCCCTGGAAGAAGGGGTTCATCATGCTTCCAAAGCGGTTTACATGGAGAGGTAAACCGGTTTCCTGGCTGATGGATGTCAAACCATCTGTTAGTTTTTGAGTCAGGTGATGTAGGTGATCATAAATAGCCGGGTTTTCCTTCAGCGTCTTTAAAGTATAGTAGCCGGCTGTCATGGCTATGGGATTGCCGGATAGTGTGCCGCCCTGATAAACCGGCCCGAGCGGAGAAACCATTTCCATAACCTCCTTTTTCCCGCCAAAGGCTCCAACAGGTAGGCCACCTCCAATGACTTTACCCAACATGGTTAAATCGGGCTCCACCTGGTAAGCAGACTGGGCGCCGCCAAAATGATAGCGGAAGCAGCTCATGACCTCATCGAACAATAAAAGTGAGCCATGTTCATGAGCAATATCCCGGAGTTCTTGCAAAAAATTACTCTCCGGTTTAAGGACTCCCATATTACCTGTAACGGGTTCAATAGCAACGGCCGCTATTTCATTCGGGTATTGGGCAAA
>CAZQQN010000103.1:0-2517 GCA_964595485.1 uncultured Sphingobacteriales bacterium | reverse complement strand
TTGTAGGAAAGAAGTTTTATTTGCTGATTCTTTTCACTTTATTGGTTGCATTAACGGATACATTAGGAATTACTTTATTACTTCCCTTATTGAAGGCTTCAGAGGTAGGAGAAGGAGCTTTAGGAAACAAAGGGCAAATACTTTTAGATATTTTGGATTTTTTTCGCATTCCTCTTACGGTAGGAGGAGTTTTATTGTTTATAGGTATCGTATTTTTGCTCAAAGGGGTTGTCAAGTTTGGGGAAGGAGGTTATAGAGGCTATCTAACCGGACATATGAGTCGTAAAGTAAGATATGATCTCTTTGCTTATTATGCAGGCTTAGACTATCAATACTACATAACCCAAAATACAGGGCACTTTGTTAATGTATTGAACCTGCAGGTTGATCGTTTTTTACAGTCCTTTCGGCAATTCGCTATGTTCGCTTCGCATTTGGTTACTACGCTTGTTTATTTAGTAGTTGCTTTTGTACTTAATTGGCGGTTCAGTATAATGGCCATAGCTGGCGGTGGCTTTTTACTCTTTTTCTTGAAGTTTGTTGCGCGTTATTCTAAAAAGATATCCATCAAGACCTCTCAAGAAAATTCCACATTAAACAAATTTTTGGTCCAGACCCTTCATGCCATGAAGTATTTAAAATCTACAGGCAGGTTCGATCATTTAAAGAAAGGTACTGCTAAAAGTATAAAAAAATTGGCGGCATTCCGTTTTCGGATGCTCACAGCCAATGCTTTTATTGAAGCAGTTAGGGAGCCATTTACGGTGTTTTTTATGATTCTTATCATCATTATCCAGATACAGGTATTTGAGCAAGCCATAGCACCGATTTTGGTAACGTTATTGCTTTTTTACAGAAGTATGAACAGGTTGGTTCGAGTACAAAGTACTTGGCAGAAATTTACCAATACAATTGGTGGGATTGAGATGGTATTGGATGAATATAACAATGTAGGTCAACACCAAGAAAAAGTTGGACATGTTCCTCACGAGGAATTTAAGGATAAAATCCAGTTTAGACATGTTAACTATAGCTATGGGGAAAAAAGGGTTTTGAATGACATTGACATTGATATTTATAAAAACCAAACCATTGCTTTTGTGGGTGAATCAGGCGCAGGAAAGTCAACTTTAATAGATCTCATAACGCTTTTGTTAAAACCACAACAAGGAGAGATTTATATTGATGGTATACCTTCCTCAGAGTTGGATTACAAAAGCTGGCGTAAAAAAATCGGATTTGTTACACAGGAAACGGTGGTGTTTGATGACACCATCGCCAACAACATTAGCCTTTGGACTTGTAAACCCAAAAATGAAACATGTTTTAATAAAATAAAGGATGTTGCCAGTAAGGCACATTGCCTGAATTTTATCGATGAAATGGACCATGGTTTCAATACTATAATTGGCGATCAGGGCGTTAAGTTGTCAGGTGGGCAAAGGCAAAGGCTATCAATTGCAAGAGAACTTTTTAAGGAACCAGAATTGCTTTTATTGGATGAAGCTACCAGTGCATTGGACACCCAATCTGAACGTGAAATTCAAAAGAGTATTGATGAGCTAAAAGGAAAAATAACGGTTGTTATAATAGCGCATCGACTTTCCACTATCAAAAACGCAGATTATATCTATGTAATGGATCAGGGTCGTATTATTGAAGAGGGGACTTTTGATCAATTAACCGAAAACAAAGAATCGAAATTTACAGAAATGGTAGAGATGCAGCAGTTGTGAATTGGTTGTATGGAGTAAAGGTTCAGGGTTAAGGGTTGGGGTTAGCATCCAAGAACTTAAAACCTTGAATGAGCAATCTTGAATAAAAACAAAATCATTTTGAACCCAAACAATAAAAAAGTCATTGTAACTGGTGCAGATGGCTTCATAGGTAGCCACTTGGTAGAAAGTCTATTGGAAGAAGGTAGCGAAGTAAAGGCCTTTGTTTTTTACAATTCCTTCAATAGCTGGGGTTGGCTGGATACCCTGCCCAAAGAAAAACAAGATCAGATAGAGATTTTTTCTGGAGATATCAGGGACCCGAACGGGGTTCGTACGGCTATTAAGGATGTGGATTTTGTTTTTCACCTGGCTGCTTTGATAGGCATTCCTTTCAGCTACCATTCCCCCGATAATTATGTAGATACCAATATCAAGGGCACTTTGAATGTGCTTCAGGCTTGCAGGGATTATGATATTGAAAAAGTATTGGTTACTTCTACTTCTGAGGTTTACGGAACAGCCCGGGAAGTGCCAATTAATGAAACCCATCCCAAACAAGGCCAATCCCCTTATTCTGCTACCAAAATTGGAGCTGATGCCATGGCTGAATCGTTTTATCGAAGTTTTCAACTGCCTGTTTCCATTGTTAGGCCTTTCAATACTTATGGGCCAAGGCAGTCTGCAAGGGCAGTCATCCCAACTATTATTAGCCAATTACTCAAAGGTAAAGAAGCCATCAAACTGGGGGCTTTACATCCCACCAGGGATTTGGTTTTTGTGAAAGATACCGTACAAGGGT
>CAZQQN010000102.1:2175-2559 GCA_964595485.1 uncultured Sphingobacteriales bacterium | reverse complement strand
TGCACAAAATGTAACAATGACGGATTTTAAGAGTCTATTGAAAATTAGCAATTTCAGACCTCCAAGAGCCAATATTGACTATCAGGGCTTTAAGGGGATTAGTTCGTAAAATTAAATTTCTGGGTAATTTCGTATTATGAGTCAAAGAAAAACCCAGCAACTATTACCCATTTTTCCTAAAGAAATGGAGTTCATCACACACCAACTTGGTGTAAAAGAAAAAGAAAATACCGTATGGTATTTTTTCAGCGGTGCCCCTATTTTTTGCCATGATAAGGATGATATAATGAGTTTTCGCTATATCACGTCTAATCTTATTGTCATGGACAGATGTAATAATAAAGACATTATTCAGGCCTTTGGGGTATCCAGTGATAGTGTGCG
>CAZQQN010000102.1:0-2165 GCA_964595485.1 uncultured Sphingobacteriales bacterium | reverse complement strand
AAAGCGTTTTTGGAGGAAGGCAAAAAAGCCTTTTTTCAGACCGATAATCGCCGGGGTCATAGCCATAAACTGACCCCTGATGTTTTATCCCGCATTCAAGGCGAACTTGATAAAGGCCGATCCGTCAATTCCATAGCTAAAGAAGAGGGTATTTCAGAGGGGGCTATCCGGTATTCATTGGAACAAGGATATATAAAAAAAAAGTAGAAAAAGGTTCTTCCACACCTTCTTCGAAGACTCCGAGTGAACGTAATAAGGAGGACACTCAAGCAGCCGAAGGCATGGGCATGGCTACTACCCGGGAAGAAGACCGCCAGGATGCAGCAAAGGGGAATCAGGACTATGCTTCGAGCCATTTTGAAAATCACGAAAGTGTTTTACACGCAGGGGTTTTATTTGCTATTCCGGCATTAATGGCGCAAGGCCTTAAAAGCTTCTTCAAAGTATACAATCCTTTACCAAAGGGTTTTTATGGCTTACATCACATAATATTAACCATGTGTTTTATGGCCCTTTCGCGAATCAAAAACCCAGAACAACTAAAAACTTATGCGCCGGGCGAACTTGGTAAATTACTGGGCCTGGATCGTGTACCTGAGGTAGGTTATTTTCGAACAAAACTCCGCCAGATTACCGACCAGGCTAAAAGTGATGAGCTTCACCAGGAGCTATTACATGAGTGGATGGGAGAAATGCCGGATTACTTTTTCTATATTGATGGTCACGTAAGGGTCTATCACGGCAAAAAAGCCAATTTACCTAAGCGTTTTGTTTCTCGTGAACAGTTATGTTTAAGCGGTACTACAGAATTTTGGGTCAACGATCAACAAGGTATGCCTTTGATGGTTATTACCGGAGAGCTCAATGAGAAATTAAAGGACTCCATAGAAGAAGCTATTCCTGAGTTACTCAAAGAAGTACCTGCTCCACCTGACCAAAACACCCCGGTTTTTACCCTCGTGTTTGACCGCGAAGCTTATGAACCCGAATGGTTTCAAAAGCTATGGAAAAACCACCAGATAGCCATCATCACCTATCGTAAATTTGTCAAGGATAAATGGTCGGAAAAATCCTTTCAGAAACATGATGTTCAGGTTATTAATAACAATGTTGGAATGCAACTTTGCGATTCTACTGTGGAACTTGCAGGCTATGAGTTCAGGGAAATCCGCAAGCTTTGTGATGATGGTCACCAGGTAGCCATCATTACCAATCACCCTTCTCTTTCTACTGAAGAAATAGCCGGAAGAATGTTCAGTAGATGGTCGCAGGAAAATTTCTTTAGATATGTCGTTGGTAATTTTGACCTGGATAAGGTCATAGAATATGGTACGCAAGAAGTAAACCCTGAACGCAGTATTCCCAACCCTGATTATCAAAGAATTAGTAGTCAGCTTAAAAAAGCAAGAGAGAAAAAATCACGCCTGGAAGCTAAAATAATGCAGCAAATGGAAAAAACCGAACAAGATATTACCATAGAAGAGGCTATCAAAAAAATAGCCGATAACTCTGACTTAATTGACCGGCTTAGAGAAACGCAGCAATCTATTGAAAATTTATTGAATGAAAGAGAGAAATATGCTGCCCGTATAACCGTTCAAGACATGCCGGAAGAAAAACGCTATAATAAGCTTAAAACGGAAGGCAAAAAACTTAAAAATGCCATTATCATGCTTGCTTATCGTGCAGAGACGGCGTTGTATAATTACCTGAAACCAATTTATAAATATAGTGAAAAAGAAGGCAGAGCATTGCTAAGGGAGATATTTACTGCTAATGCAGACCTGATACCGGATTATACAAACAAAACCCTCACCATAAAGCTTCATTCTCTATCAACGCCAAGAGCCAATAAAGCAGCGCAAGACTTATGCAAGTTATTAAATGACACAGAGACCACCTACCCCTATACCGATCTAACTCTGAAATACGAAACAATGGCAGATTAATTTACGAAAGCCTTGGAAATCTGAATTTTAGGAAAAACGCCTATCAAGTTAGAATTCGTTAACGAAAAAACATTTCACTGGGGGGAAACAAAATTGACTACTAAGGGTATATCAGTAGATAATCCGGCCAATATCCTTGCCAATAAGCTAACTGCAGTACTTGGGAGAGATGAGCCTAAAGATGTAGTGGATATCATTACCCTTAGTGCAAACTAT
>CAZQQN010000101.1:0-2568 GCA_964595485.1 uncultured Sphingobacteriales bacterium | reverse complement strand
TTACCAAATCCTTCCTAAATTTGAGTTAAGTGTATTAACGTTTAAAAATCTGGCAATCATGGAAACAGCCGCCATAGAAAAAGACCCCACTACCATTATCAAAGAACAACTTGATGAACTTAAGCAGGATGAAAATGCTTCCTACGCATTTAGAGCCGGAAATGCTTTATACATAAATGGTCAGAGCCAGGTACTGACGCAATCCCTCCAGCGGTTTGAGCTTGCTGTGGATGATGAATACGGGGATTACCGGGTAACCATTGAAATTTCCGGTTCCCGAGCAAACGGCTATTGCGATTGCAAATCCAACGATTGGTGCCATCATAAAGTGGCTGGGCTGCTACAGGTGTCCGAAGTCTTAACCCGTTATGAAGGAGACAATGAACCGGAAGGCAAAACCTACACCCACGAGGGCATGATCCAGCGGGTACTGGAGGAACGAGCGGAAAAGGCCAGGAATGCCAAATACCAAATCGAATTTGCCGATAACATTTACGGGGAGCATATCCTGCTCAATGAAAAGGGCAAACGTTATAAGCTTACGTTCCGGGATTTTGAGCAAGAAACCGGCTACTGTTCATGCCCTGATCATAAAACAAATAAGCTGGGCACCTGCAAGCACCTGATGTTTGGCTTTAATCAATTCAAAAAGCTCAAGGATACCAGTGGCAAATCCGATATATACCCGTTTGTAGAAATTCACCTGGATCCCTTGAATGAATACCGGATTTCCTGGTATTATCCTCAAGAGTTGCCGCAAGAAGTGGCTGACCTTATCCATCAATGGTTTGGGCAAGAAAAAGCCCTTGATGAATCCCGGACCAAGGAATTCCTCCATTTTGTAAGAGAGGCCGATCATTACAAGCAAATTTTAGTGCGGGAGGAGGTGCTGGATAAAATTGAAGAGGCTTTCAATGATCAGATCATTGAAAATGTCAGGAAAACGGCTGTTCCGAATTACTCGGCCGTAAAAGCCGAACTTTACCCCTACCAAAAAGAAGGGATTGACTTTGCCGCTTTTCGCAAGGGGGCCATCATTGCCGATGAAATGGGATTGGGAAAGACCCTTCAAGCCATTGGAGCAGCTTTATTGAAAAAACAATATTTTGGTTTTACCAAAACCCTGGTCATTACCCCCGCCTCTCTCAAGCACCAATGGAAACAGGAAATTGAGCAATTCACGGATGAAGAAGCCCTGGTGGTAGAAGGAAATCCCCAGGAACGCAAGCGCCTTTATTCAGAATCCGGAGCTTTTTTCCAAGTGATCAACTATGAGCGGGTGTTACGGGATTTGAAGGCCATCAACGAAGCCGGTTTTAATTACATCATCCTTGATGAAGCACAGCGCATCAAAAATTACGATACCATCACGGCCAACAGCATCAAATCCCTGGATAAAAAGCATGCCCTTGCCATTACCGGCACACCCCTCGAAAACAAGCTCATTGAACTGTATTCCATTGTTAAATTCGTGGATCCCAACTTTTTCCCGCCCTTGTGGGAGTTTTCCCAAAAGCACTGCTACTTTGCCCATGATAAGAAAAACAAGATCACCGGTTATTACAACCTGCAGGAGCTAAAGGAGCAAATCAAAACCATCCTGATCAGGCGAGAAAAGCAGGATGTAATGGATCAATTGAACAATATTACGGAAATGGATGTCCCTGTGGAAATGCATGAAGTTCAGCAGGATTACCATGCCAGCGGTGCCAAGGCTGTGGCATCCATCCTCCGCAAGAAATTCAAGACGCCCTATGACATGCAGATGATCACCAAGAACCTGCAAATGATGCGGATGGCTTGTGATTCTTCCTTCCTGGTGGATAAAGAAACCTATCACTCTCCCAAGCTCGACAAATTGGAAGAGATCCTCCTTGAAAAACTGGACTTACCGAATAGCAGCCGCAAAGTACTCATCTTTTCCGAGTGGAAGCGCATGAACCAAATGATCGGGAAAATTTTGAGTAAAAATGGGATTAGTTTTGCCGAGCTAAGCGGGGACGTGCCGGTCAATCAGCGGAAGAACCTGATCGAGGAATTTGAAAACAACCCGGAATGCCGGGTCTTTGTCTCCACCGAATCCGGAGGTTCCGGCCTTAACCTGCAAGCTGCTGATACGGTGATCAACTTTGAGCTGCCCTGGAACCCGGCCAAGAAAAACCAGCGCATAGGCCGTATCGACCGGATCGGGCAAGAACAACAAAACCTCACGGTCATCAACCTGATCACCAAGGATTCCATTGAAATGAAAATTGCCTCCGGCCTGGTGGTTAAGCAAAACCTGTTTGACAGCATTCTGAATGCTGATTATAACGAAGACATCGTTGACTTTTCTGAAAAAGGCCGCGCTCAATTCCTCCAGCAACTGGAGGAAGCCATGGCGGATTTTGAACCGCAAACTACGGAAGCAGAAGAAGAAAGCCCGGAAGAAATGCCGGAGGCCGAGGCCATTGCAGAATTTGCCGAATCAAGAGAGCAATCCTCAGAATCCGAACAAACAGGTAAAGAAGGTGAACACCAAGGCCGAATTCAAAAGCTTGAGGAAATGGAATCCGTCATGCAGCAAGG
>CAZQQN010000100.1:265-2627 GCA_964595485.1 uncultured Sphingobacteriales bacterium | reverse complement strand
GATGCGAGCCAAACACTTGAAATTCACCACTTTCTGCCCAATTTTTTATATACCGTGTTGTGTGCCCGTGCTTTCTTTTTCGTCCGTGCGGTAGTGCAGACACACTCTTTGCCAAGCTTTGGTTTGAGCGTTGGCTCGTTGGGCTTGGCAATGTGTGTGGCTGTGAAGCGTTGGCTATTCTATTTCTATTGCTTTCCATCCCCATTCATTTTTCTTTTTGTTGAATGATAAAATCGCTTTTCCAGTTAAAGTCTGTCCGTCTTTCAGATTGTTGTCCTGAATGAGTTTTGGCTCAATAAAGACGTCATCTGCAAATCCAAAGTTCTGTGGAGAAATTACTTTTAGTGTGCCTTCATAATCTCTAATTGCATCTGATGTCAAATTTGGTTCAGCTTTCTTAGCCGATCGTATTTTGTAAAAACCGTCTTGTCCTTCTCCATTGAATCGTACCTTTAGTATGTCGCCGATTTGTGGTTTATCTAACTGACCGGAATAGTTGAAGAATCCGAATTTCTGTTTGTTCTTTACAAAATTTAATATGTTCTTATTTTCATTAACAAATTCTACTGCAATGATTTCTTCCGGGATGTCCTGAAACAATATTTCTTCTGCCTTCTTTACATATTGTGAGTACAGGTCTTTATTATCCTCTTTTGGCGTGGCTGATTTATACCAATCCTGCTCTATCCACTGTGTTATTTGGTTAGGCAACTTCCAATCATGTTTTTCTCTGGTCGATATCACTTTTTGGATTTCGGTTTTGGCCTCATTGTACATCTGCCTCTCCACAAGCATACCTGCAAATGTCTGCCTGAGCTTAACCAGAAAGTCTTCGGGTGTTTTCAGGCTCAATGCCTTACAGTAGCATGCAAACTGAATTTCTTTGTCATCAGGAAATATTTCCGCCATTACTTCCCATACCCAAAAGTCATTTCTTTTCTGCTTGGCAAAAGGTAAAAAGGAAGAAAGGATATTTTCATCATCACCTAATGCTAATAATAACTTTGCCTTGAAGTAAGGCGGATATTGATATTCGGGATGGTCCTCAATTATTTTGTCTAATTTTGGCAAAAACGTCCGTATTTTTTCTTTATCAACTGTCCTCTTCTGTCCAAAAGAATCAATTGCTTCGCCCTCCAATAGTTTTTTTGAATAAGCTATGTATGCCTGTTCGGCAATGGCCATGATCTTTCTGCCATTAAATTCTTCTTTCAGATAGTCTTCCGGGCGAAAGTTTTCAAAATTCCACCAATCGGCAAAATCAAGATACTTTGACCAGTTTTTATATCCTTTATGGAAGGCTTTGTACAAAAATGAATAAGCCTCTGATGATTTTGAAAAGTGAAAGTTCTTGACCAATTCGTAAATTTCATTGATCTTGGAATAGTCAACGGTTTCGTTGTTTTGAAAAGCAAATACAAGTTTACCGATTTGAAAAGCACTGGTATCGAATACCATCTTTTCATCTTCCGGTAGGTCAAGTGTCTTGAGCTTTTCTAAGTAGTTTTTAAAGTTGTCAAATTTTTCGGGATTTGCATTCCTTTTCAGGAATTCATAATAAACCCAGGCGATAGAACGCTTATTCCAGATATCTTCCGGGTTTTGTTCTATATCTTCCTGAGCCATTGACTGTGCCTCATCCAATTTTCCGGCTTTTCTTAGTTGTTTGACTTCTTTAAACGACATAGGCACGGAGTTTTGATATGAGCTTATTTAATTTTTCATCTTCGCTACTCGCTGTGGATTTTGGCATAGCACGTGTCAATTGACCCTTACCATTAAAATAGAACTGGATTAAGGCACACTTAGCATCTGTTTTCAGAAAGTAGATTGCATGGTAATTATCTGCTTTTTCTACGATATTTGTAATGGTTACTTCTTCGTCTGCACAAATAGATTGCATTAAGCCGTATAATTTTTCCAATATCAGTATAGATGGGGTGTAGTTTATGTTGAAAGTGATTTGGTATGGTTGATTCAGAAGCTTTAATAAGTTTTGATGCCAAGAATATTGGTTACGATGAACCGCCTCAAATTCATTGAATAAACCGGCATTATTATGATGGGTGTCAAATTGATCTTTTTCATCCTCTAGGGAAATAGTATATCGCTCCTGAAAACCGCCAAGGCTATTAACGGAAACAATCTGAAATGGACTATTTTCCAATTTCTTACTAACCTCCCAGTATTTCAGGCTTTTTGCCTTATGTTGGTTCTCGGAGTGGTAGGGGGAAACCGGTATATTGTCAAGAGCAAGTGCATTAGCCGGAATATTTGTTAAGGGTTGAATCTCACCTATGCGAAATTGTGAAAAGGTTGAAACATAAGGAGCGTTTGCAGCATAACACCTTTCCACGGCACG
>CAZQQN010000100.1:0-255 GCA_964595485.1 uncultured Sphingobacteriales bacterium | reverse complement strand
GATTTGTGGCAGGTGATGGCATACCCATATTTTACTCTTAACGCATTAAAATAAGGGTCTGATTTAAGCTGGTCTTTAAATTCTTCTGAGCCAACCTCAAATGAAGGTAATCCCTCTTCCTTTCTTGCTTTTTGTTCATCCCGGAATCGCATCACAAAATCAATATATAACGCTTTCATTTCCGTAATGGTAAGATCACGATTCGGAGAGTTCAGTAAAGTATCAATAATGAGGCAATTGATTTCCTCTGAATAA
>CAZQQN010000099.1:0-2697 GCA_964595485.1 uncultured Sphingobacteriales bacterium | reverse complement strand
TGGAAAACCATGAAAAAGCCATCCGGCAAAAGGCCGAGATCATGGTGGATCATTTTCTGGATCAAATTTTAGCTAAGCGTAAAATCAACGGCAAAGCCAGGGCCATGGTCATCACCGGTGGCATTGAGCAAGCTATTCGCTACTTTTATGCCTTCCAGGCTTACCTGCAAGAACGTAGAAGTCCGTACAAACCGATTGTGGCTTTTTCAGGCGAAAAGGAAATAGACGGTCAGAAAGTCACGGAAGACCAATTAAACGGATTTTCGGAGAATTACATCAAAAGCTATTTTCAACAAAAGCATTACCAATTCCTTATCGTAGCAGACAAATTCCAGACCGGCTTTGATGAGCCACTGCTTCATACCATGTACGTGGATAAACACCTGGCAGGCGTCCAGGCCGTTCAAACCTTGTCCCGCCTCAACCGGGCGCATCCCGAAAAATACGACACGTTTATCCTTGACTTCAAAAACAGCTTAGATACCATTAAAGAAGCGTTTGAGCCCTACTACACCACCACCGTTTTAAGTGAAGCCACAGATCCTGACAAGTTGCATGACCTAAAAGATGACCTGGACAGTTACCAGGTTTACAGCCAATCCGATATTGATCAATTGGTGGAGCAATATTTAGCAGGAGCAACACGTGATCACTTAGACCCCATCCTTGACCATTGTGTCCAAACCTATGACCATGAACTCGGAGAAGATGATCAAGTAGATTTCAAGAGCAAGGCGAAAGGATTCATTCGTACTTACAACTTTTTGGCCAACATCTTACCGTCCGATTACAACAATGCCGAATGGGAAAAACTGAACATCTTCCTCAATTTTCTTACTCCGAAATTGCCATCCCCCAAGGAAGAAGATTTGTCCAAAGGCATCCTGGAATCCGTGGATATGGATACTTACCGGGCCGAAATCCAAGCGTCATCCCCAATAGAGCTGGATTCCGAAGAAGGAGAAATTGATCCGGTGCCTTTGTCAGGCAGGGGCGGTAAATCCGAACCTGAGCTTGATTATTTGAGTAACATCCTAAAGACCTTCAATGAGCAATTCGGCAACTTGTTTGAGAATCCTGAGGAAATCAAAGAAACAATTACAGAGGAATTACCCGCCAAAGTGAAAGCCGATGAAGCCTACCAAAATGCCATGAAAAATGCCGATAAAGAAACGGCTTTTTACGAAATGAAAAGAGCACTAAGCCGGGCCATGCTCAGCCAGCTCAATGACAATACTACTTTCTACAAGAAATTCAGCGATGACGAACATTTCCAGAAGTTCTTAATGGATACCATTTTTGGGTTGACGTATTATGAGGAGGAGCAGAGGTGAATAATTTTAATAAACCAATCAAATTCAACTGAATAAAAAGTTTAATCATGCCTGCTTCTAAATCTGACCCATTTGATCCAAGGGAATTCATGAAAAGGGCTATTGAAGTAATGAATGAATCAGTGGCTGAAACCCGGAAAGATAAAAACAGTCCGAATGTTGGGGCAGTGCTGGTAAATCCGAATGGTACTGAACTGGATTCTGCTTCAAGGGGTGAAATAAGGCATGGAGATCATGCGGAGTTTACTTTGCTGGAACGCAAAAATCGTGATAAACCTTTAGACGGAGCTTACTTATTTGTCACACTTGAGCCTTGTGCACCCGGGTCCCGTCATCATCCTAAGCTTAATTGCGCAGAAAGAATCGTCAATGCCCGGATAGAAAAAGTCTGGGTAGGAATAGAAGACCCAGATCCTACTGTTGACCGTAAAGGGATTCAATATCTAATAGACAATGGGGTTGAAGTCCACATGTTTGACAATGACCATCAAAAGCCAATCCGCGAATCAAATAAACAATTTATTGCAGAAGCAGAGCAAAGGGCTAAACATGGTAAAGAAGAAACAACCGAAATTGAACTTTCCCCTAAGGATAAAAATGTTCCGAATGCCAATTTGGAAAGTTTGTCTAGGGATGTTGTACACGAATTCATTGAAAAGGCTGGGTTAGGAGTTGAATTTGGTTCTGAAGCATTTGTTCAAAAGTTCTTACAGTTAGGTTTATTGGAAAGAACAAGTGATGATGGAGCTGTTCCGACCGGTTGGGGTATACTATTGTTTGGTGAAAGGCCTCAATTAAGTTATCACAATGCTTTAATCTGTGCTACTTTGCTATCAGAGCAAGGAGGAGAGCAAACTAAAACGTTTGAGGGTCCACTCCCCAAGCAACCTCAAAAAGCAATTGAATGGTTTTCAGAAAAAATCGGTCACTGGGAATCAAGGGCTCAATCTCAACGGCAAAAGGTTTATAATTATCCACCAGAGGTTATTCGAGAGGCAATAACAAATGCTATTTTGCACCGTGACTATGATATTGATGGAGCTCCAATACACTTTGAAGTTACAGACAATTTTATTATGGTCAAAAGTCCTGGTGGACCTGTTCCCCCAATCAAATCCGAGGAGATTAAAAAATTTTACGCCCCTGCTTTAAGCAGAAATCCCAAAATTATGTATGTTTTTCAGCAGATGGGGCTTAGCGAACAAAGAGGATTAGGTTTTCAGACTATCAGGGAATTGCCTAATAAATACAATTTTCCACTACCACAGGTATTTTTCGAAGATTTATACATGGTCTTCAAATTTCCAAGGTCTAATAAAGTGATAACAGAGGAAACAAAAGAGTCAGGGGTCAATCAATTAAA
>CAZQQN010000098.1:1977-2702 GCA_964595485.1 uncultured Sphingobacteriales bacterium | reverse complement strand
AAACCACTTTTAAGCATTAAAAATTGACCAATTTTGCTACAAAGCGATTAATCCTTATTAGTCTCTAAATTTTGTAAAAGGGCCATTTTAAAATTATCCTTGTTTTGAATGTAGACAGCTTGGGGTATAACGGAAGCACCCATTCTCCTTTTTTCCATAGAAGCGCCAAATCCCATGAAAAGCTGTTGAAGGCATAATGACAACCCTCGCATAATAGTTTCGTACAAGGCAACCCGGTAAACCCCGTATTGACGGTTAAAATCATAGTCCAAGCCTAAAACCATAGGGCAATAATTAACCCCGTTATTATAACAGAAGCCTGCTGCTACTGGTAGATCAGGGGCTCCCGGAACCTTTCCTTTATCCAGATAAAAAGTTATAATGTCCCAATTGGGATGATTAATCATGTTGTGGAAAACTGATTGGGGAAGCGGAAATGTATTAATGCTTTTGTTACTGGAATAGACCTTAAGGTAAAGTTGATGAAGGTGCTTCGTTATTTCCTGGTTGTTTGGGTCATTGTACCTCACCTCAAAATAAGGGCGATAAGGGAGTATTGATTTCCGCTGATGCCTTCTGGATTTCTCACCCAGTGTTTTTAAGTAACTTTCTTCATCAGACCAATCCATTTTTTTAATAGCGTGGGTATCGGGCATACAACTCTTGAAAAAGCCATGGTTAAGGAAAATGGTTTCCATCTCATGATCATACATGTGAAAATCTCT
>CAZQQN010000098.1:1345-1967 GCA_964595485.1 uncultured Sphingobacteriales bacterium | reverse complement strand
ATGATGGATTGCGTTTTTCCATTCAGGATGGTGTCTATCGACAAATAAGTGTTGGCCTTCAGTAAGAAAGACCCCATCATTAAAGTTTTGGAGGTCATGTAAAAAGGATCTTGTTGCCTTTCCTTTTCCACCAACTCGGAAACGGATTGCTCAGAGAGCATATCATCCTTGATAACCACTTCTGTCAAAAAGGTCGCTGCTAATAGTTTGTCATTTTGATCTGTTACCAGGAAATAATGAAAGTCCCAATTATTGACCGGGTCATTTGGATTTTGGAACGTGGTTTCAAGGAACTTTAAACCCTCCCAGTCAAAAGAACCGCGAGTACCCATCGCGGAATCCCATAATGCTTGATCAATGGCTTCAATGGTTTCATAATAATTGATGGAAAATGAGGTTTTCTGATCTTGATTATCGGTTTCATGGTCGGATTTCGGCTTAATAGCTTCCGGATCTAAATTGAAACTTCTGGCAATATCCTGGTAAGTCTTACCCTCATCTGAAAGGGCTTTAGGCAAATGATTAGCTATCTTTTGTATAAGTTCCTCAATATCCTGGAAGCTTAAGTGGTTGGTAATGGTAAAGCGTATGCCCGTTTGCTTGATAGGAACGGCTGGAAATA
>CAZQQN010000098.1:0-1335 GCA_964595485.1 uncultured Sphingobacteriales bacterium | reverse complement strand
TGCCAAGGTTAACAAAAAAACCGTCATCCAACAGCTTCCTTACCATGTTGTAACCTACCTGGGGTAATCCCAATCCAATAAAGAAAATGGGGGTGAGGTTTTCGGCTACCAATGATAGTTTAAATGCCCGGATTCTTTTCAGGCAATATTGGATTTTTTCATGTAATTCCTGCTGATACGTTTTTAATTCCTCTGATTGGTGTAGTTTAGCTGAAGCAATGGCTGCCCCTAACATAGGAGGTTGGACAGGACCGGAAAAAATCATGGTTCCGCCACAGGTTTTAATCCTGCGTTTAAGCTCCGGGTCAGGTAAAACCAATGCTCCTCCTGCAGCAGAAAAAGACTTGCAAAGAGAGACGTTCAAAACGGTCCTGGAGTTCATACTTAAACGGCTAAAAGCCACACCTGCTCCGTTTTTACCTGTCCATCCCATTCCATGGGCATCATCTATGTAAAGATAGAAACGCTTATAACGATTGGTTAAAGCTTCCAGGTCTTCAAAACGGGCAGTATCCCCAAACATGGAATAAACACCATCTGCCAGATACCAAACATTGTTGTATTTCTTATGGCGATGTTCCTCTTCTAATAAGGTGGTTAGCTTGCTAATGTCATTGTGCCGAATAATTTCCACGTGGGTTCCTTTGGCCTTAAGCGTTTCCACTGCCATTTGAACACTGGCGTGAACCTGGTGATCCAGAATGACCAGGTCTTCCTTATGAACAAGAGTAGGGAGCGCTGATAAATGTCCTAAGGTAGTAGTGGCCGACACTAAAACGGGATAATTGTCGAAAATTTTACTTAATTCATTTTCAAGGCAGGAATATTGGCCGGATGATATATAAGCGCGCGAAGAAGCAAACTGGGTTCCATATTGATCAATAGCATCCTTAGCGCCCTGGCGCAATTTTTCGGAAAATTCAAGGCCAAGGTAGGTACAGGCCCCGAAATTAATAACATTTTTATCTTCGACCTCTATTGTTCGTCCGTTTAGTTGTTCGGCTTCATTTTCGAGATGAATGATTTTTTGCTTGACAGCTTTGTTTAGAAAATTGTCAAGGGTCTCGACAGGGGAGTTTTTAGCCATAATTTATCTTCCCATTTTTGCCTATGACGCTAAGTCAAAAATACTAAAAAGCAACCTGTAATGCTTTACAGAAGCATTTAAATTGAGCATTAATTTAAAAAAATCATTATCTAAAAATTACAGACCTATTCTACTGGAAATTTTTGGGTATAAAGAATCATGCCCAAGAGCATAAAGTATTTTTTTAAGGAATGGAAATCAGTGAAGTAATCATTGAATAAGTAAAAATGTATTCCCGCCTGAGATAA
>CAZQQN010000097.1:2401-2768 GCA_964595485.1 uncultured Sphingobacteriales bacterium | reverse complement strand
GCCAATAAAAAGCCCAAGCAGACTTTTCTTTGGGTAATAGACCGAATTTCTGTGGTTGTTGCTCTGGCTGGTTTTTTTATTCGCAGCGGGAATTTGATGAATTCTGAAATCATCGGTAAAAAAACGCAATTGCCATGGGGCTTTATTTTTGAAAGGTTACCCGGTCCTCCCGTTCCCAGACACCCTGTACAGATTTACGAGGCACTTGCCTACTTAGCCATCTTTGGTGTCCTCATTTACTTGTATCGCAAATATGATGGTAAATTTCAGCAAGGCTTTTTATTTGGCTGGTTCCTGGTGCTGGTTTTTACTGCGCGTTTCCTGCTGGAATATTTTAAAGCCGCTCAAGCGAGTTTTCGCGAAGATT
>CAZQQN010000097.1:0-2391 GCA_964595485.1 uncultured Sphingobacteriales bacterium | reverse complement strand
CATACAAATCGGCCAAAGAAAATGACCGAGAGCTCTATAATAAAGCCAAAAAAAATATCAACCCTGTTAAAGATTGATTTAGTAAATAGGAAAAGTTTATGACCAAGCAATTTTATGATAAAGATTTTCAATTGGGTATTTTGGGCGGTGGTCAATTAGGTAAAATGTTAATCCAGGCCTGTGGTGATTTAAATATCAAAACCCATATCCTTGATAAGGATGAAACTGTTCCGTCATCGGGAATTGCTGATTATTTGAGTGAAGGAGACTTTAAACAATATGAGGATGTTTTGGCCATTGGGCACCAGGTTGACTTATTAACCATTGAGATCGAACATGTCAACTTAAGGGCGCTATATGAGTTGGTGAGTCAAGGGGTCCCGGTATACCCCCAGCCTTCCGTTTTGGAGATCATCCAGGATAAAGGGCGTCAGAAGGATTTTTATTATGATTGCCAAATCCCAACTGCCGATTATCGGCATGTTAAAGATCAAAGCGGGGTGTTTGATAACAAGGATTTTTTGCCGGCTTTCCAGAAGTCCTGTAAGGCTGGCTATGATGGGAAGGGCGTTCAGTTTCTGAGGGATGAGGATGATTTAGCGGCTGCTTTTGATACGCCCAGTATCCTGGAAAAAGCCATAGATTGTGAAAAAGAACTATCGGTCATTGTCGCCAGGAACACCAAAGGGACAATTGATGCCTATCCACCGGTGGAGATGGCGTTTCATCCGGAACAAAACCTGGTTGAATACCTCTTTTCCCCGGCTGATATTTCGGCTGATTTGACCCATAAGGCTATTACCGTAGCCAAAGATGTGGCGAGCAAATTGGATGTTGTAGGGTCACTGGCCGTAGAGCTATTTCTTACTAAAAATGGCGAGATACTGGTGAATGAATCGGCTCCCCGTCCCCATAACAGTGGGCACCACACCATAGAGGCCAATGACACTTCTCAATATGAGCAACATTTGCGTGCTATTACAGGAATGCCCCTTGGTGACCCCCGTGCACTTTCTAAGGGAGCTATGGTTAACCTTTTAGGCGAGCCTGATAATTGGGGCCAGCCTTTTTATGAGGGGATTGAAGAGGTCATGGCTTTAAAGGGAGCCCATCCCCATATTTATGGCAAACAGGCAACAAAACCCCATCGCAAAATGGGGCATGTAACAATCACAGGCGATACCTTGGAAAACATCCGGAAAAATGCGAATTTTGTGAAAGATACAATGAAGGTGAAAAGTTATGGCTAACCCGCAGGTTGGTATCATAATGGGTAGTAATTCCGATTTAGAGGTTATGCAAGGCGCAGTGGATATCCTTCAGGAATTGCAGGTTCCCAGTGAAATCAACATCGTTTCCGCCCATCGGACTCCTGACAGGATGTACGAATATGCCAGAAATGCAAAAGATCGGGGTCTAAAAGTGATTATTGCCGGCGCTGGTGGAGCTGCTCATTTACCCGGCATGACGGCTTCCTTGACTTCTCTTCCTGTAATAGGAGTGCCAATCCAATCACGCAACTCTATGGATGGCTGGGATTCCGTTTTATCTATATTGCAAATGCCAGGTGGTATCCCTGTGGCTACGGTAGCTCTTGATGGGGCTAAAAATGCAGGTTTATTAGCAGCTCGGATTATCAGTGCCTTTGATGATCAAGTAGCTGAGCATTTAAAGGCTTACCAGAATAGTTTAAAAGACAAGGTTTTAAATGCCGCTGAGCAGCTAAACACAAGTAAATGACAATTTTTCAGTATTTGCTAAAGATTCCCGGCAATTTTAGTTGCTCTGTTTTTTAGTAATTTGCTCGAATGAGGTTATATTCCCTAATTATTAAGCAGTTGTTAGATTCATAGTTAAATAAGTTTTTGTTATGAGAAAGCCGATCATTTTAATGCTTTTGATGGTTGTTTCTTTGTTCGGAGCATCCAACCAAACACAAGAAAATTCCCTGAACTATACGCAGTTTGAATTGGAAAACGGGCTGGATGTTATTTTACATGAAGATCATTCTTCGCCTATAGTAGCTGTTACCGTAACCTATCATGTTGGTTCGAAAAACGAAGAACCTAATCGTACCGGGTTTGCTCACTTTTTTGAGCATTTAATGTTTGAAGAGACAGAAAACATCGAGCGGGGTCAATTTGGTAAGATTGTACAAAACGCCGGAGGCAAGCGAAATGCTTCCACAAGTTTTGACCGGACCCAGTATTTCGAGATATTGCCCTCAAATCAGCTTAAATTAGGCCTGTGGCTGGAATCCGAGCGGATGCTCCACGCAAAGATTGATTCTCAGGGTGTGGAAACCCAGCGGGAAGTCATTAAGCAAGAGAAAAAGCAACGTTACGATAATCGTCCCTATGGATCCATTTTTGAAAGAAATTTTTGCTCATT
>CAZQQN010000096.1:0-3149 GCA_964595485.1 uncultured Sphingobacteriales bacterium | reverse complement strand
TAGGCTCATTTTAAAATTTCGCTTTGTTTGCTATTTGTTGCAAATTTAGATAATTTTGTTGCAAATCGTGTTGCAAATCGTGTTGCAAATTTTGTTGGACTAAAACCCTTACTAATGGCAAGCTTGACTAAAACAACCGTTACCCTTTGGCAGGATAAAAGGCGTAAAAAAAAGGATGGGACATTCCCGGTTAAGATGCAAGTCTTCAATTCCACTAAGCGGAAACATTATTCGACCGGGATAAGCTTATCTAAAAATGATTTTGAAAAAGCCTGGAATGGCAAAAAACCCCGTGGAAAGCTTAAAGAAGTAAGGGAGCAACTGGAAGAAATAACAGACAAAGCCGAAGACGTTATAAGCCGGTTAGATGAATTTACTTTCCCGGCTTTTGAAAGCGAATTGTTTGGAACCACAGGGGCCGAAGGCCATGACCTTTTTTCGCTTTATAACGAAAAGATTGACCGGTTCAGGAAATTAGACAGACCCGGAACCGCAGATTGGTATAAACATTCAAGGGATTCCATTATTAAATTCCTGAATCATGTTAAAACCAAAGTCCCGGAAAGGCTGGAATTTGAAGACGTTACGGTCAAATTCCTGGAAGATTATGAATATTTCATGATTAAGGTTTCTGAAAAAAGCCGAACGACCGTTGGCATGTATGCAAGGGCCTTAAGGTCAATTTTCAATACGGCTAAAGAGTCCGGTTATACCAACCATTACCCTTTTGGTAAAAGGTTATACCAACCACCCGACCCCAAAAAAGTAAAAAAGGCTTTGTCCGATAAGGAATTGGATAAGTTAGTAAACGCTGAACCAAAGGTTCCTGAGCAGGAAAGGGCAAAAGATTGGTTCCTGTTATCTTATTGCTTTGCGGGGGCTAATTTCCGGGATTTGATGGAGATAAGGAATAAGGATTTGGAAGGTGACTATTTGACCTTTTACCGGAAAAAGACCGAACGGACTTCGGAAAGACCGGTAACGGTTCCCATAACTAAGCAAGCAAGGGAAATCATTGAAAAATACAGGGGCAAAAACCTTGACCCTGATTCCCCGGCTTTTGACTTTGTTAGCTCAAAGGCAACTGCAAAGGAAAAACAACGGATCGCCAAAAACTCAATAAAGTTCATTAACCAGCACCTAAAACCCTTAGCCAAAAAGATTGGTATTAACGAAGCAATTTCCTATCAATGGGCCAGGCATACATTTAACACCTTAGCGGTTCAAAGCGGGGCTTCATTGGAGTGGGTACAACAAATGCAAGGCCATGCCAATATCAAAACCACCTTGAATTATTTTCAGGGGTTCCCGCAGGATAAAACCAAAAGCATCATGGAGCGACTCACAAATTTTTAATTTGAGCAAAACAAAACCCCGGTAAGGAATGGTAGAAACCCACCGGGGTTCAAAATAATGAAGATATGGAAATCGAATACACTAACGAAGGTACAGAATTAACCTACAATTACAAGCAATTTACCGCACTCTTAAAACTATTCCAGGGATTCATAAGACGGAATAGCTACCAACTTAACGACAAGGTTATTCAGTTTGAAGAAAACAAGGGCCTTGAGTTATTAGAATTTAAAGGTAAGGCTATTCGTGAACTGCAATACCTGCTAACCATTCCCAACAATGGCCGGGAAACCCTAATATCCGAAACAAAAAGGGATTGTGAGGCTATTTCAAAGGAATTTGATGAAATCATTGAGAATAATCAGTTATTAAAGCAAGCAAGGGGTTTAGATTCCAAAAGTGAACCCAAATTTCCGGGCGAACCAATCCAGGATGGGGAATTCCCGGAAACAAATGCTTACTTCCAGACCCTTACGGATGCTGATAAAGAACTTTTCCGGGCCTTTGTAGAGGTTACAGGGGAATTTTACGAGTTCTATAACGAGTTTTTGTCGCTAATAGGGGAAAAATTAGCGGAATCAGTTCAAAAGTCTTATGAACCATTGATTGAAAATTTGCGGAATAAACTCGAAAGCTACAATCCCAAACAATCCCATGCCGTAGGATTAGAAAGTAACCTTACCAAACCCCAATTAAAGGCACTTTTTGAGCGGGTTAAAAAAGATGAATTAATAGGGCCTGAAACGACCGAAGAACAATTTTTAGCAGCATTCAACCCGGAAACTTTACCTCAATGGTTTGAACCAATACGTTGGATTTATAAGAATGGGAAAAGGGGAGCCAAAAAACATTTAAGGGAGTTCTTAGAATTAATTACAGGTAAGGGTAATGCCAAAGAAGGCAGATCGTATCGTAAGGAAAAAATCAATCCATTATTTGTGTACCCTGATAAAACGGAAATAGGGGGGGTTACATATTCCCGAAAAGACTATCCAGGAATTGAGCTTAATGATACAAGACTTCATGATTTCTATGATGAAGCAATTAAAAAGCATTTTGAAGGCTTGAGATAAATTCCCGAACATTACCTTACTAACCTTTAATCCCCGTTGGATTCAGTTCTGGCGGGGATTTTTTATTTATACCCATCTTTCCCGAACGTTTCCCGAACACCTGTTTTGTTCGGGTATTTTTCTGAATTTCAGTTTGTTATGAGCTTTACCCTCTTCATCTTTGCTAACTGAATTGAAAAACAAATTGGATATGGGGCAAGAACTAACTTTTGATCAATTACCCGAAGCCGTTTCAAAAATGGATGAAAGACTGGCTAAGATTGAACGTTTATTGGAAAGGCAGCAAAGTGAGGAAATAGACCAAGTTTTCAGTATTGACGGGGCCTTGCAATTTTTAAAGGAAGTAACTGGAAAACAGTATTCGAAGCCCTCACTTTATTCAATGGTAAGCAATGGCAGAATCCCGGCAAGCAAGAAAAATGGCAGGTTGTTCTTTTCACGAAAGCAGTTGACGGAATGGCTATTAAGCGGTGAACGTGAAGAAATTTCCGAAACCAAGCGTAAGGCAATTGAAAAAATGCAAGCTGCTCGTAAAAAGTGAGGCCATGAACGGACTTAAAGAACTGAAAAAGCTCAAAATTCAGGCTAATAGGGATGCTTACCCTTCATTGCCGGAACATGCTATCCCTAAGCCAAAGTATAAGGATTCAACGGCCAATGGCTTAACAAGGGCAATCATTGATTTTTTGAATTTGAAAGGCTGGCAAGCGGAGCGAATTA
>CAZQQN010000095.1:1438-3219 GCA_964595485.1 uncultured Sphingobacteriales bacterium | reverse complement strand
AGCTGTGCAGTTTGATCGTTCTTATTTAAAAGCAAAAACCAAAGTGGTCTATTACGGTCAAATTGGGAATCGGGTCAATTTGTGCCCGGTAAAAATTGAAGGTACTCCTGAACAATTGCAATTTGCCTGGAATGTAGGAGTGGGCAATTCTACCGGAATTGGATTTGGCGCATTAAATTAAAAGCTATATGCAGTATTACGTGGTTAAATACACGGGGCCATTTGGGTTTATTAAGCCGTGGACGGCTGTTAGGGATAGCGAAACGTTCAGCCAGCAGTTTTTAACGCCTTCCATGCTGGCAGGAATGGAGCGGAAATTATTTCCTGAATTGTTGCATGAACCTTTTGATATCTATAAAATTAAAAGGCATCGCCTTGCTTATGAGCAAATGAGTATGCAACAGGAGCAGATACAGCCACGTGGGTGGAATAAGATTGGAAAAAAGAACGAGTACAAGTTTGAACGGCCTTATGCAGTTATGACTAAGGGAGTGTTATTAAATCCGTCATTATTTTTCGCTTTTGATAACCGGAATGATGCGGAAACAGCATTTTCCCAGCACATTTGTCTGGGACGCAATGAAGATATCCTTTTTCCAGAAGAAATTATCGAAACCGATAAGGCTTCTTTTGATAGCGATGAAGACCAATTTGCCGGCTTTGAACTTGTGTTTGAGAAGACAGAACAAGCTTTTCCTGTAGGATATAATAGGTTTAAAAATGGGGAACCCATGTATGGATGGCTAAAAACAGTTGGTCATCCGGTTAAAGCATTTTGATATATGGACGTAATTCCACACATAAAAGCCAAAGGTCCGCCCGACTGGACCTCGCTTTATGATCATACTTGGCATGTAGTACAGGCTGCTGAAAAGTTTGCCAAACATATCGGTATGAATTCAATCCTGGCCCGGCAAGGTGCTATCTTGCATGACTTAGGTAAGGCGCATCCTATCTTTCAAGCACAACTCAATGGTCAAAAGCCCAACAAGCCTTTCAGACACGAAATTGCCTCACTCTTTTTTCTACCCTTGTTCCCGGAAGAATATCACGAAAAGATTATTGAGCTGGTGGTCGGACACCACAAATCTGTCAAGGAAGACCCAGGTATCAAAGGCTTAATTGATCTTGCTGAAAACTATGGAGATGAACAAGTATTGAAGCATCATTTGAAAGATTGGGAAAATTGGTCGCTTGAAGCTATGGAAATTCTTCAAGCATTTGAAATAAAAACCCGGATTATACCCCAAGAGGAAGCCAAAGAGGTATTTTATAAAGTAGTAGAATATTGTGAAGCAAAGGTTCAGGAAAAAGGTTACTCGGAATTACGTGGATTGTTAATGGGGGCCGATCATTTTGCCTCAGCACTTATTGATAAAACCGAAAAAAAACTTGAAAAAGCATTTCATACTCCCGACCTATCCTTTTACAACCGGCAAAGTCCGCTTTTTCCGTTGTCTCTAAAGCCTGCTGATTCCGAAAAGCGGCATACATTAGTAGTAGCGCCTACCGGAGCTGGAAAAACGGATTTTCTACTGCGCCGCTGCCGGGGACGTGTATTTTATACTCTTCCTTTTCAAGCCTCGATCAATGCGATGTACAAGCGCATGGATTCAGAGTTGCGGGATAATAATCCGGATTTAGATATTCGAGTACTTCATGCAGCCTCTTCCATGGTAAGTCGTGGAAAGGAGAAAGAGGAAACTGTGATGCAGGAGTTGGTTGGTGCTTCTGTTAAAGTTCTGACGCCTTACCAGCTTTCAACTATTGCCTTTGGTGGA
>CAZQQN010000095.1:0-1428 GCA_964595485.1 uncultured Sphingobacteriales bacterium | reverse complement strand
GCGCTTATTATGGATGTTAATGGATGCGATGTGATTCTTGATGAGATTCATACGTATTCTGGTGTCTCTCAATCCATTGTCTTAAAAGTGGTATCTGTTCTCGTTAATCTGGGATGTAGTCTTCATATAGGTACAGCAACTATTCCCTCTGTTTTGTACCAGGAAATCAGGAAGTTGTTGGGAGACGAAAAGGTATATGAAGTAAAGCTTCCTGCTGAGGAACTGGATCAATTTGACCGTCATACAGTACACAAACTTTCTTCCTGGGAGAAAAGCTCTGAAGTATTGGATAATGCGATCAATAAAGAAAAAAAGAAGGTACTCATTGTTTGCAATAAAGTACCACATGCCCAGGAAGTGTACGAGCGAATTAAGACAAGTTTCCCGAATACTGAAAAACTATTGTTACACAGTAGGTTTACGCGAAAAGATAGGAACAACAAAGAATTTGATTTGATGGGCAAAGATGAAGATGGTCAACCTTTAAATCAATACAATACAGCCCAACATGCCAGTATAGTGGTATCTACACAGGTAGTTGAGGTAAGTTTGGACATTAGCTTTGACCTTATGATAACTGAAACTGCTCCATTGGATGCCATGGTTCAGCGTTTTGGGCGTATTAATCGTGAGCGAAAAACTGACCAAGCAGGGATTTTAAAACCGGTTTATGTGGTTGCTCCTCCTACTGATAAAAAAGAAGCCTTGCCCTATGATGTGGAAATATTACAAAAAAGTAATGATATCCTGCCAGAGGGTGCTTTGCATGAACGATCACTCCAATATTTGATTGATCAGGTTTACCCGGAAATACAAATACTGCCCATTGAAAAACATGCGGTATTTAAGGAAGATGAAACCTGGAATATTGACTGCCTGACACACCGGCCAAATTCCGTACTTGTGGAAATGCTGGATATTGATACGGTTTCGTGCATAAAAGAACAAGACAAAAACTGGTATATGGAAGCAGATTTTGAAGAACGCATGCTAATGGAAATACCTGTGCGCTATTATCAGTTTAAAGATTTGGAACAATTGCCATACGGAAACAAACCCTTTATTATCCCTGACATAGCTTATAACGCAGAGCAAGGGTTATTAAAAGATAGTATTCAAGCAAAAAATCTAGACCCTGTATACCAATTTCTTTAACTGGTACTGAAAAATAAAAATTATGATTACTGCTACTATAGGCAAGACATTTTTGAAAGCATTTAATGAAAAGGAAGGAACATCTTTGAGCGCAAAGGAATTTTTTGACCAATATATGTTTCCATTGTTTTTTGATCACCCTAAGTATTTTCAGTGGGTGCAAAATTCTCCTTTTGTGCAGGGTATCAGTAAGAAAAAGCCCTGGTTTGAACCTGAAGAAAGGCAAGAGAAACTTCAAGAACTACACAAAAAAATAAGTGGAGGCGACCGGGA
>CAZQQN010000094.1:0-3300 GCA_964595485.1 uncultured Sphingobacteriales bacterium | reverse complement strand
AAGTAGCCGGAAGGATTAATCGTAATAACCACCCCAGTAAGGAACACGCCCCACTTTATATTACAGATTTTGGGGATTGCATCAACATTTATGGTAAGCTAACTAAAGATCAAGCACAACAAGCACTTCAACAAGGGGCTATTCAAGAGGAAAGTTACTTAAAAGCGTTAGAAGCCTATTATGAAGGCATTTCAGGTAGAAAAAATTTTGAATTCAGTGAAGGCATTTTCCAGTCAATGAAAACCCTGAATTACGATGACAATCAGGAAAGTGAACATCCCATTAGTAGCTTTCGGGTGATTAACAATTCATCAATCATGCGGTCCGTCTTTGTAGAATATGACGAAGAGGCAGAAGATTGCAAAAGCCATTACATTGCCCTCCTCGATCAGGAAATTAAGAAGTCCTATTTTGATAAGCATTACAAAAAAGCTTTCAATCAACACATTATCACAGTTCCTGAATACTTCTGTCAGGATTTAGACCCTATTCACCCTTCTTCAGAAGACATATTACTGCTTCCTAAGGAACAATTAATAGAGCGATATGATACTAAAACCGGCTATATCCGCGACAAAATTTTAATGGAGAAAAATAGGTCGGTCATGCTATAACCCCCAAACCCTGAGGGTCTCCAAGACCCTCAGGGTTTAAAAAACCAAATGATTACCCACAAAACCAACCTGTCAGGTCTGCAAGCACCTGACAGGTTTTAAAAATTAAAGTACAGAACAATGCCCCAAATCCCTGTTACCATCATCCGCTTCCCGGAAATCACCCTTTCAACCCGTGATGCCCATAAGCTCCGGGGCTATTTTGCGGAATGGTTCAGGCAATATTCCGATTATTTTCATAACCACAACCCTGATGGAACCCCAATTTACCGGTATCCGCTTATCCAATACAAGGTAATCCAACACACCCCTACCCTAACCGGCATTGCAGAAGGGGCTGAAGTACTAACCAAAAAATTCCTGAACATCCGGGAATTAAACATCGGAGACCAAAGCATACCGGTTTATCAGAAAAACATCGAAAACCAACAGGTAGAACCAGGCGTCAAAGATGACCTTTTCGAATACCAGTTTGCCACCTTATGGATGGCCCTGAATCAAGACAATTATCCTAAATACAAGCAGCTAAGCTCCGATGACCAAAAACAAATGCTCAAAAACATCTTAACGGCTAATATCCTAAGTTTTTTCAAAGGCATTGATCACCAAGAAGATCAAAAGATCAATGTCACTTTAAAAGTGCAACCCAAAGAAACCCAATTCAAGAATAAAACCATGTTAGCTTTTTCCGGCTCGTTTGTTTCCAATGCTTTATTGCCTTCATACATTGGTTTGGGGAAATCAGTGGCAAGGGGATTTGGGAGTATTGTTAAAATAGGATAAAACCTATAAATAACCTTTAAAAACCTAACAGGTGTTGTTAAACCTGTTAGGTTAACGTTACAAAATCCTAACTTGCCAGGTCTTTCAGCATCTGTCAGGTTTTAAACTAAAATAAACATTTACATGGACAGGTTTTCCGAAAAATTGAAACCCAATAATGTTTACCACATTTTCAACCATGGAAATGCCGATGAAGGCATTTTTAAAGAAGAAAAGAACTACCGTTTTTTTCTTAAAAAATACGATCAATATATAAGTCCAATTGCCTTGACTTACGCTTATTGTTTAATGCCCAACCATTTTCACTTATTAATCCAAATAAGAGACGTTGATACAATCAACAATTATTTCTTTCATCTCCATCCTACAAAATCAGTTGAAGGAAATATTGGCTTTAGCGATTTTTTAATACAACAGTTCAAAAACTTTTTAAACAGTTATACGAAAAGCTTCAATCGCCTTTACCAGAGAAAAGGAAAGTTATTCCTCCAAAGTACAAAAAACCGCCCAATCAAAAACAGGTCATATTTTTTTAACGCTATAAATTACATCCATCAAAACCCTGTCCAACATGGCTTAGCTAATTACCCGGATGAATGGAAACACAGTTCTTACCATAGCTACCTTTCCACTAAGCCTACTAAAATTCAGAAAACTCAGGTTTTAAAGGAATTCATCAATATTGAAGCATTCAAAGAAAACCAACTCAATGTTAAAGGATTAGGTGAATATGAATTGGCAATGGACCTTGAGTATTAAAATAACGAATTGTTCAGTCAACAACCTGACAGGTCTTTCAGCACCTGTCAGGTTTTAAAGTATAAATTCTGCCAATGGAACTCTACATCAACACCTACGGCACTTACGTCCATATCAAAGATGAATTGTTCGAGGTGCGGGTATCGGATGACAACGGCCAATACCAAAAAAACCATTTTGCCGCTCACAAGGTATCGTCCATTATTCTGCCAAAAGGGGCTGCTTTGAGTACCGATGCCATTCACCTGGCCCTCAAGAACAACATCGACATCATGGTGGTGGAAAATGACGGATTACCGTTAGGTCGTTTTTGGCACAGCAAACTGGGTAGTACCACTAAAATCCGTAAAAGACAACTGGAAGCCAGCCTGGACCAAAGAGCGGTTACTTACGTTCAAAATTGGATTTCCACGAAAATGGCTAATCAAATCCAATTTTTAAAAGACCTTAAGAAAAACCGCCCTAAAGCCCATGATATGCTCGATGAAAAAATCACTAATATAACCTCCATAAAAGATGACCTTCAAAACCTTAAAGCTGAAAAAATTGACGATCTGGCAGAGACCATAAGAGGAAAAGAAGGGACGGCAGGACGTCTCTATTTTGAAGCCCTGGGGCAGATTATGCCCAAACGCTACCAATTTTCCGGTCGTAGTTATCGCCCGGCCAAAGATCCCTTTTAATGCTTTCCTCAACTATGCCTATGGCATCCTTTACGGCCGCATCGAAAAAGCCCTGATTATTGCCGGACTGGACCCCTTTGTCGGCTTCCTTCACCGGGATGATTACAACCAAAAAAGTATGGTTTTCGACTTCATTGAACCTTATAGAATTTTTGCTGAAAGGGTAGTACTGCGCCTTTTTACCGGTAAAAAGGTCAATGACCAGCAATTTGATGAGATTACCAACGGCTATAACCTTAATAAAGAAGGCAAACAACTGGTAGTAGAAGCTTTGAACAAATACACACAAGAGGAAAAGATCAAGTACCGGGGCAAAAACCAAACACGGTTACAGGTACTTCAAAGCGAAGCCCATCAGTTTGCCAATGAATTGATTAAACAATAGATCCTCAGGGTTTTAGAGACACTGAGGGTCTAAAAAAACAAACAACCATGATCACCTGGGTTCTATACGACATCCA
>CAZQQN010000093.1:0-3325 GCA_964595485.1 uncultured Sphingobacteriales bacterium | reverse complement strand
TACAGAGCAATATGAGGAGATAACCTCCTTCAGGCCTGCTTCAGCCAATGCCAGGAAAGTCAATTTCTCACCGGATGGGAAACGTTTTGCAGTTGGTTTTAGTGATGAGCAAATACGGATTTTTGACTCAGAGCGTTTTGAAGAATTGTATAGCTTTTGGGGCCATGAGAATTCGACCTTTGCTGTCGCATGGACTCCTGATCAGCAATACCTTTTGTCCGGTGGAAGAGATGCCCAATTAAAAATTTGGGATGTTCAGAAAGGGTATGAGCTATACTTGAAGGTGCCGGCTCATTACTTTACCATTAATGATATTGTGGTAAGCCCGCATGAAAAATGGTTTGCCACCGGTAGCAGGGATAACACCGCTAAGATATGGGACCTGGAAACATTTTCGCTTAGAAAGGTTATTGACCTGGAAAAACTAGCCGGGCACAAGCATTCCGTCAATGAAATGTTCTGGGGTACATACTTCGATTACCTAATAACCGCTGGGGACGATAAAACCATCAAAGTATGGTCTGTAGATGAGTAAGTTTGAAAAGAAAATTTGTTTTGCTTTGTTTAAGTACTGACAAGGTTTTTTGAATCAATGAATTAGCTTTCAGACCCCTAATAAGCCCTTGAATTGGGTAACCTTTAGGGCAAAAAATTAAACATGACTTGAATTAAACCTTATCTTAGGGTGCCTAATAAAAAACGCCAAACCATACCTGAAAACTAAATTCCTGTGATTCAATAATTGAAGCATTGAATACAAAGTGTCCAGTCTTAAAGAGCAGGGGTAGCAATGACTGATCTTTTCTCTGTAATGACTTGAATGAAACGGATCAAAGGTTTTCTGAGGGGTGCGAAAGTTGAAATACTTACTTTACTCCTTAGCTTTTTCAAAAGCATAAACCTTCATTCATGTTTTGGAATCTTGTAACGCCATGGGCGATCAATAATAACCCCTACTAGCGCTGAAGCCAAAGCAATGGCATTACCATACCAGGGTGGGTTAGCAGGGGTCTGGTTTAAAACATTCAACGTAGCCAATAACGTGGGCATGTAAAATAACAGGATAAGCGCGGGTATTAAGTAACCTGCCCATTTCCTATTGTTGCGAAAAGGGAGGAAAATCAAAACCAATAGCCCTGTTCCAAGGGCAAGCCAACCCGCACCAGCTACGTCCATTAGGGCTAGTAGCAATGTTTGAGTAGCGCTATCCAATTGTTCCCAATCGGTAGATAAGGCTTCGGCATGATAAGGCATAAATTGACTACTGAACAGGTAGATGCTGCCCAATACAAGGCTTACGACAGCGGTAACACCATAAACCACCGAAGCGAGGGTTTTGCTCAGTGAAGGTTTAGGCATATTATTCGATGGGTTTTGCATTGGCTAAATTATAGCCGTTGGCAGCCATTCGGTTCAACGTATTAGCTACAACCTGTGTATCAAGCCGCGCTTCCAGGGATTGCAACTTACCCCACTTCAAATGCAGGATATGAACGCCTTCATTTTCATAAATATGGTCATCAGCGGTAGTGCCATAATCCTTCCACACAATAGCGACCCTTGTATTCCAGGGCATTCCGGTAACAGCAATATCCTGTATCTGAAATTGCAGATCTGGGAACAACGTAAAAAGCCTTTCCAGCCATCGCCGGAAAGCCTGCTTATCATACCGCTCCCCGCCTAAAGCATGATCACCGGCAAATTTGTGCCGTAAATGATCATCCGCTAAATCCAGTAGTGCCTCAAAGTTCTGCTGTGACAATTGCTTAAATGCCCACCGGCAAAGCTTTTTAACCGTGTAGTGGTACATGGCACTTGTTTTTTGCAAAAGGTTATTGAATAATGACCTTAAACAAAATTAAATTTTTTTTAAGCATTAATCCTCTCAAAAACCGATAGCAGGTAGTTCATACAAAACCCTAACGGGCTATGTAAAAATGGAAAGTAGTGCCATTCCCTTCCTCTGAATCCAAACTGATTTTTCCGCCTAACCCTTTTAAAAGTTTTTTCACGGTTGCTAAGCCTATTCCTGTTCCTTTTTCACCTTCTTTATCTTCCTTATGAACCACCTCGAATAATTGGAATAACCTATTTTGATCCTTTTCAGGGATACCCGGGCCATTATCCGTAAGGGAAAAATAATGATGACCATCATCCTTACTGTAATCAATTCGAATAACAGGCTCCGCTTTATCACAATATTTTATACTATTTGAGATAAGGTTCATGAAAACCTGTTTTAGAGCCACTTTATGGGTATTAATGACTACTTCGCCCTGAGGTAAATGAAAATGACTAAAGTTTTTACTATCCAGCAAATTCTTAACTTCCTCAAGTAATAGTTTTACATCCACATCTTCCCTTTCTTCCTGTAACCATTTATCACTTCTGCTATAATGGAGTATTCCTTCAATAAGGGCCTGTAGTTCTTCTGATGACTGGTCCATCATTTTTAACATCTCCTGCCCTTCTTCATCAAGGTTTTCTTTTTGCGTATTTAAGCAATAATCTACCAAACCAGATACGTTTTTCAGGGGAGATTTCAAATCGTGAGCAGCTCGGTAGGCAAACTGCTCTAACTCTTCATTTTTATCCTTAAGTAGTTTATTGGTTGTGGCCAAACTATCCTGATGCCTTTTCAATTCCAAAGTCCGGACCACTTGGTCACTTAGGTTTTTTAAAGCCTCTATTTGGGAATCGTTTAGGGTACGCGGCTTATGATCCAGCACGCAAAGGCTTCCAAGCGGATATCCGTCCGAATTTAACAAAGGGGCTCCTGCGTAAAATTTTATGTAAGGTTCACCGGTAACCAGCGGATTATCATGAAAGCGGGAATCCTCAGTCGCATCTTCTATGATAAAAGGTTCGTCTGGTTTGTTGATAGCATGGGCACAAAATGAGTATTTCCTGGGGGTTTCAGAAGTATTTAGTCCTAAATGGGATTTAAAACATTGCCGGTTTTCATCTATCAGTGAAACCAATGCAATAGGCGTTTCACAAATGTAAGCTGCTAAACTTGTGATCTCATCGTAGGATTCTTCCGGCAGAGTGTCTATGATGTTATATTTCTCAAGGCTTTTCAACCTTTCCGCTTCATTCTCAGGTGTTTTAGGTACTTCCATTTTTTATTTCTTTAAGGTGAATAGCATTCACGGTTTAAAAGCAGCTTTTCTTTCATCCCCTGTTAAGGCAATACTACAAATTAATCCTTAACGCTTTATTTGTTAAAACATTTATTTTGTACAAATGGTTGACTTTTCGCCCAAAATGAATTCTTTGATTTGCCATTGAATGGTCGAAGTCACGTAAGAATAAAATGTAATAA
>CAZQQN010000092.1:2022-3590 GCA_964595485.1 uncultured Sphingobacteriales bacterium | reverse complement strand
GCATATTAATGGGAGAAAAAGAGGAATGGGGGAAAGGTTTTGCAAAAGAAGCAAATTTAGCTATTTTGGATCATTGCTTTTGTAGATTGAATTTAAATAAAGTTACTTTAGGAGTGGTAGAGGATAACGTAGCCGCTCTTAAGTTGTATGAAAAAATAGGTTTTAAAAAAGAGGGAAATTACCTCAATCATTCTTTTCATGAGGGTAAATATAGAAATGTTATTAGAATGGCCTATTTTCAAAAAGACTGGTTAATGTTAAATGAAATTTAATAATGGATTAACTAAACTCATTTTAGGAACGGTCCAGTTTGGCCTGCCTTATGGCATCAATAACTCCTCCGGCCAAGCGGTATTAGGTACTGATGTTCAGCAAATTTTAAATGAAGCTTCTGCTCAAGGAATTCAATTGCTTGATTCTGCCGAGGTTTATGGTGATGCGCTGGAAAAAATCGGGAAATTTCATAGCCATGCTACGAATGGGTTTGAAATTATATCAAAATTTTCCGCTTTAGAAGAGGAAGAACCCCTTGCATATAAGGTTAAAAATAACCTTAGAAAGGCTAACTGCTCTCAACTTTATGCTTACTTGTTTCATGATTTTAATTTTTACCATGAAAACCCGGCACTGCTATATGAATTAAATAGGCTTAAGGAACAGGGATTGGTTCAATACAGTGGGGTTTCCATTTACACCAATGATGAGTTTGAAAAGGTTATTAACGATCCCTTAGTGGATTTGATTCAATTCCCTTTTAACTTGTTGGATAATTTTAGCCTGAAAGGGGATTTAATGAAAAAAGCGAGGGAAAAGGGTAAAATTTTGCACATACGATCAGTTTTTTTGCAGGGCTTGTTTTTCAAACCTTTTGATCTTTTCCCTGAAAAACTAAAACCATTGATTCCCAAACTTAAAGGGCTTGATGAACTCAGAAAAGAAAACCAGCTTTCCTGGGGGGAATTAGGTTTGGCCTATCCATTATCTTTTTCCGAAATTAAGGGGGTGCTGATAGGAGTTGATAGTTTGAACCAATTCAAGGAGAATTTGGAGTTTGTAAAAAAGGCGCCTTTGGATCCGAAGCTCCTTGAGCAAATTAATAATATAAGAGTAGAAAAGGGTGCTTTACTAAATCCTGCTAACTGGTAACCATGAAATATTTAGCTATAACACAGGCAAGGGCAGGCTCAAGTCGTTTGCCTGGCAAGATTTTGAAGACCATCAATGATAAACCGCTTTTGGGCTATCACATAGAGCGGCTTCAAAAAAGCCAGTACATTGATCAACATCTCATTGCTACTTCTGAATCAGATAAGGATGAGGCTGTTTGTGAACTTGCCCAAAGGTATGGATTGCCTTGTTTTAGGGGTTCTGAAGCGGATGTTTTAGACCGCTTTTATAAAGCGGCTGCCCGGTATCAACCAACCAATGTGATACGCTTGACGGGGGATTGCCCTTTGATTGACCCGGAATTGGTCGATCAATTGATCGCTACTTTTGAAAACAAGTCCATTGATTACGGGAGCAATGCCCTCAACAATACTTTTCCGGATGGCTTGGATGCAGAGGTT
>CAZQQN010000092.1:451-2012 GCA_964595485.1 uncultured Sphingobacteriales bacterium | reverse complement strand
TACCTTTTCGTCCCTTGAAAATGCCTGGCAGGAAGCCGAAAAAGCAAGTGACCGTGAGCACGTTACGCCCTATATATGGCGTAATAGCAACCTGAAAGGTGGGCATTTGTTTTCCGGTTTTGAATTGAAAAATGATATTCCGAAATATGCGGATTTGCGAATTACAGTGGATGAACCTCAGGATTTTGAAGTGATTGAACATTTAATTAAAAAACTGGGGAGTGAGGAAAGCTGGAAAGTTTATGCGGACTATTTGGTCAATAATCCGAAAATCAGGGCTATCAATAGCACTATACCCCGAAATGAGGGGTTTCAAGAATAAAATCAGGCAGTGTTTTAATATCAATTATTTTGTTTTTGGGCGGATACCAGATTGTGTCCCTCTCGGAGGAACTACAGGGAGGTATTGAAAATCAATCCGGCCAAAAACATAATGTGGTATTGCTTGAATGCTTATCTTAAAAAAATAATCACATGAACGGTTCAGGACAAGCACTTTATAAAAAAGCCAAACAACTAATTCCGGGGGGGACCATGCTCCTATCCAAACGGCCGGAGATGCACTTACCGGAGCAATGGCCGGCTTATTTTGACCAAGCCGAAGGTTGCTATGTTTGGGATCTGGATGGTACGCAATATTTGGATATGTATCTGATGGGTGTTGGCACCAATTCCCTTGGCTATGGCAATAAAGTAGTCAATGACGCTGTTCGTGAGGTAGTCACAAAAGGGAACATGGCCACCCTTAACGGGCCTGAGGAAGTACAACTTGCCGAAAAGTTGGTGGAATTGCATCCCTGGGGAGACAGGGTACGGTTTGCCAGAAGTGGGGGAGAGGCCAATGCCATCGCCATTCGCATTGCCAGAGCAGCAGCAGGCAAACATACCGTAGCCATTTGTGGCTATCATGGGTGGCATGACTGGTATTTATCAGCCAATCTTGGAGACCGGGATGAACTGGATGGCCATTTATTACCCGGTTTGGATCCGGCAGGCGTTCCCAGGGATCTTCAGGGAAGTGTGGTGCCTTTTACTTATAACAACATTGATGAACTGAAACAAATCATTCGTGATTATCCTGACCTGGGCGTAGTGAAAATGGAGGTTTCAAGAAGTACGGGGCCTAAGGCAGGTTTCCTTGAAGAGATCAGAAGGCTATGTGATGAACATAACCTGGTTTTGATTTTTGACGAATGTACCTCAGGATTTCGGGAAACTTATGGAGGGCTTCACAAAAAATATGGGGTGGAGCCGGACATGTGTATGTTTAGTAAGGCTTTGGGAAATGGGTATGCCGTTGCGGCTGTGGTTGGCAGGCAAGCGGTAATGGAGGCTGCGCAAAATACTTTTATCAGCAGTACATTCTGGACTGAGCGAATAGGTTCTGCTGCCGGATTGGCTACTTTAGAAGAAATGAAGCGTCAAAGTTCCTGGGAATATATCACTGACTTAGGCCGGTACCTAACGGAACAATGGCAAAAATTAGGCGATAGCCATAACCTACCCCTTCAGACAAGCGGATTGCCTGCTTTAACAAGCTTTACAATTGATTCGCCCGATT
>CAZQQN010000092.1:0-441 GCA_964595485.1 uncultured Sphingobacteriales bacterium | reverse complement strand
TTGGCTGAAATACAAAACCTACATCACGCAGAAAATGCTCAGGAAAGGAATCTTGGCAGGCAATACGGTTTACGTATCTACCGCCCATGATAAAGATAAAATTGACTTTTATCTACAGGAGATTGAACCGATTTTTGAAAAGATTGCCGATTTTGAAGGCGGAAAAGCGCATATAGATGAGCATTTGGATGGCCCTGTTTGTCACGCTGGATTTAAGCGGTTGAATTAAAAAAGTAAGCACTTATTTAGATAAGATGAGCAAAGTTGTTTTAAGAGGAGATGGCAATAACGAGATTGGTTACGGCCATGTTTTTCGCTTGCTTGCCTTGGGGGAAATGCTGAACCAGGATTTTACCTGTTGTTTTGTTATCCAGGATCCCCCTGAATTCCTGAAACAACAAATTGAGGAAACGGTCCATCAAATTCAAATTTTGCCCCAAA
>CAZQQN010000091.1:601-3633 GCA_964595485.1 uncultured Sphingobacteriales bacterium | reverse complement strand
GTTTCATACACGGTAACAAATAAATCCCAAAGAACCCTCGCCACTTCCTGGCTTGACCAACTGGCGCTTTTGGATCAAAACGGGCAAGTGATAAAAAGCCAAACCCTCTACCATTTCGGCCGGTTGGATTCGCTTGGTACTTATAATCAGCAAGAACAGCTCCGAATCCCGAACGGCATTCAGGGTAATTTTACCCTTCAGCTTCAAGTGGATTCCGCAGAAACGGTTCAAGAGTACCGGTTAAATAACAACTCGGAAAAACAGGCCATTAATATCCAGCTATCCCCTTCCCCTGATTTGCAAGTTAGCAAGGTTAATGGGCCTAATAGTGTTAGGGCCGGGCAAAAACTGCAACACAACTGGAAGGTTGAAAATAAAGGTTCCGGGGCAACCAGCGATACCACCTGGTATGACAAGGTGTTCCTATCTAAGGACAGCCTCCTTTCCGATAAAGATCTTATACTTGGCCGTAAGAAACAAAATGCGGTCATTCAGAATGGCCAATCCTATAAGTTAAGTAATAAATTCAGGGTTCCGGGGTACATGACTGGTAAATACTATATCCTTGTAAAAGCCGATGGTTCGGATATCCTTTACGAGCACGAGAGCGAGGATAACAATGTCGGCTATACCCGGAAACGGGTAGATATTTACAAACCAAGTCCTGCCGACTTAAAACCTATTGCTAAGAGCATTAGCTACGATAGCATTAACACAGCGGTTCAATACAAGGTTAAAAATGCCGGTAGCAATAATGCCTGGGGCTCATGGCAGGATCAGGTTTATTTGTCAAGAGACACGCAATGGGATCAAAATGATATGAAACTCAGTGATTCTTTTACAATCGTTAAGAAACCCCTGGTCCCCGGTTCGAGTTACCAGGTAACGAAAGATATCGATTTCAATTCCCCTTTAAAACCGGGTTATTACCACCTCATTGTTAAAAGTGATGCTTACAACTATATTCCGGAAACAAACCTTAGGAACAATACGGCTGCTTCGGATTCTTTTTACCTTGATTTCATGAAGGATCTGAAGCTGGATAACAAAAGAACAGAGCGATTTTACCAGGGTGTAACTTCGGATTATTACCAGGTAAAACGGCCTTCTAATACCGGAATGATAGTAGAGGTAACCCCTAAGGATAAAGAAGTATCCACTGAGCTTTACCAAAAGCAAAACAATGTCCCCGATCGGAATAATTACGACAACAAGCATAATGATCCTTTCCAGGCTGATCAGCGGATACTGGTGCCAACTGAGGATGAACCTGTAACTGATTACATTTGGGCACGGGGCACTTACTTGCTGAATAATTTCAGTTTTTACGATATCATTGCCCGTTCAGCCCAGTATAGCATCCAAAAGGTTACACCATCATCCGGCGGCCAGATTGGGATGGTTACTTGCAGAATTCGTGGGTTTGATTTCCCGGATAGTATGGATTTTAAGCTACGAAACCCGCATGATACGACCTCGGCATTCTTTGTCAATGTTGAAGGTTCTACCGAAGCCATAGCCCATTTTGATTTAAGAAGTTTGGATACCGGAAAATATGACCTGATAGGCATAAAACCATCCGGTACCAAAGCCATCAAAAAAGATGGTTTTTATGTGAATGAAACCGGTGTCCGGTTACCCTACACCAAACTAATCAGCCCCAAAAGGGTAAGGCCGAATCAAAAATTTAACGTTCAAGTGGCATATGGTAACAATGGGAACGTTAACAGTTACGATAATGTCTTATTGGTTGCTTTTGGCAATGATAGCCTGAACCCTGAAAAATATGATATTTCGTTTACCGGTACTTCCTTTGACGAAGAAATTCCGAAAGGTGTCGAATTTAATGTGACACCCCTCGACAGTAACTTTGTCAACGTTAATGGTGCCACCTTTTTCCCGGTTTGGATTCCCGTATTGCCAGCTAATAGCGAAAGCTATTTAAATTTCCAGGTGGAAACCCATTATGAAGGGAATTTTTACCAAGTTTCTGATGTGAATGCCCAACCCTTTAGTGTTTTTAATGTAACAGGCCGACCGAAAGATGCACCAAAAGCTTTTACTATTCGGGAAGTCGTTGCAACTTTTAATAACAACAAACAGCTATTAACTCAAAATAAATCATTGGTTCAGGATTGCAATGATTTTAAGTTTGATAAGGTGAGAGGTGAAATAGGAAGAAACGTGGTTAAAACTGCCAGAAAAGTCCATCCCTCCCAAGTTACCAGTCAAACCGGTAAAACCTTATTCAGAAAGGCTGCCAATAAAATGAAAAGCGACCTTAAAGGCAATTTTGAAAGCAATGTGAAAAGTGCAACTAAAAAGTGGATTAAGGATAAAACAACTGCAGAAAAATTAAAAGAAAAAGATCCTGAGGATTGGTTTGAGGGGAGCACCCCTTTTGAAGGCTTGGTCAAGAAGGTCGGTGAGTGTCTGGATAAAAGCACCGGTGGAGAGAATCCGGGTGATGAGATATCAAGAGAATGCCTTAAAAGGAAAAAGGTTAACTGCGATAAAGTTTTTAAAGCCGGAATAGGAACAAGGCGAGTCAATTGTGATGTAACCTGGGTTACTAAAGAGGGTTGTAAGTCGTCCTTGAAAGACAACATAGAAGGACCACCGGATGATGAACCGGATGACGATCCTAATAATTCAGGAGATAATACCAACGATGATGAGGAAGATAATGAAACCACCGAAAGTTGGTTGCCGATTGATCCTAACAAAATTGTAGGCCCTGCCGGTATCACTGAAATGAAATACATCCGAAAAGACCAAAGGCTTATTTACAAGATTTATTTTGAAAACAAGCCAAGCGCCAGGGTACCGGCTCAGCGGGTTACCATCAATAACCCCTTGCAAAAGGAATTCCGGCTACAGGATTTTGAACTGTTAAAGGTCGGTTTTGGGGATACTACGCTTAAAATGCCCCAATCCAGCACCATTAACCGGCAATACCAATTAGGACCGGAATACAACAACAACCGGCTGCGCATCAACGCGGGTGTGGATGTGGTTAACCACAAAGTCTT
>CAZQQN010000091.1:0-553 GCA_964595485.1 uncultured Sphingobacteriales bacterium | reverse complement strand
GACGGGTTCAAAGCCGGCCGACCCGAATGCCGGCTTCCTGCCGCCTAACGATAGTACCGGTCAGGGAGAAGGCTTTGTGAAATACGCTATCAAGCTTGAATCTTCAGTAAAGCAAGGCACCAAGATCAATAACAAAGCCTCCATCATTTTCGACCAGGCAGAAGTCATCAAGACCAATACCTGGACCAACGTTGTCGGCAGTTCGGACCCGCAGAGCCATGTTAAAGAACTTCCCGAAAAACAAGATAGCACCCGTTTTAAGGTGTCCTGGACTGGTATTGACGGTAAGCCCTTTGGAGCGGGTTTAAATGGTTTTGACGTGCTTTATTCAAAAGACGGTGGTCCCTATAAACTTTGGTTAGCGCAAACAAATCAAAGTCAAGCCTATTTTAAAGGAGAAAGTGGAGCTACCTATCGCTTTTACAGCATTGCTTATGCAAATGATGATAAGGTAGAGGCCGCACCTGAGCAGTTTGACGCTAAAACCACCATAAAAGGTGATAATACGGATACTTCCGGTTCCGGCCTATCTCAAGAAAGTAAAGCTAACCAG
>CAZQQN010000090.1:0-3694 GCA_964595485.1 uncultured Sphingobacteriales bacterium | reverse complement strand
GTCATAATCAACTGATTTTTAATGGTTTACAAATATTTATTTACCTTTAATAATTCGCTGTATGGTTTTCATAGGAAGCCGGGTGTCTCCCTTCTTTAGCCTCCTTTGTAGCCGTTTTAATGCCTTCATATTCGCCACATACTTCCATGACTTATAAATGCCATTTTTCTCAAACATTAGCTTTTGTACGTACATATTCCCTCAATTGCCTGCATTCATTAACTCCCATTCCCGGAAATACCGGTCATGGTCAATATTCTTGGCTTCAGGCTCCTTTTGATTTAGCAGGAATTCAAGCCCACTTGCATGAAGTAAGCTTTCATTCTTAATGATAAAGTCTGCCAGGTCAAACCCTTCAAACTCCCCGGCTGCTTTGCTTTCCAGGAAGTCAAAAACCCGAAAATCCCCGCCTTCCAGTTGATTCAATTCTTTCGCCACTGCCTGCCATTTATCTGTGGCCCCAACGTCAGGGATAAGAATTACACGCTTTCCTACTAATGCTTTGCATTTATCATAAGGCTTATTTGTTAAACCACCGGTTGCAAGCCATAAGTAATCCTGCCAAACGATTGAAGCAATTAAAGCCGTCTTTTCAGCTTCAACCACGCAAACCGTTTTATCTGGATACTTATTTAGCAAGTGCAATCCGAATAAGACTTGCTGCATATTAAAATCCTGTAACTTCCAAAGACTGTGAACCCAATTAGCCCGGCTTTTTACCCTGTGGCCGTCCGGTTTGTAATCTATTATTTTGCCTCCCCTTATCCTGTTTTTAAGATCAATTTGATAAAATATTGGTGCTCCCTGCCATTTTACTGAATCCGTACCAATGCCATATTCCCTGAATGCTTTTTTTACTGATTCCTGGTCAAATATTCCAGCAAGGAATTGGTAAAGTTTATTACCTTCCGGGTAAACAGTTTGTTTGGCCTTATCCTTAGGAATGACGGACGGTCTGGAGGTGTTTACCTCTTTACCGTTTACCCATTTACTTTGGTCGCTACTTTCAATCTGAAATCCTTCCTCAGATGGGTGCAGGTAATGTCCACAATTTTCTTCCCGGTCGCACCGGCCAAACCGTTCAGGACAATATTCCCCTGTTTTAATGTTAACAAAACGAACGAATCGCCTCTTACCACATGATGGGCAATGATGTTTTTTCTGACTGTGGTTATTGTCAGCCAATATCCGATGGCCGTCTATTTCAGTCCCTTCCAGGGTGTATTTTGATTTTACTTCATTCATTGATCTAATTATTTTTGAACCTTGGTAAACAGGTAAACGGTAAACAATGCTTTCCGCCCTTTACTGGCAAGGGTTTAAACCTTATTCGGGTGTTTACCTCAAAAAATATTTCCTTATTAATCGGGTAAACAGTTGATTTTGCTTTCAGCTCTTTATTGGCATACGTTTTAGCCATGTTTACTTGTTTAGTGTTTACCGTTATTTTCTTCCTTTTAAAACATTGCTCACATATGACCTATTAACCCCTAAAACTTGAGCGATTAAACTTTGCGATGCACCTATCCCGGCAAGGTACTGTAAAACGGTTTTCTTATTCAGTTCGGGCGTGCCAATAGATTCTTTGATTTTCAAGCCTTGTGCTTTGAAATATTCCGTTAGCTTAATCGCTCCATTGGCGATTTCCTTATCAATTTGAGGCGATCTGTTTTTAATCGTTGAATTGAGAACGGCCAGGATTATTGAAAGCCTTAGGCACTGACTATCCAGCTTTGAAAGTAATTGAGCTTTTTGGTTATCCCCTGACCTGTTAGCTTCCTTTATTTCCTTAGCCAGCCTATGCTGCCAGTCTTTCAATACTTGGTAGCCTTCCTGACTAAAATCAATGGTGGTGTTTTCTTGGAATTGGCCCTGCTTTGAGTGGTCAATGATGCTATTTAGGATAGCATCCCAATAAACACGCTCTTTTTCACTGTCCGGGTTTTCTGACCACGATTGGGGTTCCAGGTTCTCAGGATATACAAATAATATCCGATCTATAAAACCAGTTTCATTCCTAAATTCACCGGCCATTTTTTCAAGCAAAGCAGGCTGAATCGTGCCTGCAACGGAAATAAATGGAGACTTTATGTAATGATCAGCGGTTGTTTTCCTGTTTGTTGATATTGGTTGTAATGACCAGTTCGAAAGCCAAAACTGTTGTTCAGCGTTTTTGTTATACCTGCCAAAACTTTCAAACCACCCGGCTAATTCATCCTTGTAAACTCCAAGCCCATGCGGATTTTGTTCGTGAACCCCTGCCACGGCTTCTGGCGTGTAATCCTTAATAAGAAACTGTTTCCTTATTGGTTTTTCCGCCTGCTCATCGTTTCTTTCAAATTCCGTTTTGGCTTCTTTGAAAGCTTGGTAATTGTCAGCGTCAAAATTTTCAATGGGGTTTAAAGCCCACGCTAATGGATGGGTTTTACCGATCCCTGGCGCTCCCACTAATGATAGGTAAATGACGGATTTTTGAAAATATGGGCTGTTAATAGTGAAACCATTACCGGCTGCAACGCTTACCGCAAACAAAATACTGGCAGCCGTGTAGTCTTTTGGGAACCCTTGCTTACTTTCCAAAGCATGAATAATTTCCCTTACATCCGATGGAAATACCTCCACAGGGAAGCCATTGCCGGTTTGTTGACCATTGGCCGTCAGATCAATATTTTCTTTTATTTCATCGTTGGTGGGGATTTCCATCAATGCTAATTTTTGGCTTCTACTCTTTTGTTTTTAAGGAATTCAGCAAGGTCGCTTTCACTGAATCTGACAAACTTGCCTACCTTATAGAATGGAACTTTGCCTTTACTAATCCAGACGTATAAAGTGGATTTCTTTACGCCAAGGATTTCAGCAGCTTCATCAACGGTTAAAAATTTCTGTTGCATAACTTATCTACTATTTAGTTTAAATACAAAGGAAAGGAAATAAAAATAGGTTAAATTACTGACTTCCAGCAATTTATAGAAGGGGTGGGGTTCTGAAGGGTTCTAAAACTGGTAGGTCGAAAAACTAAAAAACCCCACCAATGGGCTTTGGCAGGGTTTCAAAGGGGGGTTCTAAAATTTATTACCGGGGGCTCTAAAAAAAATTAACTATATTTCTTTATGAATTTTTCAAGGTCTTTTGTAACATTTCCTGGAAATGGCTTGACACCATTTGAAAATCCCTTTTCCGGGTTTTTATAACCGTCAAAACAAGCTTTAGCAAACTTATTGTAGGGAATATAAATATTATCGTCCCATTTAATCCGATTTCCATGAACCCACATCAGCACTCTTTTAAGAAAGGATTTATTCCCCTTCCAGGTTATTTTGTAGTGAAAAGGCTTTCCTGAAAACATCGCTTCAAAATTTTCCCAACGTGTATCAATAGCATTTATGGCCGTCAACCAATCAAATAACCCCTTCCTTTCCTTATCTGAAAGCTTAGGATTCATGGGGTTTTTAATCATTCCAGTTTCTGAATAGCTTTCCAGGGCTTTTTCCAAAGTCCCCAATATGCTTTCATATTTCTGCCATATTTCCCCATCAAAGCGGTTTAGCAATTCAAGTTCATTACTTACAAACCTTTTTAGGGTTAAGTGAAAATTATCCCTCCGTCTTTTCTCAATGAACTCTTGAATTGTTTCTTGGTTAGGCTGCCTTTCATATTGCTTTGACTCAGGTATAAAAGTGAATTTTTCGGTTTG
>CAZQQN010000089.1:717-3699 GCA_964595485.1 uncultured Sphingobacteriales bacterium | reverse complement strand
AAACCGTGAAAGTGGTCATTAAAGCTTATGCTTCGAACCAATGGCATTGACAATACTATTCCAATCGTTCAACGCACTGGAATTTATGGGATAAATTTTTCCTTGTTTGAACTGGTACAAGTAAAATCCGGAATTGCTTAATTGCTTAATCAAATCATTTATTGAGTAACCATAACGATCAAAATTCCTTTGGGCCAACTCTATCATGATGGTTTGCGTTTTAGCCAATGTATCCCCTCCTCCTTCCAATACATATTTTTCGAAACCTTCCACATCGATTTTTAACAGGTTAATTTTAGCAAAATCGTTGCAAAGCAAGTCCAATGTATCAACTTTCACTCTTATATCACCTTTTATATCTATATAATTTTGATCATCATCATTCTGATCTGAAAAAAATAATTCACCCCGTTTGCTACCGAGGCCTAAATTTTTTGCTTCAATATTCTCAAAGTCATTTAACTTGATATTTTGACTTAAATAATTATAAATACGTGGATGGGGTTCGCAAGCAATAACACTCCCTTGTTTCCCAACAATAGTGCAAGCTTTCAACGCTAATGTCCCTATATTCGCACCAACATCCACATAAGAATCCCCAGGGTTTAAAAAAAATTCAAGTATTTCCTCATCACTACCACGTGCTGAATTATTGACAAAATAAACCAAACTTAAAGAAGTCGGGAAAAAATAGATTGCGTAACCATCTTTTTTTATTTTAAAAAAATGCGATACCCTAATAATTATCAAAAACAAGCCAATTAAATACTTGAAAGGTCTTTCTTGCTTAAAAAGGTTATTTACATAAATGCTAATTTTTGAAGGCTTAAAATTCGTAATATTCATTTTAAATCATATTAATTTTCATTGACTTTCTTCAGTAAGAAATCGGCATACCTTTTAGCTTCCCTGTCATTTGCCTCACGGCATGCATTGTTAACAATCTGTTGAGCCATCTCTTGATTAGAAGTTAACTTTTTTAAGGCTTCAGCCAACTTTTTGGGGTCATCCTCATCCACTACATATCCCCATCCTTTTTCTTTGGCCGAAATAGAATGGTAAGCATCTGCCGGTGAATAAACTAAAATCGGGGTCCCGGAAACCAGGTAATCCAGCGTTTTGGTAGCAAATACGGTTCTTACCTCATCCATGGAAGCATTTTTAAACGACAAGGGCAGGAAAAGGGCATGGGCTTCCTGCATTTCTTTTTGCACCGCTTCTTTTGGTAACCACTTGTATTCAACCCGGGAATGAAATACCTTTTGCTTCTTCAATTTTTCTGTACTCCAGCTGACAAACATTTTTATTTGATAGTGCTCAGGCATGTAATCAATGGCCTTAATAAACTGTTGCACAGCATCTAAATTCATGATGCTCGAAATGTTTCCGGTGTACACGATAGAAACGGGTTCCCGCTCATATTTAGCCGGATCAAACGGTGCTATATTTTGTATTCGCTCAGACGGTAAAGTATGAGGAAGTATTGAGGCATTCAAGCCATATTTATTTTGGTAAAATTCTTTTTGAATATCGGTCATGCAAAAAACGGTATCCGCATTTTTCAGGATTGCGGGTTCCCATTTGACAGCATTTTTCAACCTAATACTTCCCTCAGCCATGTTTTCTTCCCACAAGTCATGCATGTGGGCCATAAAGGGTATGCCAAGCTCCCTGCTTGCCTGGTAGGCAATTATAAAAAATTCCCCATTGGGGCATACCCCTAAAACCTTATCAGGTTTAATTTTTTTCAATTTGTATTTTATAAACAATTTGATAAAAGGAAGGATCTTATGTAGATAACGGTCAAAGGCTTTTCGCAAAAATGCGGTTGGCATTCTTAAATAGTGGGTTTTACATGGGGGGTGAAAATCCGGATCGATTGGTGCCCCATATCCCTGTGCGGCAATTGCTTCTACAGGTCCTTCATAGTTACTCAACAGGTTATGAAGCAGAATGGTAGAACCCACAATTTGAGGGGGAAATGCCCCGCTAATTACGGCAAGTTTTTTTGATGACATTCGGTTTGTTGTTAAGATGAACAGATAGCGGGCAGGACACTACTTTAATAATCCCATTGCTTTCAACTCCTCATAAGAATCGCCAATGGTCTCGACATCCGTTTGAGAAAGCACCCACTCCAAAAGGGTATGCACTCCGTTTTCAAAATCATACTCCGGTTCCCATCCCAGTTTTTCCTTAATCAGGGAAATATCCCCGAAGCAGTGACGGATATCCCCGTCCCGGTAATTATTGGTGATGGTGGGTTCGATGTCCTTGTTCATGATTTTACCTAAACGGCTGGCTATTTCCTTTACAGAAATGCTTTTGCCACTTCCTAAGTTCAGGGAGTGCCCATTTGCTCCTTCATTTTCCAGGGCCATGACATAAGCACGTGCAACATCTTCTACATGGACAAAGTCCCGCTTCTGGTTACCATCTTCAAAAATCAGGGGCGATTCATTATTGAGTAATTTGTTACAAAATATGGCAACCACCCCGGTATAGGGATTACCCAGAGCCTGGCGGGCACCGAAAACGTTAAACATCCGAAAAGCTACTGTGGGAATTTCATAGGCCCTGCCGAAAGCCAGGGCCATTTCTTCCTGGTCACGCTTGTTCACAGCGTAAATGGAATCGGGCTTGAGGGGTTTTTCTTCCGTTACAGGAACGGGTGTCAAGGGCTCACCGCTGTCATCATGAAGCTCCCATATCCCGGATTTTAATTGGTCCAGAGTCCGGGAAGGAGGATATACAAGCTTGCCACTCTGATTTTTATAAGCTCCTTCTCCATAAATGGACATGGATGAAGCGATGATCAATTTCCGAATTTGGGTCTTTACCCGTAATATTTCCTCCAACAGGATGGCTGTTCCCATGACACTAACGGAGCAATAATGCTCTATTTTATACATGGACTGTCCGACACCAACGGCAGCTGCCAAATGAATCACCGCTTCTGCCCTTTCTATTAATTCCCGGACC
>CAZQQN010000089.1:239-707 GCA_964595485.1 uncultured Sphingobacteriales bacterium | reverse complement strand
TCACGGTCTCTAACATCCCCGTAATGATTTTCCGAGCCATCAGGCATATAATCCGGCCAATCAGGGTTTTCCCCATGTATTTGCGGATCCAGGTTATCCAAAACGATAACATGATGTCCCTTTTTTAACAATTGCTCCGTTATGTAAGAGCCGATAAAACCAGCGCCTCCAGTTATTAATACGTTCATATATATTTATTTTATAATTGCAATGACTGCCTGCTTTACAAAAACCTGGGCCTTAATATTATATTTATTGCAAGTATATTTTCTAAAATAGAATATTTTGTTAATAGCTATATCTATCCAAAAATTCATCTATTTTATGACTACTTAAAAATTCTACTGCTTCTTCCACTTCCTTATCAGACCAATTCCACCATTGAATTTCTAACAATTGATCTATGACTTCTTGCGAAAATCGCTTCTTAACCTCTCTTGCGGGATTACCAGCAATTACTGAAAAAGG
>CAZQQN010000089.1:0-229 GCA_964595485.1 uncultured Sphingobacteriales bacterium | reverse complement strand
TCATAAGCTCCTTCTAACTTCCATTGAATCTTAAAGGGATACAATGCAATACGTTCAATGGGATGAATTCCTCCGGTAATAATGGTGACATTAGGAGCAATAGAACAATATTTCCCTATTGTTACGGAAGCCTCACTCCCTTTATACCACTGATAATTTATTTTTTCCGCTCCATAGGTATGTTTGCCTATTGCAATAAGACCATTATTAACTAAATGCTCTTTTTGTT
>CAZQQN010000088.1:0-3713 GCA_964595485.1 uncultured Sphingobacteriales bacterium | reverse complement strand
GGGGATGCGCACTTAATATAGATAGTAACAGGGTTGTACCTGACCTTCCACAGCCAACAATAAAAACCGGTGGCTTATCAAAGTTTTTCTTATACTTCCGGCTTCCCAGCTTGGTAATGATGGGAGCCGTGATATTTGTTTTAAACCAATTATCAGCCATTTTAAATCTTCAATTTAGCCTTAATCCCATTAAAAAGCTTTTCAGCAGGCGTATGTTTTATATCTACCAGGTTACCAGAATTCATTGTGGCGTTGATATCAAGTTCAGGCTGCAGAGAATGAGTCGGATCATCCAGAATTTTCCGGAATAAGGTTAAATACCCTTCCGCCATGGCCTCTTTGCAAAAATGAACCTTGACCCTCTCGCGGCAATCTTCCCGGTTCATATCGTTAATACTCCTGATGGCTGCTATATAGTCATCATGATTTTCGCAGATAAAACCCGTATCGTTATTCACTAATTCAGGCATAGCACCCCTGTTTGATACAATGCATGGAGTCCCGCAGGCCATAGACTCGACCACAACCAATCCCATTGGCTCTTCCCAGGCAGTGGGGAAAATCATACCTCTGGCATTTTTCAGTAAACGAACTTTATTTTCCCCTCCTACCATTCCCATGTATTGCACTTTAGGATCAAGGGATAACCGCCACCCACCCCCAATTTTCAGTTTAACACCCGCTTTTCTGGCTACTCGCTTGGCTTTTCGCAAGTTTTTCCGCTTCCATGTGATTTTCCCCAAGAAGCTAAAATAATCATCCGGATTAGGCTCAAAAGGATATTCATCCAAGTCAAGGCCATTGTAAACAAAGTGCTTACCCCCATGATTCAAGGCATGCTTATGGCTAATGAAGGACGTGTTTTGCGGTAGCCATTCATCAATTTTTGCATTGCCATGGAGGGAATGCAAATAGGGGAAATCGGGCTCGTAATTAAGCTTATTGTGAAAGTTCACAATGTCAAAATCAGCAGGCAAAAATTGGTGTATCTCCCGGTTGGAAATATCCTTGGGTACCGGAATAATGGTCACCTTTTCATTGACATAGCTTCCTTTTGGGGCGAGGACGTAGACCTTATGACCTTTATTTGAAAGGGCTTTTGCCAGCCAATAAACATCCCGCTGTGTTCCCCCGTAAGTTTTAGGAGGGATGGGAGAGCTAAAAGGTGCTACGAGGACGATTTTCATGAATAGGCCTTGGTTACACAAAAATAAGCCTATTCCATCAACCTCCACAATTGTTAAGAAAAACATTAACAATAGGTAGGTTATAAGAGTTAAAGCGTCAATAACTTTTTTGTTATAAGGAAAGAATAAAATTATGAGAATTGTTTAAACAACAGGAAATGCGTTGATTACTAATAGAGAAAAAGTATTTATCAAAATTACAGGACCGGCTTCCTAACCTGTTAAATAGCCGGCCAATGACATCACATTGACAGCCAAAACCGCCGGATAACCAATTAATGGTAGCCCAGCTAATATAAAAGCTAAGGTGTTAACGGACCTTTAAATCCACCTATTGCTTGATTCCATAGTGAATGAAGTACCTAACCATTTCCCAATTAAAAGGAATGCCATGACTATATTGATTTAGAGAAAGTACGTTAATCACAGATTTTAGGGTTTTAAAACCCTTTCCGCAACGGCTCTGCGCAAATTCTTCAAATTCACAGCTTCCAGCTTAGTAAATCGCTTCATGCCCATATTAAGCATTCTAAGCATATCACCCTGAGCAAAGCCGGCAATAGCTTCACGCCCAGCTGTATTGATCTTTTCCATGCTTTTACGAACCTGGACGTGGGTGATATTCATCTCATGCTGATGGGCTTCTTCTCCATTTTGTTCTATTAATTTTAAAGTACGGAGTAAGGTGGATTCTGCGATGAAGGTTTCCATCATCATATCAGCCAGGTTCATAACAATTTCCTCTTCTTCCTGGAGCTGTTGACCCACCTCTTGGTAGGCTGCACCAGCGGCCATTAGCACCGCTTTTTTCATATGCTTAACCCCTTTCTTTTCTTCGACCAAAATGCCTTCCTCGTCATCTGTTGAAGGCATTGAAGTTAATTCCCCCTGAATTTGTTTAGCTGGCGTCATAATATCGATCTCGCCCTTCATAGCCCTGCGGACTAACATGTCTACCGTTAGCAGCCTATTGATTTCGTTAGTACCTTCAAAAAGACGATTGATACGGGCATCACGGTAGCTACGCGCCATGGGGTATTCCTCCGCAAAACCATATCCGCCATACATCTGAACCCCTTCGTCAATCACGTAATCGACCATTTCCGAACCGTAAACTTTCATCATCGCACATTCCATCGCATATTCCTTAGATGCCCCCAACATGGCATCGCCTTTTGTGTAACCCTGACTCAAATAGTCTTTTTCGATGTTCTGAACATATTGGGCGGTCCGGTAAAGGGCGGATTCCGTGGCATAAATGCGAATGGCCTGTTCCGCCAGTTTATGCTTGATGGCCCCGAATTCAGAAAGGGACTTACCGAATTGCTTGCGTTCTTTGGTGTATTGACCAGAAAGTTCAGCAGTTCGCTTAGCAGCGCCTAATGTAGCAGCACCCAATTTCAACCGGCCATCATTCAATATATTAAAGGCTATATGGTGGCCTTTTCCGATTTCCCCAAGCAGGTTTTCCTTAGGAACTTTGCAATCATCAAAATAAACGGGGACTGTGGAAGAACCTTTAATGCCCATTTTTTTCAACTCCTCTCCTATGCTTAGTCCTTCAAAGTCTTTTTCGGCAATGAGGCCGGTGAAGTGTTCGCCATCCACCTGGGCAAAGACAATAAAGGTATCTGCCATTCCGCCATTGGTAATCCAGATCTTTTCACCATTTAGTACGTAATGTTTTCCATCATCGGATAATTCAGCCTTTGCGCTTGCAGATAAGGCATCCGAACCTGATCCTGGCTCAGTAAGGCAATAGCAGCCAATTTTTTCGCCTTTGGCTAATGCCGGTAGGTATTTTTGCTTTTGGTGGTCAGTGCCAAAATAAAGGATTGGCAAAGTCCCGATACCTGTATGGGCAAGAATGGCTGCTGGAAAAGAATGGCCCGAGCCTACCGCTTCTGATAAAAGCGTTATACTTATATAATCTAATTCTAAGCCATCATAATCCTGAGGAATGGCCGGCCCTAATAACCCCAATTGAGCGGCTTTCTCCATAATTGGACGCATTTCCTCATTTTTCTTTTCATCAATTTCATCGAGCTTGGGATAAATTTCTTTTTCCAGAAAATCCTGGACAGCTTCTTTGATTTGCAGCTGTTCTTCTGTGAATTCTTCCGGGATGAAAATATCAGCGGGATTGACATCTTTGACGAGGAATTCGCCCCCTTTGAGGTAGGCAAGTTGTTCTTTGGTTTCTTGTGCCATGGGATTAGATTTTAGATGTTAGAACTTAGAGCCTAGATGTGGCTACTAACTTCAAATAATTCATTTATGCTTCCAAAATTTGGTTTAAGTTCAATTGAAAACCTTCCAGCACATCCTCTCCATCCAATACAATATCCTTGCCTTCTAAAACGGCTCTTTCCCCATTGGACCGGAAAACCTGAACCTGGTATTCATCGGCATTGATCAGCCAACCTAATCGGACACCATTTTCCATATATTCTTCCATTTTGGCTTCTCCGTCTGTTTCATCATCCCATTTGGACAGGATTTCAGCCACAAAATCCGGAGCGATGG
>CAZQQN010000087.1:0-3911 GCA_964595485.1 uncultured Sphingobacteriales bacterium | reverse complement strand
TCCCTGAACCACATATCCACTAATAAATCCCGGACCTTCAGAATTATTGATATTAGTTAAATGAATGGAAGTATTAAAAACACTTCCTGAAAGCAAGGAAATTGAGTCCGCTTTCGGCCAGGTTGCTGAACTTGCATTTCCGCTATCGCGCTTGAAGTAAGTAGGTATATAATCCCTGTAATTCGGGGCTTGGGATGTTAATTTAGCCCTTAGAAGGTAATTAGTGAAATTTAATCCTGAAAATATATAATTACCCTTGTTATCGACAGGAGTTGAGTCTGCCATTTTGAACCGATTTTGTTGGCCACTCCTCTCAGCCTCTAAAAGATAAACCATGGCATTTTTATCAACGGGCTGATCTTTTTTTACCGAACCTGTTAACGTTAAAGTATTGAAAGGACAAGCATCCAAACGAAAATCTAACTGCTTGAAAGTGTCTGTAAAAATAGATTGGGTATCAGCAATAAATTGATTTCTACAGTTGGTTATGCTGGCTTTAACAAATCCCCCTGTAAACTTTGGTACACTAAAGGTGTCAAAAATGGAGCCTCTGGAAGTGGTAGTTATCGTATCCACCCTTCCTCCCAAGGAATCACTGATTTCTAAAATCACCCTTCTGTTGCCAGTATCGTAATTTGGATCACTGGATGATAATTCACCCCTTATTAAAATAAAAGTATTTTGCCCACTTACATTTAAAAACCCGAGTAGCAAAACAAAAGTGGTAAGCAGTAACCTTATTTTTTGCATATGATCAGCGTCCGGAATTTTACCAATATTACACAAATTCATTAACGATCACGTAAATTTAAGAGGATGGGTTGGGTAACGTCAATAAAAAATTTATTTTTCTTTAAGATCCTTTTTTAGCCTGGGTTTTGGTGGGCTAGCCTATGAAATAGGTTATAAAAAGAGGGGCCGTGTAGAGCCAATGGTTAACTAATTATTCCTTCAAATCCGAACGAGCGGATTTCAAAGCCAGCATGCGGAGCGGCAATTGTTTAGCATTATAGAGCAGGATTTAACCCTTAAGAGCTTTACCAGCCTGTTTCCTACAAAAGTTTCCAAAGTACTAAGCTTATCTCACTTTCGGAGCTTAGCTTGATGCATACGGGTTTTAGAACCTTTGAGCCAATCAAGCCATTATTGCTTTCTGCACTTGCCGTTTGAATGGCCGTATTTTCATGATCACCTCTTCAAACCCTTAGCGTCAAATATTTAGCTGATACAGTGACTTTTCCCTTATCCAGGATTGGGCAAAGCATTTTTGGCACAAAGCTTGTCAAAAGTGAGTTGTGTCTTTGAAAATCCATATCGCCCTTTTCTTAATCGGGATTTACTTGTTAAGTCTGGGTATTCCCTTAGTGCCAGTCCTGGCTAAGTCCACGCTTAGTGTTGACAAAATAGAAAAGACATGCCCACAGGAAGATGGTAATGAGTCATCGGATTTTGCTTTCAATGAAGCATCGGATAATGCAGATGCGAAAACCATTAACAGCATATGGATTCCTTGCCTTTCCTCACAAGTTAACAATAGAGCCTACAAAGGAATTAACACAAATTTTAGTGCTTCGCGTCTATTCATACCGCTAAAAGGCCATTATCAGTCTCCTGATTTAGCATTGTATCCTTTCCCGCCCAAACGGGCTTGAACAATCTCACCTGATTTTAACAACCGGGTCAAGTTTAGTTAGCAATGTTTGATAGGTGTCAATGAGGCTAATCATGCTTACAGGTAAAGCATGGCAAGCTTCATAACCCTTTCCAGCCCCTATTGCTTATTGTTCAAGCGAAAAACAGCAATCATGCAACAAAGCTTCGTGAAGGGCGTATCCCTTCTGCTAATGCGGGTGATGTTGAGCGGTATTTTTTTCGTTGCCGGCATCAACCACCTTCTATTCCAGGATAAGATCATAGGCCGTTTAGAGCAAGCTTCTTTCCCGGAACTGGCCCTGATTTTTGGCTCACCGGAAACCTTGGTTTACCTGTCCGGCCTGTTTATGCTCATAGGCGGCACCAATCTACTCATAGGTTTCCTAACCCGTTGGGCAGCAACAAGGCTTATTCTGATAGTCATGCCGATCACCATTACCAACCAAATAGGGCAATGGGCCACAGCAGGACCTTTGATGAAAAACATCGCCATTTTAGGTGTGCTGGTCTTATTTGCCCTCAATGGTTCCGTTCGGTATGGCCTGGATCAACAATTATTTCAATCATCAAAAATGACCTGTCATGAATTCAAATAACTTAAAAATCACAATAGTCATCCTTATTTCCGGATTACTGGGATCATTGCCCAATTTGGGAATGAGCCAAAATCCCCGTGGGGAGCTGTCAACTGACGATGGCGGCAAATATGCCACTTTGGTTCGAAAAATACCGCCCATTAAGGCTTCTGTCAAAACAGCCCGACAAATGAAGGTCAGTGAACAGCACCGGGTTGATTCCTTTCAAGTAATCATTTGCGGAAAAGTGGTGAAAGCGCTGGATGACCGCCCGGAAATCAGGCAAACCATCCGGAAGGGCCGTAAGGAAAACATTTGTTTTCTGGCCTGTGGCCTTTCCATGAACAAGTTCGGTATAGAGGCATCAGCCTTAACCAATGGAATATCGGTAATTCCCAATGGCATTAGCCACCTGTTCGATTTACAGGAAAGGGGTTACCGTACTGTTGAACTTTAACTTTTATTAATCAAAAAAACACAAAGCCATATGCAAGCACAAACGCGAAATTTTATAGGAGCTATTATGCTGCCCCTGCGCCTGGTAGGGAGCTGGCTATTTTTATCCGCTGTACACCGGCGCTTTATCCTGGCACCGGATAAGCACAATTTTGAGAGTGAGTCCTGGCTGGGGCATAAAATCAATACTTTTTACCCCCATGCCAATACGGGATTTCATGAGGGCCTTGGCTGGATGCTACGAAATCCCGAATGGCTCAATGTCTTCACTTATGTGTTTACTTTCACCGAGCTAATATTGGGCGTTTTATTGCTACTGGGCATTTTCTCCCGGTTGACCGGCCTTCTCCTGGTAAGCCTCAGCGTAGGCCTTATGCACACTGCTGGCTGGCTGGGCCCAACTTGCCTGGATGAATGGCAGATCGCCTCCCTGCTAACCACCATTGGCCTGGTTTTAACTTTCTATGGAACTGGTAGCTACAGTACGGATCAATGGCTGATGAACCGGTATCCATCCGTGGCTAACAAAAGCTGGTGGCAGTGGATTGCCTTTCCAACTTTTGACACGAAAAGCCCGCTTTTCCGAAAAATCGTGATAGGGTCTACCGTTTTTATTACTTTGTATGTCATGGTTATGAATCAAGTCCATCATGGTGGAATATGGGGAAGTCTCCACAATTATTCCAAAAAGCCGGATATCCAATTAAACCAGCTACAATTATCCAATGGTGCACAATTTAGCCTAACGGCTTACCGGGATAAAGGCCCTGAAGCCTATGGCAGCTTCATCACCAAAGTCCAGCTTAAAAACAGGGAAGGGGATGTCATCCACACCATTGGCCGACAGGAATTGGCTGAAATGCCAGAGGCCAATATTGACAACCAATTTGTTAACAAGATAAGGCCTGATGAGCACAGTCTTGAGATACCTTTAGGGGCCAAAGGGAAGTTGACCTTTTCCTTACCAGCAGACCAAGAACTTAAGGCCAACCAGGAATACCGCGTTACCATGACAGAAATCGGTGGACGCACCTTCCGGTCCGGCTTAACCCGTTACAATTAATGTTAGCTAAGGAAGCGATGGGTCTGAAACCCATCGCTATCCATCTATTTTAACTAATTCATTGCAACGGTTTTCACACCCTTTGCGCCTAAAAATAACCAGCTGATTTCTTGAAAGCGATAGGTCTGAAACCTATCGCTTGGGAGCTGTATTTTCCCATCTAT
>CAZQQN010000086.1:0-3926 GCA_964595485.1 uncultured Sphingobacteriales bacterium | reverse complement strand
TATTTCCGCCACAACACGCTTTCTGAAGAACTCATTAATCGCTATGAGATCCGAACGGGCAATTTGCGTAATACCTTGTTTAGCGATATTCGGCCTTATAGCAGGAAAGCGGTTGCCAACCTGGCTAAATCGCTCGACACTTTTGATTTAAGTTATTCCCAAGCCGATCGCTTTAACCTTGATTACCTTGGCTACAACAACCTCCCTTGGTCTGATAAAGCCATTGATAACAGCGATAAACCCATTCTCAATCATTTTTACGAAAGCAAAGCCAACCTCTATCAGGTGCACGAGGAAGATTTTTCCCTTTTTATTAATCCCGGATTAAGGCTTTCAACCGGGCAATCCAGTCGGAGTGATGATTGGCTTTATACCAATACAAGGACTGCTGAAATACGAGGAACAATTAATAACAAGGTGGGTTTTTACACCTTTGTTGCTGAAAACCAAATAAGGCCCGCTAAGCACGAATCAGGGTATTTTAGTCCTGCTGGTTCTTATCCAGGGGCCCATTTAACCAAATCCTTTGGCGATGGCGGGGTGGATTTTTTCAAAGCCAGGGGGTATGTGACCTTTAGCCCGTCTAAGGCAATATCCATGCAATTTGGGCATGACAAAAATTTCATTGGCAATGGGGAGCGGTCTTTATTGCTCTCCGATTATGCTCCACCTTATACCTTTCTGAAAATTAATACAAAAATCTGGCGCTTCAATTACCAAAATATTTTTGCCCGGATGACGGATAACCAAGGTATCATGTTTGGTATCGACCCGGGCAGGCCATTGCCGCCCAAATATACCTCCATTCATTACTTGAGCCTGGATGTGCTGGATAACCTGAATGTGGGGCTTTTTGAGTCCGTCATGTTTCATGACAATAAGGGCAATGGCCGCGGATTTGATGTACGTTACCTGAACCCGATCATCTTTTACAGGTCTATTGAGCATCAGGCCGGAGACCCGGATAAAATGCTTGTTGGCTTGAATGCACAATACTTGCCTTTTCCAGGCGTGGAATTGTATGGCCAGTTCATGCTGAATGAATTCCGTCTGGATGACATCAGGGCGCAAAATGGCCACCATGCCAACAAATATGGCTACCAAATAGGAGGGAAGTATGTGGATGCAGGGGGTATTAGCAATCTGGACTTGCAACTGGAATACAATCGTGTTCGTCCCTACAATTACACCCATTACAGCATTAGCGGGAATTATCCTGTCAATAACTGGAGCCATTACAACCACCCGCTTGCCCATCCCCTTGGCGCCAATTTTTCCGAAATCACCGGCTCGGTGAAATACCAACCTTTTCCCAGGATCAGGGCAGGAGTTAAATTCACCTATGCTGATTATGGAGCAGACAGTAACAACAGCAACTGGGGTGGGGATATCTTCAAAAGTTACAGAACTAACGAACGAGAACTCGGTAATGAAGTTGGTCAAGGGGTTTCCACGGAACTTAAAATGCTGCAGGGATGGGTTAGCTACCAACTTCGTCATAACTTATTCTTGGAATTGGATGTTAGGTATAGGGGATTAAACAGTGAGATAAAAGCAAGAAGCAATGAGAGCTTTTATTATGGTGCGACTTTGCCCTTAAACCTGGCTAAAAAACAATGGCAATTTTAATTAGTCACTATTCGTAAGCCAATGATCTTATCAATTTGGACTTTTATTGGCTAATTTGTTAACCCAATTGGGATGCTTTTACATGAATGCTTAAAGATGTTTTTGCAAAAAAAGCTAATTTATGATACCTACGGTATTTTAGTTAAATTTTTTGAAAATGATTAATACCTTATTTGAAAGTGTCTATTAATATTTCACATAAAAATAACTTTTAATTTTGGGATTCTTTCGGAAAAAATTTTTATATTCGCTCACGCAGTTTAATTAGGGTTTAAATGGGTTATTTATCAAAATTTATCAACCGGCAGTATGCCCCTAAGTGGTTAATATTAGGCATCGACACCATCATTGCCTGCTTTTCCATCGTAGTCGCTTATCTTTTGCGGTTTAATTTTAATATCACTCACTCGAGTTTTGATGCCCTTCCCTGGGTTATTTTACTCTTTATTACTGTTCGAATATTAACCTTCTTCACGTTTAAAACCTACTCCGGCATTATCCGCTTTACTTCCTTGGAGGAAGGGAAACGGATTTTTTATGCAACCATCTCTGGGACTACTGTTTTGTTTGGCTTGAATTTCATTAATTATTACCAGGCTTCTGTTTTTGTTATTCCCCTTTCTGTCTTAATCATTGATTTTATTCTTGCTATTTCCTTAATGGCAGCATTTCGGATAGCCGTTAAAGTTATCTACAGCTACTTTGCCCGATATAATAAAGGCCATAAAAAGAAGTTCAATGTACTCATATACGGGGCAGGAAAATCCGGGCTTATTACCAAAAGGACTATTGATACAGATGGGGAGGTTGATTACAACGTATTGGGCTTTTTGGATGATGATGACCATAAGCGTAATAAAATCCTGGAAGGGGTCAATATCTTCCACACCGGTAAGGATTTCAGTAATCTCATGGAAAACCGGGATATTGATCTTTTAATTTTCTCTATCCAGGAAATTGGTGCGGTTAGGAAACGGGAAATCATTGAATGGTGCCTTCAGCATGGTATCAAGGTCAAATCTGTTCCCCCGGCAGAAAAATGGATTAGTGGTGAATTAAGTTTTAATCAAATAAAAAATGCCCGGATTGAAGATTTACTAGGTCGCGAACCTATTCAATTGGATAGGCAGGAAATTGCTGCAGGAATCACTAATCAAGTGGTTTTAGTCACTGGTGCAAGTGGTTCCATTGGGTCTGAATTAATTCGTCAGATTGTTTATTTTAAGCCTAAGCAAATTGTCCTGTTCGATATTTCTGAGACCTCGCTTAATGATATTCGGTTGGAATTGGAGGAAAAGTGGAAGTTTAAAAATTTTGAAATTGTTGTCGGGGATATCCGGAACTTTAACAGAGTCGATAAGATTGTCAAGGATTTTCGTCCACAAATTATCTTTCATGCTGCGGCCTATAAGCATGTTCCCTTACTGGAATCCAACCCTTCGGAAGCTGTCATAACAAATATACAAGGAACTAAGCACCTGGCGGATGTTTCGGTCAAGTATGACGTTGGCAAATTTGTGATGATTTCTACTGACAAAGCTGTTAACCCAACCAATGTAATGGGGGCATCCAAAAGGATTGCTGAGATCTATATCCAGGCTTTTGACCGGTTTTTAAACTCCGTGGAAAATGAAAATTTCACGCGTTTTATAACGACTCGTTTTGGCAATGTCCTTGGTTCAAATGGATCAGTCATTCCCCGTTTTCGTCAACAAATACAGGAAGGTGGGCCGGTGACCGTAACCCATCCGGATATTTCCCGCTATTTTATGACGATCCCGGAAGCCTGTCAATTGGTTTTAGAAGCTGGTTTTATCGGGAAAGGAGGCGAGATTTTCCTTTTTGATATGGGGGAATCCGTGAGGATTTACGATTTAGCCCACAAAATGATCAAACTTTCCGGTTTTGAACCAGAGCATGATATTGAAATTACCTACACGGGACTAAGGCCGGGTGAGAAAATAAGGGAGGAAGTTCTAACCAGCAAGGAAAACACCTTACCTACCCATCATCAAAAGATCCTTATTGCTTCTGTTCAAGAATATGTTTTTGAAAAGGTTTCCGGGAAAATCAATGAACTGGTTGATTTGGCTGCTGATAATCAACCCAATGATGAAGTGGTCAAGGCTATGAAAAAGATCCTGCCAGAGTTTAAAAGCCGGAATTCTAAATACGAAAGACTGGATCAAAGTTTTAAAGAATCCTCCTCTCTTAATCAGGAAAACGGTAAAGAATCAAAACCTTTCATTCAGGAATAGATCCGTATTTGATTTTGGAATAGTTGTTCAATCCCGGGT
>CAZQQN010000085.1:0-3932 GCA_964595485.1 uncultured Sphingobacteriales bacterium | reverse complement strand
CGAAACAATCGAGGTACTCACAATTTTTGATAGCCGTCAATCTCCACAAAATTTACCATTGGGTTAAGGTCTGCAGGATTAAAATGTGTATAGCCGTGAGTTTTACCTCAATGGGATTTCAATTTTTTGGCTAATAGTTCTTGCATGATGATTTTTTTGTTGTTATAAACCTTCAGCCAAAATCTCCAAGGACTCTTTCAATGGGGTTTTCAAACCAATGAGGTGGGGTATAACAAATTCCTTATTTATAAAAAAGGCTTTAGCCTTTAATTTGGCTCATTTAATGGCTAAGCTGAGGGCAAAAGAGATTGGAAATTTAACCCTATCTTTTTCAATTTATAATTCACAATAGTATATTGATTTGAAATAAAAATTCGAAACATTTTGAAATTTGTTACATCTCACCTCCAAAGATTACTTTTTGATTGCTCTTTTCCTTAATCCTTTCCGCTGGCTAATCTTGAAGTTTTTATAGCACAGTTACATTCAATCTCCAGGAATCTGTAATACTAAAGCCTGGTGTAACCATTTATGCCCAAAATCCAGATACCGGTAGCAATTACTTTTCTCGCAACATGAACACCTGAACACGCTTTTAGGACTTTATCATGTAATTTGACATTTTCCTTATGTTTACTTCGTAGCAATAGCCATAAAAACAAAGCAAATGGCCCATTACTCCTGAATTAAGGAGCCGCACTGGATAAAAATCATAAGCCAATGTTACGCAACGCGAACACACTTCCCAACATGAACACATTAACACATTATTTATGAGACATCTAAAACTTCACCTCCTCCTCTTAGCCCTCCCTTGCCTGTCTTTACAGTGTAAGGATGATATTTGGTCAGACCCCAAAGACGTCACCCGCCTTTCAGAGGAATTTAAATCCTACGCCTACTTCAAAGAAGGCAGTTGGTGGGTGTACAAGGAATTGGGAAGTGGAAATTTAGATAGTGCTTATGTAACGAGAAGTGATATTTTGATTGAGCATCTTAAAGAAAAACATGGGGGACCAAAAGATTATGAAAAGATAAGTATAAATATAGTTCGAGCTTTTAAGCAAGATAATGATACCGTTGTAATAGAGGGAAGCCCTGGTTTAATTAATTCTAATATAAATGGAATTTTATGGCAAACAATTTTTAAGTATGGTATTTCAGGAAATACACTTTTTTGGCTCCCCTTTGATTCCAGTAACAGGCCAGCTAATAATGATCCTTATCCTGTTGAGAAGCGGGATTCTATTAAAATCCAAGGAAAATGGTACTACAATGCATTTAAGGCTAAACATCCTAAAAGACAAGGTTCAGAAACCAATAACCTGATAAAATCGGACATCTATGCCAAAGATGTGGGATTGATCCGCAGAGAATTCTGGGATGGGCGCGTGAAGGAACTTATTAGGTATGATGTTAAACAATAGAGACAAATAGTAAAATGGTAAAACACGTAAAAGATACCGGATCGAATGATTAACACGTTAACACATTAAAACACTGAATTATGAAAAAAATAGCCTTTATACTCGCCTTATTAAGCTGCTCATTGCTGGGGCTGCGGTGCGAAAATGATGACGGCCTCTTTGGAAACAATGGCAATGACAAAAACCAAAACGAAGAACCCACCTTACCACCCGCCACCCAAAGCGGCAAGGGCACCTTCGGCAGCAAGGTGAATGGCGAAGTGTGGGTGCCGGAAGGAGGAAGTTTTGGCAATCCTGAACTTCATGCAGATTATTATCAGGATGAGTTTTTTGTAGGAGCTGAAAGAAAAGTTAAAGATGATGATTCTTACACAGGTATGGTTATTAGAATTGAGAAGGATTTCATTGGTGAGGGCACTTACAAGTTGAAAGGTAATTTAGGAAATGATTTTGACAAATACGCAAGTTTTTCAAACATAAAAAGTAATTGTGAATACGAAACAGATCCCCTGAATACTGGTAAACTTGAAATCACTCATTTCGATAGCTCTAAGCGCATTGTATCCGGGCGCTTTCATTATACTGCAGTTATCACACAAGGTAATTGTGAAAAGGATACCATTCGTGTGACTAATGGACGCTTCGACATTCAAGACTGAGTAAAAGTGGTAAAACCCTAAAGCGCTTAAAATCAGGTTTAACAGTTTTTGTTCAATAAAATTTGCACCTATGAGACGTTTAATCATTATTTTGACCAGTATCCTATTGGCTTCGATTCAGGCCCAAGCTGTAGAAGACACCACCTACACCATTGGTGACAGTGCCCAAGTAACGGTAACTGACAGCGTGGAAACGGATCCCGGCCTGATGATGGATTCCATTTTCCGGAACTTGGATGCCCAATATCTTTCCACCAACTTACTGGCGGACCGCAGCATTGCCTTTATCGATTACCGGAGCTACCACGGCCGGCTTGCGGATTCTAATTGGATGAACTACGGCAAGTTCCTCCGCCTGAATGGCGCCAAAACAGTACAAAGTATTAAGTATTCAGTACAAAGAAGCAGGTAAGCGGGGTTAAATTTTCAGCGGTTATCAGTTCAATCCGTGTCATCTGCGTTCGATTAAAAAAGATGCAAGACATAAAAGCCAAGATTTTAGACAATAAAATGCTATCATTCAAAAATTGAAGCTTATGCTACATAAAATTCAGTCATTCTATCATTCATCAATTCATCAATTGAAACTTTTCTGCTTGCTGCTGGCCATACCCTGCCTGGCATTGCAATGCAACAAAAACAAAAACGGCCCTGATAACGGCAACGAAAAAGAACAGCTCCCGCCCGCCACCCAAAGCGGCAAGGGCACCTTTGGGTGCAAGGTGAATGGCGAGGTGTGGGTGCCTGAACCCCCCCCTTAATAACGAATTACATGCTGATTATTACGAAGATCAGTTCTTTGTATCTGCAACTAAAGAAACAAAAAACGATGAAACATATCAATCTATGGCTTTGAGGATCGACTCGGGATGGCAAGGTAAAGGAAATCATGAGTTGAGTCTAAAAAAATCAAGCCATGTGTATGCTATTTATAATGACTTGAATAAAAATTGCAGTTACAGAACCGATACTATTAACAATGGAAAACTTACAATAACCCATTTTGACAGTGCCAAACGTATTGTATCTGGCCGCTTTCATTTTACAGTAGCAAAAAAAGGATGTGACACGATCAAAGTTACAGAAGGACGCTTTGATATTCAAGACTGATGGAAGATCGTAAAATAGTAACATGGTAAAACCGTAAAACACGAAAATCAACCATAATATTTTTTGTTAAACTACATATAGTCATCATGAAACGTTTCACCTTAGTATTAATGAGTATCTTATTAGCATCTATTAAAGTAGGAGCCGTAGATGACAGCACTTACACGATTGGCGATAGTGTACAGGTGACCAGTGTAGATAGTGTTGAAGTAGCACCGGGATTGATGCTGGATTAAGTATTCAGCCCTCTGAAACAGTTGGCCATAAAAAATTTAACCTAAATGCTTTGCTATTTTATTGGAAAACCCTTAGTTTATACAAAAACAAATAATAGAAGCGTAAACACGTAAAAGACTTTAGACCTATAAACCAAGAACACCCGCCGTTAAGAGGCCGGGCCTAAAAAAATGGACTATGAAACATTTAAAAATTTTTTACTTACTGCTGGCCATACCATGCATGGCATTGATGTGCAACCATGAAGAGGACCAAGCGGAACCCGATAACAAAAAGGAAGAACTGCCACCCGCTACTCAAAGTGGGGAAAATACTTTCGGGTGCTTGGTGAATGGGGAGGTATGGAAAGCTAAAATTAATTCGCCCTCTCCATATAGTAAGGTAATTGGAAGTTATAAAAGTGGATCATTATTGGTAGGAGGAAATAGGGAATTATCAAAAAATGATTATCAGTTAACCCAGTTTATTAGAGTTTATCTGGGAAGTAAAGCTCAATTTA
>CAZQQN010000084.1:3284-4006 GCA_964595485.1 uncultured Sphingobacteriales bacterium | reverse complement strand
ATAAAGAAGCCCTGCTGGCCAATTGCCGCAAGGTGCTCAAACCGGGCGGCCGCCTGTATATCGAGGACTGGGCTATTCAGGATACCACACCCTTTACACCCGAGGAGGCCGAGGCTGAGCAACGGGTAGGCATGACCAGTCGCCTTACTCGGGAAAATTATGAAGCTTATCTAAAGCAGGCGGGTTTTTCCGTTCAAGATTTCCAGTTTCGTAGCCAGGAGTGGTCGCGCTTTGTGTGGGACCGTGGAAATGCCTTATTAGGTAAAAAAAAATCATTACAAGAAGAGTATGGAGAAAGATGGTGGCAATTGTGGAGTAGCTGGGGTGCTCAATATGCGCTTTATGCGTTTCACGATCTGCAAATGACCATGGATGATGTCCGGGTTCATTTTCCGCTCGTTGTAACAACGCTGGGCGAAGAAACCGTTAAGGAATGGACGCAGGGATCAGCCGCGCAAAAGTATGGCGGTGCTTATATCAAGGCTGCCGTTTAGCCCAAATAAGGTATTTGCCAAGTTGATTTTAAAAAGCGAAAAAAACCCCATAGGAAAGGACTTGTTTTGGAAGTATTATCGCATTCCAAAAGATAATTCTATGGCGCTTTCCGATTATTGGTCACTACTTTGCCCCTTGGCTATTGAGGCCGGGTTTAACATTGCCCTGTATCCCAATATGACAGAAGACCGTTTCGTTTTTGGAGCCCAGGAAAAGCGCTAAATTTT
>CAZQQN010000084.1:0-3274 GCA_964595485.1 uncultured Sphingobacteriales bacterium | reverse complement strand
TATCCCAATAGGACAGAAGACCCGGATCACCTGCGGCTTTACAGACAACCCGATGACCCGTTAATTTTCGAACCAGTATTCAACCAAGAAGATGATCTAGGTGAGCCCGGGCCTCAAATAGGTGTGCGGCTCCGTAATCCACATGCAACGCATAAGGATTACCTCCGTTATGTATTGAATAAGATCTCCGTAGAACAGATTGCAGCCAAAACATGGCTACACAGCCCGGAAGGCTTTTACGCTTACATTTGGAAACCGATTCCCATAGATCCCGCAACAACAGCCTGGTCCTGTATCAAGAAAACGACCAGCGAAGAATGGACTGAATGGCAGCTTCATTACTTAAAAAAAGCCCGGTCTGTTTTCTTTCATGAAAACTTTATTGATAATAATTGAAAACTCTTCACCCTTTTTTTAGACCTTTAGGATTCCGTTTTAAATACGGGTTAAAAATCCTGTTTGATTTTCTAAGAAATTTTCAAGTAAACCTATTCATTCATTCGATTAAAGCAGCTCGACTCCGGCAACTACAGCTGTTCCTATCATCCTGATTATGCCTAATATGGAATTCAAAACCTTCATCCATTAATCTTTACCATAAAAATTAATAAAAAGTTTTTTTTTCATTTAAGTGTTTTATTTAGATTTGCCCAAGGTTTAATTGTTTAACAAAAAAGATCAATTATGAAAAAATTGAAATTCTTAGCAGCAAGTTCGTTGCTCATGTTATTCATTGGGACGTCTTGTTCGGTAACCTACCATGGTGTCACCTCGAATGAGATTGGATCCGAAAAAGGTGTAGCCGAAGGCTCCAATTATGCAGGTGGTTATGACTATTCTTTCGCCACAGCAGCCGCCAATGGTGAAATTGGCAAAATATCAACTACCAAGGTTAGGACAACCTATTGGCTCTTTGGTATTCAGTATTTTAGAACCACTGTAACAGGAAAAAGATAATCAACTATGAAACGACTTTATTCTATTCTATCTGTAATGCTATTATCAGGATTGTTGATGTCATGCTCTACAACGACTCCGCTTACAGCCACCTCTAATCCAGTAGGTGATAAACAGGGCACGAGTTCGACAACATGCTTTTTCTCTTGGCTTACAGGAGTAAACATTCAAGCTCAAGAGACTGCTTATCTTCAGCCCAACACCCTTAAAGGCCAAAGAGGTACGCCAACGAGCTATGGTGTATGCTTTGGATTAAAGGAATATGGAGTTCAAGAAGCAGCCACAAATGGTAATATCGACAAAGTTGCGACCGTAGACTTGCGGCAAACTTGGTACGTTCTCTGGAAACAGTATGAAATTGTCGTTGGAGGTCAATAATTCATCAAAAAACTATTTGCTATGAAATTTCTTAAACATCTCGCAATTATCCTATCTTTAGGATTCATGTTAAGCTCTTGCGGCATCGATATTGTTGAGCCCGGGCTTGTAACTAAAAATAGTATAGAATACGAAGGAAGATCTGGCCAAAAGGTCGGAAAATCCAAGTACAATGTCTACCTTCTGGGACTTTTCAGAGGCTTTAATGCTAACCGCAGTATTTACAAAGCCGCTCAAAATGGTGACATCAAAAATATCTCTACAGTAGACCGTAGAATAAGTACTGGATTTCTTGGTGGAATCATAACAACATCGTATATAACCGAAGTGAGGGGAAACTAGCTTTCTTAAAGGAAAGGTTAACCTCAAAGGTTAACCTTTCCTTCTAACTTTTAAATATTCCTATGAATAATTGCAGTGATCACACTTAGTTGTACCAAACTGAAGCTTGCAAATCCCAATTTCAATAAAACTTTTAACTATGAATATGCCTAAGCGATTGCTGTGCTATTTAACACTCATTTGTATTTCAGGTTGTTCTACCTTAGAAGTTAAAAAGGTTAAGAAACTTGATAGGGCGGCTGTTGCCAGCATTACTGCTGATCAAAAAATTGATTATCAGGCATTTGTTAATCAGGAAAATAGAGGACAATTTCAAGGAACTTTTAACCATATAGATTTTAGAGAATCTGCCATGATACTTAGAAAGAAGCTATATGGAGATATAGCCGATATTCTCCCTATAAAATTTATGCAGGAAGGGGAAGTTATAGGGCGTCAACAATACAAAGATTTTGAGCTATTTGATAATGAGAATGCTGAAGAGATGTATAAAGAAAATGTGGAAGTGGCAACCCCTCAAGGATATAAAACCTATGATTTAGCTAACGGTTTGTCCAATAAAAGATCAAAAATGACAAATGCGGTTCCTGAAAAGGCTGATGCGGTCGTTTTCATTGGAAGTAAATATAGCCTTAACAAAGAAGCTGACTATGGTAATGCAGGTGACGCAAGTGTAACTGCTAAAGTTAAACTTGTTATGATAGATTCAGATGGAAATAAACTTATTAAAATCAAGGAAAAAGGTACTTCACAAAATACATTCAGACTAAAAGGGGGTACCTCAAGGCCCAAAGAAGATCTTGTTGAAGGTTTAATGGTAGATGCAACCGAAGCGGCATTTAGCTCTATGGCCACGACCCTTAAAGAAGAATTTTAGCTTTTAAACAGTCAAAAGTTATCAAATACAATCCTTCGGAATACAATTCATTGATTGGGAAGTATCTGAACGCATTTAGATGGAAAAACCCACCTTTTTTCTTCTAAATACTTTTAGAGATTCTCGCTCCCTCTTTACTTTAAATTCATTACCACTCCTCTGGTAATTGATGACATTATTAAGCCTTACAAGATAATCACTTCCTACTTTTCCTAATTTTGCTATGGTGGCAAAATTTTTGACATGTAAGGGGTTTTCTGCATGGGTGAATTTTTACGAAATGCTTACATCAAAGTGGGCTAAAGGTTTGGTTGTCTCATTAGGGACTGTTCTAATTGCCAGCGGTTTTTATATCCTACTAAAGCCACTAAATGCTGAAGATGACAATAAAACATCAACCAAATCTTCCCCAAGGAAACGGAAAATACCTGTTCATGCCAGTGTAGTAAAGCCCAAAACGCTTAGCAATACCCTGGATTTAACCGGTACTATCATTCCTGAAAAATCAGTTTCCCTTAAAACCGAAGCTTCAGGTCGAATTACCGCTCTTCCCCTTCAAGAGGGTAGCCGCGTTCAAAAGGGGGCCCATTTAATGACCATCAACAATGCGGAACTCAAAGCTAAGCTCCGGCAAGCGCGGCAACAAAAGACTTTCCTAAAACAGCAACTGGCCCGCAAAGCCACGCTTTTAGAAAAAAATGGAATTAGCCAGGAATCGTA
>CAZQQN010000083.1:0-4035 GCA_964595485.1 uncultured Sphingobacteriales bacterium | reverse complement strand
TTTTTACTTGTTATTGTCAATTTGTCTGTTGTCTTTTTTAGCATGTGCCCCAACGTCCAAGTATAAGTGTAGTGCGGGTTTTCAGAGCAATTCACTGTCCGCCCACCGTAAAGTTTATTAGGAGCAAAAATGCTCAATTTTTGCAGCTCAGCCCGCATTACGCTTATACATTGTTGTGCGTTCGTGCATTTTATTCTTTTCTATTTTTGTCAGCGTTGGCAAGGCATAATCTTTTGGCATTCTTGATTTGGGCGATGGCTTGTGTGAATGCCAAATGTGTATGCCTTACGTGTGGCTGTCTTTATTCTCTTTGTCCTTTAACAGTTTCGTTATTTTACATGACTGACCAATGTCAAAGTTCACCTCCAAAAGAAGGTTATATTGTCCTTTAGTCAAAGTCTGCTGTCGCTCAATGTTTGCTATTGTCCCGTTACCCAGTGGTTCTAAATAAACTCTGTCATCAATGTCAAACCTGTCCGAAATGTCATCTGTGATTGTCTTCAGCCTTTCAGGTTCAATAAATGTCCTGTTGTCTTTTGGTCGATCTTCAGAAATTGCAAGTAAAGCCATTGCTACGTTTTCAAGATATTGTTTGTCTTGAATTGCCTTCCATTTCTCAGGAATAACGTTCTGGCCATGAAGTGCTCCAATAAGTCCGCCTGTGAATGCAGCAATGCTGTCTGTGTCAGTTCCAAGCGCATTTACTGGTTTCTCAATTGCTGTAATTGGCTCTTTGTTATACTTGCAAGCGAAATAGATTCCAGCAATCACTGTCGAGATACCCGAACCTTTAGTGTTATCCGCCAAACAGCCTAAATCATTTAATACCTCTTCATCTTGTACTGGTTTAGTCAAACCTTTATATACAATCCTTAAATACTCCTGTGTCTCGTTCAAAGTTTCCTGAAAGAGGGTAGAAAATGGCTTATTTGACTTTTTATTCCATTCTGATATCCAGCGTGTAAACTCAGGCTTGTCAATAAATGTCAGGGCAAGTTTCTGCTGTATATCTTTACCTAATTCAGTCAAGTAACCTCTGGAATCAAAAAAATCTGGTCGATGTTGAAGCATTTGGTTGATTGAATAACCGTAAAGCATAGCCCCAACAATGGCTCTTGGATGACCATGAGTAACAATACTGTTTCCGAAAATCTGTTCTTTAATATTTTCAATATCACCCAAATTAGCAAGTGCAATAGGAAGTATTCTCATGGCAGCGCCATTAGCACCAGAGTCTCTGTAGTCAATCGTAGACTTGCCAACTTTGTAGGTAAAAAAGTTCTTATTCCACCGAGCAGATTTACGGGTGATTTTTCTTGCAGCATTTTTAATTGTACGACCTGCACCTCTGCAATATAAAAGCCAATTTGATAATTCAGATTCGGCAAAATAAGATTGGTCAACGATACCCTGTTCTTTAATTGACCGAGCAACTGCCAACATTAATTGAGTATCATCAGAATACGAGCCTGGTGATATTTTATCAGTAAAACCATTGAAGCGTCCTCCAACATTTTTCTCCCAAGAGTAGAATTTGTCAATTTTATCGACACCATATTTTTTTAGAAGATTATCTTTGCTCTTTTCAAATTCTGTTATCCAGCCAAGTGCATCACCAATAGCAGATAACTTAATGCTCCCTTTATACTTAGTCTCTGGTTTCATTTAAATTCTTTGGTTTGAAAAGATATTTGCATCAACTTTAAATTTTGAAGTGTCGAAACCGGAAATATTGAAAGCAGCGCAATTTCCATTTAAAGCTTCCTCATTTTCAAAAGAAATTTCAATAAAATCGGATATTGGAATTGGCTTATTTACCAATACCTCTGCTTGCGCATCTGTTGGATATTTTGCTGGAAGATTGTATCTAGTGCGAATTTTACCTCCAACATTTAAGTTGTTATCGAACATTTTCCTAAACTTCTGAATGGAATCGTCAATTCCATAATATGCGGCTGCTCTTGAAGCGGCATTACAAACGGCAAATTTTGTCTCTTTCTCAAAGATGTAATCTGGTTTTATTTTGATAACACACCATTGATAGTGTGCAGAATCAAGCCTTTGCCGAAATGCATTAAGAAGAAAGTAATTAGGGAATTGAATGCTTAAATTAATATGATCAATTATTTTGTCAAGTCTCAATGGATCCATGTAGTCAACATAGTCTTCTATCGCCATGTCTGGATTAAATTCACCTATTTCCTTTAACTTCTTTCGTGAATATAAATATCCTTGCTCATAAATGCTCAATAAATTTATCGTTGGAGTAAAATGCACCAGATATTCGATATTTCTGTGCTCAATTTCCTTTTTGAATTCTATGTAATTAGGTTTTATTTCCATTAGAATGGCAAATCATCTTCATCAATTTCCTGTGATTCAGGCTGCCCACTTTCGCCAACGACATCAAAAAGATCATTGTCAATTTCGGATAAATATCTTGTCGGTTCACCACTACTTAGCATAAACAGCATTTCTCTGGTTCTCGTCATAGCTGTATACAATAATCTTCGTTCCGTAGAAATGTGGAACTCGTCATCATCTTCATTAAAACCTGGCGGATACGGAATAATGTCATCATTTAAGTCAATGATGAAAACGTAATCAAATTCCAAACCCTTGATAGAAGAAAGTGTGCAGATTTTAATTGTTGGTTTTGAAAAATCTGTGAACTTGCTATTTATCTCTTCCGTTTCAAATCCTGATTCTCTCAAATATTCTCGTATGTGGGAAATTGCTGACCGTTTTCGATTAAGTATAACCGTACTTCTTTCTTTCCAATCGTATTCCTGCAGTTGAGAGCATATATATTCCATTTGTTCCTCCCAATCATCAAAATACCCTACAATTGGCTTTTCTCCACCTTTTCTTGCAGCTTTTACCGTAGTAAATTCGGATTTATCCACTTCATTATCGAGCAAGGACATTGCCGCTTTAGCTATAGGAATTGTGTTTCTATAATTTGCGCTTAATTCGATTGTTCTTCCACCTCTGACATTAATCCCCACCTCTGACCAAGTGAAACCACTCTTGTAGATTCTTTGAGCTGCGTCTGCAATTATTGAAATGCTATTAGTGTGGTCTTTCACCAGTTTTGAAATAACCAAAATTTGCGCTTTGTTCAGATCTTGTGCTTCATCTACTACAATATGTGTATAGGGTGGTGTAAATGATGATTTTTTTGCTTCGTCCAAAGCAAAAAGAGCAAGATCATCAAAATCGCATAGGCCTGCATCCTTTAATGATTTTTGGTATCTCTGATAGGCTTGCCAAAGGATTTCTTTACCTTCTTTTGTCACTCTGTCAGCAGTTCCTCTACCTGTCCTTGCTGCGTCAAGGTATTCCTGCTTATTTGTAAACATTTTACCTTTAATCCATTTGAATTCCTCTCTGTAAAATTCTAACTGCTTTTCAAGTACCGTAGTATCAGGATGTAAGGATTGCATTTCGGAGATAGCAGAATGTATATAATCGTCCGAATTGTTAGCAATCTCGTGTTCTTCCCAATATCCTCTCTCCTTCAAGAACCACCAAGCCCACCTGTGAAAGTTTGTTACTGCAACTCTTAGTCCAGTCGCAGAGTTGCTATTGCGTTCTTCAGTATCTTTTTGATATCCCCCTTCAATTTTACTCTTGACATTCTCGATATAAGATGACAAACTGCGATTGTAGGTAAAGATGATGACATTTGCTTCCTCAAAAAGGTTTGATTGTGTCTCTAATAAATGCTTTGCCCGATAAAGGGCTACCGTAGTCTTACCGCTACCTGCAACTCCTTTTATTTGAATTGGATTTGTCGGTGGTAAAAATAGAACCTTCTTTTGTTCTCCTGTTAGTTTTATTGGCTTTAACATGGTCAGTCATTTCTTTTTTGTCCGTGCGCTAGCAAGAATTAAGCTCTTTTGGCTGCCGAAACGGTCGCCCCTGTGTTGGGGCAGCTAAATGTGCTTAAATGAGCGTTGGCTTTCTCGCATGACGCACAACGTTTCCGGGCTATGTGGCGGGGCTGATTAAAAACTTCGTTTCTGTCGCCCG
>CAZQQN010000082.1:3725-4045 GCA_964595485.1 uncultured Sphingobacteriales bacterium | reverse complement strand
AGCCTGGATAAAGTGGTAGATCATGAAGGAGGCGATGACCCGGGAAAGCAAGTCTAAACCATAAATGCCGAAATTGGTATTGGTTGCTATATCATGAAGCGGATTCAATAGCATTAAAAAGATTTTGAAAATAATGGATTCCGGCCATTCCACATCTTTAACATGCCCTATGAAAGCATATTTATTTTTTCGCCCAATTCCGAAAAACACTGCCAACCTTCTTCATCTTCGTTAAATTCTAAATCATTAGCCACTTTCCTGGCAACTATATGTTTTGAGCTACCAAGCTCATTCTTGGCTTCTTTTTCTAAGGCTATATA
>CAZQQN010000082.1:2389-3701 GCA_964595485.1 uncultured Sphingobacteriales bacterium | reverse complement strand
GTATCTTCAAAATCCGCTCCAAAGGCACAAAAAGAGTTATCTATATTCCAGGTATCGGAACTTAAAACGTTATCTATCTCTTTTTCTGGGATTCCTATTGTTTTCAGGGCATCTTTACGTTTGTTGCCATTACCATCTTCATTCTGATCATTGTCAAAGCAAACAAAGGTTGGAATAGAGTATAATGTAAAAAATCGCCACCATTTGGCCAGGTTTCCCTTACCGCCTACATCTATAACCTCAACACCCTCTTTTAACGTGTTCAACCCTATTTTTTTTAAGTATATAGGCAAGGCAAGTTCTTCTGTTCGTCCTTCAACTAAAATCACCTTATTAGCAAAGAGACCATTTAAAATATTCGGTGTAGCGTGATTTGCAAAAAAAGGAATAATAGTTTCTTCATTTGTTTTTTCCTTATTTGCATTTCTTTCAACACAATACTGATAAAGTTCTTGAGGGTTTTTAGCAATAACCTCAGTTTCGTTTTCATTTTTTCTGACAATGTTGATAGGGACTGTGGGTAGTTAAAATTAATTGCAAACCATCTTCCGCCATATTAAACATTTGGCTGGCCAACCATTTTTGTGCCAATGGATGAAGGTGAGATTCAGGTTCATCAATAATTAAAATCAAATCATCGGCTAAAAAAGATTTTGAATATGCATGAGCAAAAGATAAAGCCAATATTTGTTGCTCCCCAGTACCTAACTCATCAAAATTTCTTGGCTCACCATCTTCTGAGGGATATACTTCCAAAGCTTTAAAATAGTTACTTGGGTCATAAGCGGAAAAGTCTAATTCTAAACCACATGTCATGTTTTGAATAACATCATCAGCGATATTAGACATGTTCCGTTTAAACTCACTAAATTCTTCCACTTCAAGAAATGTCTCCTTTATTTGATTGAATAGTGTTTTTAATCTTTCAATCTTTTCCTCATCTTGTATTAGAGTTTGATGAAAAGACTTTGTAACTTTTGATAAAAGAGTAAATTTCGATGCATAACTTAACTGATAAGAAAGATTTCTCTCGGCATTTACAACAATACTTTCAATTTCTTTTCTCAATTCATTCTTAACATATGGGTTATGGCCTCCATCATCCTGAATAGCTTGAAATTCACTATTACCATTTTGGGCCTCAAAATAGAACCCAATACAACCAAACTCACCCGTTCTTCCCAATCGTCCCTGTAAATCTGAAGTTTCAGCTCTGATTACAATATTGTTATTTTTATCCCTACCAAAGTGATCATGATCGTCTAATGTTTTAAACTTAGGATGATATTCCCCAAAAATTAAATCAATTGCC
>CAZQQN010000082.1:0-2379 GCA_964595485.1 uncultured Sphingobacteriales bacterium | reverse complement strand
CCATGCCCTGTTCTTATCTCTCGAAGCGGATTCTAGTACACTTTCATTTGGATTTACTAGCTCTGACCCAAAATTTGGACTGTTTTTATCTTTCAGGGTTAAACACCGATTAATTCATAACCTCAATGGGCCTATTTCATGAATTCCCCTGGATCAAATGGGTCAGATTTCAAAGCAGGCCTGATGAAACTTTTGTTTTAGTTGAATTTTGTTATTTCTTCTCTTCTAAAAGTGCTTCACCTCCTTTCCTCCCCATAATACGTCAACTCAAAAATGGTATCCATTAGGAACTTCCGGAAGTATTCGTCATCGCTGAATTTCTTGTATTTAAGAGTTTTGTACTACCAATACCTCTTTAGACAATCATCTGGCACTCGGTATCTCAAAAGTTTTTTTCAAGATTAGCCTGCTTTCACCTCATACAAAAGCCTCTGAAAATCTATAAACGTGTTTCTGATGGTATTGATGTCTCCCAATTTTTCCTTGGCATCCCCAATGGCATCATACTTAAGGATTAGTAAATCTTTCAATTTGGTATCATCCAGTTCGCTGACCCCTGCTTTTACATATTGATCAAGGACAAAATTCAGAAACTCTTGTTGTTCTTGATTGTAATTATCTAAGTAGATTTTGGCCTTTTCAGCCCTTTCTGCACGTGGAACCATGTTTTTATGGTAAGCGATGTAAGCCAAAACATCAAAAAGGTCACTATCCTCGGCATGGACTAATTTCTGAAGATCCTCAAGCTGGTTTTGGGAATAGCCTTTTTCTTCTAACTCATTCAATAATTTTTTACGGGTTTCCGGCATGCTCCAGATGCGCCTAAGTTCTTCTTCATTTTTGAACAAATCGGGGAGATCGCCAAATAGGTTGCGAATGAATTCTTCTGCTGAAATGGGTTTCCCGTCCGGGCTCCAAAAAGAGGTTCTGACCATTGAATCCAATTCTCGGTATTTGCGCTCACCCAGTTTGATTTTAACCATTTTCCGGCCACCATTGTCGCAAATACACGGATCCTCACCACAAACCGGGCAAGGGTCGGGAGTTTTTTCGCATACACAAGGATCTTGGCCACAGGTTGGGCACTTGTCTCCACCCTTTGGGCATATACACGGATTTTGCCCGCATTTATTACAAGTTTCCGGTTCAGGCGGACCATCCCACTCCGGATCATTGAAGTGCTCGTGTGCCTTTACAAAGTCATAAATGGTAAAGTAGTCTTTCCCATCAAATAGGCGGGTACCCCTTCCAATGATCTGCTTGAACTCAACCATGGAGTTGATAGGCCGCATTAGCGCAATGTTGCGGATCTCAGGCGCATCTACACCCGTGCTAAGCTTTTGAGATGTGGTTAAGACCGTAGGGATGGTCTTTTCATCGTTCTGGAAGTCCCTAAGGTGCTGATCACCAATTGCGCCATCATCAGCCGCTACCCTGTGGCAGTAGTCAGGATTGTTGCTGTCAGCGTGCTGGTTGATCAGATCCCGTAGCATAGCTGCATGCTGCTGGGTGGCCCCGAATACAATGGTTTTCTTAGACTGATCCATCTGCTCCATCAGGAGCTTTACCCGATATTTTTCCCGCTCTTGGATCTGGATCTTTCGATTAAAATCCGTTTCCTCAAATTCCTCTCCTTCCCGTGCATCACCCTCTACAATGTCGTCTTCTTGGGTATAAGTATACTTATCAATGGTTGTGGCAATCTCTTTAACACGGAAAGGGGTTAAATAACCGTCATTAATGCCATCTTTCAGGGAATAGCTGTAAACCGGCTCGCCAAAATAGGCATAGGTATCCCTGTTCACTTCCCGTTTGGGGGTAGCCGTAAGCCCGAGTTGTACAGCCGGGCTGAAATACTCCATAATGGCTCGCCAGCGGCTCTCATCTTTAGCGCCTCCCCGGTGACACTCGTCTATGATGATAAAGTCGAAAAAATCCTCTGGATACTCACCAAAATAGGGCTCACCTTCCGGGCCGCTCATGAAGGTTTGGAAAATGGTGAAAAAGATGCTGCCATTTTTGGGGACCTTGCCTTTTTTCTTGATGTCGCCCGGGCTGATACGCACCAAAGCATCTTTTTCAAAAGAGCTAAAGGCATTGAAAGCTTGGTTGGCCAGAACATTACGATCAGCTAAGAACAGAATCCTTGGTCTGCGCTTAGCATCCCGGTTGATGTTCCATTTACTGTGAAAAAGCTTCCAGACTATCTGGAAAGCAATAGCAGTTTTTCCAGTACCTGTTGCCAGGGTAAGTAAAATGCGGTCCTGCTTATTCGCTATGGCTTCTAGTACCCAGGAAATGGCGACATCCTGGTAATAGCGGGGCTGAAAGGTTCCTCCCTTGCTTTCAAAAGGCACCGAAAAAAGCTGCTCAAACCAC
>CAZQQN010000081.1:0-4249 GCA_964595485.1 uncultured Sphingobacteriales bacterium | reverse complement strand
TCAAAACAGAAAATGGCCAACAAATATTATTAGACTGTGGAATGTTTCAGGGAGGGGAAAGTGATGAAGAAGAGTACTGGAAAAATGAGCATTTGGGTTTTAACCCCGCTCATCTGGATTGTGTGATTATCACCCATGCCCATATCGACCATTCCGGTTTAATACCGCGTTTGGTCAAAGAGGGTTTTGAAGGGCCTATTTATACAACGCCTCCTACGAAGGATCTTTGCCGCGTAATGCTTGAAGACAGCGCGCACATACAGGAAAAGGATGTCAAAGACCTGAATAAACAACGCGAAAAAAATGACAAGAAGCTTTTAAAGCCGCTTTACGGAGAAGAAGATGTCCATAAAAGCTTGGAGCACTTTATTACCATACCGTATGGGCGAAAGCTTGAAATTGTGGAAGGTGTTCAGCTTCATTTCACAGATGCCGGCCATATTTTAGGTAGTGCTGCGGTTAATCTAACTGTCAGTGAATCCAATAGCGAAACCATCCAGCTAACTTATACAGGTGATATTGGCAAGCCTGGTGATAAAATTCTTCAGCCCCCGGAATCTTTCCCGCAGGCTGATTTGATTCTTATGGAGTCTACTTACGGTAACCGGTCTCACGCTAAGCAGGAAAACCTGGAGGAAAAATTGAAAGCAGTCATTTGGGAGGCTTGTCATGAAAGACAAGGAACGCTGGTTATACCCGCTTTTAGCTTAGACCGGACTCAGGATATTGTTTTCATGCTGGATAAAATGGATCGAAACCGGGAACTGCCGAATATTAAGTTTTTTGTTGATAGTCCATTGGCCAATCGCGTAACGGAAATCATGCGCGAACATACCTCTTATTTCAATGAGGAAATTTTGCGCTACATGCGTGAAGATCCCCAGCCCTTTCAGTTTGATAACCTGCAATACACCCAGGGAGTAGAAGATTCCAAGGCCCTGAATGAACTGAAGGAGCCTGCCGTTATTATCTCTGCATCCGGAATGATGGAAGGTGGAAGGATTCTACATCACCTGATTCACCACTTAGAAGAGCCGGATACCACCCTGTTGTTAGTAGGGTATAGCACCCCAAATTCCATTGGCGGAAAAATTCAAAACGGCGCTGATTATGTTTACATTTTTGGCCAGGCTTTTCAAGTGAAAGCCAATGTGGTTTCTATCGATGGCTTTAGTGCCCATGCGGATTATGAGGAAATTCTCGACTACATGAGTTGCCAAAATGCCGATCAGGTGGGTAAAGTGTTTTTAGTTCACGGAGAACCGGATGCTTTAGCAAGTATGGAAGAGAAACTTCATAAAAACCATTTTCAGGATACAACCATTCCGGCGCAAGGCAGTGAATATTATATCCGTAAAAGCGCTGGAAAGTTATTGGTTGAGCATTCCGGCAATTTAGAAGCTACTTAAAGAATGATCAATGGCTATAGACTTTTTGCAACCTTTTAATTTGTTGCCAAATTAAGCCATTGCAGAGCTTTGTTTTAGGAATATTTTCAAGTGATCATTGGCTTATCAAAGTTTTACACAAACGTTCTTAGGCTCTGTGAAAAATTTAAGGGCTTCTTTACCGCCCTCGCGACCGACACCCGAGCTTTTCATACCTCCAAAGGGCGTTCTAAGATCTCTCAGTAGCCAACAGTTGATCCAGATAATGCCAGCCTCTACATGATGAGCAACGCGGTGGGCTTTGGTGAGATCCTGTGTCCAGATGGTTGCGCTCAACCCTTGTTCTGTACTATTGGCAATACGCAGTGCCTCTTCTTCCGTGGAAAAAGGGATGAGGGTAATAACCGGTCCAAAGATTTCTTCCTGGTTGGTTCGGCAGGTGGAAGGAAGGCCTTCGATAATGGTGGGTTCTACGAAATAGCCATTCTGGCAGCGGCCTTCTGGTTCTACTGTATTTCCACCGGTTACGATACGCCCCCCTTCTTCCTCTGCTAAGCGAATGTAAGAAATGATGTTTTCCTGGTGGGCTTTGGAGACGACAGCCCCTGAATTCGTTTCATCTTCAAGCGGGTCGCCAACCTTCATTTTCCGGGTGCGCTCATACAAGGCTACCTTAAAATCATTATAAATGTTATCCTCTACCAAAACCCGGGAACCGCAAAGACAAATCTCTCCCTGGTTAGCGAAACTGGATCGCATGGTAGTTTTTACGGCTTCTTCAAAGTCACAATCCCCGAAAACAATATTGGGATTTTTGCCCCCTAACTCAAGGGAAAGTTTCTTAAATTGAGGGCCTGCTGTCCGGGCAATTTGAGCGCCTGTTTGGGTACCCCCTGTAAATGAGAGAGCTGGAATATCCGGATGTTCGACAATAGCCTGGCCGACTTTCCCCCCAAGTCCATGGACAATGTTCAGAACTCCCGGTGGTAACCCCGCTTCTTTACACATCGTAGAAAGGTGATAAGCCGTCATCGGGGTAATCTCAGAAGGCTTAGCAATGACACAGTTCCCGGTAGCAAGGGCCGGCGCAATTTTCCAGGTAAATAAGTAAAGGGGCAAATTCCAGGGAGAAATACAACCAGCCAATCCTACCGGAGAACGATAGGTGTAGTTGATGGCGGTTTGATCGGTTTGGTGAAACTCGCTTTCCTCATGTAAAATTGCAGTTGCAAAAAAACGGAAGTTTTGACTGGCCCTGGGAATATCTACTGAGCGGGATAGCCAAAGTGGTTTACCATTGTCTATTGATTCTGCTTCAGCTAAGCCTTCCAGGTTTTCTTCTATCCGATTAGCAATACCCAATAATAAATCTGATCGTTCTGCCCGGGTCATTGACGCCCACTTCGGTTGCACTTGTTTGGCAGCTTGAACCGCTTTTTGAACATCCTCAGCATCGGAGTCGGGTAGTTGGCTATAGACCGTTCCTATAGCCGGGTTGACGTTATCCAGGTATTGGTTATTTGACGGTTGATGGAACTCTCCGCCTATGTAATTGTAAATGGTTTCCATAAACGTATTTTTGTCACTTCACAAAAATAGCATTTAGCCATTAGCTTTTAGTCAACTTGATCGCATAAAAGATCAATTTTAAAAAGAAATCCCCTTATGGAAAACCCTGGCGAAGACTCCAAGGCTATTGAAAACAAGCAAGAAGAAGTCCTTCATGGTAAACAAGGCAATTTTAAGGATTACATTGGCGAATTTGTTTATGGAGGTATAGATGGAAGTGTAACCACATTTGCTGTCGTAGCAGGCTCTACAGGTGCCAGTCTGGAAACCACTGTTATTTTAATCCTTGGCTTTGCCAACCTCATTGCTGATGGCTTCTCCATGTCGGTCGGCAATTTCTTTGCAACAAAGGCTGAAATTGATAATTACAATAAGCATAAGAACATTGAATACTGGGAAGTAGACAATATGCCTGAAATGGAAAAAGAAGAAATTCGCCAAATATACAGGCAAAAAGGTTTTGAGGGTCAGCAATTAGAAGAGGTTGTGGAGACCATTACAAGTGACCGGGATCGGTGGGTAGATGTTATGATGAAAGAAGAACTGGAGATGCAGCAAGAGGGGCGTTCGCCATTAAGCACAGCAGCCATGACGTTTATTTCCTTTGTATTGGTCGGCTTGATTCCACTCATGTCATACGTTTTGGATTTTGGTTTCGGTATTGGCAGCCAAAATATGTTCCTGACCTCCATTATAATGACGTCCTTAGGATTCATCCTGATTGGCTTACTCAAAAGCTACGTTACCGATACCAAGAAAATAAGGGGTGTTCTGGAAACCTTGTTATTAGGTGGCCTGGCAGCTATTATTGCCTATTACGTAGGGGATGTTTTAGAAATGATTCTAAAACAATAATAAACTAACTTTTCCTAATCTTAGAAGTCTTTAATCATTGATTATGCAGTAAGGAGCAAAAAAAAGCCCAAGGGTAACCTTGGGCTTAAATGAAAATGGCAGCGTCATACTCTCCCACCTTGCAGGCAGTACCATCTGCGCTGATGGGCTTAACTTCTCTGTTCGGAATGGGAAGAGGTGTAACCCCATCGCTATGGCCACCACTAGATCATTAACCAACTGTACATGGTTATATTTACTTCAACATCTGAAAAAATTTAAAGGTTATAGCAAGTTTACGGGTAATTAGTACTACTCGGCTGAAGACATTTCTGCCCTTACACCTGTAGCCTATCAACGTCATCATCTATGACGACCCTTAAAAGAAGCCTAATCTTGAGGTGGGCTTCGCACTTAGATGCTTTCAGTGCTTATCCCATCCGGACATAGCTACCCTG
>CAZQQN010000080.1:3591-4340 GCA_964595485.1 uncultured Sphingobacteriales bacterium | reverse complement strand
ATAGTGCTGTGTATGAATATGCCAATTTTACCATCCTCGAGGCCGATTTCATGTTTGCCGATACCGTTTGCAGTGGAGATACTACTCAATTGATCAATACGTCAACGGGGGATAATATTAAGACCTATAATTGGGAATTTGGGGACACGGCTACCAGCAATTTCAAACATCCAAATCATGTATTTTTAGCCAATCCTGGAAAAGGCTATGACAGCACGGAGGTCAAACTAACCATTGTTGACCATGAAAAGGATACTTCAACCATCACCAAAACTGTTCATATTGCAAGACCCATGAACTTTACCATGGATCAAAAGCCTTTTTGCAGCAATAGCAGCACAACCCTTCAACTAAATAATTCCGCTAATCCTGGAAAATGGTTTTATTGGGAACCAACAGGAGATACGAGTCAAGCCATTACCGTAGATTCTTCCGGCTATTATTATGTGGAAGTTGAGGATTTTCATGGATGTGTATCATCAGATTCCATTTTGGCATCTGAAAAACCTACTCCCGAGGCTAAAGGAAGTTTAGGTCCGGATACCACTGTTTGCGGTAGCTATACACTTGATCCTAATATGGGCAATGCCTCACTTAAATGGTCTACAGGAGATACCACTGATCAAATTACAGTTAATTATGAAGACACCTTTTCTGTAGAAGTAACCAACACCTTTGGCTGTACAAGCTATGATTCCGTATATGTGAAACCTCAACCACCCTTTGTAGACTTAGGCCCGGATAGTACA
>CAZQQN010000080.1:2693-3566 GCA_964595485.1 uncultured Sphingobacteriales bacterium | reverse complement strand
GGTAATAGTTACAATTGGTCCAATGGAGCTACTACTCAAAAAATTGCCCCTCAGCAAACAGGGCAATATACTGTTAAAGTTACAAAAGGCAATTGCACAGAGACCGATGAAATATATTGCCATGTAATTCAGCAACCTGAAGCCGATTTCAATTATTCAGATTCCTTTACTACGGTTAGCTTCAATAACCAATCAAATCATCAAACTTCATCCACATGGCATTTTGGAGATGGCAAATCCAGCAATGCAACTAATCCCGTTCACTCCTATCAAGATACTTCAACAAAGACTTATGATGTTCAGTTAATTGTAGCCAACGATTGCGATGAAGATACCTTGAGCAAAACCATTAACATTCCTTCTTCCATCTATGAAAAGCTGAAGGAGGATAGTTATATTAAAATTTATCCCAATCCGGCTCAAGATTACTTTAATATTGAATACAGCAGTCCTTTAAGCGAAATCATAAAAATAACCTTGCACAATGAACAAGGTACCCAAGTTTATGGAGAAGAATTTGAGAAAATGGCTGGTAGATTAAAAGAAAGAATTAATGTTGTTGAGTTGCAAAGTGGACCGTATTTCCTTTCAATTTTTGATGAAGATGGCAAAACAATTATTAGCAAAAAAATACTTAAGCTATGATCAATCAATTTTCAAGATCATTGTACTACTGGGCCTTCTTTTGATTTGTACACCAACATTTGGCCAGGATTTTAAAATAAAGGATCAACCCGTATGTTTTGATGACACGGCTAAGTTTATCAATCAAACTTCCAATGATTCTGTTATTTCCTATTTATGGAAATTTGGAGATGGAGCCATTAGTGAAAAGGAGGATCCCGTCCATTTCTATAACCCCAAACCTGGCAA
>CAZQQN010000080.1:718-2683 GCA_964595485.1 uncultured Sphingobacteriales bacterium | reverse complement strand
GTAGTTTTCTATGAAAATTACAGTGGCGAAGACAGCATAATAAAGAGCATAGATGTAGCAAGACCTATTTCATTTGAAAAAGAGGATGCAGGATTTTGTGAAAGTGATTCAGCAAGGCTTGAAATTACCAACCCTGCCAACCCTTTTGATAGCTTTAAATGGTCTACAGGCGCTACTTCATCAAATATTTACGTGGATTCACCCGGTCGATATGGCGTAACAATAACAGACAATCAGGGATGTACCTCTACAGACTCAATTAATGTAACTGAAATTCCCGAACCACCAATTGATGGTATCTTAGGTTCTGATACTGCCGTATGTGGCATTCACTCTCTTGATTCAGAAATGGATAATGCATCCGTTTTATGGTCAACCGGAGATACCATTCCTCAAATTACCGTTAAAGATTCAGGGCAATATTGGGTACAGGTTACCAATAATCTTGGCTGTACTAATTTTGATACTGTATTGCTCAATCTTAAACCTAACCCGGATTTTGACATTGATTCCAATATTGCGGTTTGCGAGGGTACTAATCTAAATGCAGCCGTAGAACCTGATAAGGTTAAATGGTATAAGAATGAATTCCTTGTTGAAAATCCGGTAATTGATCCCGAAGACACCGGATGGTATGCAGCAGAAATTAGTGAAGCCCACTGTTCTACATTGGATAGTGCCTACATAACTATAAAAAATAATCCGGTAGCTAAATTTAAAGATACCGGGTTTTCCAAAACCATCGGTTTCATTAATCAATCCCGTTTCCATAAAGCATCTTATTGGAATTTTGGGGATGGATTTACCAGTACTAAGGAAAATCCGGTACACTCCTTTCAAGTTTCAGATACTACTTCATTTAATATCCAACTTACCGTATCCAATGATTGCCAAACTGACACGGCCTACGGTACAATATCCATTCCTAAAACTTACATTAAAAAAAATAAATCGAGCGTTGATGTGCTTAATGTATCTCCCAATGTTTTTCATAATTCCATTCAAGTAGAATCTAACTTTTCCAAAGATCAGGAATTAACTTTTACAGTTCATCATTTAGGCGGTAAAAAGCTTTTGTCCGAAACGATGATATTACAAAAAAATGAAATTGAGCAAATCAGACTAAGCAATTTAGCGCAGGGGGTTTATTTTATTGCGTTTTTTAACGGTGTTAACAAATTGATCCATACTGAAAAACTAATCAAACAATGAATAAGTACTTTACAGTTACTTTTATGACCATTATTTTCTTCTTTATTTCGAATTTGACTGACGCACAGTCCCAGCAATCATTTAATGTGCAGGTTACCAATACAACCCATGTTACTTGCCCTGGTGATGGCAATGGAACAGTTGATTTTTACATAGGAGGTGGAACCCCGCCTTATGGCTATCAAATTAACCCAGGAGGCGGTAGCGATTCTTCAGAAAATGCTTCAAACAATACATTTACTCAGAAAAACCTGAATGGAGGCCAATATGATCTTGTTGCTTTTGACGCTTTAGGAAGAAATGACACCACCACGTTTATCATTCGAGAACCAAGTGAATTCAACATTAATTTTATAAAAGAAGATGTAACTTGTAAAGGAAAGGCAGATGGAAGCATAACCGTCAATGTCAATGGTGGTGAAGCTCCTTACAGTTACTCCTGGAATACAACTGATACATCCAAAACAATTACTGGTTTGCCCGTAGATACTTATTATGTAACCATAACTGATAAAAATAATTGCTCAGCTTCCGATTCTGTTATTATAAACGAGCCGGGGCCCTTAAGTTTAAACCTTTCGAAAGATGATGTAAAATGTCACAATGCCAAGACCGGAAGCATTTTTGCTAATGCCTCTGGTGGGTCGAATGGCCTATCATGTCATTACTATTACAAAATAAGTTCCAGTGATTCCTTATTCTGCTCAGGAGCCAATCCAGGCTACAGCTTTACGGGTTTAGATACGGGCATGT
>CAZQQN010000080.1:0-708 GCA_964595485.1 uncultured Sphingobacteriales bacterium | reverse complement strand
GCATGTACACTGTTAGAGTTTCCGATAAAGAAGGTTGCTCAATAGAGGATAGTATTAGAATTACCCAACCACCAGATTTAAAAGTTAGTATGGATTCTTTTAGGAACGTCTACTGTCATAACGATTCAACCGGCTATATTTCTATTTCAGTGGAGGGGGGTACCAAGCCTTATAACTACCAATGGAATAAACCTTCTCTTTCCAATGATACTACATTGGTTACCAACATCCCAAATGGTAACTACAATATTTACGTAACGGATAGCAATAATTGTTCCGAATACCTGGAAAAGGAAATAATAGAGCCACCAAAGCGTCATTTTAGTTTTAAAGATGCTTATGATACAATTTTGAGCGATTCTGCCGAATTAACTTACAAAACCAATAATGATAGCATCCCTTTTGACTTTGTAGCAAAACCGGATACAGGATTTATTTGCAATAATTGCGAAACCCCTCTAGCTAATCCGGTAGACACACAAAAATACCATATAACACTTATTGACAAACATGGATGTAAACTTAAAGACTCTACCAAAGTAAATATTATAGAACCGGATTATTACGTGCCGAATGCTTTTACACCGGACAATAACTATGTTAATGAAACTTTTGGCGTTACGATAGCAAGAGATGATGCCATAGAAAAGTTTCAATTAAGGATATTCAGCAAATGGGGCACAAAAATATTTGAATCTCAAAACATCA
>CAZQQN010000079.1:0-4817 GCA_964595485.1 uncultured Sphingobacteriales bacterium | reverse complement strand
AGACGTACGATGGCAACCGCCTGCCCGGTACAGCGCCGCACTTCCTGAAAGCCGGAGTCCGTTTGATTCCTTTCCAGCAAAAGCGGGGTACGGTAGCGCATCAGCTTAGCCTTCGCTTCCGATCGGAATACCGTGCAGCGATGCCCGTCAATGATGCCAATTCCGCAGAAGCCCATTCCTACCAGATCTTTAATACCGGCCTGCAGTACCAGGTCAAAACCGGGCCTTTTCAATTTACGCTGTCAGCTACCGCACGCAACCTTACCGATGAAAAATACGCTTCCATGATCGTCCCCAATATCCCTGGTTATGGCGGCAGCCCGCGCTACTACTATCCCGGCATGCCAAGGAATTACATGGTGGGTTTGGAAGCTGCTCTTAATCTTGATCAATAAAAAAAAAAGGTGGAGCACCGTACTCCACCTTTTTAATTTGTCATGAATTCGTCATGAACGGTTATTCCACCTTTAGCACCTGTTCTTCAAATGCTCTGTTTGTGCTCATTACCTTTATGAAGTAATTACCTGAAGGTAAACCTTCTAAATCTATTGTGTTTTCAAATGTTTTAGAGGGAATGGTTTGATTTTCAAGGACTCTCCTTAGAACTTGCCCTTTGCTGTTAATAAGATGAATAGTAACCTCTTGGTTTTTTAATGCTGAAAGTCGGATCCTGGTTTTAGCCTTTGTTGGGTTAGGATAAACCTGAAATTCCGGTTTTTCATCTTCACTAGCAATATTATCTTTTGACAATGGCATTTCATTGCCAGTAGAATCTTCCATAATAACAGTATCAAGGAATGGATAAGAACACTGGTTACTATAAAAGCTGACCGAATCCATTGGAATAGTACCATTGGCTATGGCCTTTTCTTTATTAATAGCACACTGCCAATAATCAATTCTTTTCGTATCATGGGTGGTATTAACCCAGTTTTCCATGTTGTTAAGCACTGATAAAGCATCATTGTATTGATCATCCAAGGCATAAATATTGGCTTTATCGATGGTTAGATCGACTTTAGCCTTGTAATCGCCAGGGTTTTCCTGGGGATTCAGTGAATCTATCAATTTATCCTGGACATTTTTAACTTTTACCAAAGAGGGATTTAAACCTTCAGTGCTATCCAGTACTATCTCTCCACTATCAACACCTTTTCCAACTGCCTCTAACATGTAATCGTAAGCTTGGTCGTAAAGGTAATTGACAGCGGATCTTTGACTATCGCTCATTTTTGTTGCTATTGGATTGGTGAGTATTTCGTTAAATTCATTAATAACGTTTGGAGCTTGTGATTCACTGTATAAATTTTCTACTGTTTGCTCCATAGCTTGGCTCAGGTTTTCTCCGGCAAATTGCCCAACACTTATAACCGGAAAACCCTCATTAGGTTTAATAATCCCAAACTGGTAATCCCATCCCCCATCATCTTGGGGATTAGTTGGACATGTTGGCACAGATTGGTTTTGTAAGATATTTTTATCTATCAAGTCAAACTTGTAGTTAGCATAAGGAGGTAAGTATGGGAGAGGAAAAGGAAACGCTAAGGTCAAATCATATTTATAGTTTCGACCGTAAATCGGTTTTTCAGAATAAAAGTTGTTGCTTTCACCCCAATAATTACGGTTAGCCTTTTTCCTAAGGGCTGGTAGTTGCCCTGTAGGATTATTGATTATACCATACCTAAATCCTTGGATATCAACACTTTTCTTTGATAAAGCGTTGTAGCCTTTGTTCATGGCAATTTTGCCGGGGTACAATTCTATTGAGGTACTAAAACCCCCATTATTAAAGCTATTAAAACTGACGTAACCAGTCCTCGGAGTAGTCTTAGAGCTTAAACTTAACTTTCCTTCGTCAATTTTTACACCAGTGTTGACGTATTTAACAATATCACTGCAAAAAGCTTCTACTTTATTACCGGTGTATTTAACGCCACTAATGTTTCTCTTTATGGTAGTTTTGGTTATTCTAAGCGTGTTGGAAGCAGGTCCTGTAAATTTGATCCCTGTTTGATTTTCCTTAACCAATCCGGTATTGATCTCGGATGGTAGGGTCATGTTTTCACCAAACCAACCAATTTTATTGTCAATCAAATCGCCCGTAAAGTGAGCACCACCGTCTTCAGTATGAAAACCATATTTACAATCTTCCAGCGTTAGGCGAGCAGTTCCCAAATTAGGTAATTTACCAACATGCTGTAGGAAAAGATGTACACCATGGTTTGCATCCTCAATCTTGCTATCATTTAAAAAGATTATATCATTTTTTGATGTGGGCCAAATTTCTAATCCTCGATGGGACACACTGGGATCATAGGAGCTTTTATTATATTTAGCATGCATATGAATGTTGTCAAATGTTACATATGGAGAGTGCGTAAAGATCCTTGCGCCTTTGTCCATGATAACTTCACCGTTTTCTAAAGTGAATTCTTCGGGCGTTTTACTAAAACTGTTTTGACCCGAGATATAGAGATCTTTTTGTTTAACTTTTAGAATGGGATCATTTTGACCCTGACCACTAAGTTTAAATTTGGTATTATTGCCGAAAATGATATTGTCGGATGGCCACGAATCATCAAATACCACATGCCCGCTGCCGGCATTACCGCCGGAGTAAGTGAAGGTTGCATTATCTTTGATAACTAACCGCCCTTTAATAATCAATTCAGCATTTGGCCCATTTAGTGTAATTTCAGCTCCTGGATTGATGATTAATGAAGCATTATTTTTTATAATTAACTTAGAATTGTTGTTTATGGTTAATACACCTTTATTACTGGGTGAAAAACCGCCGAGATATAATGTACTGTTTTCTGATATAACCAATTCTCCATTTCTTCCATTGCCGTCTCCAATTGTTATTTTACCACCTTGGTCAACAGTAATATCTGTAAAATCACAAAAGCCGACCGTTATGGCTTGAAAATTACTTTCAGCTGTGGGCTTGGGTAACCCTGAGTTACTATACATCATAGGATGGTCAGAATTAATGCCTAATAACCCGTTAGAACCAATGTCTAAGTCATTTATGATATGTGTGGTACTTATTTCATCACCAATGCTCTTTCCAAGGTTATAAGTAGCATTGGTCAAAGTGCCAACATCCAAACCTTCCACCAGTTCATCCACCAAAAATTCAGTATTATATTGCGAAAAGCTACGATGAGCTTCATTGTCAGGTGTTCCAGAAAGTGATCCGTTAGGAGCTTCATATTCAGTTACTTTGGTTATTTTCGGTTGGGCAGTAATATCGTTGTTTTGTACATTGAAATCATAACCTTCACCATTCGTATCGTCAATATCAATATCTAAAGCGCTTGTGGTAGGAATAAAAGATATTTGATCAGCATCATAAGTAAAACTCCCACCACCGGGTAACGCGTTTTCAACATCAGCTTCATTTATATTAACTTCATAAGTTCCTGCTGGGCAGTCATCTATACCCTCAGGATTTTCCATTTTCACCCTCGTAGAGGTAATAATATTGAGGACAAACCCTCCCCCTCCTAAAAATCGTAATGATATAGATCCTTTGTATAAAAAGCCATTATTGCTGTTAGTACCCGGCATAGCATCAGCCCTGAAGTTAACATCATAAGCTGTTAATACTGATGCCGCTAAAGGAATGAGTAAAGCCCCAGAACCTTTTACCAGTGAGCCTCCTATTGATGCAATTGCTCCCCCTACCGTTCCCCAAGGAGCCATTCTAAATATCGGTACAATGAGGCTATTTTCCGCATCAAAATCTAATATTTGATCGCCTCTATTGTAGGCATCCATTCTATTGCCTACTTGAGAGCCATTAGCAATTGCTACATTCCTGCATTTCTGGGGCCAACCTAAATCCTCAAGCTTACCTAAAAAACCTGAGTTCCTTACATCCTTGACCACACGACTAAACTCTTCTACATTTTGATCAAAATCCTGTGCCCTAAATAATAACATTTGCTTTGCAGCCGGAGTAGTAAATACATTCTTTAACCTGCGTAATTGTTCATCCTGATTAATTGGCTTGAATCCTGCTACTTTAATGCTCGCCAGGTGTTGAAACATATACTGCAAACCCAGCGGAACATTGGCCCCACGATGCGGGGCGTCAAAACTGATGAACTTGGCTACATCATGTTCTTCCCCATTATTTTCCATGGTTTTTAAGGCCCAACGGGCTACCAAGCCCCCCATGCTGTATCCCATAACCGTATTAGGCTGGCAAGTAGTTTTCCTGTCATTGATCTCCCGGATCACATCCATCAGGACCCGTGCATTGCGCTGGATACGGTCCGCGCCCCGATTAAAATCCACATATACCAGGTCGTAGTTGGCATCTTCTAAATCTACTGAGAAATTCTCATCATTTAAGCGTTCTCTAAAATCAAAATAATGTAATTCGCCTCGGGGTGTACCAGGATCCAAAAACTTGGGATCAAAGCCTTCTACTACAATTAGTGGGCGTTTAAGTTCTTGGTCATTGTTACAATTACCATATTCTATATCTACACGGGCACCATAATGTCCTTGATCCGAATTATCGGCTTCAATGGAAAAGTGCTCATCAGATGTTACTCCATAAATAGCACTTGATGCAGGATTTACTTGAAGGTGAGCATGCGTATAAAGGGTATCACCATTTTTCAAGGTTACCTTATAAGTTAAAATCTTTTTTCCAGTATCTGGGTAGGTAATGGTATAATTGTTGCCAGGTTGTACAAGTTGGTAACCAGAACTGTCACCGAAATCAACCTGAATTTGATTGATGCTGTCCCGCAAAGGGCCTGTGATAAGGGCTTCCGGCAACCGGAAGGTAGTGAAAGGAG
>CAZQQN010000078.1:0-4974 GCA_964595485.1 uncultured Sphingobacteriales bacterium | reverse complement strand
TATATATTATTAACCTGATAAACCTCCAAGGATTTCTATTCCTTTAATCGTGGAGTGTGACCAAGATGAAACCTTGGAGGTTTTCGTGCCATACCCACCAATTTCGGGGAGAGAAAGAAACTCCTTTTTAACGACCCTTTTGGATTCCCCTATTATAAAAAATTGCTCAATGATTCCAATGAAGCCCTAAACCTTGACGGAATTTTAATAGGATTGGTCAAGAAAATTGCCTGGGCTTTAACCGGTCATTATGTTACCAACGATAAAAGTGCTGTTCAAATCATTTTAAACGAATCAAACACCTTCTTAAGTGACGATATCAAGGAAAGGTTGAATGATTGGTTTTACGACAAAAAAGCATCAAAAAACTTTCAAAGTAAGCTGAATTTAATCGAAGACGTTATGAATAGAACCGAAAATAATCTTTAACCTTGCTTAAATAGGTACCAGCCTGCTCAACACTCAAGTCCTCACTCTTATCCATTACATTTGTGCGTAATAGTAATGCATATCCTTTACCATGCTCCTTGGCCACCTCTTTACCCAGCATTTCTTGACCGAAGGGATCATTGATTATGATAACTGGCAAAGTTTGTCTGACCTGGAGGTGAATGGCTTCCGGGAAAAGCTCGAAAAAAAGGGCAACATACTTCAAATACTTACCTTTTGAGAAGAAGGAGGCAAAATGAGTCGGAATGGCATTGCTCAAAACCCCTTTTTTCAAAGCCGGATAAGGGGCGTCAATATGCTTCGATCTGTAACCGGAATTTTTTAGCTTCCATAATGTTACTATTTTTGGAATTAGTAATACTCTTATTGAATAAAAGATTCCTTTCATTATGGCACAAGCGCTAGAAAAAGAACTTGAAGTATTTAACCAGAAGCAGGGAGAATTGCAAAACGAACATCCTGACGGGGGCTATGTTGTTATTAAAAATAATGAAGTATTGGGCGTTTGGAAAGCCAGAGAAGATGCCCTAAAAGAAGGCATCAAAGCTTTTGGGAACGTTTCTTTTCTGATTAGGGATATTTACAACGATTGGGATAGTATCTCAGCCAACTTTTCCAAGAACTTAACCTTTACCTAATGCCAAAACAACGGTTTGAATTTGGAGAATTAAGTAAAGTAGGACCCACACTTAATATTTCGATACTGCCACCAAAGCCGGTTAGGGAGGAATTGCAAAAGACCAATGATGTTATTCCCTCCTCATCTGTTTATGTTTTAATTGATACGGGTGCTTCTCATACTTCTATCGATCGCACCGTTGTCAAAAATTTAAACCTTTTTGCTCATAATCTCATTAATGTGCAAACACCAGGGGGAGAAACCCAGCAATACACCTATGATGCGACTTTTGTACTAAACGAAATCCTACCCAAGCAAGGATTTGCTTTGAGATGTTTGTCCGCTGATTTGAATAAACAATCCCATGATGCCCTTTTAGGGAGGGATATTTTGAAGAATTTCACATTAATCTACAATGGTTGGGAAAATGCTTTTTACCTCCATATTTGACCTGACCTTTACCATTTGGTATTGCTTTATTTTTCATAAATTTAAATCTAATAATGATGGATACAGTTGTCGTAAAAAATTTTTCCAATGGAATAGGTTGGGATACAATAATCTCCATTTTGACCAGTATCGGCCTGGTATCAGTGACGCTTTACTCTGTTTGTGTTAATAAAAAATCAGTTAACAAACAAATTCGGGAAAATGCTAAATCACAGTGGTTAGACAATGTTAGGAATGCTACCGGCAATACTGTTTTGGCTTATAATACTTGGCATTCAAGCATTGATAAATATAATGCTACCTTTGCTTCAGTCAAAAATGAACTTCAGAAAACACAGACTTCTAATGGAGACCCAACAGCCGATTTAAATAGAAAACAAGAGGAAATCAAGTTTAATCAAAAAGAATTACTTAAAAACCTCAATTACCTCCGTTTACTTTTTATAAACAAGGAAAAAGGCCAAATTAATAATTTGAGTAATGAGCTGGAGAAAAACATGGCTCACGTTAAACGATTTGAATTAGGTAGCGATAATTATAAAACGACTTTCAATGAGTTCATTAACTCAATCATGCCTAAAATCGAAAATTTAATAAAAGAAGAACATTCCGGAATATTAGGTGAAGATAAATAAGCATTAAGAATATTGTCACCGAACAATTAAAAAAGTTGTGTATCTGGGAGTTCCCCTTTTGGATGGAGAGGGTCGGACCTGTTAGGAAACGATGCCTTATGATAACCCAATTTATTTGTATTTTAAAATCTAATTGTTACCATCCCTTATCTTTGTTCCTAAGAATGTTCTAATCAAACCGCTATGCTCCGAGGCCACCTCTTTACCCAGGATTTCCTGACCGAAGGCATCATTGATTATGAGGACTGGCAAAGTTTGTCTGACCTTGAGGTGAATGGCTTCCGGGAACAGCTCGAAGCCTTGTTCAAAGACTTTCCCATCCATGAGAAGCCTAATGAGGCCACGACAGAAAAGGACCTGATCGAGCCGGTATTGAAGGCCCTGGGTTGGGAACACTTCCTGGCAGAGCAGAATGCCTCCCGTTTTGATGTTCCGGATTATTTACTGTTTGACGACAAAGCCCATAAACAAAAGGCCAACCAGGAAAAAGACCCCTGGAAACGCTACCAGCAGGGCCGCCTGATTGTGGAGGCCAAAGCCTGGCAAACCCCTTTGGACCGGAAGAGCAGTCAACCCATGGACCGGATCCCGTCCAACCAGATCATTCGGTATTTAACGGCTGTGGACGTGGCTTCCGAGGGGAAGATCGTTTGGGGGATGCTGACCAACGGGCGCTTATGGCGGATTTATTACAGCCGGGCTCAATCCAAATCCGAGGATTTTATCGAATTTGATTTGCCATTGATCCTCGGTTTAGAGGGATTTCAGCCTGAAATGGATTTCAGGGGTTCAGCCCGGCAGGATTGGCTAAAGGTCTTTTACCTGCTCTTTCGCCAGGCAGCTTTTCAGCCTCAGTGGGAAGGCAAGACTTTCCATGAACTTATCCTTGAACAGGGTAAATACTGGGAGCTAAAGGTCACTGAAAGCTTAAGTGATGTTGTATTTCATCAAGTATATCCCCGGTTGCTGAATGCACTAAAGCAAAATGACCCGCAAGCGCCCCGCGAACCGGATGATGCTTATTTCGAGGAACTGAAGAACAATGCGCTTACCCTGTTGTACCGTTTGCTATTTCTGCTTTATGCGGAGGACCGGAACCTACTGCCGGTGTACGATGAGCACTATGATGATTACGGCCTTCGCAAGCGCGTACGGGAAGATATCGCCCAACGCATCGATGCACAGGATACTTTTAGCCAACGAAGGGATAATTACTACCACCATGTGCAAAACCTCTTCGAAGCCATCGATAAAGGTGATGAAAGCATCGGCCTTCCGCCCTACAACGGGGGTTTGTTCAATGTGAGCGAAACCGCCCTGCTGAACCGGGCCAAAATACCGGATGCGGATTTTGCCTTCATCATGGACCAATTATCCAGGCGACCGGAAGGCAACCGGAAAAAGTGGATCAACTACCGGGACCTCTCCGTTCAGCAATTGGGCTCCATTTATGAGCGGGTGTTGGAATATTACCCCTACATGAATGATGAGGGGACCATTGAAGTGAATCCCAATATCTTTGCCCGGAAAAGCAGCGGCAGCTATTATACACCCGACAGCCTGGTTCAGGTGATCCTGAAAGAGACCGTAGGGCCGCTTATCCGGGAACAAAAAGAGGCCTTTTATGCCCAAATTGAGCAATTAAGGCCAAAAAACACCGCTAAGGATCAGAAGAACAAAACCCTTCAGAAAAAGGACCCGGCTTCGGCCATACTGGATTTTAAGCTGTGCGATCCGGCTATGGGTAGCGGCCACTTCCTGGTCTCGCTGGTGGATTATTTGGCGGATCAAATCCTCGAGATCCTGGATGAAACCGAAAGCCAGGTACCGTGGTCCGATTCGAAGCATCCGTATGAATCCCCCTTGGTGGAACGTATCAGCAACATCCGGAACAAAATCCTGGAGCAGGCCAGGAACCACAATTGGATTGTGAAAGCGGAGCAACTGGATGACCGCCATATCATCAGGCGGATGATCCTGAAACGGTGCGTTTACGGGGTGGATAAAAACCCCATGGCCGTGGAACTGGCCAAGGTTTCCCTTTGGCTGCACACCTTTACCGTGGGCGCCCCGTTGTCTTTCCTCGATCACCATTTGCGATGCGGGGATTCCTTGTTTGGCGAATGGGTGGCCGATGTGCAGGCTGAGCTCAGCAAGCGGGGCAACCTGCTTTCCAACCAGACCATTCAAAGTGCGAAGCAATCGGCCGAGGGAATGATCAAAGTGGAAAACCTGACTGATGCCGATATTGCGGAAGTGGAAACCTCCGCTACCACTTTTGAGACGGTGGAGCGGGCAACCCGGCCCCTGAACCGGTTTTTACAGCTTTACCATGCTTTTCGCTGGCTGGATAACGGGGACAAAGAGCGTAAAACGGTGATCAATGATTTCCTGGACGGCCAGTTCGGGGATGTGGTAACCATTGCCCAGACCTTTGAAGCAGCAGATACCAACCATAACCGCTTAGCCCTGTTCAACGCGCTGCTGCAGGAAGCTAAAGCCCTGGTTGAAGAACAGCGTTTTTTCAATTGGGAGGTAGCCTTCCCCACTTTGTGGGACAACTGGAAAAAGCAACGCCCAAGGGGTGGCTTTGATGCGGTGATCGGGAATCCGCCGTGGGACCGCATGAAAATGCAGGAAGTGGAATGGTTTGCCGCCCGCAAACCGGACATTGCCAAAGCCCCCCGTGCCCAGGACCGGAAGCAAATGATTGCTAAGCTAAAAGCTGACAATCATCCGCTGTGGCAGCAATACGAACGGGCTTCCTGGCTGGCCAGGGCGGCCATTGACCGTGCCCGGAAAGACGGCCAATACCCCTTG
>CAZQQN010000077.1:0-5027 GCA_964595485.1 uncultured Sphingobacteriales bacterium | reverse complement strand
TGGCATTTCGCATGGTTGGAATGCCTGTACCGCGGCCTTCGGTAAGATGGAGTTCTTTCAAGAAGTCACCGACCCTGCGGTTGCGATAATCACGCGCTACAATGCGCTTATTTTCTGCCAGGATCTGTTGATCTACCGGTGGCACTGGTCCCGGAAAGCTCAATACCTCGATCCGGTTCGGCCATACTTGCACTTCTATGGGATTAGGAAGTTCATAGCTCTTATGGTAGACCGCATTTGCCAAAGCTTCTTCTACGGCATCGTAGGGGAAATTGTAATACCGGTCGGCTTCCGCTTGACCGGATACTTTGGTCACCCGCTCTTCTATGATCTGATGTTCAATATAAGCAAGGGCATCCTTCAATTGATGATGCACAGGCCCTTTAAAATATTTTTCACTAAAAGATTTGCCGGCATCGTCTTTGCGAAGCACGACCTCAATCCAGGCATTCCTGAAAAAATTATGGGGTTCCTTATTGAAAAACATGAGGCCTACATTGACCGGACGCAGATCTTCATCCGGCCCTTTGGCTATGGCTAATTGCCTGGCCAAATAAGAAAGGGGTAATGAAGAGCTCTCGTCAGTAAGGCTGCTATTCACCTGATACAGAAAATCCCGGATTAAACCCAAATCCAAATCTTTAAGCGAAGCTTCCTGGTTAATCCGGTCATCGAAAGGAACACGGGCAGTCAATTCCCGCAACCTTCTTAGGCTTGTCCCCTGTGCCTGGATGGTATTAGCGTTTTGCCTTATGTAATAATGCCGTTGTTGTTTGCCTTTCGCCAAACTTACCGGAGCAGAATAAGGGCGCATGTCACCAGCAGGAGCCCAAATCACCAAAATGTGTTGCTCCTGAAACAGGTAGGGTTGCGAAATAGGCAGGTAATGGGGGTAAATGCGGTGACAAATTTGGGTTAACTCACTTTGAATACCATCAATCCGATCCGGATCAAGTCCTTCCGGGGGAAGAACCGGACGACCATTTGTTTCCGCTACGCCCACAATGATATAGCCGCCACCCCAATTGTTGATATCATTGGCAAAGGCACACAAAGTATGCAGCACGGCTTCCGGATTCCAATCTCTTTTGAATTCCAACCGTTCCCATTCAATCACTTGGCCATGGATGAGTTCTTCTATGTTGATGGGGAGGGACATTTATTTTTATTTACGCTTAAATTTTTCACGCCATTCTTTTAATCCCTCAAGATCTTGTTGTAATTCAGCTTCCTCTGGAATATCAACGGGTTGTTCTTCAGATCTGCTATGTTCGAACTTTGAATACTTGGTCATTAGTTTATCCAAATATTCACAGTCGTTACTTTCGATTTTAGATAATCTATCAATTCTATTATCTGTTGTTACACTTTTTCGATGTCTTTTCACAACCGAGTTCAATAAATCATCTTCTACAGTTCGCTCCAGTAACTTTCTGAAATCCGTGCAAATACTTTTTAATTGGCTTTTATATGTTTCAGAATCGCCCCCATTGTCTAACTCTTTTCTCGCTTTATGAAGACGATCAATAAGTGTGTTATTGGCTTTGTCAGTTTTTTGAGACCATGCTTGTTCACTTGCAGGGTTACCTACCTTTCCTGCTAAGGCTTCAATACAGTTTTGTTCTAAATTTTTCTTTTTCCATTGATCCCCCAATTTTTTAGCAGCATCATCCAAAACCCCATACAAAGAAAGCCTATGCGTAAGTACGATTACCTGACGTTCTTGTGCTAATCTTGCCAAACGGATAGCCACTTCCCATTCAAAATCATGATCTAAAGAAGAGATCGGGTCGTCAAAAATGAATGGAGCGGGTTCAGGCCTGCCAGTAACATCGGCAAGAAATGCTGCAAGCGCTACTATTCTCCGTTCTCCATCACTTAAAACCGTGGTTGGATCAGGCGCTCCGTTTTGAACATTGCAAAGCTGAATTCGATGCTTGGGTTCACCACGTTCCGTTCTTGTTTTTACCAATTCTACCTGTATTCTTTCTGCCCCTAAGCTTTCCAGTTCTTGATTGAACCTGGAAACGTATTCCTCAGTAATGGCCTTTTCTGAAATCTCGCCAGCTTTTAAAGAAATACTCCTTGAATTTGCCTTCTTTTTCCAGGTTTCAAATTGATCGTATTTTTTTAACCGGTCAATCTCTGCTTTAATGGCTTCTTTTTGCTGACTGGTCCATTTCCGGGCTTCCAGCTCAAGGCGCTGCATATTTACCTTTTCCCTGTCAAATCCTTTTGCATCTTTCCTATGTTGTTCTATCTGGCCCTTTAAAGATTCTGACTGTTCCTCTAAGGGTTTTAATATTTCAGTTGGATAAGGAACACCTTCAATAGGATCTGTAATTTTCTTATCCTGTAATTTTTCTGAAACCTGTTTTACCTGTTGCCAAAACTCATTGAGCTTTGGAACCCATTCTTCATCCAGGCCTGCTGCCTCACAAGCCGTTTTCAAATCAGCTTCGGAAGGAATCTTAGGTAGTTTATCGATAGCTTCTTTTAAGCTTTGCTCAGCCTGCTTTGCCTCATTTTCCAATTTCCCTTGAACGAATTGCTCAAAATCCTGCAAACGTTGCCGGGCATCGGGGTTTAGTTCCTGATGGCAAAAAACACAACGAGCACCTTCTTCCGTTACAGGAAACTCTTGATCGGGATAAGCAACTTTTGTAGAATATTCCTTTGCAGCTTCCCACATGGCTTTCCATGTTTTGGTACCAATCCCTTCAAGTTGTGCTGAAGCCGTTTGTTCTTTTGCTCCTTTGGTGGCAATTTGCCTTTTTTCTATGGCATTGTTTTTAGTTTCCTGAAGCTTCTTACAAGCATTTTGATCTACAAGCGCTATTGCCGATTTAATTTTTCCAATCGTTTGATCAAGTTGTTGCTTTTTGGAAGATTTAGTCCTGGCAAGTTTGGACGGATCAGCAGCTTTTAGTCGCTCCTTGATCTGCTCCAGTTTTTTTTGAAGTTCCTCATTCCAGGTTATTATGTCAGCAATATCCTCTTCGCTTTGGCTGGCCTTGAGGTTATTATACTTTTTGGCTATTTCTGTATCAACGTATTCATCAGGTAATTTGGGTAACTTGCTGGTTAATTGACCTTGTTCTTCCTGAAGCTTAGTCTTGACCTTATCACAAACCCCGGCCAATGCTTCAAAAAGTGCTACTTCACGAGGAGTATAAGACACTTCGGTTTCCCCTTTGAGATAAAAACCCGCCTCATCACCATCAAAAATATCAACAGATTCAAGGTCTTCTATGGATTCATCATTGGCTTGCCATTCAACTGACTTATCATCTTCATCAATTTGATATTCTATTGTGCACTTTCGCTCAGTGGGCATGTTTTGGAACACATCAGGCATCAAATCTTCGGCTCTCGGTTTACCACAGACCCTTTTTATGATCCTTGCATAACCGGATTTACCAGAGCCATTATGCCCGTAGATGACGGATAAATTCCCCTTACCAAAATTAAGTGGGGTACGGGGTGATAGCTTTTCAATTCCCTGAATGTCTCCAATTGACTTGAGACGAAGTTCAGTTTTTTCTCCTCCTTTTTGACTTAAACCAGTAAACTTTCGATGATCTGTCTTTTTTTGACCGTCTTCAGACTTTAAATAATCCTTCAATTCAGAAATATCGAAATCAGCCAATTCTTCCTTAGATAGAAGGCGATCTGCGGCCTCCTGAATCCAGTCGGGTTGATCATGGAGCCAGGAAACTATTTCATCATAAAGTTCAGCCATAAGCCTTTTCTTTTTTATCGATTAATCGGGTCCTCCCCGTCAACAACTCCTGCATCATGCCTTGCTTGATTTGTTGGGTTTTTTCTCTGCTGTTTTCCAGGGCTTCGATTTCCTGATCCATATCTGAAATGACATTAGCAATAGCAGTCTGTTCGGATAAGGAAGGTAGAGGTATTTCAACATTCACCAATGAAGATTTAGACAAATTATATCGCGTTGCACCCTGAGCTAATACTTGCATGATTTTTCTACCTTCTTGGCTTCTAAAAAAATATGATAAATACTTCCCATTTACATCCGAATCTTTATTAAAGCGAAATCCTATGCAAAAACTATTTAAATACAAATCCTGAATATCATCTAATAAAACAGAACACATACCTACTTCATCAGGAGTTTCGGAAGTACCGTTGAAAATAATATCTCCTTTTCGTACCTTATTTTGTTTTTCATTGGAATTTACATTAACGAACTCTAATGAAGAGATGTCAATTCTTGCATTTTCCATTACATTTAGAAACGAAATGAATTTAGCATTTCCATGCTGAAAATCTTCTTTTGTTTTTCCGGTTAATCCACCATAGGGATTACCTAGATCCCCCAACCTCTTCACTTCCCACTCCCCACTAAACCGCGGCAGGCGTTTTTGGCCGGTGAGGAGTTGCTGCATGGTGGCCTGTTTGATCGCCCGCTTTTTGGCAATGAACTTGTCCAGTGATGCGATCAGGTTGTCGGCATCGGAAAGGGCGGTGGCAATGGAGTTTTGTTCTAAATCTGAAGGTAAAGGGATTAAAATTTGCTCAATGTCATTAGTACTTACATTAGCTTGATTACCAGTACCGCCTTTAGCTAATTGAAAAAATTGCTTAAAAAATCTTTTCTGTTTTAACTCATAACTAATGTAATATGGATTTGCACTAGTTATTTTTAGACGAGCTAATCTTTGATTTAATAAAAGATTTTGCTCTTTAGTAATCAGAAAAGAATAACCATAATCTTCTTTTCCAACTGTTCCTGTAAGTGTTATAACAATATCATTATTTTCAAGTATAAACTTTTTCTCATTTTCATCTAATTGTGTTAAAAAAGATTGGCTTCTCTCCAGGTCGAGCTGACCTTGGTAAATATTGCTCATTTTTATTACTTGATATTCTCCATAATTGCTGAATTTTTCACTATTAAAAGCATATCCACCTTCTGCTTTGCCAAGATTGGAAAATTTTAACAACTCCCAATCCTCCGGTATCACGCCCACTTCTGTCCATTTATACCCTTCAGGAATTTC
>CAZQQN010000076.1:3046-5029 GCA_964595485.1 uncultured Sphingobacteriales bacterium | reverse complement strand
AGCCCAACTGATCATGGCTGAATTCCCATTGATGGCGCTGCCTGGCAGTGGTAGTAATGTGTTTAGCCCTTGCTGCCAGAGCTTCATCATTGGTTATAATGGCTCCGCCACCTCCACAGGTAATGGTTTTGTTACCATTAAAGCTGAGAGTACCCATCAAACCAAAGCTACCTGTATGGGTATCTTTATACGTTGAACCAAGTGATTCCGCTGCATCTTCTATTACCGGGATGTTAAATTGTTTGCACACTTTAACAATTTTATCGATCTCTGCCGGGAAACCAAAGGTATGCATAGGCATACATGCCGAGATTCTTCTGCCTGTATCTTTATTGTAGGCATAACCATCCTTCCCTTGATTTGTATTGGCTTTCAGATAATGCTCCAGTTTTTCGGCAGATAAGCTTAAAGTTTCTTGGTCCACATCAATGAACAAAGGGTCTGCACCCGTATACTTAATGGCATTGACGGTCGCTACAAAAGTCATGGCTTGTGTAATGACTTCATCACCACGCTCCACACCTGCCACATCTAAAGCTGCATGAAGGGCAGCCGTACCATTGACAGTGGCTATGGCATAATTTGTTCCTGCTATCTTCGCCATCTCCTCCTCAAATTTGTCAACATATGCTCCTACGGATGAAACAAAAGTGGAATCTATGGCATTCAGCACATATTCCTTCTCATTTCCAATGAATCGTGGTTCATGGAGGGGAATGAAATTCTCTGGCTCGTTGTAGAGTGTGCGAATGAAGTTGACTATTTCGTTGAAAGGTTGAATAGTTGATTGGTTTAAAGGTTGAAGAGTTTAATTACTATATCGGCTATTGCGGAGGGAAATGAGCAGTCTGGAAATTTTTCCAACCTTTTCTCTGTGCTCCTTTTCATGCTCACTGGAGAGGTAATCCCAATCCATAGCTATTATAACCTGGTTCATAAGTTCCATCAAACTACTATAGGCCAGTTGATAAAAATGAACCTGGTCTTTATTAGAAGTTCGGGAAGAACCCTCAGCAATATTAGAACATACTGATACTGAAACTCTCCTCATTTGGTTAACCATTCCAAACTTTTCCACACCTTGACAATTCTTAGTGGTGTTATATACCTGCTTCGTTAAACTTCTCGCCTTTTGCCATACTTCCAGTTTTTCAAAAGGGAATTTATAATCAGGATTTTGCATCGATTTATTCCGGGAGGTACTTTAAATATTTCAACCGTTCAACGATTCAACCTCTTCTACCCCTCAACCATTCAACCAAAAACTAAACATTACCATATTTTTTATCGTCTGGGTTTTTAATAACTCCTTTTTGGATAACCTCTCTTACTTGTTTAATTCCATCAGGAACAGTCTTAGATATCTGATACCCCAGTTTTTTATTGATTTTTTCAAAGGAAACCTTGTAATCCCTTGGGTCTTCTTCTTTGTGAACATATTTGATCCTGGCTTCAGGGATTTGCCTTTGAATTTCATCAATGATCATTTTCTTTTGGTAATTTTCATTGGTATCTCCAACATTAAAGACTTCATTAGCCACCTTATCTCCAGGGGCATCTAAAACTGCCAATACAGACCTGGATAAATCCACCACGTGGCAATAAGGACGCCAGAACTGCTCTCCAAAAACCTCAAGTTCCCTATCCAAAGCCAATTCTTTTGTAAATTCATTTACGGTTAAATCAAAGCGGATGCGGGGGGAAAGACCATAAACCGTAGCAAATCTCAGACAGGTAGGTTTACAGGGATTACCGGCAGGTTGGTTCAAAAGGTATTTTTCTAATTCTACTTTGGTTTCAGCATATAAAGAAACAGGAGAAAGTTTTGAATCTTCATTGACATATCCACCTTCAGAAAGGTCCATTTTACCATAATTGCTGCAAGTTGAAGCAAAAACAAATCTACCTACCCCTTGTTTATTTGCCATATCATATACTTGCCGGGAGCCTTCTACATTGGTACTTTTAGCGAGATCAGGTGTT
>CAZQQN010000076.1:0-3036 GCA_964595485.1 uncultured Sphingobacteriales bacterium | reverse complement strand
ACAACAGCATCAACTCCGTCTAAAGCAATAGAGACTGTTTCAGAATCCCTAACATCCCCCTTAATGAATTCAAAGTTTGGTTCATTGAAAAAATCCACAATGGATTCTCCGCCAAATTTCAAAGAATCCAATATTCGCACTTGGAAATTGTTACGTAATAATAATTTGGTCAGGACAGAGCCTATGTAGCCTGCACCACCCGTTATAAGTACTTTCTGCATTTGTAAATCTCTTTATAACATTGGTTTTTAAAAAATTAAGAAAGATTTATTTTCTCTAAACCTACCAACTAATATTAATAGCTAATATGAAGTGAAAAGATAAAAAGCTACTCATTATTTTTTTGTGAACCAGGTTGACAATTTTGATTCCTAATAAAATTTAGTGTCCAATTCCAATCTTCCTCAATAAATTGAATCCAATCACTTGGCAAAGAATCCTCAATGTTCAAACTTCTATTGTCCAGGTTTTTCAATCGTATCTGGCAAAGACCTCTTGGATGAATATTTAATTTTTTGAAAAATTTATTATTCAAGGTAGGTAAACCAGGGATTTTTTTCAGGTTATTATCTATTTTGTTAAGCTTCCGTAAAAGCCTGCCTTGAAGTAACCCTACACTCTTGTTTGCTTGTTGGTTTTCAAATTCTTTATCAATTATTTCACCATTAGGTAGTCCTAAAAAGTTTTCAAAACCTTCTAAACATCCATAGAAGTTTTCTTTAAAATCAGTAAACGTAAAAATATACAGATTATCAAAATATTTTTGTATTAATTTAATCCTTTCTTGAAAGGACAAATCATTATAATCAAATATGTACTTTCTTTCATTATTGGAATAAATATATTCTTCAAATGATTTAGTTCCGCCAGCATGTAGATGTTGATTATAAATGGACTTCAATAATGATTTATGTTCCCTAACTCCCATAATTACGCCCGCATTTGGGAAAAGATCTTTCAGCTTACTCAGGTTATCATGAAAATTTTCAAACCAATTGCCATCATCAGGTTGACCACTCATCCCTTCATAACTAACAAGGATTTTATTTTGATATTGATAGTTCAAAAAGAAATCTTTGTACTTTGTATTATTTTTTACAAAGTAAACACCAGGAATTTGTGGGAAAACAACATTTTGAAGATAAGTAGTACCCGTTTTATGCATACCAATATGCAGAAATAGTGAGGGGGAACTCATAAACTTTGCATTTCTGTCATTTCCTTGAATTTAGAATTCTTGATCTTTGCTAACTCATTGAAACCTCCTTCTTCAACTACTACCCCCTTATCTAAAACATAAATATAATCAGCATTTTTGATGGTTGAAAGCCGGTGGGCAATAATCACTACCGTCATTTGCCCTTTCAATTCATCAATGCTTTTCTGGATTTCTTTTTCAGACTCTGTATCAAGAGAACTGGTAGCTTCATCCAGAAGCAACAGCTCAGGCTCTTTAAATAGCTCCCTGGCAATGGACAAACGCTGCCTTTGCCCTCCTGATACCCGCACACCACGGTCACCAATAATGGTGTTAAAGCCTTCCGGCATTTCTTCAATAAAATGATGGCAATGGGCCTTTCGGGCCATCCTTTCAATTTTATCGCGGCAATTTTGTTTTTTATTGTAGTTACAAGTCCAAAGGCTTATATTATTGGCCACTGTATCGTCAAATACTACTGTATCCTGGGTAACAAAACCAATTTTTTGCCGCCAGGAACGATAATCCAGTTCGCAGGACGGCTGCCCGTCAATATAAATTTCCCCTTGTTCCGGTTTAAGTATTAAACTTAAAAGGTCAATCATGGTCGATTTTCCTGCTCCGGATTCTCCCACGATGGCAATGGTTTTATTTCGCGGAACGGTAATATTTAAATCCTTCAACACGGTTTTCTCCTGGTAAGCAAATGTTACGTTCTCCAAGCGGATTTTGTTTTGAAAAGTGCCTGCCAGGACGGTTCCACTTTCCTCTTGACTCTTTTTTACTTCTTCGAATTCAGAAAGCACCATTTCTACCCCTCCAACCGTGTTCATTAACTGCTGCCAGGAAGTTTGCATTTGAACCAAGCGGTTCATACTTCGGTAAAAAAGCATAAGGGTCACAAGGATAGGAGCAATAGGTTGTGCAAACCATTGTACCTGGATAACAATGATCCCTATCATCACCAGGATCGTGAACGGTTCCCTAACTGCCTGAATAAATGCCGTGGCTGTCATTAAACGGAAACGAAAGGCAGCTAATTTCCTGATACTATTGGCTATGTTTTTCTTTAAGTGGCCAAAACGGGCAGTGGCCTTTAAATACTTCATGGCATGCAGGGTCTGGACAAAGAACTTGTTTAAATTTGAGTTTTCCTGCGATGTTTTAATGGATAATTTTTTAGAATAACGGGAAACATACCTCAGGAAAAAAAGTAATATCCCCGATGCTCCAACAGCCATCAAGCTAAACCCGGTATCCAGGTAAAATGCAATCCCCAGGTAAACCATTACCGTTATAACATGGGCCGTAAATTGGGAAAATATGGTAAAAGATCTGATAAACTTATTGATTTGCCCATTTAATACATTAACGTAATGGCCAGTATTATTCTTGGTAAACTGTTGATAATCCAGCCCCGCATAATAACCAAACATCTTATTTTTTAATACTCTTGATAAAGAGGCGGTTAAGAATCCCCGGTAAGCCCCCTCTGCAAACTTGAAATCCCTTTTAAGAAAAAGAGCAGTCCTATAAACAATAATACACCACCGATTTCCAATGGAATACCAAAGAACCCCAATATATCGTAAAGGAATTCCCCTTTAGTCCCCAGTGCTCCCTCTCCTACTTCGGAGGCCCTTAGCAAGGGCAATAACATGGTAATACCCAAAGCATCAGAAGCAGCAACCAGTAGGACAAGCACTATGAGCAAATAAAACTTGCTCCCGACATATTCCCGGTAAGCTTTGAAATAGCGGATGTAGTCTGAGATTAAGGGGAGTTTCATAAATTATCTATTGAAAAGCAATTTTAATGATAAGCATCATGATAGAAAT
>CAZQQN010000075.1:0-5045 GCA_964595485.1 uncultured Sphingobacteriales bacterium | reverse complement strand
TTTCTATAACGTTTCTACCTCATTTCCCATAAAATCCCTCATTCATGGTAGGTTGTTAAATGGGTAACTGGGTAATTGGTAAATTGGGAGACAAAGGGACTGAGAGACTTAGAGACGGAGAGAAGCGGAGACTCAGTGATCCCAATAAAAATCTTATTACGATTTGTTACCACTTTGTTACAACCTTGTTACTATTTATTACTACTTATTACAACATTGTTACTATCTAATTACAACCGTATTTCAATTAGATTAAATGACGACTCAGGGGCTCATCCATGAAATAAAAAACATCATTCTTAAACACGCTAATCCTGAACGGATCTACTTGTATGGATCCCATGCTTCTGGGGAGGCCGGAGAAGGAAGTGATATTGATGTGGCGTTTGAAGATCCTGATCTTGGCTTCGAGAAATTAGATTACATAGAACATGAGATCAACGAGCTGGAGACCCTTCAAAAGATTGATATTAAAAACCTGGCCCAAACCTCTGAGCGGTTTAAAAATCGCGTAAAGAGCACCGGGAAGGTCCTTTACAGTCACAGCAAAAAACAACGATTTGAAGATCAGTTACACAATTTTAACAATGCTTTAGAACGATTTGATGCTGTTATCGAGGGGAAGGAGACTTTCTATAAGGAAGGGTTTAGTGATGTGTATTTGGATGTGGCAGTCAAGCGGTTTGAATTCACCTTTGAAATGGCCTGGAAAGCCATCAGGCGTTATTTGGATTTTGTGGGTATTACCTGCAAAAGTCCCAGGGCTTGTTTTAAAGAGGCTTATGTACAGGGCTTACTTAAAGAGGAGGAGGTTTGGCTGGAAATGATTGAATTCCGGAATTTATCTCCCCATATTTACAATGAACAGGAAATCGAGGAGCTACTTAATTATGTGTCGGCTTTTTCCAAGGCTTTTAATCGTTTGAAAGCGAAACTTGAGGAAGAATTGAATTCGTAACATGGTGGACATTGTTGACTCGTGTACTGGTTGAATGGGGAAGTTCAATGTTGGGATAGTTCAAGGTTCATCGTTCGTTGTTCGTGCTAGTTTTACCTTATTACTACGTATTACTACTTGTTACTATTTGTTACCACCTTGTTACCACCTTGTTACTACCATATTTCTATTACATTTCAACCTCATTTCTGCCACGTTTCTACGGCATTTCAAAGGGTCCCCCGGTGGAAATGCAAAATCTTAAGTATTTAATAATTAATTACTTGTTTTCAATAATTTTGCTAAAAATTAATTTACCGAATTTCTAAAATTACAAAAGTCATCATTCAATAAATTTCCATTGAACTACTACAGAAGCCTTACTTCAAATCAAAGAGAGCGATATAAGCTTTAAAGCCTTTGTTATCATAACATAGTGAAAGTGAATCTTATGAAGATTTCAAAAAAAATAAGAATATTAGCATGGTACCTAAAGAAGGGATATTTCACTCAATTCTTTAACACAATAAAAATTAGATTTACCAAAAGTCCTAAAACAAAAAATATTAACGATAAGGAGGTTTTAAATTGGTGTGAAAAAGAGTCTATTAACGAGGATGAATTTATAAAAAGTTTAGGCCTTGAAAGTCATGTTTTAGAATTAGAAAATCACCGGTCAATATTTTCAGAAGCTTACGAAAATGAAAAAAAAGCTTCAAAAAAAATGGGTGGCCCAGGGGCAACAAATATACTTTATGGGCTTTCTGAAAAGATCAAAGCCCAAACAATTGTTGAAACAGGCGTTGCCTACGGCTGGTCTTCTTTGGCTTTCTTAATCTCCTTATATAAAAGAGATGGTAAATTGTACAGCATAGACATGCCATATCCCAGTTATAATAATGAAAAAGATGTGGGTATTGTTGTACCCAAGCAATTCCATGATAACTGGACTTTATTTAAAAAACCCGATATTAGTGGTTTGCCCAAAGCTTTAAACCAAATAAAAGTCCTTGATCTATGCCATTATGACAGTGATAAAAGCTATGAAGGACGCATGCGCTCTTATCACTTATTATGGGATAAAATTAGAGAAGGAGGCGTATTTATATCAGACGATATCAGGGATAACTTAGCTTTTAAAGACTTTTCCGAAAAAATCAGCTTTTCTGAAAGGTATGTGGTAAAAACTAAGCGGAAATTTTTGGGGATTTTATTCAAGTAAATGTTGGTTAATATTCCATATTAAGCTTTAAAAAATCTCGCTACTTTATGAACTTAGAGAAGGGGAAACTAAGTGAATTCAATAACGACCTTATTACGACTTGTTACCACGTTATTACTATTTATTACCACTTTGTTACAACCTCATTTCTACCACGTTTCTACTTCATTTCGAAAAATTTTCTCATTTATGGTAGACTTTGGTAATTGGGTAACTGGGTAATTGGTAAATTGGGAGACAAAGGGACTAAGAGACTGAGGGAAGGGGAGACTAAGTGAAATCAGTAACGACTTTATTACGATTTGTTACCACGTTATTACTATTTATTACCCCTTTGTTACAACCTTATTTCTATTTCTATGGTATTTCAACGAATGACAACGTATTACTACTGTATTACTAAGTATTACTATTTATTTCATTTCAATAGCTGAATTATGAAAATTCCCTTAATATCTGACTATATCCGCTATTTCAAAATATATGTGGCCTACGTAGGGAAGCGCTTTTTTGTCTTTTTATTGTTAGTGTTACTGGTAGCAGCTTCAGAGGTTTTGGGCATTTCAATGTTAATGCCGTTACTCAAAGCAAGCGAGGTTGGAGAGGGTGCTTTGGGCGGGAAAGCAGAATTTTTGTACGATTTCCTGGCCTTCATAGGCATTCCGATAGAAATTAGTGCAATCTTATTATTCATTGGACTAACCTTTCTCTTAAAGGGCCTACTTAAGTTCGGGCAAGCTACTTTCAAAGCTTATTTGACATCCTCGCTCTCCCGGCAGTTGAAGAAAAACCTGTTTGGCTACTATGCCGGCCTGGATTACCAATACTTTATTAAAAACAATACCGGTCACTATGTGAACGTGCTGAATGGGCAAATTAATAAGTTTATTCAATCGTTTAATGTCTTTTCCATGTTCTCGGCCGGGGTCATTACCACTGCTGTTTATTTTGGGGCGGCCTTTTACCTCAACCTGGGATTTACATTGATGGCCATTGGCGCTGCCTCCGTCTTATTGTTCTTTTTACGGTTTGTAGCACGATATACCAAGCGTTTGTCTATCGTTACCTCGAAGGAAAACTCCAGCCTTAATAAATTCCTCGTGCAGACACTCCATGCCATGAAGTATTTGCAAGCAACCGGCCGCTTTGACCATTTGAGCAAAAACATTAAAAGGAGTATCGATAAACTGGCTCGCTTGCGATTTCGTATGGGGGTTGCTCAGGGTTTTACAGGCGCTGTCAGGGAGCCATTTGTGATTTTTGTCATTTTAGGAGTAGTCATTATACAAGTAGAATGGTTCAACCAAGCCATTGCTCCTATCATAGTAACGCTGTTACTTTTCAGGCGAAGTATGGGGCAGCTTATTAGTGTTCAAAACAAATGGCAGGGCTTAATGAATAACGTAGGCGGTGTGGAGATGGTGTTGGAAGAGTTTGAAAACAGCCGGGTAAACCAAGAAGTTAGCGGCACTGTAAAGCCGCCTGCGTTACAGGAAAAACTGACTATCAAAAATGTCAGTTACGCATACCAGGATCAAGCTGTTCTTAAGGATTTGAATATAACCATTCCCAAAAACCAAACCATTGCTTTGGTTGGGGAATCGGGGGCTGGTAAGTCCACGCTTATTGATTTGTTAAGCTTAGTGCTAAAGCCGCAAAAAGGGGAACTTTACGTTGATGGTATTTCTTCCAGTGAGTTGGACTACAAGGCATGGCGCCAAAAAATCGGCTTTGTACCGCAAGATACGGTGGTTTTTGACGATACCGTGGCCAATAACATTAGCTTATGGACCTGTGATTTCAAAAAAGATGAAGCTTGTAGGGCTAAAATTCAAGAGGTGGCTCAAAAAGCCCATTGTGAGCAATTTGTAAAGGAAATGCCAAAAGGATACCATACGACCATTGGCGATAGAGGGGTTCGAGTATCGGGGGGTCAGCGGCAGCGTTTATCCATTGCCCGGGAACTCTTTAAGGATCCGGAACTCTTAATACTGGATGAAGCTACCAGTGCGCTGGATACGGAATCGGAAAAACACATCCAGCAAAGCATTGATGAACTCAAGGGCCAAATCACTGTGGTCATCATAGCCCACCGGCTTTCCACCATCAAAAATGCAGACTACATTTATGTGCTGGATCAGGGGAAGGTTGTGGAAGAAGGAAGTTATGAAGCGTTGATTGCCAAGGAAGCTAAGTTTAAGGAAATGACGGAGATGCAGAGTCTATGATCAGTGTTGAAAGTTCAATGTTCGATGTTCAAGGTTGTTTGTAGGTCTTTATTCATTCTTCGGAGTTCAAATTTTGTTTGTTCAGTTGTTCTCTAAGTCTAATAGAAAAATGGCAACTATACAAAAATTTGAGGATTTAGAGATTTGGCAGGAAGCACGCAAGATTTCTCAATGGGTGCTTTCATTGAAAGCTATATTGAAGAATAACTATTATTTAAGGTTATATTCACAAATTGTTGAGTCGTCCGGATCAGTTATGGATAACATAGCCGAAGGTTTTGAAAGGTCTGGGAATAAAGAATTTATCAATTTTTTGATTATAGCAAAAGGATCTGCTGGGGAAACAAGGTCACAACTATACAGATTGTTGGATGCCCAAATTATCAATGAACAAAATTTTGAAGAGAAAAAGAGGGCTTTAGAAAATTTGAGTAGTCGAATTAATGCTCTAATAGCACATCTAAAAAACTCAAATAAGAAGGGTTGGCGTTTTCAAGAACCGCCAATCAACTACGGTAGGAATTCATGCTTTTAACTTCGACCATACAACCTTGAACCTTCAACCTTGAACTTCGAACCTTTAACGATTAAAAATATATGTTCCAAAACGCAGGCATACTCATAACAGGAGGCACCGGCTCTTTTGGGAAGCAGTTTA
>CAZQQN010000074.1:0-5082 GCA_964595485.1 uncultured Sphingobacteriales bacterium | reverse complement strand
TCAACAGATCCTGGCAGAAAATAAGCGCATTGTAGCGCGTGATTATCGCAACCGGAGGGTCGGTGATTTCTTGAAAGAGCTGCACCTGACAGAAGGCCGTGGTACAGGCATACCAACCATGCGTAATGCCATGGAGGCCAACGGTTCTCCTGAACCAACGCTGGAAACTGATGAACAATGCACTTACTTTTTAACGGTTTTACCGGTTCATCCCGAATGGCTGGAAGAACAAAAAAGTAACCTGGGCAAGTCCCGGGCAAGTAGTGACCAAGTAGTGACCAAGTCTGGCCCGGACACTGACGAAGTCAAAGAGAAAGACCGTACAAGTACTGAACAAGTACCGGGCAAGTACCGGGCAAGTACCGGGCAAGTACTTCAGGAGATACAAAAGCTTCTAAAGGTTATCAATGGGAAAATGAAAAGGTCAGAAATTCAGTCTTTAATAGGGATTAAGCATAGAGATCATTTTAACGATCAATACTTAAAACCCGCTCTTGAAGAAGGCCTTATTGAAATGACCATACCGGACAAACCGCAAAGCAGCAAGCAAAAATACCGGTTGACAGAAAAAGGAAAGGCTTTGAAGCAAGAGCTTATGGGAAATGGGGATTAATTGATATTTTAAAAGTAAACACGCTTCCATGGCACAAATAGGTGAAAAAGAAAGGCAAACCCAGGAAAACGTTAAAGCTTTCCTAAAAGATTCGCTTGGCTACCGGGACTTGGGTAATTGGAAGGACAGGGAAGGCAACAGCAATGTTGAAGAAGCATTACTCAGGCAATGGTTGCTAAAGCAAGGATACTCCGAAAAGTTAGTCGGCAAAGTATTTCGGGGAATTGACCAGGCCAAGACCATTACCGGCAGTAAGACGTTGTACTATGCCAATCAGGAATTTTACAACCTCCTTCGTTATGGCGTTAAGGTAAAACAAGAAATTGATGAGCCCAATAAGACCGTTCATTTAATTGACTGGAAGCGTCCTGAAAACAATGATTTTGCTTTTGCTGAAGAAGTAACGATAGAAGGCGTACACAAAAAGCGGCCTGATATAGGACTGTATGTCAATGGTATTGCCATGGGAGTCCTGGAGCTGAAGCGGTCCACGGTATCCGTTACCAAGGGCATCCATCAACATTTGGATAACCAAAAGTCCGAATTTATAGAACCCTTTTACGCCACCGTTCAGCTTTTAATGGCCGGGAATGACACGGAAGGTGTTCGCTATGGCGTCATTCAAACCCCGGAAAAATACTGGTACCGCTGGAAAGAAGCCTATCAAAACAAGGAAGCCGGTGACAATCCACTCTTGCAAGAACTGGCCCAGATTGCTTCAAAGAGGCGATTGCTGGAATTGGTTCACGATTTTGTGGTTTTTGATGCAGGTACGAAGAAGATCTGTCGGCATAACCAATATTTTGGCGTCAAAGCAGCCCAGGAACGGGTGGCCAAGCGAGAAAGTGGTATCATTTGGCATACGCAGGGTAGTGGAAAATCTTTGACCATGGTCTGGCTGGCCAAGTGGCTCCGGGAAAAGGTGGAAAACGCCAGGGTATTGCTTATAACAGACCGCAGGGAACTGGATGAACAGATCGAAAAAGTTTTCAAGGGTGTTAATGAGGATGTTTACCGGACCAAGAGCGGGGCTGACCTTGTACAAACCTTAAACAAAAACGAGGAATGGCTTATTTGTTCCTTGGTCCACAAGTTTGGTTCAAGCGACAACTTGAGTGATAAAGATGTGAATGAATACATCAGGGAGATCCAGTCCCAGATGCCCAAAAATTTTCAGGCCAAAGGGGAAATATTCGTATTTGTGGACGAATGTCACCGAACGCAATCCGGCAAATTGCATGAGGCAATGAAGAGCTTCCTGCCGAATGCCATGTTCATTGGTTTTACCGGTACTCCCCTGCTTAAGGAGGATAAACGGAAAAGTATAGAGGTGTTTGGACCCTATATCCATACCTACAAGTTTGATGAAGCGGTAGAAGATGAGGTGATCCTGGATTTGCAATATGAAGCCCGGGATATTGATCAAAGCCTTACTTCCCAGGAAAAGATTGACAAATGGTTCGAGCACAAGACCAAAGGGCTATCGGACCTCGGAAAGGCTCAGGTCAAGAAGCGGTGGGGCACTTTGCAAAAGGTATTGAGTTCGCGGGATCGCCTCAATAAAATCGTTTCGGACATTTTAATGGACATGGAAACTCGGGATCGGCTGAAAAGCGGGCACGGCAATGCCATGCTTGTAACCAGCAGTGTCTATGCGGCTTGCCAGGTCTATGAAATGTTTCAAAAAACCGAATTGGCTGATCGTTGTGCCATAATTACCTCTTATAATCCCAATCCAAGCGAAATCAAAGGCGAGGAAACCGGAGAAGGACAGACAGAGAAACTTAAAAAGTATGATGTATACCGGAAGATGTTGGCATACCATTTTGATGAGCATGAAGATACAGCAATGTATAAAACCGAACAGTTTGAAAAGGAAATAAAAAGGCGCTTTATAGAAGAGCCCGGGCAAATGAAGCTGTTGATCGTGGTTGATAAACTCCTTACCGGTTTTGATGCGCCACCGGCTACCTATCTTTACATCGATAAAAGGATGCGGGATCATGGCCTTTTCCAGGCTATCTGTCGTGTAAACAGGCCCCACACCGAAGACAAGGAATACGGTTACATCATAGATTACATGGACCTTTTTAAATCCCTTGAAAAATCAATTAAAGATTACACCGGGGAAGCCTTTGAAGGTTATGATAAAGAAGATGTCGATGGCTTATTGAAAGACCGTCTCAAGCAAGGCAGAGAACGATTAGAAGAGGTGAGGGAGTCCATAAAAGCCTTATGTGAACCGGTCGAACCGCCCTATAAAAGCGAGCAGTTTATCCGGTATTTTGTAGGGCCAAGTGACCAGCCAGAAGTTCAAAAAGACAATGAGCCCAAACGGCTGGAGCTATACAAACTCACTTCCGCTTATGTAAGGGCTTACAGCAACCTTGCCAATGAAATGACGGAAGCAGGTTATACTCAGGAAGAAGCTCAGCAGATTAAAAAAGAGGTGGAGGATTTCGAGAAAATTCGCGAGGAGGTCAAGTTGGCCAGCGGAGATTATGTAGACATGAAGATGTATGAGCCAGCCATGCGGCATTTGTTGGACACCTATATCCGGGCCGAGGAAAGCGAAACGCTCACCACATTCGATGAAATGACCCTTGTGGATTTGGTCGTTGAAAAGGGCGAAGAAGGACTGGAAGCGCTTCCTGAAAATGTTAAACAGAATAAGGAAACCATGGCCGAAACCATAGAGAGCAACGTAAGAAAGGTTATCATTGATGAAACGCCTGTGAATCCCAAGTATTATGAAAAAATGTCGCAATTGCTGGATGATTTGGTAGAAAGGCGAAGACAAGAAGCGATTGATTACCAAAATTACTTGCAGGAGATCATGAGATTAGCGAAGCAAACCAAAAATCCTGAAACAGAAACATCCTATCCGGAAGGGATTAACACGCCTGCTCTTCGGGCATTGTACGATAACCTTGGAAATATGGAAGGGACCAGTGAGGTTGCTGATCCCCAAATGCCTTATGGGGATACCGAAGGAAACGATTTAAAGGCAGAAAAAGCAAAGGAATTGGACCGGGCTATTAAAAACGTCAAAAAAGCTGGATGGCGGGATAATAGATTTAAGGAAAAAGAAGTAGAAATAGCGATTAAATCGGTAATAGGCGTAGATGAGGGTTTGGTGAATGAAATCTTTGAAATCGTCAAAAGCCAGCATGAGTACTGAAACCCATTACATTCAAATCAGGGATATCCTTGTAGAGGTTGTCAGAAAGGACATTAAGAACCTTCATATCGGAGTCTATCCACCCAATGGCAGGGTCCGTGCTGCTGCTCCCTTGCGATATGACAATGAGGCAGTACGTCTTGCGGTCATCTCTCGCCTTCCCTGGGTTCGCAGACAGCAAAAAAACTTTTTGGAACAGCAGCGACAGTCTGAGCGGGAAATGGTTTCGGGCGAAACTCACTACTTCAAAGGCCAACGGTATCGCCTGGATGTTATTGAAACCTATGAGCCTCAAGGCATTCGGCTTATTAATAACAAGACGATGACGCTTAAGGTCAGACCCGGTGCAAACCATGAAAAGAAAAAGGCAATCCTTCGAAAATGGTACAGGCAACAATTAAAAGCTGAAATCCCGGACATGCTTGCCAAATGGGAGCAAATAATGGGGCTTAATATCAACGAGGTTAAGGTTCGCATCATGAAAACCCGTTGGGGAAGTTGTAACATCGAAGCCAAGCGTATTTGGCTTAATCTTGAATTGGCTAAAAAGCCGGTGGAATGCCTCGAGTATATATTGGTTCATGAAATGACCCACTTATTTGAAAGACACCACACAGAACGCTTCCGGGAACTAATGGATCATTTCATGCCTGATTGGCGACTGCGAAGAGACAAGTTGAATGAATCTCCGCTTGCGCATGAAGATTGGCAATATTGAAAAAAAGCATTTAACTTGCTCCAGCCGCTAGCCAAAGACCAAGACAATCGACAGCAATAACTCATATAACCTTTACCCATGTATGCGTCATATATAGCTATAACAGGGTGTTAATAAGCCGAAGGTCAACTAACTTGATTCGTTAATAATACCCGGAACGCAAGATTTCTATATTAATCGGGTTTTTATGTCCTTAAACTAAAATTTGAAAATCCTGAAAGTCAACTTAGTTTCTCAGTCATTGGCATTATGATGAGTAAAGACTACAACCGTGTCAGTTTATTTCCGGTATCAGGCCCTTCAATTTACAAGAGGCGGTAAAAAGGAGGGTCGACTATTCCTATAAATTTTACTTTTTGCTGAATTTTGCCGATTTGATTGCCAATGGGTTGACCGATGGGCATCATATTGCCATCAATGACGCGCTTGAAGACTGATTAAAAATCAGACATCTGGTAAGGGAGTTTAACTGATGCTGGTTTTGGTTGAGGATTGCCAACAGGTAGTGATAGCTACTCACTCCCCCAACACCTTCACCTCCTGCTCCAGCTCGTGGCCTTTGCCATCCAC
>CAZQQN010000073.1:0-5353 GCA_964595485.1 uncultured Sphingobacteriales bacterium | reverse complement strand
CTCCAAGGTTTCATCTTGGTCACGCTCCACGATTAAAGGAATAGAAAACCTTGGAGGTTTATTAGCTTCTTATTATACCTCTTCATAACCGGTGGTGGGATTCCAGGTCATTTCGGTCCATTCGATGGTGGTTTGTGCCATGATAAATATTTAGTTATAATTTATCGAAAGTTAAAAATCATATTTTTGTAAAAGTCAAAAGCATGTCATGTTTACAAATGATGAAACCCAATATCTCCTGGGACTTCCTAAGAAAGTGCTTTGGGGAGAAAACTTACTGAACCAATAAAACATTGAACAGACATTTCCTTTCCGGGATGGCTTGAAACTTTTATCAGAAGAGGATGAGGATTTTGAATTTTTATTGATAATAAGGCAAAGCGGCAAAAACCAATTGAAGTTGACCCTCCATCACCAGGAAGATCAGTCCAACATTGGGCTGCTTAGGGTGGATTACAACGGGAAGCACAAAAATCCTGAAACGGTTACCGATAAGGTTCCGGAATTCCTTCATCCTTATGCCGGAAAATGGTTTGATTACCATGAGCATCACATTCATTACTACGTGGAAGGGTATCCTGCATTAGCCTGGGCAGCACCATTGAAAGATGTCGATTTTGGCCAAAAATCAATCCATAATCCTCATGATATTGTCAATGCTTTTTATTACTTTGCAGAGGAAATCAACCTTGTTACCCGTGTTACGATTCACGAAAGCCTGGTATAATGGTTAATAACCTGATAGAACAATACTACGACTTTTTAAAATCCAAAAGTACCGCCTTACCAGATGAACAAACCGGTTGGACCACTATCAGTACGCCTTTTCTCGGCCTCTTTAATAATGCCATAGAAATTTACGTCAAATCAATAAATGGGCATTTCCGGCTTTCAGATGATGGTAAAACGTTGGAGGACCTGGAATTGGTTGGCGTTCCGGTTACCCGCTCCCAAAAAAGAAAGGAGCTGCTCAACCGGATCTTGTTAAATTATGGGATTCAACTTCAGGAAAAAGAATTGATTGTTGAAGCCCGTTCCGACAATTTTGCCCAAAAAAAACACAACCTGATTTCCGCCATTTCTGAAATCAACGATTTATCGGTGCTTGCTAAACATACCATTGCTTCCATATTCCGCGAGGATGTACAAGCCTACCTGGATGAATTAAACATTGTCTATACCCCGGATTTTATCTCAAGGGGCCAGACGGGCATTGAGTATGCTTTTGATTTCCAGATTGCCTACAAGGAAAAGGAAATTGTGCTTAAAGCTTTCAACGGCCTTACCAAATTAAACGTGCCCAACTTCCTTTTTAGCTGGGAGGATATCAAAGACATCCGGCAAAAACAAACAGGCAAAGCACTGACAGGCTTGGCTGTCGTTAATGATGAAGACAAGGAAGTCAAGCAGGAATTCCTGGATGCCATGGAAATGAAAGGGGCCGACTATATCCTTTGGTCCGAACGGTATCAGCCTGAAGTTCAGGCTAAGTTGACTGCTTGAAGAAAAGTAAGCTTCTTACTTTATTTCAACCTCTACCATATTTCTACATTATTTCCCTACACAAATTCACCCTTAACCCTTTTCCCTTTAACACCTTACTCATTGGAACCAATTCCGGTTATTTTCGTATTTATAAAAAAATTATTAAAATGAAAAACTTGACCATCAACCTGCCCGTAGAAGTTGACCAGGAACAGGAAAAAGACCTTAAGATGGCAGTTGCTGCGGTATTATTTGATAAAGGCATATTGTCATCTGGTCAAGCAGCGGAATATGTAGGTATCTATAAGCGTGAATTTATTGAAAATGTGGGCAAGTATGGTGTTTCTATATTCGGTGAAACACCAGAGGATTTAGCAAACGATGATATTTAATGCAAAATACGGCCATTGTTGACACAAGTTGTCTTATAGCATTAAGTAAGTTAAGCCATTTTGATCTACTTAACCATTTGTTCCAAGAAGTTATAACCACGAATGCTGTACAAAAAGAATTTGGATACACATTACCGGCTTGGATCGTCATTAGTAATAACCCCAATGATGATAAAGAAAATCAATTAGCATCCTTTTTAGATGAAGGAGAAGCTAGCATTATAGCTTTAGCGTTAAATTTTAGTAGTGTTACCATTATTATTGATGAGAAAAAAGGCAGATTATTAGCAAAACAACAAAAACTAAAAACAATAGGAACCCTTAAAGTATTATTAATTGCCAAACAAAAAGGTCTTATTTCAGCAATTAATCCCCTTATTTTAAAACTTCAGAAATTCAATTTCAGGTTAAACAAAGATGTTGTCAATCAAATATTAGTGTTAGCCAACGAGCAGTAACGATTGCCTTATTGCCACCTTGTACTTGGCACAACCTTACTTCGGTATTTCTACCGATTAACACCTTGTTACTTCTATATTACTACTTGTTTCATCCCTCAATCATATTTATCCCAGAGGGAGAAAAGAGGTCGGGAAATTGGGTGATTGGGTGAATTGGTTGTTATTGAATTGTTACTCGGTAGTCAAGCTGTTGTCATTCAGTAGTCAAAACTGTTTCAAATAATTGTTATGAGCTCTTGATTTCAAGGGTATTTCAACGGTATTTCTACTTATTACTATGTATTACTACCCCATTTCAACTTCATATCCACCTCATTTCTAAGATCCCGGCATCTCATCGTATGTCTTTCCTCCAGCATCATTCATTTGCGTTTTTTGTTGATGTCGCCCTATGAGTTTTAAAAAAAGTGCACCTTGGTAGGCCGGCATTGATTGCGGATGACCTATATCCACTCGGTTTTGACAAGGCGTGCTTTGGGACCGTATTCCGCACCGGCTATCAACCATTTTATTCCTTAAGGTTTTAGGTTGAGAAGCGGGCCAATGAGCGGCTCCAGGGAGACGGAATTAAAGAAAAAAATTATTTTTTAAATAATGAAATTGATAGCCTTGCACATACGTTGCTTTGTATTATATTTCCGAAAAAAAAGTATATTTGAGCATCTGTAACTCGTTTTCTAAATTATAGTTTTTTTTACTAAACTTCAGCTTTTATGCTTAATAAAAACCTTACCCTACTATTTGCATTCCTCCTTCTGCTTTCAACAATGGCAACAGCGCAGACGCATTATTACCAGTGGGCGCACGGGATTGGCAGTAACTTTGCAGACATTGGGAAAGCCATAAGCCTGGATGAGCAGAATAACCTATATGTGGCCGGCTTTTTCCAAGATACCGCTGATTTTGACCCCGGTAATAGCACTACCAAGCTGGGTGCGGATGCAAGGGGTTTATTCATCCAAAAATTTGACACAGCAGCTAATCTCATGTGGGCCAAGCGCTTAACCAGTGCCGGAACAATCATGGTAGAAGACCTGCTAACAGATGGCTCAGGCAACTTTTACATTACGGGCCACTTTGGGGGACGAGTGGATTTTAATCCCGGATCTGGTTTCGAGTATTTAGAAGCTAAGGTGGGAGACGATATTTTTCTGGCTAAATATGACGCGTCCGGTAATTTGATTTGGGCAAACGTTATGAAGGGTGACGGAGTTTTTGCAACCGGCTATGCATTAAGTCAGGATCCCGCTGGCAAGGTATACATGGCAGGCGAATTTGGGGGCACCGTTGATTTTGATCCCGGAACCAATAGCCGGGAATTGACTTCAAGCGATGAACGTGACGCTTTTATTCAAAAACTCAATCCCAACGGTTCCCTGGTTTGGGCCAAGGCGATTGGAGGGCCGGAATTCGATTTTATTAACGGGTTAGCCATAGATCCCAATGGCAATATATACGCGGGCGGTGGTTTTGAAAGCTCAATTGACCTGAACCCCGGTAACAGTGTCAATAATTTCTCATCCAATGGTAGGGCAGATTTCTTTGTGGTAAAGCTTAATGATGCCGGCCAATATCAATGGGGCTACACGTCTGGTAGTGCTCAAGGCGATGAATTAATCGAGTCGATTGAGGCGAATCAAAATGGGAAAATCTATACTTCAGGCTTTTTTACCAATACTGTTGATTTTAAACCCGGCCCCGGAAGTAATTCAATTACTGTTAAGGGATTCAGGGACATTTTCGTCCAGAAGCTGGATGCGCAGGGAAATTCTGAATGGGTTGAACCTATTGGCGGTCCGGGAGAAGATAAGCCAAAAGCTCTTCACATTAATCAGCAAAATGGCATTTTTATGACCGGATTCTTTACGGATTCTATTCGTTTTAACCAAAAGGAAAAAGTGGTTTCCATCGGTAAGGAAGACGTTTTGATGTATCAAATGAGCCAGGATGGTGATTTTGGGTATGCCCGGAATATAGGAAGTGCTAAGGATGATAGAGGTGTATCAGTAACAGCGAACGATCAAGGAGATTTGTTTTTAACGGGGAGCTTTCAAGGTTCCATGGCATTTGGCAGCGGTAATTTTCCTTTTTTACTGAACTCTGCCGGAAAGCGGGACATCTTCAGTTTAAGGCTAACCCAGTGCCTGGACACCACGCTATCGCAAAACGGAGCCCAATTGACAGCCAATCAGGAACAGGGCACTTATCAATGGTTGGACTGTTCGAATGGTTTGAGCCCTGTTAATAATGCCAACCAGCAAACTTTCCAACCAGAGTCCAATGGCCGTTATGCCGTAGCTTTGGCTTCAGATGGCTGTACGGATACCTCAGCATGTTACCAGGTGCAGTCCGTAGGGAGAGACCTGGTTAAATCCGATAAAGCAGTAAGCATCTTTCCCATCCCGGCTAAGGATCAGCTCACCTTTCAAGCCCCAACTTCATACCAGGGCGGGCGCTATCAACTTAAATCGCTGAAAGGCCAAACCCTGCGTTCCGGTCCGATTCAAAAACCGGCAAGCACCAATGTGAAAGTTGCCGAGCTACCAAGTGGCCTTTATCTCCTAATGATTCAAAATGGCGAAACCCAACGGTTTCAAAAAGTAGTTATCCAATAGCTTAGCCGGAAAAAACTTGGTTGGACAATAAGATGGCTTGTTAATGAAGGCATCCTTTTTCTGCCATATGACCGTTCGTAGCCATCAGAACCAAGAAATCAAGGAGAGGTCCGGTTGGGATTGAATAAGCTGGGGTTATAAAGTCAACGTATTTCAACCACCTTACTAATTATTTCCACCTTGTTACCACCAGATTCCCACGTATTACCCTTCACACCGGCATCCCATCATACGTCTGACCATCCAGCAACCGCCCATTCTTCTTCTTGACGCCACCCCACTCCTTAAAAAAAAGGGAACACTTGCAGTAAACAATTGATCCCGGATAAATTTAACCCAGCTTGTTTGAATGGAGCGGGTTTGCGGACTGGATTCCCTCCGGCAATGATCCAGTAGATAA
>CAZQQN010000072.1:0-5423 GCA_964595485.1 uncultured Sphingobacteriales bacterium | reverse complement strand
GAGATGACATCCTGATGATGTTTACAGCGCATAGTCTGCCGGCCCGCATCCTTGAATATTACGGACCGTACCCTAAGCAGCTTCATGAGACTTGTCAGCTTCTGGCTGAAGAACTTGGACATCATAAATGGACATTTGCTTATCAGAGTGCTGGAAAAAGCAGGGTTCCATGGTTAGGACCGGATATTGTTGATGCCATTCAGGATCAACAACAAAAAGGGGAGAAGTCCATATTGGTTAGCTCAGTCGGTTTCATTGCAGATCACTTGGAAATCATCTTTGACATTGATATTGAGGCCAAACCTGAAGCGGAGGAAGTTGGTGTTCAGTTAGAACGCACCAAAACCCTTAATGACTCTCCTTACCTGGCAAGGACATTGGCTAATATTATTCAAAATAAATTCGATGGCGAGTAAATCCATTGCCATAATTGGTGGGGGTATTACCGGCCTATCCTCAGCTTGGTTGCTGGAGCAGCGAGGATATACTGATATCACTATTCTGGAAGCCAGCAGCCGGCTGGGGGGTAAGATACGAACTGAGCGGGATCAGGGTTTTTTAATAGAAAACGGCCCGGATGCGCTTATGACATCCAAGGCTGGAGTTAGGGATTTTATTAAGGACTTGGGCCTCGAAGAACAGCTTATTGAGCCCAAAAGCCGGCAATTTTATGTTTTGCACAAAGGGCACTTAAAGTCTGTTCCGGCGGGGTTTGCTTCCATGGTGCCTGCTGATCTTCGCTCTTTTTGGAAAACAGACTTGTTATCCTGGCGGGGCAAGTTAAGGCTCATGATGGAGCGTTTTATAAAATCCCGGAATTCGAAAAAGGATGAAAGCCTGGCTCATTTTGTAAGGAGGCGCTTTGGTAAAGAAGTCCTTGATAAAATGGCTGAGCCCCTGTTCACAGGTGTTTATTCTGCACCCGCTGATCAATTGAGTATTAGGGCTACGTTTCCCAATTTCAAGCAAATGGAGTCAAAATATGGTAGTATTACTAAAGCCGTAATGGCAACCCGGAAAAAACAGGGTGTTCCCCAGAGTTCCCCTTTCAGAAGTTTCAAAGCGGGTATGCAGACATTGCCAGATACAATTATTAATCAACTAGAAAGCACTAAAGTTTTTCGAAACACGACTGTATCGAGTATCCATAAGGTAGGATCGGGGTACCAACTTCATACTCAGCACAAATCAGTAATACCAGTTGATGCTATGATTGTCACCATTCCTTCCTATCAGGCAGGGACGCTATTAAACAGCCTTTCGCCCGGCATAGAAGAAAAGCTATGTAATATACCCCACGCTACATCGGCCATTGTTACGTTAGCTTTCAACCGGGAGCAGGTTAAGATGGACTTAGATGCAACTGGCTTTTTGATCCCCTCCTCTGAAAAAACCCAACTTTCAGCATGTACTTGGAGCTCAGAAAAATGGGAAGGACGGGCTCCAGAGGACATGGTCACATTCCGCTGCTTTTTTAGCAATATTGATAAAGGTTATTTACAAGAATGGCCAAAGGATGATTGGACTAAGATAGCCGAAAATGAGTTGAAAAATATCCTTTCGATAGAAGGCAATCCTGAAAAAGCTTGGTTTCACACCTGGCAGGATGCCCAGCCTCAGTACAAAATGGGACATTTAAAAACGCTTCGTTCAATAGAAAAAGCGTTAACTGATTACCCTGGTATCTACTTAGCTGGATCACCGTACCGGGGTGTGGGAATACCGGATTGTATAAGGCAAGCTAAGGAGGTAGTTGAAGATCTTCAAACTTGACATTAACCTTTTTAGATTAAGTTGGGCTGTTTCCATTATCCTTCTTTAATAGCATAAAAGCATTATCTTTACAACCAAAATTTTGAAATGAGGGCCATATATCTAACTCAAAATGGTAATCCGGAGGATTCTTTTGCCATAAGGGAAACAAACAAACCGGATTTTGAAGCCAATGAAGTACTGATCAAGGTGGAAGCTTTCGGGCTTAACTTTGCCGATGTTCTGGCCAGGCAAGGCATGTATAAGGATGCTCCTCCTTTTCCAGCAATTCTTGGTTATGAGGTGGTAGGCTATATAGAAGCTACAGGGGAATCCATTACGAATTTTAAGAGTGGACAAAGGGTAGTAGCTTTCACCCGTTTTGGGGGTTATGCGGAGTATGTGGCAACGGATACACGGGCAGTTACCCAAATACCAGAGGATTGGGATAAGACCAAAAGCCTTGCCTTAGCTACCCAATACTGTACAGCCTATTACGCTGCTTATGAAGGCGTTAACCTTCATCCGGAAGACAAAGTGCTTGTGCATTCCGCAGCTGGCGGTGTTGGTACAGCACTGGTCCAATTAGCCAAGCTTAAAGGTTGTACGATATTTGGAACAGCCAGTCTCGATGAAAAATTGGGTGTTATGAAGCAAAATGGTGTCCATTACGCCATAAACTATCAGAAGCAAGATTTTAATGAAGCTATAAAGGATCAACTGGGTGAAGATAGGTTAGATGTGGTGTTTGAGTCACTGGGCGGGAGTTACTTTAAGCAAAGCATGCAATTATTAGGGGCCGGTGGCCGAATAGTTGGGTTTGGTGCTTCTTCAAGGTCTGGCGGTGGTAAAAATCTATTGAGCACTTTGAAGCTGGTTTTTGGATTCGGATTTTTCTCCCCGGTTCAAATATTGATGAAATCCAAAGCAATCATTGGTGTTTATATGTTGGCTATTGCTGATTACCAGCCGGAAAAGCTTCAGCGCTGTTTAACCAACGTTGTTGACTTAACCCAACAAGGAAAACTTGATCCTTATTCGGGTGGATTATTTAAGGCTGAGCAAATAGCGGAGGCCCACAACTATCTCCAGAGCGGTAAATCTATCGGAAAGATAGCTGTAGAGTGGCATTGATAAGTCTGAAACGTATTGACTAGAAAACATAAAAAAACTATTTATGCAAGTTCAGGCCACTTTTTACGGTGAATTAGCACAGGCAACAGGAACAAATACTACCTTAATTAACGATATAAATACGGTTCACGGGATTTATCGCTACTTAGAAGAAACTTTCCCTAGTTTGGCTCGCAAATCATTTAGAATCCTTGTCAATGATGAAGTGATCAACCAAGAACGCGAACTTGAGGATGGCGATGAGGTACTGCTAGTAGCACCTCACGTGAGCTAAATTGAGTCGAACTTAGTGTTTCGGTTTGTTTCTGGTGAAACCCAAAAATTTTTAAATACAATGGGCTTTTCTTCAAGTTCATTTTTTCACCGTTAATTGCTAATGCACGATTCTTATATTATCGTTGGCTATAGAACCACAGGCCAATGGTAGTGGCAATGGTAAAAATCTGCGCGCCAATAATTTCATAAGAAGGATAAATCCCTAGCACGCCAATCCTGAAATCAAATGGAAACTGGGTTATGGAGATATAACCGGCTTCCTGGAATTCGTGAATGCCATTACCAGCCATGATGACAGCTAAAACACTTATTACGATAGCCGAATATTTGAAAAGCTTAGCTATAGGAACCTTTTTTGAATAACGAAGGATCAAGATGGCAATGCCTGCAACGAAAACCGCTGCAGCTAAAGCTCCAATCCATATTCCCGCTTCGTCCCCATCATTAACTTTCAAATTAAGGGTACTTAAAAACAGTACACTTTCAAAGGCTTCTCTAAAAACCACTATAAAAGAAATAGCAGCCAAGCCAATTAAATTTTTGTTATTGAGGGCTTTACCAATTTTATTTTCCACAAATGCTTTCCATTGGCTGGCTTCACTCTTACTATGGAACCAGAAGCCTATATAAAGAAGGATAACCACAGCAATCAATGCACCGGTTCCTTCCATTAATTCCCTGCTGGTTGAGCTCATTGAAATTAACCAGTCCGTAAAGAACCAGCTGCCAATTCCAATCAAAACTGCTGTAACCCAGCCCGCATGGATATACGTGGAAGCTTGACCGGCACCTGCAGCCCTTAAAACACTCAAAATGGTAATGATAATGAGGAAGGCTTCTAATCCTTCACGAATTAAAATAGAGCCGGATATAAAAGATGCGGACCAAAACGAAAATTTTTCTTCTGCAATCATTTGCCTTGCCTCAATAACCGATGTCTTAGCTTGGTCAATATGCCTTTTAACTTCCTCATTTGTTTGCTTTGAGCGGATAGCGCTCCTTACATCGCTCATATTTTTTTCAAGCCTATTGACCATTTCGGGAGAGCTTGCTTTTAACTCACGTTCGATTGGCTCAATACCTTTAAGATAGGCCTTTAACGCGAGCTCCTTCGCTTGTTGCTGCTGATCTTCCTTATACAGCTTAAGGCTTTCATCCAGTTTATTAATAGCTATATTGGTGGATGACTTATCTACATCAGAATCAGGTCTGTATAGCCTTAAAGCAGCAATTTTTTTAAGCTTATTTTCATTTGAGCCATTCAATTCTTTGATCAAGGCTTTGTCAGCATTTGATGCCAGGTCTTTTAATTTATAAGATCCCTGAACTCTTTTTCCTAAATTTTGTAAATTGTTTTTATCATATCGCCTTTCATAGTTTATTGCATTTAGGTAAAAAGCTGTTTGCCAAACTTCTTGGTCCGATAGCTCATCAAATGCTCGCATTGAGGTGCCCTCTATGCCCAGCCGAATTACATTAAAGGCTTGGAATGGCGAAATACTGTTGAGAGAATCTTTAACGAAGTTGGTAGGCTCAGGCTCTAATACCGAGGCGGATGGCCCGTTTCCCTTACCCCTTTTACCATGACATTGAGCGCATTTTTTTTGATAAATCTTTTTGCCTTCTTTAATATCAGGGTATTCTTTTGGCGACATCCGAAAGGCCCCTAAATTGATTATGAACTTTTTGATATTGTTGGTATGAGTCGCAACGGCCGACTGGTTTGATTTATTTAAAATGGCATGTTCGAGGGAATCGAATTGGTTTACAATGGTTAAAGAATCTGAGGGCGAAATTTGCTGTCCAACTGAGGATTTTGATAAATTCTGAAATAGAGAATGACTACGTTCAGCAAATTCTTTCATTTCATTGTATTCAAACTCATTGATCACCTCTTGATTACTGACCGCTTCGCTATAGTCCCGGCTAATGTACTCTAGTAAATTGGTGAGGGTTCTGGCATCCTTTTCAGCCGAAGCACCGGCAGCTACAGAAGCACCAGTAAAAAATGGGGAGAGTAATATGAGCAAAATGCAACCACGATGGCTGAGGCTTTTCATCATACCTTCAATACAGCGTTGTTTAGAAGAATTTTAAATAATACAAAACTACCACCATTCAATCCCTCATTCAATACCAAAAAAATGGTAATTTCAAGGATTAAATACCTATCTCTGTGATTACCGTTGGTTCATATTCCAAAATCAACATAAAAAAAAGGGCTATGCACTCTGCATAGCCCTTTTTTTGAATGGTATTTT
>CAZQQN010000071.1:3691-5558 GCA_964595485.1 uncultured Sphingobacteriales bacterium | reverse complement strand
ATTTTCTGAAACAGGTTTTTTACCCTTATTGGTAATGGTATAGGTAAGGTAAATGCTTTCACCCGCATAGGCAGTCCTTGTCGCATTAATAGAATCTACCGTTAGTTCAGGGTAGTCGGCAAGCTTAACATACAATTGCTTGTAATCATAATTGTTCTGGCGGTTGGTATCATTGTAAACCGTATTTTCATAGTCCGTAAAAAGGGACAGGTAATATTCCCCTTCATATCCATTTGGAATTTGAACCTTAACCTTTTTGCTATAAGTTTCTCCCGGTTTCAGGCTGTCAAACCTCCGGATTCCTCCAAGACCGGTGGTATCTTTACTACTGTAAGGAATACTTTCTCCAATAAAAAACTGATCTGTTATATTTAACTTATCAAAAATAGTTGTATGATTCCCTTGATTTTTGATGGTATAATTGGCAGTAATGGTTTTTCCGGATTTCACAGTATCCGGTAGCACTAAATTCGTTACGGTTAAATCCGCTTCTTTGGCATGGTTCACCAATACATTTTTCTTGAAAACATTATTGCTTTCACCATCATGCTCATAAAAGGCATTGTTGGAGTCCAGTACCATCGTTAAGTTGTAATTCCCTTCCAAGGCATAGGGAATTGAAACACTGTCGGTCCATTGGTAAGTAGCCCCGATTCCTAATTTTTTACGCTTGCTATACGATTCTAGTTTCCTTTCATCACTTTTATCAGCAATAAGCAATTGGTTTGCTCTCCGGGTTAAAAGGCTATCATCTCCGGCATTACGAACTGTGAAGGTCATTTCATATTTGTCACCGGCATAAATTGGTCCCGCTATCTGCATCGATTCCATTTTCAAGTCCGGGTAAGGCGCTAATTCAATGTAACCAGGCTTATCACTTCTACCGGTATTGTTGCTGTCGAACCGGCACTGATCCTTTAAGGCATCCGTTACGACATAAACATGGTAATCGCCCTGAATCCCATCCGGAAGGGTCACATTAGTCGTATCCTGGTAACTTTGCCCGGCTTTCAGTAAAGAAGTATCTTCATGAAGAATAGTTTTCAGTAAGTAAGCACTATCCTTGTTTAAGGAATCATTGTCAGAAAGGTAGATCCGGTCATACCACTCTTCAGTATTGGTGGGGCCTGCCCCATTGTTCCTGACTTTCCAGCTTACCTGCCATTTTTTGCCTGACATACCGGAATCCGGTATAGTAACATTGTTTAATGAAAGATCTGCCGGAGGATCAGTAACAATGTTTATGGGTTTACTACTGGCGATATTGTTAGATCTTGTTTCTTCCCATAATAATTGACTATTGTCAGATAAAACATTCAGGAAATAATCTCCTTCTATACACTGGGGGACTTGGAGTTTAAACTGCACTGAATAAGTACTATTAACTGGTAATCCTGCCTTGACATTAGACCAATTATTCTTTCGCCATTGCTTGGCTTTATTCAAATTCCCTTTATTAGATAATTCGATAAAACTATCCCTGGGGTCACCATTAATCGTTAGGTCATTATCTTGAAATCTTTGACTTCTTAGTTTAGCTGGGATTTTACCCAGTTTAATAGCAGTAGAATCTATTATTTTCGGATTTTTAGAAAGGTAAACTTCATCATGCCATATGGGTTCGGTTAAAGGTAGATCAAACGGTACTCTTTTCTGGTTGAATAAAGGATTTGGACCACTTGAAGAAACAGCTCCACCCCGTGGAGTATAATAAGTATAAACATACCCTGAAATCATTCGACTATTAAAAGGCGCTTTGGCCTTACTTTGACCAAAGTTTTGTACTTGATACTGAATGTTAATAGAATCTCCCGAAAAAGCCGTTGAAGGGGCTGCTAAGGAATCAACTTTTAAATCAGGTAATTTG
>CAZQQN010000071.1:0-3681 GCA_964595485.1 uncultured Sphingobacteriales bacterium | reverse complement strand
ATTTGGGTTTATTAATTTCAATAAAAGATTCGTCAAAATTATTCTGAACCGTAGACTCTTCCAGTGGATGGCTACACCTTACAACAGGATGATCGGATTGATAACATTTTTCCCTATTTAAATACCCTCCGTAGTACTTATCAAAGTTACTTGTTATTACGATGTTAAAAGCCCCCGATGCGATTATAGGGGAAGCTGCCCACCAGTATTTGGGGACTTCTATTTGCGTTTTTGCCTGGTAGCTTTCACCAGGATAAAGATGCTTTTTATTAGGCATGGCTTTAATCCAGTTTAGATGCTGTAAAGTTTGTTTACCTTGGTTATTGAAAAGGGTTTCAGATGTATCTATCGAAAAGAAAACAGCATCTTTCCAAGGATTGCCCAACGTAGGACCTTTACCGACATTTTTAACCTCATAACTCACTGTCACCTGATCCCCGATCACAGCACTATTGGTAACTTGCACGTTCTTCACCACCAAATCAGGCAACTTACGGAGGCTAAACGTTTTAACCGTACTACTGCGGGTTCCACAGTCTTTATGATGGGCTACCAATTGCCATTGATAACTTTCCCCGAAATTCAAATCTTCTTTTGTCACTTTTGCCCGTATAGCCTTCGTTTTTTCGACTACCGGTTCAGCAGGCCTGGTATTAACAGAGTCCGGCCAGATGTACAGGCTATAACTGCCGGCACTATCCACGGCCTTCCAGGAAAAAGTAAGTGGTAAATCAAGCCCGGAAGCACTGTCATTGGGCAGTAAATTGGCAAATTTCCCGGGTTGCTTGGGCTTCAGCATATCCACTGTCACAGAATCATTGACCACACAACCATTGCCCTTATTGATGCTCACTGAGTAGGTAGTTGTATCCTGAACGGTCACATCAATGGAGGATTGGTTTTGGTTATTGCTCCAGGTAACACTACCGGAAAGATTATTCAGGCTTAGTTCTGCTTGCTTGCCCTTGCATATTTGCGGGTCACTGTCATAAATGGCCACGGCATCCAACTCATAATCCGTGGTAGGCGCTAAAGAAATTCGAACCTTCTTGACTGAAAAAGTCGTTTGTTCAAATTCAGCAGTAAAGGTTCTGCTATTAAGGCTTTGCAGAGATTTAGCCCTGCCTGACCATACCGTTTCCCAATTGCCGGTACTCGGATTTTTTACCAGGATGCTATCAACAGCTCCAGGATTTAAGTTTTCATATAAAGTGACGCGGGAAATTTTTGAAGGATTGCTGTATTTCAGCTCAAGATACTCGTCCCCTTGGCTTGTAAAATCCGGACGCCAGCCTTTACCGTCACCGGGCCGGCCCAATGCATAACCCGGAATTTGCCCACCGGTGTATGAGCTATAGCCCTGGACGCTTTGTGCATAGCGGACGGTCCGTTCAGCCGGGCGATTTTCATTGTCAAGCACCGTAATGACCGGCTTTTGATGCACTTGAAAGGGCACTTTCAAAGCCGGACTTTCACAAGTATCCGTGCGGGTGACGTAAAAATCCTTTGAGGTTTTGTTGCCAGGCAAATAGGCATGACCGGAATCTATGGGATTGTTAAGCGAAGCATTGGTATACCAACGGGTTTTTAAGCTATCCTTAACTACTTTCAGGGAATCAAGCGGTTGATCATAGCAGAATTCCTTATTGGATGTCAACTGGGGTGGATCAAGCGGACAAAGTTGGGTTGGCGCTATTTCCACTCCGTAGTTGAAGCAATTGTTTTTGTTATCTACTACCAGGTAATAAGTGGAATCGGCTTTTAAATGGGCATGGAGACTGTCGTTACTCCTGTTTCGGGTCTTGCTTCTAATGCACTGACCGGCCTTGTGCTTAATGGGGCAATCTTTATAAAGGAACAAACCTGTTTGATTCTGAGATGCATTGAATAACTGAATGAAATGCTCACCCGTTTGGTAGGGCTGAAATACCAACACCTCCTCCTCGCTGTTCAGGTATGAACTATCTCCGCAGGTTGCCATATTGTAGGCCTGGAGAGCTTGTCCTTTTCCGCAAGTAGAGCGGTTGCTGTCCGTAAACGGCAGGTTTTGTATACTTGTCACATTGCCAAGAGCGGTAGGGCAATTCCCCGGAAAATAAAGTTCGAGCGAATCGCTCCATTTACTTACCTCACCGGCCCTGCAGTATTTTTTGACATAAACATGGTACAAGGTATTGTTCTGCAGTCCTCCTATTTGAACAGCGGTATCCCGGGGAAACCTGGCATTCCCTTGATTGGCGGGGTCAAAGCCATTAGTATCAAATTTTACTTCATAGCCATTTCCTGATGCCAGGCTTGATCTCCACTTCACCCTGGCACTGTCATTTCCGGAAATGGTATAATCCAGAGCATAGGGAGCCGGACATGTGGTGAATTGAAGAGACGCGTGCTTAAAAGTACTGACATCACCACTGTTATCATCACATACGATCAGCTTCCAGACACCATTGGGATTTGTATTGTCATACAGCGAATCAAAGGATTCTTCAGGCTTGAAATCACCAACAACACTGTTTAATGAATTACTGGTTACATCCCCGCTGGCGTCCATGCTAAAACGTGCTAAATCATCAGGGCAATTCTGAGGATCACCGTAATGGCCATCATCTCCATTACCAGAGGAAAGTAAGACTTGTTTTCCATTCGGAGACTCTATAGTGATCTCCAGTTCTGTCATAGGACCATTGTTTCCACCAAATGAACCCCCTGGGGAGGAAATCGTGAAAGCAACTTCATCCAGTATCGCATCTGTGCCTAAGGAATCACCAGAAACGCCCGTAACACGAAGCGGAATAACGGTCTCATTACCTGAATTGCAACTCTCATCCGGGAGGGTATCATTGACATTACAGGAAGTAGTTTGCGGATAAATGGTATAAGGCCCCACCCAATCACTGGTGTCACTTCCGTTACAAATACCCCGGACATAGACATCATAAGCCTGCCCCTGACTAAGTCCATCAATATAAGCTGTCGTATCCTGAATGCCGGTTTCCGTTTGCCCATTCCCTATAGTGAATCCTTCACTGCCATAAGCCAGTTCATAAGTGGCACCCGCATCTATGGCTGAGCCCCAGTGCATTTGAAAACTATCGGCTTTTGCATTAGTGGCACCAAGCTCACCAGGCTTACAGGAGGTCACTGATATTTGGGCATGCTTAAATGTACTGACATCACCACTGTTATCATCACATACGATCAGCTTCCAGACACCATTGGGATTTGTATTGTCATACAGCGAATCAAAGGATTCTTCAGGCTTGAAATCACCAACAACACTGTTTAATGAATTACTGGTTACATCCCCGCTGGCGTCCATGCTAAAACGTGCTAAATCATCAGGGCAATTCTGAGGATCACCGTAATGGCCATCATCTCCATTACCAGAGGAAAGTAAGACTTGTTTTCCATTCGGAGACTCTATAGTGATCTCCAGTTCTGTCATAGGACCATTGTTTCCACCAAATGAACCCCCTGGGGAGGAAATCGTGAAAGCAACTTCATCCAGTATCGCATCTGTGCCTAAGGAATCACCAGAAACGCCCGTAACACGAAGCGGAATAACGGTCTCATTACCTGAATTGCAACTCTCATCCGGGAGGGTATCATTGACATTACAGGAAGTAGTTTGCGGATAAATGGTATAAGGCCCCACCCAATCACTGGTGTCACTTCCGTTAC
>CAZQQN010000070.1:3300-5986 GCA_964595485.1 uncultured Sphingobacteriales bacterium | reverse complement strand
TTTGTCCTCAGGGCTAAAAATGGTTGAGGCCCGAATAACTTATCTTTTGCCTGAATGGTTAATTTAACCTGTTTATCATTAGCCCCCCGGGAAAAATGGTAATTAAAAATATTAGAACGCGGTATTTCGTATTCATCCCATAGGTATAAGTTGAAAGCTTCCCGTGCTTCACAAAATTTAAAAGAAACATCGGGGTATTTTTGACGGCTTTTTTGTATCATATTCCTCACCCCTTCCACATCCGGTACTACGTCCCGGAAATCGTGATTGGTAAACCCCATTAAGGCTTTTCCATATTCAGGCAACGCCCGATATACCTTCTGCAATTACCCGGAACCTGGTAATCATCGTGGCTGGGATTGTACACACCCCAATTATCAGGGGCTCTTCGCCAGTCACCAAAACGGCCTCCCCCTACATCATCCTGTTCTCCCCCGTTTTCTATGCTTTGATTGGATAAATCAAAAGGAATCCACTGCTCTAAAAGCCAATGGCTATCCGGTCGCTCTGTATGAAACCCGGCCCGGTTAACTGACGGAAACCAATTGCGATCTAATATTCGCCTGGCAATAATCTCCTGGAAGCGGTTATCCCCCCAATACCCGGTTGCTGAAATGTGGGAAATACCGGACCAATGCATCGGATGAAAATGCCAATGCACAGCATCAGGTGCCGCGGTTTGCTTTATAAAAGACTGGTAATAATCAAAAATGTTATGGTATCCCATGTCTTTTTTCCGGGGATTGTATGTGTACCCAACATGGTCAACGCAATGCCAATTAAAAATCCAACCCCGGCCCGCATCATCGATTAACTTATTGCGGAAATCCGCACTACCTATATTATTCAGCATCGACTGGAGCTTACCATAATTATCATTGTAATTCAACAACTTAGCAGAAAGCATTTCAGCCACTTGGCCTTCTTTTCCATTGAGGTCGAATGATTTGTTTTGTAGCTTTTCAAGGTTGTCATAAGAAGCATCAAAATCAAAACCAAAGACTTCCCTGATACGCTCAAAAGTGGCCTTTAAACTTTCATAGAGCGGGCCTTCCGTATCTACGGAATGAACTATATAAACGACTTTTTCCATTGTAGCTTTAATGTAATATGGGTTAACAGGAGGTTATTATATCCTTTGAATTCACCCTTCTTTAAGTAAAAATTCAGCAAATCGCCAGTCCAGTTCATCGTCCAAATCAAGGGAGCTTTTCTTGCTCATTTCATATTTTCTAATTCGGGAAAAAGACTTTGGTGGTCCTTTTTCCAATGAGTCAACCCGGATCACATAAATAGCCCCATTAAACCGGTAAACACTCGGGCAGTCTTGCCTGCGGCTGAAGTGGCCTTGTTTCGACTGATAAAGAAAGCCATCCTTTTCCTCGAATAGGTTATAATAGGGATTGGCATCGCTTTCCGTCACAGACACCACCATTTCAATGTTTTCCTGTAGCTTAAATTTCTCTATGGCTTCTTTCACCTGTACAGCAGTCCGGAAAGGGCTGGTTGGCTGCAAAAGCACCAAAGTATGGAAAAGGGTATGGTTTTGCTTGTAAAAATTCACAGCATGTTGTAAGACTTCATAAGAGCCTGCTACATCTGTTGCCAGTTCTTCCGGACGTTTAAAGGGAACAGTAAGGCCAAAGTCCTCCACACTACCTATGATCTCATCATCATCCGTTGAAACGCATATCTCATCATCCTCCCCTGCTACTGCCGATGCGACTTCCAAGCTGTAATGAATGAGGGGCTTGCCGTGAAGCAATTTAATGTTTTTCCGTGGTATCCCCTTTGACCCACCTCTGGCCGGAATCAGGAATAATGTGTCCTTTTGCATCATAACGATTTACTGAATATCCTAAGTATCTACTGAAATCTCTCAATGCAGATTACAAATCCACATCAGGAAGCTTTCGGATTGCAAATCCGAAAGAGCAAAATAATGTATCTTTTTGCTTCATTATCACTTAATACAACTCATAATTTTAGTCAACAATAAAATCTCGCAGTGACATGTCATAGCGTTTTAAGGTCCGCTCTGCTTGTTCAATGGTTTTTTCCTGCAATTCTTCCTCATAACCTTTTACTTTTCCCTTTCTTGTGAATTCACCCTTGTAACGATTGGCATTACCGGAAACCTGGTTCGTTTCCCTTCCCATTCTTTGAATATTATCAAAGGATGAAACCTCAATACTTTTCTGCCCTACCGCTTCGTCAAACGAATAGCCCATGTGCTCAATTACTTCGCGTAAATTTTCCAAGGGCCGTGATTGCAGGTTTTCATATGATATCATCAATACATTATCCCGCCTTTTAAAGGAATTGAAATGATGAATCCAGAAAGGAAGTGAATAAAGGACATAATTATCGATATCCATTAAGTAATGGTGTAAGACAGGGTCCTTTGAAAAGCTGAAATTATCACGTTTGGAATAGAAATGAAAGGCAGAAACCAATGTATCCAATGGATTCCTGTAAATATTCAAGACTTTGTCAAAAATAGTGAATCCCTCTTTATAATGAGTATGCGTTCTAACAATATCCGGAAACCCATTCCGGGCTGTCCCAAGTGACAAATGCCGTCCCAGAACATTTGCTTGCAATGTATTCAACTCCTGGTAAGTGAGGGTATCGGCTGCACCTTCTTTAAGAATGTTAAAATAATTGTAGATCAAAAAACGTAACC
>CAZQQN010000070.1:0-3290 GCA_964595485.1 uncultured Sphingobacteriales bacterium | reverse complement strand
CCAGGTATTACCGCTCTTCATATAGCCCGCGAATAAAACCGGTTTTTGCCCAGATCCGGATATCTGCTGTAAATGTTCTTTTTCCCCGCTGGTAAGTACATCCGCATCTCTTGTAACTCGATACTTTTCAGCACTTTGCTTCAGTTTTACCCAAAGGGAAGCCGGGAGGATATGTTTAACCAGTGTTTTCATTTAAAAAGACAAATGTTGAATATCTTCTTGTGCTTTATCGTAGTCTTCCTTTTTTCCAATATCCAGCCAATATCCTAAAACGGGATAGTTGGTTACCTTGCCTCCATTCATGATCAATTTTTCCATAAGGTCCGTGGCATTGAAAAATTCATTCTTAGGAATCTCCTCAATGATCCGCTTTTTAATCAAATAAATACCCCCATTGGAATAGTAAGTATAAGTAGGTTTTTCCTTTAAATCAAAGATTTGATGATGATCGGTTTCCAAAACACCGTAAGGAATTTGCACCCGGTAAGGAATGGTAGCAACAGCCATATCGGCATCCTTTTGAATGAAATCCTGGAAAAAGTCCTCAAAATCCAGCGTGGTTAAGATATCGGAATTCATGACCAAAATATAATCATGAGGAAAATGATCAAAACAACTAAGTGAACCAATAGTACCCAGGGCTTTGTCGTTTTCCCAATGATAACAAATGCTTATGCCTTTATCACTACCATCTTTGAAATAATCCCGAATTTGTTCTCCGAGGTATTTAACGGTTAAGTAAAACGTATAGACCCCGAATTTTTCATTCAACCGGTCAATGTTTTGTTCCAATATAGGCTTATCCCCAACATGGAGTAATGGTTTAGGGGTATTTTCTGTCAATGGCCTGAGCCTTTTTCCCTCTCCTCCTGCCATAATTACGGCATCTAAAGGCAATATAGAATTTTTGGTGGAAAGGTCAAATACTTTTAGTATCTCGTAATCCTCATTCAGCAGTGGTACTAAATTAATGCCTTTTTGTTTGAGGCTTTTTATGTATTCAACATTGAAATTGTTTTGCTGAAGGTATTTAAAGTTTCCATGCATGACATCTGAAACCGGGATGCTTAAATCCTCTCTTTCCAATAATCCCCTCCGGATATCCCCGTCTGACAAAGTACCAACCATTCGATTTTTGTCATCCACTACAAATAAGATTCTTATAAATCCTCCCTGGCTATTGAGCTTTTGAAGGGCTTCCTTAACAGACTGATCCTTGGTTATAATTTGATCCTTATGATCCATTTTTTAGGATTTTTACCGGGTTGCCATAGGCTTTTGAATAGGCTGGAATGTGTTGATTGACAACAGATCCTGATCCAATAATACAATGAGCGCCAATTTTAATACCAGGATTGATGACGGCATTACCCCCAACCAAAGTATATGCGCCAACGCCCACATTTCCCAATAATATGGTACCAGGCCCAATATGAGCGTAAGTATGAATTTCGCATTCGTGTTCCACAATGGCACCCGTATTACAAATCACCCCTCTTTCAACTTTCGTTTTAGGATTAATGGTAGCATTGGCTGCAACCATAATTCCCCGTCCATAATTCACATTTTTTCCCACTATTGCATTGGGATGGATGGCGTTAAGGGGCACATCAAGTGTATCCATTAAGTAATTCATGGTTTTCCCACGCAAGTCATTATCACCTATGGCTACAAAGTAATGATAGCCCTTTAATTCCTGCAACACATCTTTTTCTTGCTCAAATCCTAAATATTTTAGCTGAAGCGAATTCGTTTCTTTTGGATTTTTTTCGCAGTAGGCTTCAACCTCATACCCTTGCTTTTGGAGGATATCACAAACTACGTATGCATGGCCAGAATAACCAACAATGCAAACGCCCTGGCTCATTAAGCAATTTTACTTTTAAGTACATCCAAAATTATACCTGTGGCTCCTCCATTCCAATAAATGTTACCTCCATTATAGGTCGAAAGATTGCTTACTTCTTCAATAATTTTCCCAATCGCTTTTTGATCAAAAGGAACATTAATTACATTGTCGCTGGTCAGTCTACCTTGTTGCCGGTCTCCTACATTGATCACATAAGTCTCAAAAGAAGCGGCCTCAATGATGCCGCTGGAACTGTTGCCCAACATATAGGCACAATGCTTCATGCAACTAAAATAACCCTGAATGCCGAGGTTTTCTACGGCAATAGCATATTGCTTATGATTTTGAACAAAATTTTGGATTGCCTGTCTTACCACATTGCCGTGCGTATCGGCATTGGGCATGGTAAATAGGAATTGGTACCCTGTTGTTTGTTCCAAAGCTTTCAATAGGGCATCTATATTGGCTTGATTCTGATTTACTTCCACTGTTTCCGGATGCACCGTAATCAAGATGGTAGGAATTGACAAGTCAATACCAAATTCCTTTTTAAATGCTTCTTTAGAATAGAGGGATACATTATCCAAATTATCCAGGCTTAAGGCCCCTACATTATAAACATGATCACTATCGGTCATGGCCCGCACTTTTTCTGCATATGATTCTGCAGAAGTAAAATGGTAATCAGCCATTTGGGTAATTGCATGCCTAAACTTATCATCAATAGCGCCTTGAGTGGTTTCTCCACCATGAATATGGGCCAAAGGCATGTTAAAGGGAATCAAAGCACTCACAGCAGCAAACATTTCGTAACGGTCTCCAAGGCAAACCACCAAATCCATGGCCCCATGCTCTTTTTCCCATATTTGGGAAAACTTTAAGGTTGTCAATCCCATGGCTGAAGCAATGGCTTCCTCGCTGTCTCCCTGAATCAAAGATTCCACTTCATAGGCAACCGGAAACCCGTCTTCCTTAATTTGTTGAACGGTGTATCCAAAAAAGCTTGATAAATGCGTTCCAAAAGCAATGATTGATAACTCAAAAGCAGGATCCTCATTTAAGCTTTTCAACAAAGGCTTGTATATGCCATAATCAGCCCTTGAGCTTGTCAAAATTCCTATTCTCAAATTGTTACTACCCTGAATTTTATGGAATTGAAGTAGGCGTTTAAGCAATACCTTAATATTAAAGGCCAATTTTGATGATGAGCTTTTTGGCCGGATATATTTTCAATTCCTCCCTGTGGTCCCTCCGAAGGGACACAATGGGTATCCGGCCAAAAACCAAATTACTGGTATTCAATAGCCGCCTAATTCAATTTTATGGAAAAGGCAATTTTTTTATTACTTGTGTTCGAATTGAACGCTCTCTTGATGCTATTCTACCTAAGGCCCTTAGTTTTTGCTTCAGACCAATGTTATATGATCTTAATGAGTGCTTA
>CAZQQN010000069.1:0-6337 GCA_964595485.1 uncultured Sphingobacteriales bacterium | reverse complement strand
AAACGGGTCAGACATTGGAGGTTATTGCCACAAACCGGGAAATTACGGAAAGAAAGAAAGCCGAGGAAAGCGTAAGGCAAAGAGAAAGCTTAATGCGTAAAATGGCTGAAGCCTCTAATCAACTTTTGTTGGCAGATAATTATGATGAGGGAATCTATGAATGCCTAAAAGTATTGGGAGAAAGTTTTGATACGGATAGATCTTTTGTTTATGAATACATTGACGGGGGGGATAACGAAGTTTATGTAAAACCCACTTACGAATGGCATGAAGAGGGAATTACATCGAAATTTGAATACCCTTCTTTGAAAAACCTTCCTGCGAGTGATTTTCAAAGTTATTATGAAAAAATTAAAAGGGGAGAGGCTATTCATGGCCCCCGGGAAAGTTTTTCCGGAGATTTTCAGCAACTCATGAAGACCCTGAGCATAGAGTCGATTTTAATAGTTCCGATATTTTATAAGAAAGAATTGACTGGCTTTTTTGGAATGGATGATTGTCGTGAGCCCAGGCAATGGAGGGATTCTGAAATACAGGTTTTAGAAACTATGGCTGGTACCATTGGGGGAGCCATTGCCAATCGAAATGCCGAAAGAGAGGTTAGAATAGCCAAAAATCAGGCTGAAGAGGCTACGAATACCAAATCGGAATTCTTGGCTACCATGAGCCATGAGATCAGAACGCCGATGAATGCAGTCATCGGAATGACCAACTTATTGCTTGAGACGCCCTTAAATGATGAACAAAAGGAATATTTGCATACGGTCAAATTGAGTGGCAACAACCTGATGGATTTAATCAATGATATCCTTGACTTCTCAAAAATCGAAGCAGGAAAACTTGAATTAGAGGAGCAAATATTTGAGATTCATGGTTGTATAGAAGATGCTCTTGACCTAATGAGCAATACAGCCGCTAAAAAAGGACTTGATCTGGCTTATTTCATGGAATCTGAGATCCCCGATGTGGTTTTAGGGGATGTATCCCGGCTGCGTCAGGTCTTAGTAAATTTGATTAGCAATGCCGTGAAATTTACTGAGCAGGGAGAAGTGGTTGTCAATTCAGCGCTTAATAAGGATGAGGAAGATAAAGTTGAACTTTTGTTTAGCGTTCGTGATACTGGTATTGGCATATCGGCGGAAAAACAAGAAACCCTTTTTGAGGCATTTCAACAAGCGGACTCTTCTACCACCCGTGAATATGGTGGAACAGGGCTTGGTTTAGCTATTTCTAAGCAACTAATCTCAGCAATGGGTGGGGAAATAAGTTTAAGTAGTGAACCGGGCGAGGGGACTACCTTTTGGTTTACGGTCCAATTAAAAAAGTCAGACACTCCTCCCAAGGCATTCTTGCAAGGGGATGAAAAACTTTTAAAAGACAGTACCGCAACAATCATCAGTGATGGCAATGCAACCGGCAGAATGCTTGAAAAACAGCTTGAATTCTGGGGTATGGAAGTTTATCACCACAGTTGGGAAGGTTGCTCTAATATAAAGGGAAAGCAAACTGATTACTGGCTCGCAGTCCCTGACCCCAGTTTAGCTAAAGAAAGTGATGTTTCACCCTTAATGAAATCGTTTCCGGAAAAGACTTACCTGATTTTCATTGATTATATAAATAATTTAGAACAAATAGCCAACGAGATTCAGAGTGAAGCAGACGCTTTTCTTCACAGGCCTGTTAAAAAAGGAGAACTTTACAAGGTGTTGATGCAGTTTGAAAAACCTAAAACAACCAATCTACAAGAAGATGAACAGGCCAAAAGTCCTTTGGATTTAGAGCTTGCAGAACGCTTCCCACTTAAAGTCTTACTGGCGGAAGATAATATGGTAAACCAGAAACTCAGTGTAAAAATTCTTGAAAAAATGGGCTTCAAACCTGATATTGCTGCTAATGGCAAGGAGGCTATACAGGCTTTGGAGCGTAAAGATTATGATGTTATTCTTATGGATGTACAAATGCCGGAAATGGACGGTCTACAGGCTACTAAAGCAATTCGCGAAAATGCCTCTAATGGCTCTAATCCTGTCATAATAGCCCTTACAGCTGCCGCAAAGGATACTGATCGTGAAGAATGCTTCAGGGCTGGAATGGATGACTATATCAGCAAGCCTGTTAATTTTGAAAACTTCAACGAAATAATAGAGAAATGGGGTAAATATCTGAATTGAGTAAAAATTTCATTAAGTGAAAAACCTGCCTGGGCATCGAAAACTCCTGCCACTTTAATTGTTAACCATATAAAGCATTAACCTTATGCAAAAAGGGGAGCTGCGGAATTCAACATGTGGGAATTTTTAGTTGAGCATTTTGATTTAGTTGAGGATTTTAAAAATAGTAGTTATACTGAATTAACAGCAGTCACAGCCTTAATTCTTTATGTTTATTTTGCTACCAGACAAAAATTAATAACCTGGCTTTTTGGATTAATAGGGGTTACACTTTTTTTCATCATTGATTACAGGGCACAGCTTTATGCGCAGTTACCCCTGGGTGGTATTTACTTTCTGATGAATTTTTATGGTTGGTACGAATGGAAGTTTGGGGGTAAAAATCGTTCGGTTTTACCGGTATCCAGAACTTCCCTTACTATGTTTGTGGTTCTTATAACGCTGGGGACCCTGGGAACTTTGTTGATAGGATCCATTTTAACGGAATTTTCAAATAGCGATGTGCCATTTTGGGATGGGGGAACAACGGCTTTTAGTCTTGTTGGAACGTGGATGCTTGCCAGAAAAAAACTCGAAAACTGGGTGCTATGGTTTGTGGTTGATAGCATCTACATTGGGTTGTACTTATACAAATCCCTGGCAGTGTCGGCATTACTTTACTTAATCTATGTGGTTTTTTCAGTTGTTGGCTTCATTAATTGGTATTATTCAATGAAATATACAAAGGATCCGCAATGATCAAAATCGCCATTACTGGTCCGGAATCCACTGGAAAAACCACACTTGCTCAGCAATTGGCTAAAGATTTTAATGAACCTTATGTACCAGAATACGCAAGGGAATACCTGAGCTTCATTAACCGTGATTATACGTACAGCGATGTTTTAAAAATTGCTGAAGAGCAGTACAAAAAAGAACAGCAAAAAGGAGCAAAGGCTAAGCAGGTCATTTTTTGTGATACGGGCTTGTTAGTCTTAAGAATCTGGCTGGCTGATAAATTTGATGAAGTACCCACTTGGATTGATGATACTTTAGCCAATGGCAACTATGATTATTTCTTATTAATGGAACCGGATTTACCCTGGGAAGCCGATAGGTTCCGGGAAGATCCAGAACGGGTAGAGGAATTATTCAAAACTTATAAGGACAATTTGAATAACTTCCAACTTACCTATCAATCAATTAATGGCCAGGGTATAAAGCGTTTTAATAGGGCTTTAGCGTCCGTACAAAGGTGGTTAAATCATTAAGCCTGCCGGTCATTTCCCGGCAGGCTTAATGCTATTTATGAAAGCTCGTTTTAGAATTTAAGGGATAATGTTCCCATGTAATGCCTTCCCGCTTGGGGATAATACCTGTTTTGGGTGCTGACTTCTCCACCTCTTATGAATGAAAAGGTGTACCCATTTGGTGCATACTGAACATTTAAGATGTTGTTAACCTTCAACCGTGCTGTTACTTCCTTGAACATGGAAAGCTCTTCAAGTTTGTAACTAAAAGTCAGGTCATTCAGTAAGTAATCAGACAACATTTTTTCGGCACTGCCGGTATTGTCCAGATATTGCCTGCCAACATATTTGGATTGGAGGTTTATGGTAAAACCATCAAATAGGGCCAATTCCCAATTACTACTGCCTATGACAGGAGGTGTAAAGGCAATTGGACTTTCTTCAAACTCTTCAATGGGCTGTCCATTGACTTTGTAAGTCATGTTTAAAATACGGTTGCGGCTTAGCGTCAGATTACCATTCCACTGCAAGGTTTTGTTGAAGCGGTAAGCGCCCATGATTTCAATACCGGCCCGGTAGCTCTGATCTACATTGGTTCTTATAGGAGCCCCGACATCGTTGACTTCCCCGGTTTGAACCAATTGGTTTTGGTATCGCATAAAGTAGCCGTTGACCTTCAACTTTGCATTATTCACAGTGCGTTCGTACCCTAATTCAGCATTGTACAACCGCTCAGGTGAAGGTTGCTGATCTGCTGGTGCATCAATGTAATCATTCCGCGTTGGCTCTCGGTTAGCAATGCCGGCAAAGGCATAGAAGCTGTTCTGGCTGTTGATATCCAGATTGATACCCACTTTTGGATTGAAAAAATCCAGCTGGTCTGATTCGTCTATGTTAATAAGACCTATATCCAGCCCTGAGGTTTGGTAACCGACCCTTCGGTATTGAAGGTCAACAAGGGCTGATAAATCCGGACTTAGCTGATAATTGATCTTGGAATAAATGTTGAAATCATTTTTTAAGGCACTATTGTCATAAAATTCATCATTGATCTCGCTTTTACCCGAAAAGCGAGCCCATTTCAAACGGCCGAAGTGATCTCCCTCATACTGGTTCCAGGCTCCGCCAAGGGTTAAATTAAGGTTTTGGGCACCTTCATAATTGGCAGAAAAGGTGACACCATAGAAATGGTTATCCAGCCAGCGCCGCCTTACGATATCAGATCGCTTGATGGTGCTATCTCCAATCGAAACAGGGTCAATTTTATGGTTAGCAAGGCTTGCATCATTCACCTTTTGTTCATAGTACCCACGGCCATAGGTGTAGTGAAAGGCCCCGTTCAGGTTGAGGTTGTTACCGATTTCCTGAGAGATATGAAGCTGATAATGGTCTTGCCCATAATTGTCCACTTGGTTCTCGTAAGTGTAAGGATTGAAGGTACGGTCCCCTTTATCAATATCAGCGTTTCCTCCGAAAAGATTATTGATCGGATTACTTAAATCACCAAGGTAAGATTGGCTATTTGGGAATTGCCCCATTTTTGATTCAGGCACGCCCAGCCAGGCTTGGTATGTCTCTTCGCGTCCGCCAAACATGATACCTTTCACAATAGTATTTTCTCCATAATAACCGCCTGACAGGTAGTAGGATTTTAAATCAGAGCTGGCCCGGTCAATAAAGCCATCGGACCGGATCCGTGAAAAACTTCCCTGGAAATGCCAATTGTCATTGATCATACCAGTACCAAATTGGAGGTTATTTTTGATGGTATTGAAAGAGCCGAAGGTGCTGTTCAAGCGTGTATAAGGTTCTTCCTTTGCGCCAGCGGTTTGCAGATTGATTGTTGCACCAAAAGCACCAGCGCCATTGGTTGAAGTACCTACTCCCCGTTGGATTTGAATATTTTCAGAAGAAGAAGCAATGTCCGGAATATTCACCCAGAAAACTCCCTGAGATTCGGCATCATTTAATGGTATTCCATTGATTGTGACGTTCACTCTTGTTTGAGAAGATCCACGAATCCTAAGGCCAGAATAACCGATCCCTAACCCATCATCGGAGTTGGCTACTACCGAGGGTTGATCCTCGAGGATCATAGGCATATTTTTACCTGTATTCCTGGATTCAATTTTTTCCCGCTCTACGTTGGTATAAGTAGTGGGGGTACCACGGGATGCCCTAATACTCTCAATAAGGACCTCATCTTCAAGAAAAGGTTTCGGAGCTAAACCGACTGTAAGATTGGATTGCTCAGCTGGGTTTATGGTTAGTTGCTTTTTTTCAAAGCCCAGGTAATTAATTAAAAGGGTTTGCTCACTTTCCTCTAAATCCTGAAGCATGAATTTGCCCTCTTTATCAGTTAAGGTACCCCGAAAACTTCCTTTTACCTGAACTTCTGCCTGCGAGAGGGCTTCCTGATTTTCTTTGTTGAATACTTTGCCACGAATTGTTTGTTGGCTGAATAGCATTTTAGGTAAGATCAGCATCATACCTACCCATAAAGTAAATCTCATGATTTTAAGCCATTTGGTTCCACAATCAATTGGGAACCAAGGGGCCAGATTCCCTTTCTTGCATGAACTCACCGATTTCCCTGCGGCCGTGCTAACGGAGCCAGGTTCAATGGGTATGATCTCAGCCCCGTCAAGACGAGGCACCCCTTTGCATTTTGTTCATGCAAAAAACTTTTTAAATGGCTAAAAGGGTGATTCAAAAGTTTGGAAGCCTAACATGAAAGCAAGAAATGCCAGAAAGGCGTTTCAGGCTTTTCCCTACGCTCGCGCCAACGAGGTCAGGTTCCAAGGGTATTGTCTCAGGGGGATGGAATAAGCGCTTTATAACAACCGTTATCAAGCGCTTAATGAAGAAAAAATTTCTTTTTTTTCATTATTCCATCTCCCACCCCTAAAGCCACGTGCAAAATAAATGATGTTTACA
>CAZQQN010000068.1:0-6636 GCA_964595485.1 uncultured Sphingobacteriales bacterium | reverse complement strand
CTGCTCAAGCCTCACCGGGTTTTGATGGCGAAAAAACTTTAAGGCCGCATCCTTAAAACAGTATCTTATAATGTCGGCTCCCAAGCATGCGGTTCCAGCCTCCTAGTTTAGAAAACTACTTTTTGGTTTTCTTTTTTACCCCGGCTAATGTTTTTTTTGAGGATTTTACTCTTTAATCATCCTTTAGGCCAGTAGAACAGGTATTTATCCGTAAATAGCGGTGGATCAAAAAGCTCTTTGAGGTAAAAAAGCTTGTAGTCAGGGTATTCGCTTGGAATTTCCGGTTCCAGCGATCCCCCCTTCCAGTAAAATACGCCATTGTTCAAACTATGCTCAGATCCCTTCCGCAGGTTTTTTTTACTCCATGCTAAAAATTGGGGTAAATTGGTGACAGCCCTTCCCAAAACAAAATCGTAAGGACCGGTAACCTTTTCCAACCGTGCGTGCTCGGTAGTAACATTGGTAAGCCCTAAATTATCAGCAATGGCTGATACCACATTTAATTTTTTCCGGGTACTATCGACTAAATGGAATCTTGTCTCCCTGAAAGCAATAGCCAGGGGTAAGCCGGGTAAACCACCGCCAGTACCAGCATCTAGAACTTTAGTGCCAGGTTTTAACGTCAAAACCTTGGTAAAGGCAAGGGAGTGGATGATATGCCCTTTCATAATGTTATCTATGTCTTTCCTTGAGATAACATTGATGCTTTTATTCCAACTCTTGATGGCTTGTTCAAGGGATTCCAGTTTATCAACCTGTTCCCTGTTAAGGAATGGAAAATGATGCTTAAGTAATATCCTGTTATTCAAGACCAACCTTTGACTTTCTTTTTCAAAACCGTGTAAGTCCCTGATATTAGCATAAAAAAGGTTTGGTAAAAAAGGTCCAGCAAAAATGCAAAAGGCGCCAAATACATCATTCGGAACTTACTTAGGACAGGCAATGTAAAACCATGAAAACTGAGAAGCTTTGCACCTAAGACCCCCCAGGAATAAGGATTGTAAGGATGCGTAAATAAAAGCAATAATAGTAAAGCATAAAAGCCAACCTGGAAAAGCCATTGTAATCCCAGGATAAACTGATGGTCTTTTTTGTAATATTTACCTACGCTTAGGTGCCTTAGCTTTTGCCTAATCCAACCCTTCCAATCCTCTTTTGGTTTGGAAATAGTAAAACTTTGAGGGCATAGCTCAAACGCTACATTATCCTTATTTCCGTAAGTATTGACAAACAAATCATCATCACCGGCAGGCACATGCTGGTATTTAGCAAATCCTTTATTTTCCATGAATAAAGATTTCCGGTAAGAAAGATTCCTGCCAACCCCCATATAAGGCATACCTGCCATGCCTAAGCCATAATATGAAAAAGCTGTCTGAAACGTGTCATATTGTATAAAAGCATTTAAAGGATTAGCCCTTCTTTCATAAGAGGAAAAACCAATAACAAATTGGGTATTGTCATTTTTGTAATGCCGTTCCATGTAGTCGATCCAATGCTTATCAGCGGGCTGGCAATCAGCATCAGTAAGTAGAAGGATTTCGTTAGCCGCTTTTTTAATACCCATAGTCAGGGCAAATTTTTTCCCTGCTCTTTTTTTGATATGCTCCTCAATATTGACCAGTTTCAAGTGTCCGTACTGATCCTGGAAAAATTCCACTACCTCTTTTGTACCATCTTCGGATTGATCATTGACAACAATCACCTCAAAATTGGCGTAATTTTGTTCCAGGATAGCTGGTAGGTTAGCCTTCAGGTTAACAGCCTCATTCTGGGCTGCTATGATAATGGAAACTCCCCTATTGTTGGCTGAGGAGATGGTACAGTTAGGTTTATGAAAAATAAAGCGACCATATACCAAAAGGTTTACCATAACCTGAACAATCCAGAAGGAGGCGGCTGCAATGAAAAGGGGTTCAGTAGCTATGAGAGGCATATCCGGGAAAGGGTATGATTTTTGAGAAATAGACATTCGCAAATTTAGCCTCTCGTTATTACTTTTTTGCATTATCATTAAATGATTTTCTCTTTTCAATGGAATTCACCTTAAGCCATGACTTAAAAAATAGCGCAGCAAGATGTGGTACTTTGTATACGGACCGGAATACGATTTTTACTCCTGTATTCATGCCGGTTGGGACCTTAGGAACGGTTAAAACGGTTCAGCAGAAAGATTTAGTGGAAACCATTCAGAGTAGCCTAATACTTGCCAATACTTACCATTTGTACCTAAGGCCGGGAATTGATACCATACACAAGTCCGGTGGATTGCATGATTTCATGGGATGGTCTGATAGTATTTTGACTGATTCCGGTGGGTTTCAGGTTTATTCTTTGGCTAAAATTCGCCAAATTTCTGAAGAAGGAGTGAGGTTCCGCTCTCATATTGATGGTTCAGAACATCAATTTACGCCTGAGTATGTGATTGATCTGCAAAGAACAATAGGAGCCGATATCATGATGGCCTTTGATGAATGCCCTCCATACCCAAGTAGTTATGAATACACCAGAGAATCGATGGAGCTAACGCATAAATGGCTGGACCGGTGTTTGAAAAGTACAGCTGATACCCAGCCCCTTTACAGTAATTCCCAGGCTATGTTTCCCATTGTACAAGGTGGAATTTACAAAGATTTAAGGAAGCGATCCGCAGAATTCGTTGCCAGCCGGGCGAATTCAGGAATTGCCATTGGGGGTTTATCCGTGGGCGAACCCATAGCGTCTATGTATGAGATAACGGAATACCTGAACGACCTTTTACCTCATAATAAACCTCGTTATTTAATGGGGGTGGGAACCCCGGCTAATATCCTGGAAAGTATTCATCGAGGTGTGGATATGTTTGATTGCGTTTTACCAACCCGTAATGCCCGTCATGGACTAATTTACACGAAGGAGGGCATTATCAATATCAAAAACCAAAAATGGCAGCATGACTTCTCAGCGCTTAACGATAGTCCAATGAGCTATCTTGATCATTATTATTCCAAAGCCTATATCAGGCACTTATTTTACGCCAATGAATACCTGGGTCCTCAAATTGCTTCATTACAAAACCTGATCTTCTATCAATGGCTAATGGAAGAAGCAAGGAACCATATACAGCAAGGTGATTTTGTAGAATGGAAGGATAACATTATTCCTTTTATAACCCGGAAACGTTAACATGCTAAAGCGACTTGACCGGTATATAATCTGGAATTTCCTGACAACTTTTTTATTCACGCTGGGGCTTTTCATCCTTGTGGTGATTGTAGTGGACCTATCGGAGAAGATTGATAACTTTGTTCAGAAGGATGGTCCGTCCATTCACGAGATCATTTTTGATTACTATTTCAACTTTCTGCCTTACTTTATTAATCTTTTCAGCCCTTTATTTATTTTCATTGCTGCCATATACTTTACTTCACGCATGGCTTATGGTACAGAGTTCATTGCTATGTTTTCAAGCGGGGTTAGTTTTTACCGGCTTTTAATGCCTTACTTGTTTGTAGGTTTTTTAATGAGTGGAGCGTCTTTCTACATGCACGGCTATGTAATCCCCGAAGCGAATAAAGGCATCAATGAATTCAGGGCCAACTATATTCTTCATGATTACCACCATGGCGAAAAACATATTCACCGCCAGTTGCATGATAACATCTTCATGTACATGGAGAGTTTTGACGTGCCCGATACCACCGGATACCGGTTTGCGCTTGAAAAATTCAAGGATGATAACAGCTTAAACTACAAAATTCAGGCTCGTAAAGCTGTCTGGAACTACAATTTGGGAAAATGGATAGCTGTGGACTGGCAGATTCGCTATATCGATGGTATGAATGAAAGAGTGAAAACTGGAGATAGCTTAGCACTTACATTGCCGATTAAGCCAAAGGATTTTGGGCGAAAGCACTACAGTATAAGGGCAATGACTAATCCTGAACTAAGAGAATACATTGCCATTGAAAAACTAAGAGGAGAATCTGAAGTTGCCACTTACCAGGTTCAATTGTACCAGCGTTCCTCTATGCCTTTTGCTACGGTGGTTATGGTTATGCTGGCTTTTTCTCTGGCTTCTCGTAAAATAAGGGGAGGTATGGGGTTACATCTTGGTCTAGGCATTCTGATAGCCTTTTCTTATATTCTCTTTTTACAGCTATCAACGACTTTCGCTACCGAGGCGGGCTTCTCTCCCCTTTTGGCTGTTTGGATACCCAATATTATCTTTTTTGTCTTAGCGCTAATCCTGATTTACCGAGCTCCTAAATGATAAGCCCTTTAAATTTTTACCTGAGTTTACGTTTTTTGCATAAAAAGGAAATGCTTCTACTGGTTTTTCATAGAGGCTGATTTTTGGTAAGGGAATATTTTTAAACCGGAATAATTGGGATTAATTTTGACCCATAAAACAAAAAGCGGGCTTTTATGGCAAACTACGAAAATATCTTGGTTGAGTCCCGGTACGATAAACACATTGCATTGATAAGGCTAAACCGACCCAAGGCAATGAATGCGTTGAGCCAACCCCTCATGCAGGAATTAAGGGATGCTCTACAGGAAATGGATAAGGATGATGAGGTTAGGGCAATAGTGCTTACAGGAAATGAGAAGGCATTTGCAGCAGGAGCTGATATTAAGCAAATGGTGGAGAAAAGTCCGGTTGATATGCTTAAGGAAGATCAGTTCAGCACTTGGGATCAGATTTATAAGACCAAAAAGCCTATCATTGCTGCCGTTTCGGGGTTTGCCCTTGGTGGAGGGTGTGAATTATCAATGACCTGCGATATGATAGTAGCCTCTGAGTCGGCAAAATTTGGACAGCCTGAAATAAAAATCGGTGTTATGCCTGGTGCTGGAGGTACACAACGCTTAACCAGGGCTGTCGGAAAGGCCAGAGCAATGGAAATGGCTTTAACAGGTGAATTTATTTCAGCAGAAGAGGCCAAGCAGGCTGGTTTGATCAATAAGATTGTACCTGTAGAATTGTACCTTGATGAGGCTGTGAACCTGGCCAAAAACGTGGCACGTCATTCACCTGTGGCACTTGAGATGGCCAAGGATTCTGTGAAAAAAGCATTTGAAACGGGCCTGCAAGAAGGGCTGCAATATGAACGTAAGAACTTTTATACCCTCTTTGCTTCCGAGGATCAGCAAGAAGGTATGAATGCTTTTATTGAAAAGCGGGACCCTGTATTCAAAGGAAAATAGTAATAACATTCCTCAAGATTTAGGGCTATGTTATCCAATCCGCCTTATTTAGATAATGCAGGTTTTCATTAAATTTGCCATGCTTTTATAAATCTTAAAGATAACCTCACAATGAAGCGCGTTTTACCATTGTTTTTAATTTTCTTGGCCTTGGTTTCATGTAGATCTACCTACAATGAAGAGGCTGTCAAAAAGTTGATTGAAAAGCCTCATATTCGAGCCTGGACCGATACCTTTGTTAATAATTCTAACCTCATAACATCAAAGCATTATGAAGTAATGGTAATTAGCTCTAAAGAATTACCGGATAGGGAAGTTAAGGCCATTAAACATTATTTGCGCAATAAACATGAAACAGATAATGTGACGTATCATTACCGGCCCAATGCTTATCAATGATAATTATGTATCGCTTTGTACCGGCATATTGTAAATAAAAGCCTAATCTCATGAAAAATACCAGTCTTGCCTTCTTACCATCCTTTGCCTTGTTAGCACTGCTATTTAGCTGCCAGCCTAACCATGAACAAAAGCTCAAAAATACCGTCAAGGATTATCAGAAAAAACAAGTTGACCAACCAGAAAAGTACAAACCCGGCCAATTCGGGGAAATTGATAGTATCTTTTTGGAATTTAGCGATGTGAACGAATACAAAATGTTGACAGATACCAGTAAGTTGGCTGCGCAAATTGATGGGCTGTCCCTTAGATATGAAAACGAAATGGCTGATAATATGGATAGCTTGGAGAAGGAATTGGAAAGAAAAAAGGAAAATTTGCGGGAAAGGCGTAAAAGTATTGAAAAGTTTAAAGAAAATTACGAACCGCGTCTAACAAAGTATGTCGTGCCTCACACTTACAAGATAGCGGATGACAAGCATAAAAAACGTTTCCTTGTAGATACGGCTTATAACGTAGTTGGCACTAAACCAGCTGAAAAAGCAGAATAGATTTTAGAAAAAATCGATTTCTTGTCAATTCCATTTTTTGCTTTTTTTATATTCCAAATGCTTGTTTTCCAGTTCATATGTTTCGTTGTCTATCCTCAATAAGCCTTCTTTTCCATAAAGGAAATCCTGCCCCATTAAAATCACCTCATTTCGACTTTATTTCTATTTATTAATACCGTATTACCTTAACCATAAACGGAAAAAAATGGCAAAATAGCAAGATCGTAAAATGGTAAGAATACCCTTCTCATCCACCTGACATTAATACATCTACAATTTTACGGTCTTACCATCTTACAGGTCTTACACATCTTACTGCCTAACGTATCACCGTCACCGTACCCGGGAAAAAATGGTAAAATAGCAAGATCGTAAAATCGTAAAACCCCGCAAAGCCGCCAAGAACGCAAAGCTTACATTATTTCCATTTATTTCTACGGTATTTCAATGGTATTTCCACAATTGTATTACTACTTATTACAAGTTATTACTACCG
>CAZQQN010000067.1:0-7231 GCA_964595485.1 uncultured Sphingobacteriales bacterium | reverse complement strand
ATCGTAGCATCTTTAATAAAGCTTTAAAATACCAGATATTTAATTTTCAAAATTACATTTTACAAGTGTATTCAGAACCGGAGTACAATTTTACTACTAAATATTTAGGGAAAAGCCTTAATACCATTATGTAATTGAATTGGTAAAAGCTATTGCATCAAGATGAACAATCCTGAAAACATACGCTATGTCTGGAATGGCTCTCCCGAGCAATTGAATGAATTGGCAAACCAGCTTAGAAAACAACGGATCATTAAGCGAAAAAGGGATTTCGTAAATCTCTTTGAAAAGCCCCATGCAGCATTAAAGGTAAACTGCAACAAAAATTACAAGCCTCACCTGGCCTATTTGCTTTACCGCCTATTTGAAGAGGGCTATTTCTGCATTCGCGGGAGCAAGGGTTATTTTACCCATGCGGAAAATCATTTTACAGATATGGAAGGAAACGGTTTTAATAAAAACACCCTAAGAAAATTAAGCTCAAAAATAAATAAAAATAAAAAAGTCTATAAAGACGTGATTTCAGAAATAGAAGGAGTTTTAGAGAAAATATAATACGTATTTGTAGACTATTTTGTGACTATTATTGCTGATAACTTGCAATTAAGTTTCTTTTTTACAATATTTGAATTTGCAACAAACCTTAAAAGCATAGAATTATGAAAGTTTTAAAATTTACACTACCGTTATTCGCAATGGCTTTATTAATTATCAGTGGGTGTGGAGGCCCTAAAGAGGTTACAAAAGCAAGAAACTCCGAAGAAATAAGTATTCCCTGTGAAACAAAAGAGGAGTATTGGTCTGATGATAAGTATTTTAGGGCAAGCCACAATGCAGAAAGTGCTGATATGTCAACCGCTAAAAAAATAGCAATGCAACAAGCTCGGGCTGCTCTCGCTACAAAAGTAGAGAATACAGTAAAAAGGACAACAGATAATTATGTGCAGCAGCAAGATGTTAATGACAAACAGGAAGTAAAAAGGAAATTTGAAGACATCTCAAGAACTGTGGTAAGGCAGGAGTTACATGATCTGCGTACAAACTGTACCCAAGCAACAAAAAATAAAGATAGTGGGGATTATACTTACTATGTGAATTTAGAAATGTCTAAAAAAGCCCTGGTAGAAGGCATCAATGATCAAATCTCCAAACAAGAAGAACTGGAGCTGGAATATGATAAGCAAAAGTTTGAGGATACGATGGAAAAGGAAATGAAAAAATTAGATGAGAATCGGCCATAGTTCTACCTATTAAGCATAAAATTAGGATGCTTTAGCAACTTTTAAATATGTACATAAGCAGGGTTAAAATATTAATTAACCAATGGGCATTATTGTGTTTTATAACTACTGCAGTTGGTCAAAATAATGAGCTATCTGATCAAGTAAAGCATGAACTGATCCGGGAAAAGCAGGATTACATGGAAACCTTTGAAAAAGAACAGCAAAATTTAAGCAGAAAACCAGCTTCAGAAAAGCGGGTATTGGATACACGGCCAGCTCATATTCCGCTGGGTATGTTGTCTTTTAGTAATGGCATGGCCGGCACCAAAAAAGTCGTAGGCATTTCCGATCCCTGCCTGGATTCGAATAAGGCATTTGAAATGGCCAAATACAGGGCATTGGCCGTTGCAGGATTGAGCAACAAACTTTCTGTTCAATACATTTCCGACTACTATTCCAATGAGGAAAGTAAACATGCACGCTCTTCCCATAGAAATACCTGGGAGGAATTCGGTAAAATCGAGGCTTCTATCAATTGGCAGCCAGGAAAACTACGAGTGATCGATTCGCATTTCACCAACTACAAAGAAGGCATGGTCAAGCTCAGGATTCGCAATGGTCAGGGGCATAACCATGAACGGAAGGCATCTATGAAGATCAAGATCGATGTATATCATATCAGAAAAAAGGTTGGGAAACATCACAATGACCAATGGAAATATGACTTAAGCTTGAATGTAAAAAAAGGGACTTCCACTTCATTTTCAAGCAATTATACTTTAATTCAGTCGGCCAATGCCTTGGAAGCCACTTCTACCTGGCAAGGTAAAAAAGACTCCCTGTGTAAGGCTTATTTTCTATACCGATCCAAAAGTACGCCAAAGGATACTGCCAACTTTAAGATGGATTATTCCCTTGATCATGGGCTTTGGGCTGCTTACTTTAAAGGAATTGTCCACAATATCATTGAAACCAGTCAGCAAGAAGCCAGGAAAATAAAAAACCTTCAGGAAAATCAACAAAAGAATTATGAGGACTTAAGCCGGTTGATAGCAAGGGATCGATTTCGATTAAAGTTCAATCATTTAGCCATTAGCAATAACCAACTGAAACCCCATATTAAAGTCTATAAGCAAAACACAGGCAATTAAAGTCAAACCGAACTATGGAAATTAGGGGTCTAATAATTTTAATTCTGTTGAGCTTATTAATGTGCTCAAATAGTACATTGGCTCAAACCTATGATAGCTTCAAAAATAAGCAGCAAGAGGACTTCCGGGAGTTTAAGGAAAAAAGGGGCCGAAATTTTCAGGAATTTATAGAAGAGCGCGCAGCGTATATTGAAAAGCTCGATCAGCAGTTTACCCAATTCCTTCATAATTACTGGGAGGATTACAATGCCTTTAAATCCCAATCTACACCACAAAAACCCGGGCCGGATCAAGTACCGGAATACACAGAGCAATCAATTGATAAGCTTCCTTCCCAGCCTTTACAAAATGTAAAGGCTAAAACCCCTGATCCAGAACCGGTTCATTTGCCCGTATTACAGAAAAAGTCCGTAAATCAAGAACGTGATAAACCTCATTCACTCACCTTTTTTGGAGCGACTTTTAACTACCAAATGCCCAGCGGCATCAAACCCGATTTACCCCCAAACCTATCCAATGAAGCCATTGCTACTCAGTGGAAAAACCTAAGCAAGACCAACTATTATCCATTGCTCAATCAATCCCTGGAATTTAAAAATGAACACAACCTCAATGACTGGGGCTATTATTTGTTATTGAGGAAATTATCTAACCAGCTATGCAAGGCAGAAAGCAATAACGCCACTTGCCTTCAATGGTTTTTACTTACCAAAGCGCAATACGACTCCCGGTTGGGCTATCAAGGTCAATCGCTCCATCTTTTATTGCCTTTTCAGAATTCTATTTACAATGCACGCTATTTTAAGGTCGGTAATAACCGGTATTATCTATTGGACGCAAATGCTAATAATCTTACCATTTGTAAGAAAAACTACAAACCGGCAACCCGGGTCATGGATTTGAATATTGATAAATCCCCTCATCTTCCTGTAAAAACAGGTGAAAGAACCATCAATTACAATGAAGAATCCATGACCTTCCGGTTCAATAAAAATCTCATGACCTATTACAACCAGTTTCCCCAAGCTGACCTGCAAGTCTATTTCAATGCAGCCACGGCCTCCATCACAAAAGAATCGGTTCGCGAAAACTTGCAGCCTTTAATAGCAGATAAATCTGAACGGGAAGCGGTTGCAACGATCCTGGATTTTGTCCAGCAATTCAAGTATAAGACAGACCAGGAGCAATTCGGAAAAGAAAAGTTCTTTTTCCCGGCTGAGGTTTTCTACTATCCTTATGCCGATTGTGAAGACCGTTCCGCCCTTTTTGCTTACATCGTTCAGGAGTTGCTGGGTCTAAAGGTATTAGCATTGGAATATCCGGAACATGTGGCCACAGCCGTCAATTTTACCAAGGATCAAAAGAATCATTCCTTAAAATACAAAGGTGAGGAATATGTAGTATGTGATCCCACCTATAAGAATGCACCAATGGGATTGGTCATTCCTCAATGCAAGGATCAAAAAGCCGAAATTTTGGTGCTTAATGACCAGGACCATCAACATAAAAGGGCCCAAAATCTCTGGCAAGTGGTAAACAAAGCCGGAGGCTATCAAGGTACCAATACCGATAACATAGCGTTTGACGAAAATGGAAAAGCCTATTTAACGGGCTACTTTTCCGGTAAACTGGAGCTTGGAGCCAAATCCATGTATTCTGCCAAGGAAGGGCGAGATGTGTTTGTAGCTTGTTTTGATAGCAAGAACAACTTGAAATGGGTAAAAGTGCTGAAAGGACCCGGCCAGGACATGGGCTATCACCTCGTTAAAGCAAAACAAAAGGAAGGCCTTTATTTAGCAGGCATGTTTAACCAGAAAATAACGAATGCAAATCATCTGCTTAAAACCCAAAAACAAGCCGACCTGTTTGTAGCTCATATTAGCCAATCAGGTAAATTCCGGTGGCTCAGCAAAGCCGGGCTGAATGATTTGGAGTCTAAGAATAACGCCAATTTTGCCGCTTGTTTTGATGCTTCCGGTAAGCACACCTGGAACCGGGTTTACAACCAATCTGATCATTTTGAGGACTATGGCATCAGCACCAATGATACCGGTCAAATTTTTATTAAAGGCGGACTGCAAAAAAATACAGGCTTTAGGACCAAGCAACTTTACGGTCCCGGGGATCCCCAGGGAGGGACGGAAGTCCTCAAACCAGGACAATCCGGTGTTAAAAAGAACAAAGTAACTTATAAAGGGGCTGGCGAATTTGATGCGGTTACAGCTTTGAAACAAAAGTCCGATCAACTGAAGAAGAATCAATACGATCCCACGGTTGCCGGTTTGTTTGCGGTAATTGAACTTATCAAAAACAGTGGGATGGAAATAGAAGGAGCCGAAGTTCAAAAAGCCCTGGACAAATACAACCCCGATTTCCAAACTCAAAATCCAACCATTTATAGCAATATTGGCAACATCCGCTTTATTAAAAATGCCAACGGCATCGTAAAAATTGAAACACAAAACGGAAGCTCGGTTAGCTTCTCCAACATGGAAATAGCCGATGGATCACGGATCAAAATTACCCGCCATGCCAATGGCAATGCCGTAATTGAAGTGTTATCCGGTATTGAAGTAGGAAAAGCCATTGTATGGTACAACTTAAACTCCATTAAACTACACAGGAAAAAACCGGAACTGGTATTTGATTATAGTGATGAGCACACGAAGAAAACCCTGAGCATGAATGAAATTTTGGATTAACAAAGAAGTTTATGAAAAGTACGCTGATTAAAATAGGTAGCTGTAGCTTATTGCTATTCATCACTTTTCTTGCCAGTGGGCAGGAAAAAATCCATCTTACCAATATTACCGGTGAAGCTACAGTGGAAGGTAATATTACGGTAAAACAAGCAAAGGAAAAGGCGCTTGAAAATGCCAAGATCAATGCATTAAGAAAAGCAGGAGTTCCTGAATATGTGAATGCCTGGAAGATGCAATTAACGCGCCAGGATGACAGCCATCCTAACAGGGTATTTATGGAGTCTCTCAATTCTGAAATACAAGGGGAAGTCATTGTAAAAAATCAAAGTGCACCAAGCAAAGAACTAAATGAAGGTGTAATTATAATTCGGATTTCCATTGATGCTACGGTTAAAAAATATGAAAGTAAAAGCGATCCGGATTTTACAATTCACCTAACAGGTACTGAGAACTATTACCAGGAAGGAGATTATGCCTCATTTAAAATAAGGCCCTCCAAAGATTGCTACCTGACTTTATTTAACATTGCTACTGAAAATAACCACTTAGCAAAGCTTTATCCACATCCGAAGTATACTGATAATATTAAAAAACTAAAGGCAGGCAAATTGTACACATTTCCATTCAATAGTGACAAAGGGCTTCAGGCAAGGTTGCCTAAAAATAGTAAAAAACAAGCCAACCGGTTCATATTTGTTTTTACAAAAGATAAAAGCAGATTCGTCCAACATGATGAAAAAGGCTATATAGATGATCACCAGACGATATTTCAATGGATTAGTGATATACCGCAACATAAAAGACGTGTAAAGCTTGTGCAATTTGAAATTATTGCAGAAGACTATTAATATTTTGGACAACATTAAAATTGTTGGGATATGAAACAAGTAAAATATTTATTAACGGTTATTTTGGTATTGCTTGCCTGGATTTGTTCAGGGCAAAATGCTTCTGATAAACCGGTACAAACCATCACCGGGCATAAGGAAGACATCAATGCCGTGGCTTGCAGTCCTGATAACAAATACGTAGCAAGCGGAAGTGATAATAGTACCATTAAAATATGGAATATAAAATCCGGAAGTCACGTACACACCCTTAAAGGCCATGCAGAAAATGTTTATGCGCTGGCCTATAGCCAAGATGGCCAGTATTTGGCAAGCGGAAGCTGGGATGACAACATTAAAATCTGGGATCCTTCCAATGGCGCTATATTAAGAACGCTAAAAGGCCATACCGATGATGTAGAAGCACTGGCCTTTAACCCTAAAAGTGATAAACTGGCGAGTGGAAGCTATGACAATACCGTCAAGATATGGAACCCTACCTACAATCAAATCAATCATACATTAACAGCCCACAAGGATTTCATCAATTCTGTTGATTTTAGCAAGGACGGCCAATACCTGGCCAGTGGTAGTGATGATAAATCCGTTAAAATCTGGAAACCAAAGACCGGAAAACTATTGAAATCCCTTGACAACCATAATGCTGGAGTAGAAGCAGTAGCATTTGCTCCACAAAAAAAATACCTGGCCAGTGGTACCGGTTCTGGGAATATTAAAATATGGAATTACAAAACCGGCCAATTGCAAAAGAAATTAGAAGGGCATTCGGAAGAAATTAAATCTCTTGAATTCAGCCCCAAGGGGAATTACCTGGCCAGTGCCAGTGACGCAAGTACCATCAAGCTTTGGGCAATGCCTTCCGGAGATCTAGTCAAAACCTTTGATGACCACACCAATAGTGTTTATTCTATAGCTTTTCAGCCCAATGGCAAGCACCTGGTAAGCGGAAGTCAGGATGAAACCATTAAAATATGGAACTTAAAGGGATTACATACCCTTAAAATGGAAATTGATCAATATGTGAATAATAAAATCGATCAATGGAAAGAAAATGCAAATTACCCTAAGATAGCCAAGTATCAAAAAAACACTCAGGAAGTACTTGAAAACTTAACCCAGGAAGCAGTTCACAAACTGGGCAAAAAAAGATTTAAAGTAGTAAGGCACAAAGGGGAATTTAATTATGATGTAAACAATAATGTGTTTAAGATTAATTTTCCTTCCTTCTATCCAATTTATGTAAAGGTCCCTTTAGAAGAATCACAAAAATTTGATCAAAACTTTGATGCATTAAACTTTAATAAATT
>CAZQQN010000066.1:478-7323 GCA_964595485.1 uncultured Sphingobacteriales bacterium | reverse complement strand
CCGCTTTTAACGGAAATAGGTGAAATCCTTGCCATCGTTACTTCCATGAAAACCACAACCCAACAAAAACTCCATTAACCTTACCATTCTCTTACATCTCTTACACGTCTTACATGTCTTACACCTCTTGCCTCGTTTTACCATTTACCCGTAGCAGAATTCATAATAGCTACAGCTCTTACAAATCGGTTTATCAATCACGGGCGGGCATTGGTCTTGATAGATAAGGTTACTTACAACTTTTAAAGTTTTTTCTATATAACGCTGTTCGTCATCAGAAAGGTAAACCTCAGTTTGTTTTCTTTGATTAGGGTAGGCCAGAATACCCTTGATCCCGTAAAATCCTAACTTATTAAGCAGATAGATGTAATATTTAACCTGCCATTTATGAGCAGTTTCCTGTTTAGGGCTCCTTTTTATTTCGTAAATAATACCATTTGCTGGATCATAAAAATCAATTTTCCCTACGCCTAAGTCTATTTCAGTGTATTTTTCAGCCCGCTCGGGATAAGCGTCCTCACTTAATCGCTTTCCATCGTATACAGTATCAGAATTATACTCCATCTGAATGCCATTGGCATGTAACCAGCATTCTCTTTTACATACATGATAAATTCCAAACAAAGAAGGGGTTACCTCGACCATAAGTCTTAAAATATTTCAAAAGTACTGGATTCCGGAATTATGAGCCCTCGATAATAGTCGTATCCGACATTGCCTGAAGGGTCATCTTGTTGAAAACTCCTAAAAAGCAGGAAGGACCCGGTGATAGGTTCTTCATTACCAGACTCCTGCTCCTGCTGGTAAAGCCGCTCGGCAAGGTTAGGAAAAACATTAATGGTAAATTTAGTCAAAAGAGACTGAAGCTTTTTCACCTTTTCTTGATCACTAATAAAATCACCCATTTTGGTAAAGATTGCTTGCTGGTATAGCTCAAACACCTCGTAACCATCAACCATTCCCTGTTGGTTAATGCCACGTTCCTGCAGCAAATGTTGCTCCTCTTCGCTAAAAGCAGTTAGCGGTAAAGAAATTGGAATAAAAACCGCCTGCGTATCATCTGCTATAAGCTGGAACTCCCGGTCTACTCGCTGAAAATCCAGCTGTCTAAGGTGGCGTTTATACCCCTGCCAATTTGAAAAGAGCTTCCGCTGATCTTGCTGGTAGTACTGCAGTACACCCTGATAAAACCTGTCGAAAGCCTTTTGATTGAGGATCTGCTCCTTATCTCCTTCCGCCATTGCTCGTTGTTTGGGCAGTCTTTTATCATTCTGGTAAACCTTACCCGTACGGTCCAGCTGAAAAAGGTAAACTGGTGCTAAGGGTTTCTCATTGTTTCGGTTTACCCGACCAGCCATCTGTTCATCACTATCCAGCAGGGCATGATCCTTAAAGCCCATATCCATATCAAGGTCCACGCCAGCCTCTACGACTTGGGTACACACCAGCAGAACCTTTGGATGCTGACCCAACCATTCAGTATCTTTCAGGTTGCTGATGATCTCCTGCCTGCGTGGCTCCAGAATGGTGCCTGATAAGAGCATGATGGTAAAGCCTGATAGCTCAGGATGTTCTTCAGCAGCAGCTAAGAAGTTAGCAGCAGATTGCTTTGTGATAAACTCGACCATAACTTTTACCGCTTCTCCCTGTCTTTCGGCCCATTGATTACTGCGAGCAGCTATGATTTCTACCAAGGGAGTTAAGTTACCATCCTTGCCTTGCAGCTCTTCATTCATTAATTCCAGGTTGAAAGAAACCCTGTTGCTAAAGTTGGAGTTAGTGAAAAAAGCCTCCGGCTTTTTCAGCAGGTTAATAAAAGGATCTCCTACTTTACTTAGCTGCCCGATCTCCGGCAGGGTGGCCGACATGATCAAAAAACGGATATTGAGGTAATGGCTAAACTGAGTAATAAAGTATGTCAGGTGATTCCACAAAGCTGGCGGATAGCTCTGAATCTCATCCATTACCACCACACTGTTCGCTAACCGGTGTAATTGGTAATTAGCCTTTTTTTCAGGATTCTTCAGAATATCAAAAAACCGAATATGCGAAAGCAACGTGAGCGGAAAATTCCCAAAGAGGTAATCAACGTGGTTTTGCCATTCCTGCCCGTATTGGTCGTCAGTTCGGCTTGACTGACGCTTTGGTGCCTTGCTGTGGAGCTCTACCAACTCATCATCTCCTAAACCCATTAGCGAAGTAATGGTATCATAGGTCTGTGTGATCAGGGTGGTGAATGGAAACACATAGTAAACCTTATTAAGCCTCTGATCTTGGTTTAGCATTTCAAGGACTGCTGCAAGGGAGACATTGGTTTTTCCACTACCCGTTGGCGCTTTTAAGTAAAAAAGCCGCTGATCAGGGTTCTCCTTAATGGTATTTGTGCTTTCGCCCAGCATCAGACTACGGAGCTGGTTCAGGTTGGCATTACTCGGCTTCTCTAAGTCATGGGGCTTTCCATGAATAAGCATTTCAGGGTCATCCAAAGCTGCTTGGTTATAGGACGTAGAGGACCTAAAAGCTTCCCGCCATCTTGTCTTATGGTCCCAATTCAACACTCCAAAAGCTTTAAGGTGTTTAGCCGCTGGCAGGGGCTGCTGATACATATAGCTTATAGTGGCCAGATAGTCCGCCGCTGTGAGCAGTGAAAAGGTTAGTTTGATGGCTGCATAAAAAGGAAAAGGTTCTTTAGCATTTTCATCGAATGCCTCGATTTCAAATTCTTTTTTACACTCTTTAAACCGTTGCCAGAAATTAGCTGGCTCCTGTAGTCCTATAGCAGGCAGGTAACACGCCATCTCCTGATCATCCCAGTCTTCTACCTCACCAATGGTTAGCTGTGGGTTGTGGTGTTTAATAATGGGGTCGACCATACCAGCCAGCAAGCCACCCATTTTATCGAGTTCCTCATCTGGTACATCCACTTCTTCAAATCGGTGGAGATAGTAATTCAGGTACAGGTAAGCGCTAAGTGCGGCATGGCTCGTTCCCATGCTCAGATTATGCTTCCTGAAAGCTGGATTAGCCATTTTTTGAGGATCAGCCTGAAAATCTTCATTAAGTTTACCATAGTCATGAAATGCTACTGAGCCAGTAAGCAATTCTGGCATTAGGGATCTACTCGATGAGGAAAGCTGTAACTCATTCTGTACCCCATCCCATAGCCTTTCATAAACACTGGATAAATTGTGCGCAATGATGAGGCGCTGAGCAGCCTTGTTGACTAGATCAATATGAGCCATTAGCGGCTCAGGCTCTGTTCCTTTAGGAGTCGTTTCGGCTGGTAAATGAGCGCGATAGCTTTGTAACTGAGGCCAGTTGTCCTCAATAGGAGGTAGCTGCTGCCATGCTGCTTCAAAATAGCTGGAGGACATAAGAAGTGCTATCGTTGTATGCTTTCACCAATTCACTTTTGAATGTGTTATCTGGTGAAAGCGTAAAATCTGTATAAGCCATTTCTGCCAATTGATACTGGGGAAGGTCCTCCGCCCAGCCTACCGGTAGCTGCTCAAAATATAGGAAAGAGCCTGAAAGGCCACTGCCTTTCAGTTTACTGGAACCACCTCCTTTTTTTAATGAACCCTCTGGTTTTAGGAACAGGGAATCAATCTTGGTATCTTGGTCAGGCGTAAAAGACTCATAGGTCCATTCCTGGTAGTGTTCCCACCATAGCTGATGCTCATTTTTGCCAAGATAGGGAATATACTCGGCCTCTCCATTCTTTAGATTCTCATCAAGAATACGATGACTTTCTTTGCTCTTATCTAATTCCAGAAAAACCTGATAGGCTGGATTCACTATAGTTTGCTCATTCACCACCAGGTTACCACCTTTTTCTTCAGAAGCATAACCAACCCCATTGTTATAGGATACCTGCTTCTTTAAGAAATTACCCCCGGAACTATTAAGAGGCCTAATGGCCACTCGAATATCTCCAAGCTCATCCTGGTATTCCGGTAATTCAACCGAATTTAGCCTCCCTTCTGCCGGATATCCTTCATATCCTGCAATGGCTCCTAATATACCTTGCAAAGCTGGCTTATGCAATATATTATAGGTAAGATAAATGCCCTCATTAATATCCGGTTTTTTAAGGAAGCCAAAAACGGCCTTAAAGTCCACGCTTATAAGACTCATACCTGTGTAAGGCTTTTTCCGGTTAAAAGGCTGTAATGATTAGCTTCAGTTGGTGCCCCTTCAACCCGTGTCGCATCCGGCAGGTAGTACAACTCTATTTTCTCTATTTGGTCGCTAATTTCATTAAGTATACTACTCACCCGGTTCAGATCCACAACGCTGATCTGGTCGTCTTTGGTGACGGTTACCATTTCGGAGAAAGCTGGCAGCACCTGTTTGCTGTCAGGTTTTAGCTGAACCCAAAGTAGCAGCTCATTATCAGTGCCGGCCTTAGCGGAAGAATCAAAATAAGTAACCCCCAAGCGAAGGGCTTCCTTGAGTTTCTCCGTATCCTCAGGTCTAAGGCCTGACAAAAAGTCTTTTTCCTGCCCCTCATTCACCAGGTTAACCAAAGGATCAAGGTTCTGCGGGTTAATGGAATAGTGATAGACGTAGTGGCCCTCTCTTAGCTTACTCTGCCTTCCGATAGTGGTCTGCTCAGCCTCACTACCAGAAGCATTGTCAGTACTAAAAGGGGCAGTAATCTGCTCACTGTAGATTTCATTCATGGGCATTCCGTCTTCATAATATTGATTAATGCCATGATTAAGCTGTACTGGCCCATGAACGCCAAGGTTAACTGTATTCTTTCCTTTTTTGGGGGCAAACGTGCTTCCAAATAGACGAATATCCAGGCAGCTCAGGATATTATGGAGGACTTTATGGCGATCCTGATGGTCCTGATCAAAAGCCCCATCGCCAATTAGCAAATCATAGGCATCAGCTAGGGTTAAGGGGTTCATGTTCTGGTTAAGGCGCTTATAGTACATGATCCGCTCCTCTGGATATTGCTGCACTAGGTAGTGCCGGACCGCGTACTTCAGGGCCTTATCCGTGGCATATACACGCCCGTCAGGAAGGGTGCGTGGCTGATTAGAAAAGTCTGCGTTGAAATTGGCATTGATGGCTTTCACGATAGCACAGCCAAAAACACGATTAGTAAAAGCGTTGGATGCTGACATAGTTAAGCGTTTTGATTTTCAGTTTCAGTTTTTTCTAAAATAGCAGAAGAGGAGAAGTAGCCGGCTAAAATCATCGGCATTAATTGCTTTAAATCCCCATTGTACTCGTAGGCCATCACCTCGCCCATAAGCTTCTCAAATCGGCCGGTACCAAAATCCAGCTCATGTTTGTATGCATCAAAGGTGTTAGCCAAGGCTTTTTTAAATTCATCTCCTTTTCGCTTTTGAATAAAGGGCTCAAGGGCTGCGTGGCTCAGATTCTGAGATTGGCTTTGCTTAAGTAGGAAAAAGATCAGCTGGCCTGAAGCAAAAGCGAATTCATCGTCATTGGCCAGGTGTTCATCACTCTTGTGATTCCTGAGCCCTCGCATCCGCTCCTGTAAATCTGTTACTTTACTAGGCATATCACTGTTATTTGAAGGTTCCTGAAAAAAGTCCCAGAGGTTAAACCAAATATTAAGTTTATCTTTAATGTTCTTTTCCTGAGTATGGGTGCCATCCGGATTTAACTCATCATGGAAAAGATCATCCCTAATCCCTTTTTCCATAATTGTATGGAACATAGCAGAAGTTACCGCCTCTCGCCGGCTTTTGTAGATGAAATCATAAAAAGCCTTTCGATAGCTCATTACCAATTGCCATTGCGTATCTGTAATGGTATTAGGGTCTTGCTTAATATCCTGGAAATATTTGTATTTATATCCCTCATCCTTAGGCAGTCGCTGAACTAATTTATTGCTGAAGATTGTTTTCACCACGTTTCGCTCGAAATCAAAAATGTTTTTAATGTTATAATCCTGGGGAATCCTGTGGAAAAGGTCATATATTTTAGTTGGGGGCAACTTATACTGAAAATTGGATACGAAGTCTACATCCGCAATATCGCCTCCCAGTATATTAATAAGGTAGTAATTCCCTAAATCCTTGTAGTTTTTCTCAAAAAGTTGCGAGATGATCTGGTGGAAAGTGATATTCTGCCCCTCGCTGCGAATGATATTGACTACCTCGTGGTTTAGCTCCTCCCTGTCAATAAAAAGGGGAAGGGGATTGGTTTTAATAACCCCGGCTCTGACATAATCCTGAAACTGCTTAAGTTTAAGGGCAGTCTCCTTAGATATACGTTGATTAATGTCAAAAGGGGTATTGGTGTGCTTAAGAAATGGCTTCTTGGTATTATCTCCGTTGTAAAAGTCACTCAGACCATAAATGCTATCATTAAGCATCTTGTTGTAGCTATCCTTATTGAAAAGGTTCGCTTTCAAGTGCCTGTCGTATACATCCTGATACGCTTCTGGTGAAAAATCAATGTTAACAACGGTTATATATTGATCCTCCTTTAAATCAGCAAAAGCTTGTTGGTCTTTAATATAAGAGGGAAACTTGTTTTTAAGCCAATCCTGATACAGCGTCAGTAATTTCTGCTCTTCTTCGGTGTGGTTAGCAGAGGTTTTTCGAATAGCCTCCTTTTGATAAGTATCTACGGTCTTTTCCCAATCAGCCATCCACTTTTGATCTTGTATGCTCTGCTTCTTCAGTTTAAAAGCATAAGGCGTTGCTGATTGAATTTTTTTGTCACTAATAGCCTTATTGGAATTGATGTAATTGATAAATGGATATCGTGGAAGAATAATCTGGTGAAGGTACTCTTCTTCCTGGCCCGTGATCTGCTTAGCTTTCTTATCCAAGGCAATCATGCTCTTTATTTGC
>CAZQQN010000066.1:0-461 GCA_964595485.1 uncultured Sphingobacteriales bacterium | reverse complement strand
TTCTAAGGCCAAAACTTCTGTGAGGGGATACTCTTGCTCCAGTGTCTCTACGTATTTTGCTAATTCCTGAATCATATTGTCCTGTAAATTATTAATTAAAAATTTATCTTACTTTAATTTATAACCATTACCTCTTAAGTATAAAAGTTACCAAAAAATATACATTTGAATCTTCAAATCTAAAAATTTTATCAATCCATATAATCCAACTTTCCAAAAGTTTACCTTCACTTCTCAAAAAATGATATCGAAATCCCCGATCAACTTTTGGAAAGTTTATTCAAATCTCTCTTAATTTATTGACAACTGTCGTCAGTGGAAAACTTTTCGGGAATTGTTTTCCGTGAGCGTTCCTGTTTTTTCCAATTGCGCATTTACATATTCCCGCAATGCCATCGGCTTTTCAATTACTACCTCACCCGGCAACCCCATCACAAAGCGGCCTACCCCTTCAAATCCCT
>CAZQQN010000065.1:0-7616 GCA_964595485.1 uncultured Sphingobacteriales bacterium | reverse complement strand
ATCGCCTTGCCATTCCGGTAAATGACCTGGCAAGCGGATCTTACTTGATCGTTGTTCGGTTTAAGGGCGGAAAAAAAGCAGTGGAACGGGTCGTTGTAGGAAGTTACTAAGCTTTTTATCAGAGGTAAAGAATCCGGAAGATCATCTCCCGCATGAGTTCCGGCTCATCGGTTCCGGCATCATTGATGCCTTTTGACCGCAGATCATATTCCTGCAGAATATCAAAAACCTTGTCCAGTTTTCCCTTATACCGGTCGGCTGCTTTCACATGTTCATCCAGTACAAAATTGGGTATACCAACAGCCTTGGCTATTTCCTGGTTAGACGTATTGGGTTCTTTATGGATCAAACTGAATAACTTACTGAAGTAGCCGTAGAGGATGACGGTTAGCATAGGAAGGGGGTTTGCTTTAGGATTCGCCCGGTAATAATTGATGATCTTAGTGGTCGTCACCACGTCTTTTTTACCCAATGCACTTTGAAGTTCGAAAACATTGTAATCCTTGCTTATACCGACATTTTTCTCTATATCCGCTACATTGATCTTCTTATTGGTCCCTTCATCCAAAAGAAGCTTATCCAGTTCATTGGTGATCTTTTTCAGGTCATTACCCAAGTATTCTGTTAATAAATAGGTGGCTTTTGTCTCGATACCGTAGTCTTTTTCGTGCAGGTATTCCTCAATCCATTGGGGGATTTTCCTTTCACTAACCCGCTTGGCTTCCATGATCACGCCATTATCCTTCAGCGCTTTATAGAATTTGGTGCGCTTATCCAATTTTTTATGCTTGTAGCACAGACCAAGCACAGTGGTTTGGACAGGATTTTTGACATAATTGAGTAGTTGATCCAGCTTCTTGATTTCCTGCGCTTCCTTTACAATAACAACCTGTCGGGAGGCCATCATGGGATATTTCGTGACGACACTTTTGATGGTGTCTATATCCGTATCCTTCCCATAAAGGATGTTGAAATTGAAATCTTTTTCCGATTCATTGAGGGCGTTTTCCCCAAGGGCATTGGCTACTTGATCAATGTAGAAAGGTTCTTCTCCATGAAACAGGTAGACCGGTGAGAACTTCCCTGATTTTATATCCTTGATTACCTGGTTATAAGAAACTTCCGCCATAATAAATTACCAATGAACATCCACAAATCTATGGAAATTGGCTAATCAGGGCAATGATCATTTTTCCACATGCAGGAGGCAGGTTACTTCAAAGGTTGGTAATTGAAATGCTTTTACCGGCGTAGATTTTTTACAACCTCCCTAACAAAAAGGTGTTTATAGGCTACCTTTGGTAAATAATTAGTTCCGCATTTCATCGTTAAATGAATTTATGCTACAGCTCAATCTTCCTTCTTTTCATTACCAAATCAAAAATGAAGGGGGCACCCTTTACATTTATGATGAGCTTAGAAAGCAGTATTTGGTATTAACCCCGGAAGAATGGGTTAGGCAGCATTTCATCCATTTTTTAATGAATGAAAAGGGAATACCGTCAACCATGCTCAAACAGGAAGCAAAGCTAACTTATCATAAACTCGAAAAATGGGCCGATATCCTGGTTTACAATCAATCCCTTAAACCCATGCTGTTGATTGAATGCAAAGCAAGTACAGACAGCCTGAACCAGGATGTTTTTCATCAGCTCATCACTTACAATCATGTTCTTGCAGTACCATATCTTGGGGTTACCAACGGCCTATCGCATCTTTATGCCATGCAGGAAGAGGATGGCAGTTATGCATCCATATCAGCATTACCGCACTGGGAGACAATGAAAGACCGGCCTTCTTTCTAAAACGGTTTTACTAAAAGGAGATACTAAACTCGTTATCAGGGATTAATGTTTTAAATGATCATGCCAGCAATGCAGGCTGTCATCATGCAGGCAATGGTCCCGGCAATTAAGGAGTAAACTGCCAATTGAGAAAGGGTGGTTCTTTGATTGGGTGCAATGGCTCCGATTCCTCCGATCTGAATGCCAATAGAGCCAAAGTTGGCAAAACCACAGAGGGCATAGGTGCCAATAATCAAGGATTTAGCACTCAGCAAACCCTCTTGTTTCATGGATGCCAATGATTTGTAGGCAATGAACTCATTAACGGCTGTTTTTTCTCCGAGTAGCTGGCCCACCAATAGTAAATCCTGCGAGGGGACGCCAATCACCCATGCCAGCGGTGCAAAAAGATAGCCCAAAATATACTGCAGGGTGAGGCCTGAAAATCGCTCATCGGTCATAGCAGCTATGTTTTCATTGACTCCCAATGCACTTCCAAGCCAATTTTCCAGGATGAAATTGATAAATGCCATCAGCCCCAGAAAAACCAAAACCATTGCCCCTACATTAACTGCAAGCCGAACACCCTGGGTTGTGCCATAGGCTATAGCGTCTAAAGTATTAGCGCCCTGCGATTCGCCTGAAATCAGCAGCTCCTTACTGGTGCTTTCCGTTTCCGGAACCATGATCTTGGCGATTAAAATAGCTGCCGGCGCTGACATGACAGAAGCTGTCAGCAGGTGACGGGCAAACATTTGTTGCGCTTCAGGATTTTCACCGCCTAAGAAACTAATGTAAGCTGCTAAAACACCGCCCGCAATTGTGGCCATACCACCGGTCATAAGTGCCATGATTTCCGAGCGGCTCATTTTTTCAATGTAAGGCTTAACCATTAAAGGTGCTTCCGTTTGCCCTATGAAAACATTAGCGGCAGCCGCTAAGCTTTCGGAACCGGATAAGCTCATCGTCTTCCGCATAATCCAGGCAAAACCATAAACCAGGCGCTGCAGAATATTGAGGTAATATAGGAGGGAGGTTAGGGCAGAAAAGAAAATAATGGTAGGCAATATTTGAAAGGCCACATACTTATCTGTCAATTTACCGAAAAGAAACGAAGAGCCTTCTTCCGAGAATTCAAGTAAGGTAACGAAAAAACTGGATACACCATCTAAAGCTACCCGTGCGAATTCTACCTTGAGTACAAGCAGGGCAAAAAGGATTTGCAATGTTAAACCAACCCCGACCAATCGCCAATTGATCTTCCGCTTATTGGTACTTAATAAAAATGCGATCAGGATCATGACCAGCAAACCGGTAAGTCCTCTCACGACTTTCATTAAGCGTTCCTGGGTGGATTGAGACTCCTTACCAAATTCCAGTAAATCCCCGTAATCACCTTTTTTTGCACTTGTATCCACGGAAGATTCGGTAGAATCTGGCAGGGAAGCAGAATCAGAAGCAGCATGCCCGGCATTGGGCATTAAAAATAATAGGATCAGGAGCGGAAAAAGCCTTTTTAGGATCTGCATAGCAGGTATTAGGCTAATGAAGCGGGTATAACAATTAACTTTCGCCTTTCCTCCGGTTGATCTCGTCCCGGATTTTGGCTGCTAAAATATAATCTTCGTTATCAATGGCTTTGCTAAGTTGATCGTTTAACTCACTCATTGATAACTTGGAAAGGTCTTGCTCTTTCACCGACTTCTCCTCGCTTTCAGCAGTCTGCTCTTGCTGAGTGGCTTCGGGAGGCGCACCGGATTGCTGAAATTCTTCTGCCCCGGATTCGCTGAGGTAAATGCCGGCTTCTTCCATTATGTTTTCATAGGTATAAATGGGGCAATCAAATCTGACCCCTATGGCTATGGCGTCAGAGGTTCGTGCATCCAATTCCTGCTTATTGCCGTCTTCATCTTTGCAAACAATGTTGGCATAAAATACCCCTTCCTGTAATTTGTGAACGACCACCTCATCTACATGCACCTTAAACGCATCAGAAAATGTCCGGAAGAGATCATGGGTCATTGGCCTGGGCGGCTCAATTTTTTCGATCTGGATGGCTATAGCTTGTGCTTCGAAAGCACCAATTACAACTGGCAGCTTACGGTTCCCTTCCATTTCTTCAAGAATTAAAGTGTAGGAGGCGTTGGTATGTCCAGAGGAAATACCGAGGATTTTAAGTTCTAATTTTTCACTATCCATTCTGGCCTTTCCTTTAGCAGTTTAATGCCACTTGCTGGTGGAATGTTGGTTGAAAAGTTCGCATTCGAATCCTTTCAAAGTTAATAACAATCCTGTCTTTTCAAATGATTAGGGGACAGTATATTCTTCAACTTTCCTCTGCAACTTTTTCCTGTGAGGCTTTTATTAACTTGGGTAATACCTCGAAAGCATCCCCAATAATACCATAATCAGCGAGCTTAAAAATTGGGGCTTCCGGATCTTTATTGATAGCAACCACAATTTTACTGTTACTGACACCCGCTTGGTGCTGAATAGCACCGGAAATCCCGGTAGCTATATACAAGTTAGGACGGATGGTTGTGCCTGTTTGGCCTACGTGTTCAGAGTGGGGACGCCATTCCATATCGGATACAGGCTTGGAGCAAGCGAGGGAAGCTCCTAAAGCTTCAGCAAAATCCTCGAGCAAGTGCCAGTTTTCAGGACCTTTCATTCCGCGTCCGCCTGAAACCACTTTTTCGGCTTCGTTTAAGGGTACTTGCCCTGTCTCTTTTTCTTGTTCTACCACTTCGTATGTGAAACCCTGATCCTCGGGTTGGTAATCTTTATCCTCAATGGTTACTTCCACCGGATTTTCCTCAAAACCAATTGAATTGGGCTCTACGGAAACCATTTTAATGTCACTATTGAATTTAATGTTCGCAAACCCCTTACTGGAAAATACAGGCTTTCTGACTATGAAACCATTGTCTGTATTGGCCGGGGCAATAACGCCTGTGACTAAGCCAGCATCTAACTTAGCAGCCGTTCTCGGGGCCAAGGATTTGCCATTGAAACTACTGGCCAGGGCAATGACTTCCGCATTGGTATCTTTAGCTACTTGTTCTAAAATACTGGCATAGGTTTGTGGAGAAAAATTCTGAAGGTCATCCCGTTTAACCCTTATAATGTTCTGAACCCCGTAATCACCAAGCTTTTTGGCTTCTTCATCGGAAACATCACCAATGATTAAGGCGATAAGGGATTTATTCATTTTATTGGCCGCATCAAAAGCAAAGTAGGCCGCTTCAAAAGTGGCTTTCTTAAATTGCCCTTCCCAATTTTCAGCATAAACTAAAACGGACATAATGGTTTCGTTTTATATGACTTTTTCCTGGTTCTGCAAAATGTCTATGAGTTTTTCAGCTTCTTCCGGCTCAATGTATTGGGTTTCTCCCTTCTCTTTGGGAGGCTCAAACTCATAGAAATCAGTCTTGACATCAGCTTCAACCGGGTCAACAACCTCAAGAGGTTTTTTCTTTGCTTGCATAATGCCCCGCATATTCGGGATGCGCCACTCCGCTAACTCTTTTGTGGAGCTAATGACAACCGGCAAGCTGGTTTTGACCTTTTCCGATCCACCATCAATGAACCGGTTGAAAATGGCATTATCCCCTTCAAATTGAATGCTTTTGACAAAGTGAACGGAGGGAATCTGAAGGTGCTCAGCCAGCAGATCCGTAACCTGGCTTCCATTGTAGTCGATGGATTCCCGGCCTGTATAAATCAAGTCGTAGTCCTGTGGGTTAACATTAGCGGCTATTTGCTTAGCAACAAACTGCGCATCATGGGGGTGCGCATTGATCCTGATGGCATCATCAGCGCCAATAGCCAGTGCCTTCCGGATGACCTGGTCGGCATCGGATTCCCCTACATGAATGACCGTAAGGCTGGCGTTGTGCTTTTCTTTCAATTCCATAGCACTGCCAAGGGCGTGATCATCATAAGGATTGATCACAAACTGAATCCCTTCCGCATCTAAGCTGCTCTTATCGGATGTAAACTTAATCTTTGAGGTGGTATCCGGCGTAGAACTTAAACACAACAGTATTTTCATACCTTCGCCTTTAATTTTAGTGCAAACGTAACAAAAAAACGATAATCATGGAAAATCGTTTAGGCAAAATGCTGGAGATGGTGGAGGCTTACCCGGATGATTCATTTCTTAATTATGCAATAGGATTGGAGTATTGGAAAAAAGGGGATACCGATAAAGCTCACCGCTATTTGGCCTTTGTTAAAAACAATGATCCGGAGTACCTGGCCACCTACTACCAACTGGGTAAGGTCAAAGAGGATTTGGGATATAATGTGGAAGCCATACAGGTATATGATGAAGGCATAGCAGTAGCACAAAAACAGGAAGACCAAAAAACGCTGGAAGAGCTACAAGAGGCAAAGGGTATTGCAGAGGAAGATTAAAGAGAAGCATCACTTCTGTGAAAATGACTAAATAATAAAGGAACATTTTAAGTTGAAGCGCTATCACTTTTTAAAACGCTTTTATACCATAACAAATACAGGAACAATTGAAACCTTCTTCAGAAAAAGTTAAAATTTGTAATTTTAGTACGACTATATTTATGAATAAGCAATGGCAGCTTTGAATCACTGGCATAGTATTCCTATTATTGCTTTGATGCTATTAGCCACCTCAACCCCCATTCGAGGTCAGCAAATCAACCAATCAGGTTATGCTTTCTTTTTCAATAACCCAAACCGCAACCCTGCCGCGAGTAATGCTTTAGAAACTTCCTATTTTGACATGCCAGCAGCCAAACCGGACTTAGATTTTGAAACTCCGCTTCAACAGGGTGTTGCTGATATCAATATCTCGCTGCCCGAATGAGAAACCAATCTGGGACTGACTTTTCAAAACCGGAGACAGGCTTCCCTTAATAAGCTGAAACTCGGTATTAAAGGAGGGCATCGCTTTACCATCACGTAAAACAACCATTTAAGCGCAGGTCTTCAATTGGCCTATAAAAGAATTCATGCTAAACATGTTATTCACCAGATTGAAAAGGTTCCCCGCATACTCAACAGAACACCCCAATATTCTTTTTCGGAAAATTTAGGATTTTTGTTTACCAACCCACGCTACCGAGCTGGAGTGAATATTGAAAATTTTTTCACGTTAACCCCTTTTGATAAGAACCACCAATTCCCTTTTGGCTGGAGTGCCAATTTTGCCAGGCACTTCCCGTTGGGAAGCACGATTCTGAGTCCTGCTATCCATTATTATTACAAGACCACCCCTGATGGCATTCAATTCAGTTCTTATTTAACAGAAAAATATCATGCATTGAGGCCCGGCATCATTGCTAATTTCAGCGACAACATTTTTATATCTCTCAAAACATACCATGAACTGAAACAGTATAAGAATGATATAACAAAAGATCTTGAATTAAAGGCTGGCGTTAACATTGGATATGGATTGCAAACCCGCCATAAAATCAGAAATTTCAAATCCATTAAGGGACTTAAGCCTCCCTATTTGGGCCTGAGTGTTACGAGGTTTTTCATGCAGGATCATGCGAATCCTTAAAGGTTTCTCCCATGCCCCCTTTTCGGAACAAAGTAAAAACGGAATATGCAATGGTTGTATTTAATTTTAACCATTTCCAATTTCGAGGAAGCTTAGCATTAGCTGCCATACGATGGGGATCCTGTATTTTACAACAATTTTAAGGAACAAAACAAAAAAAAGATGGTCGTTGCTTGATAGCCGGAATAAATTGACAGGATGGGGCTACCTTGCAAGGGATTGATCTGATTGCTGGCCGATGGGTTTCAGACCTATCGCTTACCATAACCGTTCGTATGGAAGTA
>CAZQQN010000064.1:6864-8006 GCA_964595485.1 uncultured Sphingobacteriales bacterium | reverse complement strand
AGCAGTTAAAGGAGGGCAGCGGGATGCCGTTTTACGGGATGGCCAAGCCGGCTGAACTGAATAGCTATCCCGGTCCTAAGCACATCCTTCAAGGCAAAGAAAAATTGGATTTGTCGGCAGAACAGGAAGAACGCATTCAGCAGATTTATAACAGGATGGATCAAAAGGCTGAAGCATTGGGAGACAGCCTAATGGCCAATGAAGAACAACTGGAAGCTGCTTTTGCCAAGGAAAATATTGACCGGGAAAAGTTGAAAACCCTGATAGACCGAAGTGCAACCATTTACGGCAAGCTTCGCTTCACGCACTTACAAGCCCATTTGAAAGCAAAAGCTGTTTTAAGCGAGGAGCAAATTCAGAAGTATGATGAATGGCGGGGGTATCAATAATGGAACGCTGATAACGCAGATTGGGTGGATGACCGTTGAAAAGGGTGTAATTTATTAGGGCGAACAGTTGGATCAGCGGTATTTTCGTTGTATCAATTTTTTTAAAACTAAAATTGAATTAATCTTACCTTTGTCTATTTAAACTAGGTTATTAAATGGTAGGTATTCCAAGCAAAATTAATAAGTTAAGCGAACGACTATTAAAATTTATTTATGTTAACCTTCCGACTCCAGAAAAAAGGGATCCTGTTTTTATTATAGGTACAGGAAGATCTGGAACTACAATTTTTGGAAGGACATTAGCAGTGCATTCCAAAATAGCCTATCTTAACGAGCCTCGGGATTTATGGATTGCAAGTTATCCAGAAACAGATATTTGGTCTTCTGAGGCAAAAGATAGAAATGGCAAACTTTTTCTAAGTGAAAAGGATAAAAGACCTAATAAAGCGAAAAAGCTAAGGAGGAGTTTTTATTTTAAAACCTTTACTAAAAGTGGTGATACTTTAATTGAAAAACTTCCAATCAACTGCTTCAGGTTAGAGTTTCTTATGGCAAATTTCCCAGAAGCCCGATTTATTTTTATTACGAGAAATGGCCTTAATGTTGCTCAATCGATTAAAAGAAGAAGTGAAAAAGGAGAGTGGTTTGGTAAGAATGACTATAAATGGATTGAATTATGTAATTACGCCTATTCAAAAGCAGAATTTAAGGAACTTCCCGATTACTGTTCAAATTATTATGAAAAAGGTCTTT
>CAZQQN010000064.1:0-6854 GCA_964595485.1 uncultured Sphingobacteriales bacterium | reverse complement strand
CTTTTAGAGTGGAGGTTAAGTAATGAAGCAGCTTTAAATTTTTTTAAGGATCTTAACAAAAATCATTTTTTGGAAGTGAGGTACGAACAACTTGCCCAAAATCCTTCAGAAGTTTTAACAAAAATCCTCCATTTCCTTAATTTAAGTAATGAAAAGAAAATTGAGAGTTATGCCCTAAACAACATTAAGGCGCATAATCAAGTAATTAAAAAGGAGCTTTCTGAAAGGGAGAGTTTTATAGGTGGGGATTTATTATTAAAGTCTATGGATAAAAGCCAATTTTTAACTGATAAGATTTAGAAGTTAAAATTCAGTAAGGTATTTTTTTAGTTAAAAGATTGTTTAGGGCATAGAGGGTAAGGTTTTAGCCATTTATTTGACCCAAATTGCTAGTTTTACGCCAATTTGGCTTGGTTAATTTGGGCTCCTAAAAGAAAAAGGAGTAATTTTACCAGGAAGCCCTGAAAAGTGACCAAATGGATATTATTAGACATTAAGCTTTTAATTCCACTAATTTTTGTTTCAAGCTTTTTCCTTATGTAGGATTTGATAAATGCTGTATAAGATGGATCTTTTCTTTTTGGAATTTTTCTTTCGGTCAAGTTTGGGTATTACTCCCTCTATTTCCATCAGCTGGTCTTCAATTGTGTAACTGGTATAGACTGAATCGGTATATACAACACTTTTTGGTTTCAAATTAAAATCTATTCTTTCCAATAACTTAACATCATGTTCACCACCTGGAACCAAGTGAATTTCAACAGGTACCCCAGCTGTAGTTGAAATCATATGAACTTTAACACCATAAAGATAAGAACACATACTGGCTTTATAGATTGTCAGATTTGAAGTAAAGTCGAGCATTTTCAATTTTACCTTGAAAAAATAATGAAGCTGTAATGGCGGTAGTGAGTATTTCACTATAGCTCGTTTTACGCTTCAAATCCTATTTATAGTTTGATTCTTTTAAAACGTCATCAATAAATAGAAAGAGGGCAATCACTTTTTCTATTTTCATAATCCCTTGAGTTTTTTGGTTTTGTTTATTTCAAATTTAAATCAAGGGATTATTTTTTACCCGCAACTTGAGTTAATTAATAATTTTGTTATATTATGAATATTTTAAAGTTTAAAAGTATTTATTTTAATGCTTATAAAGGGTTTCGAAGAGTATTTTTCTAATTTACAAAATCAATTTATATTTTTTGGTATTTTTAGCTTTTATTTAGAATTTCACCTGTTTAGTTAATGGTCTTTATGAAAAGCATTAATCAACTAAATATGAGGTTCTCTTTTACTTTTTTTGTAATTTTATTTTTCATTTTAAGTTCAAAAACTTCTTTTGCACAGCTAGATACGATTCATAGGATACCGCCATTACATTGTAAAGTAAATGGGGATATCGAGGATCATCATATATACTTAACAACCCCTAAACAATTTACATTCAATGTCACAATAACAGATGGCGATGGTAATAATTTTAAAAACTCTCCCTATTCCATTTCTAATAGTTCATCTAGTGAAATTTTAGTTGGAAATGGCCAAAGCCCCGCTACAAAATTAATGATCCCATCGGACAGCTTAAGTAAAGTGCTTTACAATAAAGGGTTAGTTTTAGAAGCTGATTATCCTTTTTATGCAAATATTAGATATAGGAGTAAATTACAAGCCGGCTCTTTAACAGCAAAAGGTGGGGCCGCAGCAGGGACTGAATTTAGGGTGGGCCCAATGCCTCAAAAGGCAGATAATTTTCGAAGAAATTTTGTAACAAGTATTCAAGCAACCCGGGATAGTACGTTAGTAAAAGTAAAAAATTATGATAAAGATGTAGAATTTAAAAGTTCTGGAGGCAATATTACTTCTGATTCACTATCCATTAATCTGGATATGGGTGAAACGTATGTTTTATCTGGTTACACCAATATTCAAGGTAATTTAGATGGATTTGTAGGTGCTTCAATCACTTCCAATCGCCCTATTGTTGTTAATACTGGAAATTTTAGTGGTAGTATTGCCAATTCTTCGAAGGGGCAAGACCTTGGTGCTGATCAAATTGTTCCGGTTGATGAATTGGGAAATAAATATGCTTCAATTGAAGGAAATGGTCCTCCTGAGCAAGAAAGACCTATGGTTTTAGCTGCTTTTGATAATACTAAAGTTTATGTTAATGGCAATAGCACTGCTTCGACTACCCTTAATTCTGGGGAATGGTATTTAATACCCAATAATCAGTATTCTGGTACTAACCACAATAATATGGCAATAGAAACCTCTAAACCTGCTTATGTTTATCAATTTTTGGCAGGTAATATTCCTTCATTTCGCTATGCTACCGCGGGCTTGAATTTTTTAGCCCCCTTAAATTGTGGTTTACCAAAAGAAGTAGATATTCCTAAAGTCGAAAAAATAGGTAACACTAACTATACTACTGATATTATAATCTTTACCAAAACCGGATCTAATGTTAAAGTTAATAATAACGTTCATACTAATTCTGAAAAATTAAAAGGATTTCCTGCATGGGAGTCTTATAAAATCAGTAGTAATTATTCGGGTAATGTTACCATTAAGTCAGATTCTCCTATGGCGGCTGGGATGATAGGCAGGGATCAGGATTCGGGTTATGGTGGATTGTTTTCCGGCTATACCTTAGACCTCGAAGCCGACCTTACTTTTTTGGATACGGTTAAATACAGTGAAAAGACGAGTGGCTGTTTCAATGATACGATCGATGTTGAATTTACCGGGGCAAGGGAAATTACTACCGAACTCAAATGGGATTTCGGGAAAGCTAGTCCGATAAATCCCCCTGGTAAACCTACTGTTTATGCAGATTCCAATACGGGCCCTTATCAGCTACTTTATGACAGCCTTTCCTACGGCAATGCTGTAGAGGATTCAGTTAAAGTTGTAATCAATGACAACGGTTGTAAAGATTCTGCTAAAAAATCGATACGTATATTTCAAGTAGAGCCAGGCAATGCTTCAATGACGAATATTTCAGTGATTGAAGACTCCGTTGTCAGGATCAACTTTAATGGGGTATCCATTAAGGATCTGACGAGTTACCAGGTAATGAGAAAGAAAGTCGGTTCTGGCGGTTTTCAGCTTGCCAAAGAGGTAGTTAATCCCAGTCCCAAAAACGATACGTTTACGGTTTATGATACAGTTAATGCCCGTTCTCATCAGCTTTGTTACTCCATTAAGACTGTACGCTCTTGTAAGGCCAATCGCTGGACTGATACATTTTGTACTACGCAGCTAAAAGGTCAACCGGCAAACTTGGCCAATAAGTTGATTTGGGATCGCTTCCGAGGTTATTCCATTGATAGTCAAATTATAATAAGAAAGAAGCTAAGCAAAAACATTTATGATACGATAAGTAGGTTAAGTGGAAAAGACAGCACTTACCGCGATACGGGTTTACCGTGTAATCGTGCAAGGAGTTATAAAGTTTTAAGTTATGAAGATGGAGGAGATTTGAGGACCCTATCCGATTCAGTTAGTATCACCCCCTATGATACGATTCCACCCAGTTCTGCTGAAATCGAATCTTTTAGTGTAATGAATTCGGATTCAGCCTTACTTAAATGGAAATTGAACGGAGGGGAGGTGACGCGTTATGAACTTTCTCTTCAGGCATCCGGGCTCAATGGGCAGTCGGACAGCTGGGAGGTCATTGATACTGTAGGGCTTGACACTAGTTACATAGTCGATAGTCTAAATACGCTTGATTCGATTTACTGTGCTCGGATTGTTGCACTTGACTCATGTGCCGGCAATCGTTCAAAGCCCAGTCCCGAACATTGTGCTATTCAACTGGAAGGGAGTCCGGGTAATGGGCAGAATAATCCGCGCTGGTATTCTTATAAGGGTTATTCCAATCTCACTTACGAAGTTCAACGCCTTGTGAAAGGTACCATGGACCAATGGAAAGACTTAGGGAGTACGATTGATACAAGTTTTATTGACAGTGTAAACACTCCCTGTAATGTTACCCAGACTTACCGTATTCGGTCAGAAACACCGGATGGTAAAGATACTTTATACTCAGACGTTGTTCAACTCACGCCCTTTGATACCGTTGCGCCCCGAGCACCATTGTTAAGGTATGCAAGTGCCAAACTTGATGGGACTGTTGAACTTGGTTGGTTTTGGGATACCAGTTCCAATCAGGACTATTTTGAGATCTGGCGCCAGGATAGCAGTAGTCAGTTTCGGTTGTTGGATTCTGTATTGTTTGACTCCACTTATACCGATCAAAGTGCCAATGCAGGCAATACTTTACATCAGTATTATGTTAAAGCAGCCGATAGTTGTCCTTCCCCGAATCAGCCATCTGTTTCCGATACAGACCGGTTAATGGTTCCGGAGTTGGCAACGGGGGCCTGCCAGGCAGAAAACCGTCTTTCCTGGAGTCCTTACGTTGACCTACCTCAAAAAACTGATCAATACGACATCTACCGCAAGGAATTTACAAGCAATAAGGATTTTACTTTTAAGGCCTCCCAAAAGGCTCAACAAACTTCATTTACTGATACCGCGATCAATGATACGACTACTTACTGCTACCGAATAAAAGCATTAGACACGAATAGTGGATATGAAGCGTGGAGTGATTCTGTTTGCGGGGAGCCCTATGTCTATCCCGATCCCAGGCAAAATCCAATAATACGTAGCACGGTAACGAAAACCGGTTTAAAAGGTGCGGATAATGGGGCTATTGATTTGACATGGGCAAAATATAGGATTGATACGTTTGCAGAATCTTATGAGGTTCTTCATAGTTTAACGGGGCAATCAGGAAGCTATCAACAATTAACTCGTATTAATAACCTGGATGATACAACTTATAGGCATAGTCCGATCAATAGTCGTAGTCAACAGCATTATTACAAGTTAAAGGTCGAAAACCAATGCAAGGTTGAAAGTTCTGGAAGTGACAATCATCGTCCGATAAACCTTTCGGTTGAAAACCAGAGTCTTTCAATAGCGCTTAATTGGACACCTTATCAGGGATTTAGCCTACAATCGTATGATATTCAGCGTGCAGAGGTTAATTCAGGGTCATTTCAAACAATTAAAAGGATAGATGCCAATGACACGAGTTGGATTGATAGTACTGTTGAATGTGATCAGCGTTATGCATACCGAGTAAAAGCCAAAGGTTTTACTCAACAAGCGTTTTCTTATTCGGATACGCTAATTCGCAAGGCCCGGGACACCAATATCCCAAAATCGGCTGAAATAGAGCAATTATCAATTGAGCAAACCAGTACTGAAGATGGTCAAATAAGTTTAAGATTTTTAGGGTCTGAGGATTTCAATCGGGAGGGATATTATGTTTATCGTAAGGAGATGTTGGGTAATAATAGAAATTACCAGCTTATTGATTCCATAGTAAGTCAGCAAAAGCAAATTCGTTATAGAGATGATAACATCAATACTCAAGGAGCAGGCCCATATGCCTATTACCTCCGTTCCTATGATAGTTGTGGCAATATAGCGTCTCCATCGGACACGCATCAGTCTATTTATTTGGAAGCGGAATCCGGTAGGGAGAAAAATGAAATTACCTGGACTGCATATAAAGGGTGGTCAGTAAAGGAATATGAGGTATACAAGGGTAGTGATTTGATGGCGAGAGTGAGTGGTGACCAATTGTCGTATATTGATGTTCGTCCGGTTTGTACTGCTTATCATAACTACCGGGTAAGGGCTATTAAAGGAGGGGATACCGTTAAAGCTTCCTGGTCGAACTTTGATTCTGCGAAGGCAAAAGATTTAACATCTCCGGAACCTGTTATGCTTCGATCCGCTTCTGTGGTTGAGCCCAATACGGTTATCCAGTTAAATTGGGCTAAATCCAAAGCCTATGATGCTGATGGATATGAAGTTTACCGGGAAGGTCTTGATAACCCGGGTTTAGAGCAGATTGCCACCTTAAATGATCCGGAAGTTACAACCCTAAGTGATACATTACCCCGACCATTAAATGAACAGTTGTGCTACGAGGTAAGGGTTAGGGATAATTGCAGTAACCTGGGTAAATTCAGTAATGAAGGATGTGTAATGAGTATTGAAGGAAAAGCGATCGAAGGAGTGAACCGGATTAACTGGGAGGAATACAAGGATTGGCCTGGAAACATTGGGTATTACCAAATTTATAAGCAAGAAGACAGTAGTTTATATAGACAAATTGGTAAGGTAGATGGAGAGACCACAAAATACAAGGATGAGGATCCAGGAGCACAGGTATCCGATTTTTGCTACCAGGTTAAGGCTCAGCATGGATCGGGTAATGAGAGCTCCCGCTCTTTTGAGGTCTGTTTGCAGCAGCCACAGGTAGTTTACATACCGAATAGTTTTAGTCCTGGTACTACGCCTGGCAAGAATGACAAGTTTGGTCCGAAAGGGCTTTATATAGAGAATTTTGAAATGCAGGTTTTTAACCGTTGGGGTGAACAAGTATTCAGTACGAGTGATGGTGAGCGATGGGATGGCACTTATAACGGTTCACTGGTATCGGCTGGTATTTATATGTATATAATGACAGTAACCGGCATTGACGGTAATACAAAATATTATGAGGGGAAGGTAACGGTGGTGCGTTAGTGAAGGAGGTAATTTTAAGGTATTAAAACTTGTATTTGTAAACACCCCCCATCATTTTATTATTATTTCCCTAACTTTCACCCCAAAATTCTATTTCATGAGAACACCATTTGTTTTTGCCATGGCAATGGTTATCGGAATTCCGGCCTTCGCCATTTTCGGCAATGATGATGACGACCAAGAAAAATCTGCCATTGATAAGCTGAATCATGCCGGTTTATCCTTCCGCAGCATCG
>CAZQQN010000063.1:0-8037 GCA_964595485.1 uncultured Sphingobacteriales bacterium | reverse complement strand
GGCTGCTAAAATAAGTAATCTGACCAAAAGTTTGTTTCAAAAAGCCTTGGTATTTACCGGTGATGTAGAAGACGAAAGCATTCAGCACCTGAGACCCCGCTACAATGTCTCCTTAAAGCAGATTGAAAACCATTTTATTCAAGAGATTAAAGCATGGAATGAAGGTTGAAAAACGAAAATTGATAATCTTATTAGCGCTTCATAAAACAAGAATCGATGAGCTCCGGTAGTTTTGCAACCATGCAATAAAAAGTAAGAAAGCGCCTTAGGTTATTGCCCTGATCATTTATGTAATGAAAACCTTTTTTAGAGTGTCACTCATCCCAATCAAAGGGTTTCACACCCTTCGCCCTACCTTATCCCCCATCTTTAAGCATTCGTGGAAAACTTTTCGGCCCTTCATTTTCTTTTACTTAAAAACAGTATTTCCTTTGAAGGACCTTAAGCAATGGTTGCCGCAAAATACAAATGAACGATGATCACTGAAGATACAAAACTAACAGAACTGGAATGCGCCATTGATAACCTGTCTGGTTTGATGGAAGACGTATATTTTCACATCCAGATGCGAGGCCGGGAGCTTTACCGGCAGAACAAGGTAACCATCCAGACCTTTTCAGAGAATCCCACCTTTGAAGTAAAAAGCCAGAGCAGCAAGAAAAACGCCTACCAGGTCACTTTCAATGACCTATTGGAAGATACCGGGGCTATTACAGCTACCTGCAATTGCCCTTATGCACAGAACCATCTGATCTGCAAGCACATCGTGGCGGCTTACCTGAATTTTCGCGATCATGCCTGGAAGAACATCAGGGAGGGTAGTACAGCGTTTCCCGGTAGTGACATCAATTCCCTTAAGGATATGGAGCAGATCCGGGCAAGGGCATTACGCAAACTGGCCGTCAACGACAGCGATTATAGCAAAGGCGTTGGGCAATTTGAGGAATCTAGCGATCACATTAAGCTAAAACAAGTACAAAACGGCCATATTGAGCTTTACATCTTTCCACCTACCCAAACCACTACAGCCAAAGTTACCTTGTCCAGGGCCAAAAAGGGAATAACAGCCAAATGCCAATGCAGCCGGACAACTGCCAAAAGTCTTTGCTGGCACACCATTGCAGCGTTGCTCTATACCCGCAAGAACTATAGCCCGGACTTTTTCAACTTTGATGCGGAGGGCTTTCAAAATATGCAGCAAACGAAGGATGAATTGGTTCAGCAATACGGGTTTTCAATTGATGATGACTTAACCGGCTTATTTGAATTTGATGTTCGGGATGGCCAGGTTGAAATGCAATTGCTCGATCCTTCGCTTAGGCCGGTTTCCCAATACTACGATTGGCAAAACTACACCCAAACTTTGACGCCCCAAAAAGAATTGCCCGCTGCCCTGAAAGACCAACAGCAAAAAGTCGATCAGTTCGGAGTTGGATTTGGCCTGTACCTTCCGAAATGTTGGGAAAAGGGCAACAATTTTTTCCACTACCGGACGGATTACTTACCGGACTTTGCCATCATTCCGCTGAGGGGAAAACTCAAAAAGAAAAAACACGAATTTACCAGCCGCATTCAAAGTATTTCCATTGACGAGGTCATGAGCCATTTAACAGAGCTAACCCCGGATAAAATGAAACAGCTCCAGGAGATCAATTCTCTGAGCTTTAACGGCATACGCAATATTATTGCCGTTCATGACAAAGAAGGCAATGCACCGATCCTTGACCAAATCATTCCACCGGAGTCCATCCCGGAAGAACAGCTCAATAAAGTGTTCGATGACATCCGGATAAAATTGCTAAAAACCATCCCCTTCCTCGCTGAGCAATATACGATTTTAACCGATGATTGGGAGAAGTTTACCAACCGCAACATTAGCACGGTAACCATCAGCAAAACGCCAGCTAAGGTATTTTTTCAACTAATGGAAGATGCCCGATTTCTCAGGGTGCAAATGGGGCTGCATTTAGGGGAGCACCGTATAACTCCTGATGAACCAGCATTTAACGAGGTATTATTTGCTTCTTATTGGTGGGTGCTGTACCAGAATACCCTTTATCCATTGGCCTCACTGGAAGACATAAAGGCAATTTATCAATTTGAGCACAATGTAGAAATGAAGGTCCATAAAAATGATTTTTCCGGCTTTTTTGAAAATTTTGTAGAACCGCTAACGCAAAAATTTCCCGTAGAAATGAACCTCAACCGCGAGATCAAAGAGGTTAACACCAATAACCCCGAACTCAAGGTGTACCTGAAAGAACTGGATAATTTCCTCATTTTCCAGCCTGCTGTCAATTACAACGGAACAGAGGTAGAACTTACAGGCGGGGATGCTTTCTGGCAACAAAGTGATGAAGCGCTTATCAAGATCAACCGCAAGCAGGAACAAGAGCAATTTCTTGAAGATACCCTTCGATCGCTCCATCCCAATTTTCAAAAACAATTGAACAATGACTACTTCTACCTTGCTGCCGGGGATTTTATGAAAGACCATTGGTTCCTGGATGCTTTTCAAATGCTTAGAGACAATGGTATTGAAGTATACGGTCAAAATGAACTCAAAAACCTGAAGTTCAACACCCACAAACCATCGGTTTCCATGAACATGAGTTCGGGCATCGATTGGTTTGACGTGGAAATGGAGGTAACCTTTGGTGATCAAACAGTACGGCCGAAGGATGTGCGCAAAGCATTGCAAAAAGGTCAGAATTACGTGCAGTTGGGAGATGGAACCTACGGAGTTTTGCCTCAGGCGTGGTTGAAAAAATACGAGAACCTATTCCGCTATGGCAATATCAAAAAGGATAAAATAGCGTTTCCCAAAACCCATTTCAACCTGCTGGATGATTTGTATGAGGAAATCGATAATACGGCCGTGGCTGAAGAAATTGCGGAGAAGAAGCGAAAACTCAAAGATTTCCGGAAATTGGAACAAAAGCCTATCCCCAAGGGCATACAGGCCGAATTAAGGGATTACCAGAAAGAAGGCTTTTACTGGCTGAACTTCCTGGACGAATTCCAATGGGGCGGTTGCCTTGCAGATGACATGGGGCTTGGTAAAACGCTCCAGGTGCTCACCTTCCTGCAGTACAAAAAAGAACAAGGCGAAACCAAACCCAGCCTGATCGTAGTACCTACTACTTTGATCTTCAACTGGGAAAATGAGATTCAGAAATTTGCCCCGGAATTTACGTACTTCGTGAATTGGGGCACCAGCCGGATCCGTTCACAAGAGGCATTTAACGATTATGACCTCATCATTGCCTCTTACGATATAATCAAAAATGACATTGAGCTGTTCTCGGAGTTCCAATTTCATTACGTGATCCTTGATGAAGCACAGGCCATTAAAAATCCCAAATCTCAGCGTTTTAAAGCGGTTACCTTGCTTAAAGCTGATAACCGTTTGACTTTGACCGGCACCCCTTTGGAAAACAATACGTTTGATCTCTACAGCCAGATGAGCTTCCTGAATCCTGGCCTGCTCGGCAGTCAGGAAAACTTCAAAAGTGAGTTTGCCACACCCATCGACAAAAACAAGGACCCGGAACAATCCCAAAAGCTTCGAAAGTTGGTTCATCCCTTTATCCTGAGGCGGAAAAAAGAAGAGGTAGAACAGGAACTGCCCGAAAAAACGGTGGATGTCCTTTACTGTGAAATGGATGCCAAACAGAAAAAGGTGTACGATGCCTTCAAGAATGATTTTCGCGATAAAATCCTGAAAAAAGTGGATCAGGAAGGGATTAACAATTCCCAGTTTTACATCCTGCAAGGCCTGCTTAAACTTAGGCAGATTTGTGATTCTCCGGCATTGCTGAATGAAGAAGCAGATTACGGCAACCATTCCACCAAACTCAATGAGCTCCTAAGCCATGTTACGGAAAAAACCGGACAGCATAAACTCCTGATCTTTTCCCAATTCGTAGGCATGTTGAGGATGATCCGCCAGGAGCTTGAAAACAGCGAAATTGACTTTGAATACCTGGACGGCCAGACCAAAAACCGGCAGGAAAAAGTGGAGCGTTTTCAAAATGATGCCAACTGCCGGGTTTTCCTCATCAGCTTAAAAGCAGGCGGTACGGGCCTCAACCTCACCGAAGCCGATTATGTGTACATTGTGGACCCGTGGTGGAACCCGGCCGTGGAAGAGCAAGCCATCGACCGGACGCACCGCATCGGCCAGACCAAGCACATTTTTGGCTATAAGATGATCTGCAAGGATACCATCGAAGAAAGGGTCATCCAGCTTCAACAGAAGAAAAGTGAATTGGCTGATGAGTTAATCGGCTCTGAGCAAGGCTTCGTAAAGAACCTCACGCGGGATGACCTGGCGGAATTGTTTAGTTAAAAGTCACCAAGTAAGTCGGAATGTCTTACCTAAAGAAGCATATAACTAAAAATGACGATCCGTTTGTTTACAGTAAAAATCGTAGAATTTCCTCCCGGGAGGGATAGAGCGAGTTGCTGATCCCGATGGAGATCGGGAGAAGCTTACCTCGCTCTTGGGTGGGTTAAGCAGTATTTAGAACCCACCCAAGCACCTGTAACGCTCACGATCGTTCGCTAACATGTGCTATCCCCGCCAACTGGCAGGGAATTTTTTCTTTCACAGTTTTGGAGTAATAAACCGGGTAACCATTTATCTAAAACAATCAAAATTTGGTCAGCCCAGCATAAAGCATGAACTACTGATCTTTAGGGTTTTAATAAAAGTTATATAGGAGGAGATTGCAGTTGGCTGAAGCTTGATTGTAATGGATAAATACTTCCTGCCATTAGCTATTCTATCCATTGCAGTCTGCTTTAGCTGGCTGCTTTTATGTCCTCCGCTGTTAAAGCTGGTGTTATGGCTTTTGCTCAAGCATCGGTTCACAGATTCTGGATCAGCCAGTGGGCGGACTCCTTTCAGTCGTAAATTCATTTGCTCCCTACCGGTTGCAATTCATTTTTCAGAATGACGGCCTTGATGGAATTGGGCAATCATCCAACAATTTACCCACCCAACAGTTACCGGCTCCCCTATCCCCAACCAGTCTGGCAGGATCAGCAACCGTTTGGCCTCAACAACCCACTGCTATCAGCAGTACCAAAACCCAGCCCGTCATTCCTTGCTTGACAAGGAATCTGTGAACGCTGGGCTTCAGCACCCAACCATTATCATAAGCACCCAACACTCGCCAGGTCAATTCTCACCAACAAGCGCTAATGCTCGTTCCTCGCAAAGCGCTTGAAATAACGTCTAATATCCTTAGCGAGGGGTTTTATACCCCTCGGATTTAAATGCAAAAAATTTGTCATAATATCTTTTAGTACACCAGATAGCGCTTCTAAGCTTCGGATTGACTGGTTACGGAAAGCCATTTCTGTTGTTGGTAGTCAAGCATCGGTTCACAGATTCTGGATAAATTCATCTACTCGTTTACTCGTATCTGAATTTTCCAGAATGACGAGATTGGTGGAATTGGGCAATCATCCAACAATTTACCCACTCAATAGTTACCGACTCCCCTTTCTCCTACCAGTCTGGCAGGATCAGCAACCGTTTGGCCTCAACAACCCACTGCTATCATCAGCACCAAAAACCCTACCCGTCATTCCGTGCTTGACACGGAATCTGTGAGCACTGGGCTTCAACACCCAACCGTTATCAGTAGCCACCAACATTTCGAATGGGGTAAAGGCTTATAATTTGCCGTTTTTCGATAATCCAAGTAAAGTATTCCAAACTATAACTATATGCAATAGCCCCATGAGAAATACACTTTATTGTGGATGCGAATCGTGAAGTTACAACAAATGTTGTTGCGAATCCTGTATTTCTTTCAATCCGAGGGTCTAAACCCCATCAGCCAGTGGGCCCCGACACAGCACTAACGATATTAGCTGCTTTCCTTAGCGCAGGGTTTTAGACCCTGCGCTTCAGATCTGCATGCGCAAATGATCGTTCCCTCTATGATACCGTTATGATTTTCACTTCCAAATTTCCATTCCCAATCACCCCAAAAGCGGATTGCAAATCCGCAACCATTCCTTTCGGATTACAAATCCGAAAGAGCGCAGTGGTTATTATTAGATACCTGCCTTTTAACCTTACCCTGCCAGAAAACCGCCATCTGTAGGAGATCCATCCCTGATCAGGTATGGAAACATCCACTTTAGTGGATTGAAGGTTAATAGACCGGTCTTTCTAAGGCCGGTCTATATTTAATTTACAATCCCAAAAACTATTCAAACACCAATTTTCGTTATCTTTAGGAAATTATTAAGTTCGTAATGGTGGCTTTACCAAATTGCTATAAATTAACTTGAAGATGGCAAAACTTATTGAACGCATTACAATTGACGCTGAAGTATGCCATGGGAAACCCTGCATCAGGGGCATGAGGTGGCCGGTTGAAGTAATTATTGATATGCTGGGTGCTGGCATGACCTTCGAAGAAATACTTGACGATCATCCTGAATTAGAAAAAGAAGACATTTTAGCCAGCCTCAATTTTGCAAAGTTGTATTTATCCGGCCATTCCATCAATGATGTAGCTTGATGCGTTTCCTATGTGATGTTCACATAACCTACAAACTCGTTCATCACTTGAAAAACCAGGGATTTGAAGCTGTTCATATTAACCAGATCCTTGAGCAATCAGAAACCAAAGATTCTGATATTTGCCGGTACGCTGATGACAACGAGTTCATTGTTATTACCAAGGATGCAGACTTTCGTGATTTTCATTTTGTAAAGCAAACACCAAGGAAACTTATCAAAATCAATTTGGGAAACATCGCAAATCAGGAATTAGTAACAATTATTAGTGAAAATATACACTTATTAAAGAAGTTTAGTGACAAACCGCAGTTCCTTCTTGAAGTGGACAAAGACGGTATTAAGTGGATTGAGGTTTAAAGGTGCTTCCTGATTATTACAAGCTACTTGATCGATTATTAATTTGAATGGAATCATCATCAATCTCAGACTGCTATCAACAGCACCAAAAACCCTACCCGTCATTCCTTGCTTGACAAGGAATCTGTGAACGCTGGGCTTCAACACCCAACCATTAGCATTAGCAACCAACACTCGCCAGGTCATTTCTGTAGCTTGTGCTCAAGCATCGGTTCACAGATTCTGAATAAATGATTGCTCCCTACCGGTCGCAATTCATTTTTCAGAATGACGGCCTTGACAGGGATAAGCAACATTCAACAACTTATAAATCCAATACCTATCGTCATCCCGGACTTGACAGGATCAGCAATCGTATGGCCTCAACACCCCGTTACTATTAGCAGCACAAACAACCCGGTCCGTCATTCCTTGCTTGACAAGGAATCTGTGAGCGTTGGGCTTCAGCACTCAACCATTATCATTAGCAACCAACACCCGCCCAGTCATGTCGAATGGGGCTTTCAGGATAACGGCTCATCCCTTCCTTTTTGGTAAAAACCCATGCAAAGGCTACCAAACCATAACTACACGCAAAAGCCCCATGAGAAATATTCCTCATTATAGCTACCCATTGGAAAGGCGTAATGGAATTGGACTGCCATCCAGGCAATATTTTTTTCCAGCAAAAGAGGTTAGCAGAGCAGGAATCACCCTTAATCCCCCACCAGCGGAGGAATAAAAAACCCAGACAAAGAATTACGCATTCCCTGCCTGGGCTCCTGTTTCGAATTTCGATATTTGAAAATTCGGGCTTTATTTACTCATCATGTTCACCGAGCGGTTGATGAACTCGCTCAGCTCTTTACCGCTTAGCATGTTTTGCGACAACCTTGCCAGGTCATACGCCTGCTTTGCAAGCTCTTGTTTCTTCTCTTGCTTTTTGGCATCCAATATCTTCTTGGCCAGATGGTGATTGGTATTAACCTTGACGGTCATGGCGTTGGGCATCTGGCCTGCACCCATGCCCTGCATTTCGGTCATTTCCTTCATCCTGCGCTGGAACTCGCCTTGCGTGATCAGCAAGGGCGGATCTTCTGGCGATAAAGGTTCCGTTTCAATGGTCTGGTTTTCATCGCCAACAACATCGGTGA
>CAZQQN010000062.1:0-8129 GCA_964595485.1 uncultured Sphingobacteriales bacterium | reverse complement strand
TTCAATTTATTCCGGCTCCCAAGCAACGGGTTTCAGACCCGTTGCGCCATTTTTGTAATTTGTTAAATTTTTGGATAAACAAGTTTTAATCGTATATTTGCGATATAAAATGAAAGCTTATGGCGGTTACCAAAGCCTACGTGTTTGAGGACAATGACAAGCAACTGGCCCTGTTTGCCAAGGCAATGGCGCATCCGGCCAGGATTTCCATTCTTCGCTATTTAGCGGAAAAGCAAACTTGCATTTGTGGGGACATAGTGGAGGAGTTGCCCTTATCCCAGTCCACCGTCTCCCAGCACCTGAAAGAGCTTAAGCGGTGCGGGCTCATCCAGGGTGATGTGGATGGCCCCCGGGTCTGCTACTGCATCCATGGCGAGAACTGGGAGAAGGCCCGCCAGACGTTCGGTCAGTTTTTTGACAACTATGTCAGTGACCAAAATTGCGATTGTTAAACTTAAAATGCTGCATTATGGCTAAACAAAAAGTTGATATCCGTGAATACGTCAAGGAAAAGTATTCTGAAATTGCCCAGCAGTCAAAAACGGCCAATGAAGGGTCATGCTGTGGCGCTACCGCCAGTGATGGCGTGGTGGATTATACCGTCTTTAGTGATGATTACAGCGATCAAGAAGGTTATTTTGAAGATGCTGATCTTGGTTTAGGCTGTGGCATTCCAACAGAAGGTGCTACCATACGTGAAGGAGACACTGTTCTTGATTTAGGGTCAGGAGCCGGTAACGATTGCTTTATAGCTCGTCAAATGACGGGTCAGGGAGGTAAAGTAATTGGTATTGATTTTTCTAAGGAAATGGTTGAAAAAGCCCTTGCCAACCGGGATAAATTAGGCTACCAGAATATTGAATTCCATGAAGGCGACATTGAATCAATGCCTTTGTCTACAGCAACAGTGGATGTTATTCTTAGCAATTGTGTATTGAACCTGGTACCCGAAAAAGGAAAAGCTTTTTCTGAAATGAATAGGGTATTGAAAAAAGGTGGCCATTTTAGTGTTTCCGATGTGGTAATCAGGGGTGCGCTGCCGGAAAATATGGTTAATGAAGCTGCCTTGTATGCCGGCTGTGTTTCAGGGGCATTACAACAAGCCGATTACCTTCATCACATTGAAAAGGCGGGTTTTGAATCCATAAATGTGGTTAAGAAAAAAGCCATCCACATCCCGGAATCGATCCTTAACCAATACCTGGATTCAGAAGAAATAGCCAGATTCAAGAGTGGGGATATTGGGGTTTACAGCATCACCGTAAACGGTAAAAAGCCGGAATAAATCATCATGATGAAGTAAGCAAACAAAGATTAACAACCAATAGAAGCCAACTTAACTTTAGTCACCGATCAAAAGCCTTTAAAATTTTATGACAAAGGTTAGAAAAAAGATGGGAATGTTGGAGGGAAATTTGACCCTCTGGATTTTTTTAGCCATGCTAACCGGTATCCTGATCGGTTATTTAGCTCCTGCTTCTTCTGATTTCCTGAATACGTTAAGTAGTGGATCTACCAATATCCCTATTGCCATTGGTCTAATCCTGATGATGTATCCGCCTTTGGCCAAGGTAAAATACCGTTTGTTACCCAAGGTTTTCCGGAATATTAAGGTACTAACGATCTCGATCCTGCTAAACTGGATTATAGGCCCATTACTCATGTTTGCCTTAGCCATGATTTTTCTACAGGACCATCCTGAATATATGATCGGGGTGATTTTGATCGGTTTAGCCCGTTGCATCGCTATGGTACTGGTTTGGAATGACTTAGCAGAAGGCAGCAGTGAATACGGGGCCGGTTTGGTAGCCCTGAACAGTATCTTCCAGGTATTATTTTACAGCTTCTATGCATGGGTTTTTATTACCGTTCTGCCACCCATTTTTGGGTTTGAAGGGGCTATAGTCGATATCTCCATTGCTACAATTGCTAAAAGTGTGGCCATTTACCTTGGTATTCCTTTTTTAGCAGGCATCTTGAGCCGGTCTATCCTGGTGCCCCTTAAGGGTGAGGATTGGTATCAAAATCGTTTTTTGCCAACGATATCGCCCATAACCCTTATAGCCCTGCTTTTTACCATTGTCATCATGTTCAGCCTGAAGGGTGAACTAATCGTGCAGATTCCTTTTGACGTACTAAGAATAGCGATTCCGCTGGTCTTATACTTTATTACCATGTTTTTGATCGGCTTCCTGGTGAGTAAATTAGCGGGCACGGATTATAATAAAAATGCTTCAATCGCCTTTACTGCTGCGGGGAACAATTTTGAGCTGGCGATTGCCGTTGCCATAGCAGTTTTTGGTATCAACAGTGGCCAAGCCTTTGCCGGGGTTATTGGACCACTCGTGGAAGTGCCTGTTTTGATTGGTTTAGTTAATGTGGCTTTTTGGTTAAAGCGCAAATTTTATAAAACCAGTGAAGAAGCTGAACCAGCCATCAAAGACTGAGTAATTGACTTAAATGCATGAGGTAAACTATGAAGTTAGCTTTCTTTTCGGATATTCATGCCAATTGGCCCGCCCTTGAGGCGGTGCTGGCAGAAATCGACCGTGAACAGCCGGATATGACCTTTTGCCTTGGGGATTTGGTTGGGTATAATGTATGGCCAAATACAGTCACGGATGAAATTCGCAGGCGGCAAATTCCCACTATAGCCGGTAATTATGATGAAGGCATAGGCTTAAACAGTAACGATTGTGGCTGCGCTTACAAAACTGACCAAGAGAAAGCTAATGGAGCCATTTCGATTCAATATACCAATGAAGCCGTTACCGAAAATACAAGGGCTTACCTCAGAATGCTGCCCCGTCAAATACCATTGAATTTTAGCAATAACCATGAAACCATCAATTTATTGATGGTACATGGCAGCCCGAGGCGCATCAATGAATACTTATATGAGGACCGACCGGAAAAAAGCTTCCACAGGTTATTTGAAGAGAGTCGCGCGGATTTTCTCCTGTTTGGTCATACCCATAAACCCTTTCACAAAGTTTTACCTTATGAGAAAAACGGCGAAACCCATTACAGGCATGCCATTAATACGGGCTCTGTAGGCAAACCCAAAGACGGGGATGCCAAAGCGTGTTTTGCCTTACTGGAGTTCAATGATACCATTTCCAACAGGAACCCGGATACCTTATCGCTCACTTTCAAGCGGGTAGCCTATGATATAGGGGAAGCACAAAATGCCATCAATGCAAGTTCATTACCGAATGTTTATGCGCAGGCCTTAAAAGAGGCTAAGTAACCCTTTAAATCCTATCCGAAACTTATTAAGATAAAACTTAGCCCTTTGCTTCAGGTATTTGTTAAACCTTGAAGGAAGTAAGACGTTTTACAGACAGTTATTGGTAATCACTAAAAATTCCTTTCTGTCAATTAGAAAAGTAAATTTACCAAAAATTAGGTATTGTAATAGAGGAAATAAGGCGTAATTTTGTGATTGTTCCTTAGAACTATTCTAAGTAGTTTTTTAAGGCAAAACTGTTGCTGATATGATTAAGCTTTTGCTTGCAGAAAACCATTATCTCATTCGGCAGGGAGTTAAAAGAATTCTTGCCAATGAATCTAATATAGAACTCGTAGGTGAAGCCACTGATGTAAATGAGCTGGAATCAAAGGCATTAAGTGAGCAGCCTGATGTCCTAATGGTGGATTACACCTCTGAAAGATTTTCAAGTGAATCAATAAAGCCAGTCCTAAAGCTTATTCCCAATACGAAGGTATTAGCCATAACGCCTTCTCAATCTAAAATGACCTTGTTAAAAGGCTTAGATTTAGATATTACCAGCTTTCTGCTTAAAAGTTGCGAAAAAGATGAAATTGTAGAAGCAGTGCATTGTACAGCTCAGGAAGAAAATTTCTTCTGCGGTAAGATTTTGGAGAGCATTCTTCAAGAAAACCCGGAGAGTGAAATTGATTCTGAAGACTTGGTGAATAAGGTTTACGAAACCTGTGAACCCTTAAAAGTCTCCGGGCGGGAAAAGGATATCATCCGCCAAATAGCACAAGGTTATACCACCAAAGAAATTGCCGATAACCTCTTTCTAAGCACACACACGATCGTTACCCACCGTAAAAACATCATGCGGAAACTTGGGATTAACAATACGGCTGGATTAGTCATTTACGCTGTTCAGGAAAATATTGTTGACGCCAATTAATTTCCCTTATCATAAGCGAGACAACCTTTTAATTGTTGCAAGCTTCCATAGATAGGTGTGTATTTGTATTAGTATTTATTTTTCCCCTATTCCATTTTTTACGGTAACCTTGGTCAGTTGTTAACTATTTTAGGCAATAATCAACTTAAACAAAACAGTACTACTTATTAGATAGGGTTATCCTTTCGGCTTCAGCACTAGTTGTACAAAAAGCAAGGAGGGAATTTTCCAAATGATGGCTAAGCAGGCTTTAAACCGTTTATAGAGGGTTTACAAATTTACTTGCTTAGACAATAGCCTCATTCATACTCGGTAGGCGTCCGTACTTATGAAGCAGCCCTAAATGGGAACCAATGGCTTTAGTCAAGGTTTCATTCTCGATGTAAGGTACCCCAAATTCTTTGGCAGTTTGCTGGACTATAGGAGCAATATGCGGATAATGAACATGGCAGATTAATGGGAATAAGTGGTGTTCGACCTGGAAATTCAATCCACCAACATACCAATTGATCAATTTATTATGGGTAGCGAAATTAGTCGTAGTGTGCATTTCGTGGATTGCCCATGCATTTTGAATATTACCATCCTCATCGGGTAGTGGATGATCCGTTTCTTCAACGGAATGCGCCAACTGAAAAACAACGGTAAGAATGATACCTGAAATAAAATGCATCAGAAGAAAGCCGGAGATGACATAGGCAAACGGTATGTTGAAAAACAAAGTAGGCATTACCAACATGGTAAAAAAGTAAATGACTTTCAGACCTAAAATCCGAAAGAAGGTGATTTTAGACATGAGCGGGGAAAAGTCGTTCACCCCGTTTCTGGTGTATTTAGCATACTGAACAAAATCTTTTCCTACAACCCAATACAAGGTTAGTAAGCCGTAAAAGAAGAAAGCGTAAATCCATTGGGCTTTGTGAAACCACTTTACTTTTGAGTGCGGTGAAAATTTCAGGGTACCTTTATCTTCAATGTCTTCATCATAATCGTGAATGTTGGTATAAGTATGGTGAAGGTAATTGTGCTGCCAATGCCAGTTCTGAATAGAACCACCCACTAAATTCAGGGAGAGGCTCATCATGTAGTTGACCCATTTTTTCTCGGAATAGGCGCCATGGATGGCATCGTGCATGATACTCATACCAATTCCCGCAAGCGCAAATCCCATAACAGCCCATAGGACCAAATTAGCCCATAGAGGTGGATTGAACATTAGAATCGCTACGAAAGGCAGGATGTAAGAACTAATGAAAACAATGGACTTTATAACCATTTCCGCATTGGCCCTCTTAGATAAATTATTCTCCTTGAAATACTGATTGATTCTTTTATTAAGGGTAGAAAAAAACTTCCTCTGTTCTTTATTCTGGGTTTGAAACCTTAGCGGATTTTGAATACTCATAATCTAAATAAATTAGTTGTGATGAATTTCTCAATTAACAAAGTTCTTGGATAAACGTTTGCTCATTGTTGGTCAATTCAACCTTAAAACGTATTTCAAATTTAGTGAAATAAAGGTTAACTGTGCAAATAGCAGGTATTGTTTATTTGATAAAAATTAATTACTTTCATACTTAGGTAATTAAAGGGGAACTTTTATGAAAAACTTATACACGCTACTTCCTTTAGGGATTTTTTTGTTTGGCTGCTCTGATTCGGGTTTAAAAAAAATCAAGGAATTAAGTCAAAAAGCTGAAAAAGCAGAGATTTATTTTTATGAAAAAGTGCCACAACATAAATCCCATGACACCCTTTGCTACTCCTTGCAAAAAGAAGCCGTTAACCAACTCTTAGCCAAAATCTCCAAAAAGCCAGCACCTGACTATGCCTGTAACTCTGATGGAAAGATCAAGCTAAAAACCAATGATGGGGATGCTGTTTCTGTCCATTTCACCTTAAATCCATCTTGTTCTCATGTTAACTTCAGGCTGAATGGTTATGCTTACTCTAAAGTTCTTGAGCAGGAAGGTTTACAAAAGCTACAAGCTTTTAAAGGTAAAACATCCAGTCATTAAGCCTGTAAGCTTAAGCATTAAATAGGCTACTTACAGCTGACATTGAAGGATAGCTCCCACTAACCGACTTAAATCCCTGGCAACCCAATTGAGTACATAACAGGGCTATTTAGGACCTTTGGGCTGTAACGGCCGGAAAGTCATTTCGCTAACCAGGAAGTTGTCATTGGTTTCCAACAAACGGATGATCTCAAAGGCAACTTCCTCAGGCTTCATCATATAGTCATGCGTTTCCACACCAGGTGCACTTTCAAAGAAATCGGTTTTAACCGACCCCGGAAAGATACAACTAACTTTTACGCCAAAGTCACGCAACTCTTTGAAGAGACAATCCGAGATGCCTCTGACAGCATACTTCGTACCGTTGTAGGCTGTTCCATACGGCTGTCCCTGCAAACCGGCTATAGAGGCAACATTGATAATATGACCGTATTTCTGTTCCTTAAGGTCTGGCACAACAAGCTTTGAACTATAGAAAACCCCGTTCACGTTCGTTTCAAATAGCTTATGCCATTCCTCGATGGAAAAATCTTCAACAGGACCAAATCCTCCTATACCGGAGTTGTTGATCAGAACCGATGGTGCTTGACCAAAATCACGTTTTGTTAAATTGTAAGCGCCCTCTAAAGAGTAATAATCCCTAACATCAGCTTTGAAAAATTTAAAATTCTCGTGTTCAAAATCAGGCTCAGAACGCCCCCAGCCAGCTACCTTTGCACCTTTCTCCAAGAGTTGGTTAACGGTTTGGTAACCGATTCCTTTACTGACTCCCGTTACAACGGCTAATTTGTCTTTAAGCTCCATAATATTGTAATTTTTTTTGTTTACCGCTTTTTGGTCAAATATCTTGCCCAAAGCAAATAATGGCTATCATTAGCAATTGAGTTTACCTAAAGCTTACTAAAAATTGGTTCTGAGGGCAAACCGCATTACCCTATCAAACAAATAGTTTTTCACTGATTTTATAACCATTGCCCAAAAATAAACCGGTTTTTACCATTTAAATCCTGCTTAACATGCACGTTCTCAAACCCTGCATCATTGAACAGTTGTTCAATGGAATTCGCGAAACGGCTATTAATTTCAAAGTATAGCCACCCCTCCTTTTTTAAACCTGAGATTGCTAAATGGATGATCTGACGGTAATATATAAGCGGATTGTCATTCGGTACAAACAATGCTTCTGGTGGCTCAAAGCCAAGGACATTCTGCTGCATACCAGCTTTTTCTTCTTCAAGGACATAAGGCGGGTTAGCAACAATTAATTCCCAATCGTGGCCTAAATCACTAATGTTTAGCACATCCTGCTGGCTAAAAAGGACCTCGACTTCATTAATGGCTGCATTTTTCCTGGCTAAATTCAGGGTTCTGGTTGTATATTCTATCGCATGAACATTAGCCCCTGCCATGTATTTTGCCAAAGCAATGGCTAAACAGCCACTGCCAGTCCCAATATCCAGGATATTAGCAATTGTCTTAGGATGGCGCCTAATGATTAAATCGGCCAATTCCTCAGTCTCTGGTCGGGGTATCATGGCATTTTCATTAACAACAATGCGGCAACCCATGAAGTGAATTTCTCCCAGAACATACTGAACCGGCTCTCCGGATTTTAAACGATCCAGTAACTTGTTGAGCTCATTTAATGACTCATCATCCAGTATTTGATCTTTCTTAGTGCTTAATTGTACTTTGTTAAGCCCTAACTTCTCTTCAAAAACCCAATTCGTAATCTGGTAGGCCTCGTTTTGATCGTAAAGTCCGCTCAACTCATTTTGAAAATTCCGAAAATGGTTTTTTAGCGGCACACCACTGCTCATGCTTCCAAATTTTTCTTAGTTATTTATTTGCTATTTCAAATTAAAGCTATTCTGGTAAAAAAGGGAACATAATTCTTTGATTTGCCATTGAATGGTCGAAGTCACGTAAGAATAAAATGTAATAA
>CAZQQN010000061.1:0-8152 GCA_964595485.1 uncultured Sphingobacteriales bacterium | reverse complement strand
ATGTGTCGGGGCTGATTAAAAACTTCGTTACTGTCGCCCGATACCAAGCCTTAGATAAAGCAAAGAGCCAGCAACCTTGCACCTTGCCAGCCCTGACACATAGCCCATGTTGGCAATAGTAGCCTTTAGAACTGTATCATTTATTCCAAAATTTTTTTCCATTCTTGACAGATTCTTTCAAAGTCAAAATGTGTGTTCGCAGGACTTGTGCTCGGCAAAGAGAAATACTTTATCCCTTTTTTTCTGTCAAAGTGTTTATCATAAAGTTTTTCAGGCTTTTGGCCATTAAACCCTATTACTTTTAGATTTTTATGATTTGCAATAAAAGTGTTTAAATTATTTGGTTCTTCATCTTTTATAGCAGAGTCTAAACTTCCTTGTCTGTTTACTGTGTGGGCTACATCCCAAATTCCAATTCCTGTTTTAAAAAGAAGATCTTTTTTCTCAGGATAAGTTGCTGGTAATTGATTGTCAGTGATTTTGGCTATAATCTTCCAAAACTTATTACCCGGATTTGCATAATATTCTCCTATTTGTAAGGATTTTTCACCCGGCATGGATCCTAAAATTAGTATTCGTGTATTGGCATCAGAAATTGGATCAAAGGATTTTTTTAAAGTTGAAGAATTTTCTGGTTTATTAAAGTCTTGATTCTTTTTAACCTTTTTTCTTTTACTTGAAACACTATGTTTATTTGCCAAATTGATTTCTAAAGGCTTAACGGAATGGTCGACTTCAAAAAGATTAGGATTATTATTAACTCTGGCAGTTATCTGCCCAGGTTTAATTTTAGAGTTATCTCTTTTTTTATACCAATTCATATTATTCAATTCATGAGCAATTTCCTTAGCCGTCATAGGACGGTTTGTACGCTTTAGAATTTTTTCTATTGCTTCATGTAAAGTCATAGAAATTCAATTTTAGTTTATTTGGCTATTATTGCCAACTTGTTTATAGAACGCAATTTATGGCGCCTAACACTCCATTACTGAGGTATAGGTGCCATTACCATGCATGCTAATGATCAAAAATAAAAACTGCTAACTTGTTTATAGAACCCTCCTTGTGACGCCTCATACCCCCTTACTAAGGGCTGGGTGTCATTTTTGGGATTCTTATTGATCGAATATATAAAACACTCATGCACTTAAACTTTTAGCTTATACCATTGAATAATGCTTGTTGAATGGAGTTTGACGAGGTGAAATGGCCGCCAGGCTGCTAACCCAATACCCGATACGCTGGGAAAAGCAGTCTTTGATCAGCTCATAGGCCATAGGTGCTAAGGCATGCAAAGCATTGGAAACGCCGGTTGTCGGGGTTAGATCTTTTTTGCAAAATTTGCAGGGCCAAGGGAAAGCTTTGGCTTACAGGCTAAGATTTAAAGAGCCTTGATGGTGGCGCTTAGCGATAGGTCCTAAGGTCCTGAATGAAAGTCGTACTATGCCGGGAAAATTGGCTAATCTACTTAAAGGCCAAGGAATTAAACCCACCCCTGTGCGGATATTGATGCTGGAAAAGCTGCGCCAAAAGGAAAAAGCCGACAGCATTGCAGACCTGGAAACGGCATTGGAGCACATTGACAGGGCCACCCTTTACCGGAATCTGCGGACGTTTGAGCAGAACGGCCTTGTTCATCACATTGATGATGGAACGGGCATTACCAAATACGCGCTATGCTCCGATGACTGCACCACTGATCGGCATCAGGATACTCATGTTCATTTTCACTGTACTTCCTGTGGCACGACCACTTGCCTGCCGGATACGCAAATTCCGGTGGTTGACCTGCCATCTGATTACGAAGCCGGCTATTATGAGCTGCTGATCAAGGGAACTTGTGCCGCTTGCCGTTAAAATTGCAACACCTGTGCATGCTTAGCTTCATTTCCTTTGCGCCCGTGAAAAAGGAAAGGGGTTAGGCTGTGTTCATCCGGAATTAAGGTTACGATGCACCATCACGATCAACAAGGCACTCATTACGGGCCGGCCTTTGCGCTGGGCATTGGTCTCAACATGCTGTTCGTTGGGCTGGAGGTCTACTAGGGGCTGCGTATCCACTCTTCGGCCTTACTGGCCGATGCGGGTCATAATTTTAGTGATGTCATAAGCCTGCTGCTGGCATGGGTGGCTGCCTGGATGGCCGGTAAGCAATCCGGTCCGCGGTTTACTTATGGTTTTCGCAAGACCACCATTCTTGCTTCCCTGATCAATGGTTTGCTGATTATCGGGGCATCCGGGCTGATCCTGTATGATGCCATTCAAAAATTTCAGCATCCGGTTGAGATTCCCGGCAATACCATGATGCTTGTGGCTGCTATCGGAATGGTGGTCAATACCGGTACCGCCTTACTTTTTCTAAAAGGACGGCACCAGGACCTTAACATTAAGGGGGCCTTTTTACACATGGCTGCGGATGCTGGGGTGACGCTGGCTGTACTAATTGGCGGGATAGTGATGCAGTTCACCGGCGCTTACTGGGTGGACCCGGCGCTGAGTATCCTCATTGTTGGAGTGATTTTGTACAGCGCCATTGGCTTGCTCGCTGAAGCTGTCCGATTAGTGATGGATGCTGTCCCGAGGGATATTGACCTGGAAAGCGTCAGGACTTTTCTATTGGATCGGGAAAATGTGCAGGATGTGCATGACCTGCACATATGGTCTTTAAGCACAACCGAAGTGGCGTTAACGGCCCATCTGGTGATTCCGCAAGGCTGCACGGATCAATTCCTCTTTGAGCTGCGTGATGCGCTACAACAACAGTTTGGTATTGATCATAGCACCTTTCAGGTGGAGCATACCTTTGAAGACGAGGCGTACCGGCAGTGTCACTAAGGGGCTTTTGGTAGGCTTTCGGGTAAGGCCGGCAAAATATAACCACCTTTTTGGAAGGCTTATGCTTTAAGGGTTTTTCAAAATGATATGCTGATTGGTTTTAGGCGGGTGTGACCAAGATAAACCATTGCTGTGGGTCAAATCCGTAATAGGCTTGAAGTAAGATTCTTTGCTTGTTCATCAATTGGGTATTCGGTGGCTTAACATTTAGTTGATGAAAAGCTTAGCTGAATTTACCAGATAAAGTAGAGCCCTGTAAGTTGAAAGCAAACCAGAAATTTCTGAATCCCACCCTCTATCATCTGGTTAGCTATTGAAATCAAACTAATAACTTAAAAGGTAATGTTATACTTCAATTAAATTATTTTCAATAGCCACCTTAATCATACCGGCTGTATTTCTTACATTTAATTTTTGAATAATGTTTTTCCGGTGGGTTTCTATGGTGTCCTCGGTCAGGAATAATGCCCCTGCAATTTCCGGAGTCGTATATTCCTGAGCCACCATACGTAAAATTTCCTTTTCCCGGGATGTCAAATTGGGAAGCGTTTGGTCAAAACTTCCTTTACCCCCGGATTCAAAAAACAGGTCTTTTACCTCCTGACTGTAATAAGTATCACCAGCTGCCACTTTTTCAATGGCATGAATTAATTCTTCTTTACCGGTATTTTTGATGATATACCCATTGACCCCGATCTCCAGCATATTAAATACGAACTTACGGATGTTATACATCGTCAAAGCGAGAATCTGTACGGCCGGATACAAATCTTTAACTTTTTTACTTAGTTCAACACCATCGATATCCGGAAGATTGACATCCATCAGAATAATATCCGGCTGATCCTGCTTTAAATTAGCCATTAATTCCTTACCGGAATAAGATTTACCGGTCAGCACAATCTGTTTTTCATTTTCCAGTAAAGATTGAATGCCGTCTACAAATATTTTATGATCATCTACGATCTCAACTTTGATCGGTTGATACGGCTGCATAATCAAATGGAATATTCAGGTTAAACAGGCTTCCTGCGTTAATGCTCGATTCTATCTTCATATCTCCGTTCAGGATATCAATTCTTGATTGGATATTTTTCAAACCAACCCCTTGCTGTTTTTGGTCAGGGTCAAAACCTTTACCATTATCTTCAAAGATTAAATTCAGGTAATCTTCATGGGCTATCAGTTGAAGATGAACCTGCGTTGCATTGGCATGCTTAATGACATTATTAACTAATTCCTGGATAATCCGGTAAATAGACATTTGCAGGTCCTTATCCGCTTTATTGATCCGCTCTTCCGAGAAAATATCGTAGGCTATGGTTAAATAGGGCTGGTTATAATTGGTTTCTTTAATGTAATCTTTTATAGCATTGGTCAAACTGTTTTGCAATAAAGTAGGAGGCATTAAATTATGAGCTATCGTTCTTACTTCCTGACAAAGTCCGTCAATTTCCTTTTCAAGATTACCGAGTTCAATGGAGTTACCATTCGTTTCAGCATAGTTGGATAATTTGTTAGTAATGTTCAGTTTAAGGCTTGCTAATCTTGCTCCTATTCCATCGTGCAGTTCTTCTCCCATTCTTTTTCGTTCAATTTCCTGCCCTTCAATGATGGATTTCAGCTCTGTTTCCTTTTGCTTACGATCCAATTCCAATTGTCTTTGATAAGCCAGCGCCTCATTTTTCTCAGCCCTTAACTTATCTGACTGCTGGCGATGTCGGTAATAAACAATTACCACTGTAGCTAATAATAGTATTAAAACCAAACCTCCACTGAGTAAGTAAATGCGGTTTTCACTTTTTTCCAACTGGGCCTCTTTCTTAGCGGTCTGATACTTAGTTTCAATTTCAGCAATTTGCTTACTTTTTTTGGCATTGAAGAGGCTATCTTTCAAATTTATGTATTGATTTTGATGAGCTAACGCCTGTTTAAAATTACCGATAGCGGAATCCGCCCTAACCAAATTCCTAAAGGATTGCAATTCCAGTCTTTTAGCACCAATGGTATCTGCTATATGGCCGGCCTTTTGAAAATTGACCTTTGCCTGACCCGCATTTCCCCTTTTCATTAAAAGCTCACCGATGTTGTTATGGGTTTTAACCATCCCTTCGACATCCCTCATGGCTTGTTTGATGGCCAGGGATTGGTCAAAATATTGAAGCGCAGAATCCAAATTTCCAACCTCCCTTTCAAGGGTTCCAAGGTTATTAAGGGTATGAGCTATGCCATTTTTATCATTCAATTTTCGTTTTAAGTCCAATGATTTGGTAAAGAATTTTCTTGCCTGGCTGTGTTTATCTTTGGTATCATAAACATTAGCAATATTGTTAAAACAACTACTCATTCCATGTTTATCATTAATTTGCTTGCGCATTGATAACGATTGTTTGTAATATTTTAAGGCTTTATCATATTGGCTTCTGTCATAATATATAGCTCCGATGTTATTCAGGGCTTTACCTTTTATTCCCTTATCCGCTAACTTATTGCCGTTTTCAAGGGCATTGAAATAATGCTTCAGGGCCATTTTATGATTTCCCTCTGAATGGTAAATATTCCCTTGATTCAGGTAGTTCTGGGCTAACCCCCTTAAATCATCTATTTGTTTATGAACCTGAATGGATTTATTTAGGTACTTGTGAGCCTTATCATAATCTCCCCGAAACCAATGAGAAATCCCAATAAATTGATAAGCATTCCCTTTTCCCGCTGAATATTCCAGCTCCCTGCTTAGCTCCAGGGCTTTATGACCGAATTGTTCAGTTTTTTCCGGATTCATCGACCGGTAAGCAAAGCTGAGCCTGTTGAGCAGCTTGACCTTTTGTTTATTAGCTTCTTGTTGCCTATTAAGTTCCCTTTTTAGGCTGTCTATATAAGGGGTATCAGCCATTACACTGGTAAGCCCTATCATGATTACAAAAAAGCCTGACAGAAATTTTACCAAAAGCGCCTCCCGCTTTTTAGCTATAGGCCTAAAATTTTTGCTCATGTTATCAATTTACAAAATCATTAACGGTAGCAAAAATGAAATAAAGTGCAGACATCTTTATCAAGGTTTCTGGTAAAGCTAAAATCTACCGGTTTTCAGGGAGATTTTTTTCAAAGGGTTTTCATGGATAACCTTACTTATGGTCAACCCTTATTTCGCAGGTTAACACATAAAGGATTTAATACCTATGGATCGTTTTTGGATTACATGCTCATTACTGGTTTTTACATCACTATATGGCATTGCTCAGGAAGCGAATAAAGAACCGGCTAATCAGGTAATGATTGATCAAAACAAGCAATTAAGTAATCAATGGTTTTCCAGTGTTAAAAAGCAAATCAAGGAGCAGGAATACCATATTCAGGAAACTACCCGGAAACACCAATGGCAAAGTCCTAATCGGGCGCAAAATATGCGGTTTACCTATCAGCCCCATCAGGTAACCATGGAACCCAGGAAGCTTCAATCATCCTCTGAAGCATGGCAGCTTAATTTAAAAACCAAAGGGCTTTATGTAAACGGTAGACTTTACGAATCAGCGGATAAACAGGCAAAAGCAAAGGTTCAGGACAGCCTGGCTATTTTCAAGCAAAACGGTTTTGACATTGAGTATGTGAATAAGGAACAGGGCATGCGGCAAAACTTCAAAGTATATGAACCGGATCGTAAGGCGGAAAACATTCAAATCAAATTAACCGCAAAAGGACTTCAAGTTAACCGGGTCAATGAGAACGAAATCCATTTCTATCAATCAAAGCAAAGCCGTAAGCAAAAGCACGTCAATTACAGGGACCTCAAAGTCTGGGATGCCAACGATGAACGACTTAAATCCTGGTTTGAAACTGATGGAAAGGAGGTGACCATCCATGTGCAAACCCGAAATGCTGAATTTCCCGTCAAGATAGACCCGCTCAGTACGAGCCCTGATTGGGAGGATGAAAGTGATCAAGCCGATGCGCACTATGGTTTTAGTGTGTCCACTGCCGGAGATGTGAATGGGGATGGCTATTCGGATGTCATTGTCGGTTCGAGGTATTACGACAATGGCACATACCGTGAAGGCCAGGCTTTTGTTTACCATGGCAGCAGCACCGGCCTTAGCTCCTCAGACGATTGGACTTACGCCAGCGGCCACTTGGGAGCCAGACTGGGGTACAGTGTTTCCAATGCAGGGGACGTAAATGGTGATGGTTATTCGGATGTAGTGATCGGAGCTAACCAATATAGCTCAGGGCACAACAATGAAGGCCGAATTTATGTATTCAGAGGCAGTAGTTCCGGCCTGAATAATTCCGCATCTTTTAAAAAGGAAATCAATACGAGTAGTGCTTTCTTTGGAAACAGTGTTTCCACAGCCGGAGATGTTGACAATGATGGTTATTCCGATATCATTGCCGGAGCTTTTAAATACAATGGCAGTAATAAAAGTCGAGTGGGGAAAGCTTTTATCTTTCAGGGATCTTCTTCAGGGCTTCAAAGCTTAGCCACCTGGACTAAAAAAGGTTCTAAGGAATATGCCAAATTTGGTAAAAGTGTTTCCGTTGCAGGGGATGTCAATGGCGATGGCTATGATGATGTGATCATAGGCGCATTTCAGCATGATGATAATTTAAACCAGGGATTTAAGGACAAACAAGGGAAAGCTTATGTATTTCGGGGTAGCAGCTCGGGAGTAAAATCTTCTTCAAGCTGGACTGGTAAAAAGACAGAAAACCTGGCTGAATACGGACATAGTGTTAGCACAGCCGGGGATGTGAATGGGGATGGCTATGCGGAAGTGATGGTTGGCGCTCCTTATTATGATAAGGGGCAAACCGATGAAGGCGTTGTTTTTCTTTACCATGGAAGCAGCTCCGGGCTTGCTAATTCCGCAAACTGGAAAGGGGAAGAGAACCAAAGTAATGCCAATTTTGGCTATAGCGTAGACGTAGCCGGTGACGTAAATGGAGATGGTTTTAGCGATATCATTGTCGGAGCCTGGAAATACAAGAATGGTTCAGGACAGGGTGGTGAAGGTCACGCTTTTGTTTACCATGGCAGTTCCGGGGGATTAAGCTCATCTAATGATTGGTTTGTGCAGGGAAATCAGTCCAGTGCTCGATTGGGTAATAGTGTAGCTCCAGCCGGTGACTTTAACGGAGATGGTTTTGCTGATGTTATCGTAGGAGCTTATTTTCACTCCAATGGCGAAAATAATGAAGGGCGCGCTTATGCTTACCAGGGAGGGCCCAGTGGTTTAAGTGTTTCCCGGAACAATGCTTTGGCCAAAAACCAGGCAAATGCCCAATTTGGTTTTAGCATTGCTTCCGCAGGGGATGTCAATGG
>CAZQQN010000060.1:8014-8798 GCA_964595485.1 uncultured Sphingobacteriales bacterium | reverse complement strand
CAGTTTGAGAAGCAAAGAATGGGGGATGGGGAGTTTGGTTTGCGCGCGTATTTGCATGGCTTTAAATCTATTTCTAATCCTTTTGCCAAGCGAATTCACCTTAAAGTAGGGGAAGGGGGATTGCGTCAGTTAGGAAGCTGGGATGCTTTTCGCCCTAAGAAATTGTTAGCCCCCCGACCGGTTCCGAGTGTCTTGTATTATTACAGGAATTATTTTCCCAAAGAAAATGTGATTTCAGGCCTTATCCAGGGCATTTTGCCATCGTTGATCCCTTACCAATTTAAGCACTCAAAATACCTATTACCGCTTGGGTTTTTAAGCACCATTTTAATGAGCCCCTTCTTGTTGGTAGGCATTATCCGATCCTGGCACCAATCTACCCAAATGCTCAGAGAAGGCAGCAAAATTGATGATTTAATGCCCTCAACCCGAGACCCGAAACCTGATACCTGTTACCCGAAAACCGATACCTGAATAGGTTAAGGCTAAGGCCAAGATTAAGGATATTTACTGAATTTTACTTGATCTAACCCTTCACCTCAGCCTTGACCTCGACCTCGACCTCAGCCTATATCCTAATACCTAACACCTGAAACCCGATACCTGATACCTGACACCCGACACCCGAAACCTGACACCTGACACCCGAAACCTGACACCCGAAACCTGAAACCTAAATCATCTTGTCCGAAAAAATCCTCTTCATATCCTCAGAATTCCCACCGGGCCCAGGTGGTATTGGCAATCAAGCCTTTAACATTTGCTATACACTTTATCAAAAGGG
>CAZQQN010000060.1:0-8004 GCA_964595485.1 uncultured Sphingobacteriales bacterium | reverse complement strand
ACCTCGACCTCAACCTAAACCCTAATACTGAAACCCGAAACCCGAAACCTAAAACCTTCTGCCTCAACCTAATCCTCAACCTTAACCTTAATCCCCTTGTCCGAAAAAATCCTCTTCATATCGTCAGAATTTCCTCCTGGTCCTGGAGGTATTGGCAATCAAGCTTACCATGTTTGTAAAGCTTTAAGTGAGGAAGGGTATGAAGTTACCATTTTAACCCAACAAGATTATGCCTCCATAGAAGAAATAAAGGGTTTTAATCAGGGTCAGAAGTGGGCTGAAGCCATTTTCAATTTTCCTGACTTGAAAAATCCCGGTTTTTTCAGGTTTTTAAGTAAGTTTCAAAAAGCCTATCAGGTTTTAAAGCAAGGCCAATTTGATGTTTGCTTTTGTTCAGGAAGGACAGCTTTGTGGCTTGGGGGGGTATTAAGGCCCTTATTCTCAAAAATCAAGTTTATTGCTATTCTTCATGGTAGCGATATCAACCCCGGTTCCAAATTCATAAAATTTGTAACAGAAATTTTATTGAAGCAATTCAATAGCATCATATCCATATCTCGCTTTACGCAGTCCTTATTAAAGTTGAAAGGCCAAAAGCTGGAAAAATTTTTTATCATACCCAATGGGATTGATAACCAGGCTTGGCATTGCTATTCCCACAATGAAACAACGTTAAAAGGAAGCCCCGTACTATTAAGCGTTGGAAATGTGAATCCCCGCAAAGGGCAACAACGGGTAATAAAAGCCCTTCCAAAATTAAAAACCGTTTTTCCCAATCTTCATTACCACATCGTAGGGTTACCCTCTTATCAGGAAAATTTTACTGAATTAGCTTATAAAGAGGGAGTAGACAAACTTATAACCTTTCATGGTAAAGTAGCGGATGAAACGTTAAAACAGTTTTACAAGGCTTCGGATGTTTTGCTATTGCTAAGTGAAACGCAGGAAAATGGTGCTGTAGAAGGTTTTGGCATTGTTGTGTTGGAAGCCAATTGTTTCGGGCTGCCGGTCATTGGAGCCTTCGGTAGTGGTGTCGAAGAAGCTGTTGAAGATGAAAACAATGGGATATTGGTGGATGGGGATGATCCAGTAGCGATTAAAGAAGGAATAGAGACTGTTTTTAACCATAAGGACTACTTCAAAACAAAAGCTTTGGAATGGGCAACCCAACATGATTGGAAGCATTTGATTAAACAGTACAGAAACGTTATTGAAAATTGAGTCATTTATTGGTGATATCAGCCACCAGAATGTGGAAAACTGAGACAGGAGTAAAAGTTTTTGAACCTACCTTGAGAGAAATAGAGAAGATCAATGAGCAATTATTTGATCATATCATCTGGATCGGTTTTCAAAATGAGGGGAAAGCAGTAAAAGAAGCCCGAAACACGGATTATAAAAAAATTCGGTTTATTTTATTACCCGCCAAAGGGGGTAAAACTTTCAAAGCCAAATTGAGTTTGGGGGTTGCTTTCTTCAAATATACCCTTACCATTTATAAAGCATGTCAAAAGTTTTACTATATTCATACCAGAGGCCCATCAGTTCCGGCTTTTATTGGTATTGTCCTATCCTTTTTTTTTCGCAAAAAGCATTATTGGCACAAATATGCCGGCAATTGGGTGCAGGAAAAACCCCCCTTGAGCTATGCATTGCAGAGAAGGTTATTGAAAAAAGCCCGGCACACAAAAGTTACCGTGAATGGCCAATGGGATCATCGATATACCCATGTGATACCCTTTGAAAACCCTTGTATTGAAGAAAAGGAGCTTGAATATGGAGCTGAGATCGCAAAAAATAAGGTTTTTACACCACCCTGGACTTTTTGTTTTGTAGGACGCATAGAAGAGGCGAAAGGGGTAAAACTTATTTTAGAAGCTCTTGAAGAATGGGAAGAAACGGCTATCATTGACCAGGTCCATTTCATTGGAGACGGTCCCAATCGGAAACAATGGGAAAAAAGGGCCAATGACAACAAATTACCAATACAATTTCATGGTAGTTTAAATCGTGAAACATTACAACGGTTTTATAAATTGAGTCATTTTTTGTTATTGCCTTCTGCATCCGAAGGTTTTCCCAAAGTCATCGCAGAGGCGGCTGCTTATGGCTGCATCCCCATGGTTTCTTCGGTTTCTTCCGTTCTACAGTATGTTAAGGATCAAGAAAATGGGCTCATCATTGATCCTTTAACGGCTGGGCAGCTAACCCAAATGCTTGAAGAATGGCAGCACGCACCGGAAAGCCTTAAAGTTATGGCCAGGAAAGGCCCAAAGTGGGCTCAGCGCTTTACCTTTGAAGCCTTTACCCAAAAGCTCAGAAAGGAGGTATTTCACCTTGAGTAACCGGCGAAAACTGCTTCTGTTAGCTTTCCACGTTGCCCTGGGCATTGTCGTGGTTTTTTCGGGGCAACTGGTCACCCTCTATAGCCTTGGTATACTGGCAATGGGTGTTTGGAAAGTGGTAAATACGCAGAACCGGGAAGGTCAGGCTCATCTTTTTGCTGCTTATCTGGTTGGGCTAGAGGTTTTTCTAAGGATGACCAACGCCAGTGTGGTCTGGGAATTTGGGAAATATGCAGCCATAGCTTTACTACTACCAGGTTGTTTCTACAAAAAAGGAGGAAGTGGAAAAAAATTCTGGCTAGTTATCTCCCTAATGATCCCTTCCATACTTGTTACTGATTTTCCTAATTTCCATGAGTTTAGAACTGGGTTATCTTTTAACCTTTCCGGCATTTTCTTAATAGCTACAGCAGGATACTACTTTTACAACCGGCGCTTTGGTGAACAAGACCTCAAAGAGCTGCTCTTTTGGTTCATACTTCCCCTGGTGACAACACTCACGTACTTGTCCTGGCAAGCGCCTGATCTGGATGCAATGGAATTTGGCTGGGGCTCAGAAGGGGGATTCTCAGCTGGATTCGGGGCTAACCAGGTATCGAATATCCTTGGAGCAGGTATGGTAGCTTTAGCGCTGGCCTACCTGAAAGGGCTCACCCTGACTCCGTACAGGTGGCTGGATTATGGGCTGTTTTTTCTAATGGCTTTCAGAGGACTCATGACCTTTTCAAGAGGGGGCATGATTGGAGCAGGCGTGGCCATAGTGATTGCTTTAATTAGCTTAGGAATAACCAAAAATCGCTCAGCTAAAAGTAACAACCTTTTTTTAACGCTTATTCTATTGATTGGGTTAGGAGGAGCTGCATGGAATATTATTAATGAGGCTTCAGGCGGTAAGCTGATGCTTAGGTATCAAGGTGAAACTTTAGGTAGTTATAAATACAGCGCGGAAAAAAATGTAACAACGGGGCGCGTGGAAATATACAAGCGCAAATGGGAAGTTTTTAAGAATAACTTCCTCCTTGGGATCGGACCTGGTATGTATCGTTACCACATAACTGATCAGGGACGAAAAACAAAAACACCGCATGCTGAATATACTCGCCTGCTCAGTGCACATGGCGTCTTTGGTTTAATAGCGATCTTCCTTTTACTGCTGTGGCCTGCCAATCGGTTTTTTTCGCTTACGGGGTATAACAAAGCGTGGTTAGCAGGATTGGTAGCATTAGCCTTGTTCACAATGTCCCACTCAGCCATGCGCTTAGCTTTTATTGCTTACTTCTATGGGCTTAGCATGATCGTTATAGAAGACGATCAGTCAAAGCATCTGAACAGACAGTGAAAAGAAAATGCCTAAAGTTCTGTACATCGGAAACAAACTGGCTCAGCACGGTTATACCCCTACTAGTGTGGAATACCTGGGGAGTCAACTCATGCAGCTTTATCCGGTTGACCGGGTATCTGCTTATAAAAACTGGGTGTTTAGGTTATTAGATGCCCTCACTACGCTAGTTAAAAATCGAAAGGCTTACCAGCTTGTACTGATCGATACTTTCAGCACCTGGAATTTTTACTATGCGTGGCTTTGCGCTCGGTTTGCCAGGTTTCTAGGGATTCCCTATATCTTGTTGATAAATGGAGGTAACTTCCCTGTAAGATTAGCCAATTCGCCAAGGCTGACGCGCCTTCTTCTAAGGCCTGCTTATGTGATCATTACCCAGTCGGATTATCTAAAAGAGGCTTGCAAAAAGAGAGGATTCGATGCTAAAGTGATCCCGAACTTCATTCATGTGGAGAATTACTCTTACAAGCCCCGCCCTAGAGTAGGTCCTCATTTATTGTGGGTTCGGTCTTTCCAAAAGCTCTACAACCCAGCAATGGCCATAGAGGTTGTAAAAGCCTTAAGAACTGAAATACCTGATATTCAGCTTACAATGGTAGGACCGGATAAAGATGGGAGCTTAAAAGCATGCCTGGAAAAAGTGAAGAAATTGGAATTGGAAGATCATGTTACTTTTACCGGCAAACTATCAAAAAAAGAATGGATTAATCAATCCAGTAAGGCAGATATTTTCATCAATACAACCAACTTTGATAACAGGCCCATCTCTGTTTTAGAGGCCATGGCTTTAGGATTTCCTATCGTATCCACCAATGCCGGTGGTTTGCCTTACCTGATAGAAGAAGGGCAAACAGGCTTACTGGTGGAAAAAGGGAATACTGAGGGTATGGTCCATGCCATTCAGCAACTTTTGGCTAATCCGGATTGGGCCGCTCAGCTTTCCCAAAATGCCCGAAAGGAGGCAGAAAAATACGACTGGTCCCAGGTAAAACCCCAATGGGATGCCCTCATCAAAGAGGTTTGCAGCTAATGGCTTCCAGTACTCTATTATTTTCTCGATGTCATTTTGAGGCTTACAGGGTTTTATGCTCAAAGAACTCCTGCACTGCCTGCCTACACTCAAAATGATGATTAAGAATACTCAAAACCCTCACCGGTGTCATTCTGAGGCTGACAGATGCTTAGTCGAAAACCCGAAGCCATAGATCCTATGGTACTCAGGGTTAAAAAGCTAATTAGGTAATTTTAAGGCTTTGGAATTTATATATTTAAGTACTTTTTAATAGAAAGGTTCCCTTCTCCCGGTTTTGGGAAAAGGGTTAGGGATGAGGGCCTATAATTAAAACTCCTTAAACCCTCACCTCAAACTCCTCTCCCTTACAAGGGCTAGGAGAACGATTAAAATAAAAAGTCGGAGTCCTGTTATAAAGAACCTTGCTTTTATCGATTAAGCCCTCACCCACGTCATTCTGAGGTATAGGGATGGTTAGGCGAATACCTGCAGCCTTAGCATCCCTTGCCGAAGAATCTCCGGGCAAGGATCGATATTGGAATTCTTCCGCCCAACCCTCACAAGCCTCAAACTAAGCGATATTGGAGCTTTGCCCTACAGGGCATTAGCAGCCGTAAGGAGCTGTAATCCGGCAACCAACGAGAAACCGCCAAAATTCAGAATGACAAACATTTGGCGATAGGATCTAAGGCGAGCGTTGGCAAATACATACTTAAATTTTTCATCATATAACTACTTTAGTTTCTAACGAATTTCACTCCAATGCATTTAGTAAGGTAACGAATTTTTTAATTTCAAGCCAGGTTCTTTTAATACCCGATATTCCAGCCAACCCAGCAATGAAAATAATTTTTAGTAACCATGCACTTGAAAGGATGCGGAGTAGGAATATTGAAAGGAAAGAAGTAGAAGACGGCATAAATAACCCGGATTCTATAAAAGAAGAAGAGGGTAAAATTATTTTTCAAATAGTTTTGAAAAGAACAGAAAAGAGTTTTTTGTTAAGGATCTTTGTAAATAAAACAGGTGATCTTTTCAAAGTGGTTACTGTTTATAAGACAAGCAAAATGGAAAAGTATTTATGAAACTAAGTTATGATAAAGAAGTAGATGTAGTTTATATCAAGTTTTCAGACCGGGAAGTTTATGAAAGCAATGAGGATCAACAAGGATTAATTATTGATTATGACAAAGCCGGTAATGTTGTTGGTCTTGAAATTCTTGAAGCATCAAAAAAGATGGATTTCCCGGATAAGTTTGAATACGAAACACCATGAATCTGTTTTTTACTTACTCCATGCTTCTACCACTTTTTAGCCAATGGCTATTAGCCAAAAGCTCATTTGTCATTAAGAGTACAACGAATGCATTGTTCAGCAGGGCATTAGCAGCCGTTAGCGAAGAATGACGTGGTGGGTGCTCTAAGCCCACACCCATGTCATTCTGAGGTATAGGGCTTCTTAGGCGAACACTTGCAGCCTTAGAAAGGCCTTGCCGAAGAATCTCAAGGGGGCGGGATTATGAGGGTTGGCTAACGCTCTACCCCACCGCTTCTGAGATTCTTCTTTAATGCGCTGTATGTCGCTCAAAGAGCTCCTACACCCCCTAAACTCAGAATGACAAGAAAGGAAATGGTAACCATAAAAGGTCAATGAAGCCCGTTGGTACCCACAATTACTTCGTATATATTACCACAAACAAAAACAGAAAAGTCCTTTACACAGGAGTAACCAATAGCCTTGCAAGACGGATAAAAGAACACGAAGCCGATGCTAAAACCGAAAAGCAAACCTTTGCCGGGAAATATAACTGCTTTCATTTGGTTTACTTTGAACGCTATCAGTTCATTAATCAGGCTATTGAGCGAGAAAAAATCATCAAAGGGTGGACAAGAGCAAAAAAAGTGGAATTGATAGAAAGCATGAATCCAGAATGGCGGACTCTCAATGAGGAGGTGGATTAAGAGGTTTTTTTCCTTTTTCAATGTCATTCTGAGGTTTACAGGTTCTTAGGTGAACACTTGGAACCTTAGAACCTGTTGCCGAAGAATCTCAAAGGGGGCAGGAACATGAGAAAAGGCCAACGCCCTTTCCCACCGCTTCTGAGATTCTTCGTTAATGCGCTGTAAGTCGCTCATAGAGCTCCTACACCGCCTAAACTCAGAATGACACCGAAAACATGGTAAGGACAAAACCCCAATGAAATCCATTGGTACCCACAATTACTTCGTATACATCACCACCAACAAAAGCAGGAAAGTCCTTTATACCGGAGTAACCAATAAACTTGCAAGACGGTTAAAAGAGCATGAAACTGAGGCTAAAACCGCAAAACAAACCTTTGCCGGCAAATACAACTGCTTTCATTTAGTGTATTTTGAACGCTATCAGTTCATTAATCAGGCCATTGAACGAGAGAAAATCATCAAAGGGTGGAGGAGAGCAAGAAAAGTCGCCTTGGTAAAAAGCATGAATCCTGAATGGCGGACCCTCAATGAGGAAGTCGGTCAAGTATAGTGCTTTTTTTAATGACATTCTGACGTTTACAGGGTCTTATGCGAATACTTGGAGCATTAGAGCCTGTAGCCGAAGAATCTCGTTTCAAGAACATCAGCTATAATCATTTAAAAGGAAAGCCCCAAATTTCAATACCGCTTTTAAGTCATTATGACTGGTATCTACAATAAATTCCTGGAAAACTTCCTTTTGCCTTTAGGTGATAGTATGTTCGGCCTTAAATACATGCATTACCTTAGGCAATATCGACAATTATGCCAAAAATCCGAAGAAACTGTAAACACCCTTCAAAAGAATCGGCTTAAGGAAATCCTAAACCATGCAGTAACCAAAAGTCTCTATTACCGTGAAGTAGCTGGTGAAGAAAAGTTAGACCCACAGGCCTGGTTAAAGGAATTCCCCATTTTAGATAAGCAAACTTTAAAACAGGTACAAGATGAGCTTTTAACCCAACCAAAAGCAGAACTTATTCCAATGGCAAGCAGCGGTTCGAGTGGGACGCAATCTACTGTTTTCATGACTAAAGATGAAATAAGCCAGCACAGAGCTACCCAAACTTTATGGTGGGAATGGGCAGGTTTTTCACTCGGGGACCCTTTGATTCAAACCGGCATTAATCCCAATCGGGGTTTAACCAAAACTTTAAAAGATTTTTTTTTAAGAACAACCTATGTACAAGCCTTCAGCCATGATGAACAAATAATAGCTAACCTTTTGAAAAGAATTAGTGGAAATTGTGGTTATGGCCTGGCAGGGTATGCATCAAGCTTGTACAGTTTTGCTAAAATTGCAC
>CAZQQN010000059.1:0-8962 GCA_964595485.1 uncultured Sphingobacteriales bacterium | reverse complement strand
AAGCCTATTATTTCAACATTGCTACAGGCTTTTTCTACCATTCCAAAGTTCAACGAGCGATCAAAACAGCAATTACTTCATAGGTGGCACTTTTTTAATCAGGATCGCTCCAAGTATCTCCACCCAAAAATACGTGATCTACCCTTCATGGGCAATATTCATGGGCAATAATAACCTAACATCCGTTTTAATGGAGAGTTATGGGCAATGCTTGCAAAACAGTAAAGTGGGATTTAGCAAGCAAGAATGGTAAAAAATAAGTAAAGAAAACCTGCTTACTTGTTACCTACATGCCTTCAACTTGAGATAGGAGGTTTTGCATATTACCAAAAAGCATAAACCATTTTCCCTGAGTTTTTCCGCAGGTTTCTTTTAACCCATTTCCTGGAATGTTTTCTCAATGATATCGCAGCAGTGGTGAAGCTCCTCCTCTGTGATGATCAGTGGTGGGGCAAAACGGATCACGTTCCCCCTTGTTTGCTTAGCCATCAGGCCATTTTTGATCATATACTTGCAAATGGTTTTGGCATCCATGGTGGTTTTATTTTCATCCAATACTATGGCATTGAGCAAACCCTTTCCACGAACATGGGTGATCCAGGGATGATCAATCTGGCGCATTCGTTCTCTGAAAACCGGGCCTAAATGGGCTGCATTTTCAGCCATTCTTTCATCAAGTATAACCTGAACCGCTTCAATACAAATGCGAGCCCCCAATGGATTGCCGCCAAATGTAGAGCCATGTTCACCGGGTTGCATCACCATCATAACGGGGTCATCCGCTAAAACTGCTGAAACCGGCATCATACCACCGGATAAGGCTTTACCAAGGATCAGCACGTCAGGCTTAACCTCCTCATGATCACAGGCAAGCATGGCGCCTGTTCTACCCAGTCCTGTCTGTATTTCGTCCGCTATGAAAAGGATGTTGTTTTCCTCGCAAATGGCTTTGGCCTTTTTGAGATACCCATAATCCGGTACCACTGCACCGGCTTCTCCCTGAATAGGCTCAATGAGGAAGCCTGCTACTTCCGGGTCAGCGGCTAAATCGGCCAGGGCATCGGTATCATTGTAAGGTATCACATGATAACCCGGATTGAACGGGCCGTAGCCATTCCTGGAATCCTCATCAGTAGAAAAGGATACCACATTGATGGTTCTGCCATGAAAATTATCGTCCACTACTACGATTTTGGCCCGATTCTCGGGGATATTTTTATTTTGATAAGCCCATTTCCGGGTAATTTTAATTGCGCTTTCCACTGCCTCAACCCCTGAATTCATGAAAAGCACTTTGTCAAAGTCAAAGGTCTCGGCCATGAAAGCCTCTGCTTTACCCAACCAATTATTGTAAAAAGCACGGGAGGTAAGGGTAAGACTCTCTGCCTGCTCTTTCAATGTTTCTACAAGGCTGGGATGGCAATGCCCCTGATTAAGGGCACTATAAGCCGAAAGGAAATCATAGTATTCATGCCCTTCAGGGTCCCATACCTTGGTACCTTTTCCCTCTGAAACCACTACCGGTAAAGGCTCATAATTATGAGCCCCAAATTGCTTTTCAAGGTTTTTGGCTTCATCGGAGCTTAAGGTAGCCTTCATTGATAAGTTTTTCGTATCCATCATATTGCTTGTGTTTATTAATTACCGCTCAGCACGGCCCGGTTTAATTCTTCGATATAGGTTAGTAAGGGTTTTGCACTTTCCGGATTTTTAATACTCGTTTGGAAGGTTGGTGGTAATTCCGCCCACTGCTCTTCCATCAATTTTTTGAATTGCTGAATGTTCTTCTCCACTTCATGGCGCTTCCCTTTATCAGCTTTTGTAAAAACCAAGCTGAAAGGAATTTGATGTTCCCCCATCCAATCACAAAATTTTAAATCAATCTCTTTAGGGGGAATACTTGCATCAATCAACACAAAAGTGGTGATTAAATTCCTGCGATTAAGGAAATATCCTTCCAATAAGCCTAACCAACCAGTACGGGATTTCCTGGATGCTTTCGCATAGCCATACCCAGGTAGGTCCACCAGATTCCATTTGCGGTCCACCAGGAAAAGGTTGAGGGTTTGGGTTTTTCCCGGGGTGTTAGAAGTTTTAGCCAGGTTTTTTTTACCCACCATCAGGTTTATCAAGGATGATTTTCCCACATTAGATCTGCCAATAAACGCATACTCGCGTCTATCGGGGTATCCCATTTTTTCCCACGAAGGGTAACTTTTCCAAAAATCAGCAGAATGGATCATTGGGTTTTGCACAATTTATAACCTTAGCCCGGAAAACTTCATTTACAAACCTTACTTTTGCCCTTTTAAAACCAATGCAAAGTACGTTATTTTAAGGCAGTTGACTAAATTTTCCAACTATTTTTACAACCCTTCTACAGGCACATTGTTTGATTAAGAAACCGATGTCAACTGAATGAGTCTCCATGAAAAGAGAAGTTGTTCCCAATAAAGCGGACGAAAGCAGCAAGAAGCAGCAGGTAGCCCGCATGTTTAATCAAATTTCCGGCACTTATGATTTTTTGAACCATTTCCTATCGCTTGGAATTGATATCACATGGCGGAAAAAGATCAGGAAGATCCTGACGCCGTGGCATCCAAAAACAATACTTGATCTGGCTACTGGCACAGCGGATTTGGCTATTGAGTTAGCAGCCCTGAAACCGGATAGGATTATAGGCTCAGACATTGCAGAACAAATGCTGGCTAAAGGAAGGGATAAGCTCAGTAATAAAAAGTTAGATAAGCTAATCACCCTTGAGTACGCTGATTCTGAAAACCTTCATTACGAAAGTGACTCATTTGATGCAGTAACCGTTGCGTTTGGTGTTCGCAATTATGAAAACCTCGAAAAAGGGCTTGCTGAGATTCATCGTGTGCTCAAACCCGGTGGAATAGCAGCCATTCTGGAGTTTTCCCAGCCACAGGCCTTTCCATTAAAGCAGTTATACCATTTTTATTTTAAGAACGTTTTACCTTTGTTCGGCCGTTTGTTTTCAAAAAATCAGGAAGCTTATTCCTATTTACCGGAATCAGTCGATGCTTTTCCCTCTGGTGAAGCTTTTCTACAACAACTTCAAAATCAAGGATTCAAATATACACAATGGACACCCTTAACTTTCGGTATAAGTTCCATCTACACTGGTCAAAAGTAATAGCAGGTTTAGCGATCTTATACCTGTTAGCTTTTATTCCTTTTTCCATCGAGGCTCAAACCAAAAATACCCCATTGTACGATTACAGTAAAAAACTTCATTTTGGCTTTAGCATTGGTACCAACGTGGCCGGCTTTTCCCATCGTTTTTCGGATGAATTTTACCAAAACGATACCTTGCTTTCCATCAACAAAAACCGTTTTCCGGGCTTAACATTGGGAGCGATTGCTAACCTTCACCTTGGCGATCATTTTGATCTCCGGTTCATACCAAGCCTTATTTTATCCGAGAGGTCAATCAATTACAATTTCCGGGATCGTCCTCAGGTAACAAAAAGTATAGAATCCGTTTTTGTAGAGGCACCCTTAACGGTTAAATTCAAGTCTGAAAGGCGGAATAACGTCAGGTTTTACGTCATAGGGGGAGGTAAATTATCCTACGATATGGCGAGTGAAGCCTCCACTGAACAAAACCCCAATGACCCTTTTGTAGCCCTTAAGCCTCGTAGTTACTATTATGAATTCGGGTTTGGCTTTGATATGTACTTTCGCTATTTCAAGTTCTCACCGGAATTGAAAATATCAAGGGGGGTCACCGATGTCTTATCCGAGGACCCTTTTGTTTACTCCAGCTCATTTGAGTTTCTACGGTCTAATGTCATTTTCCTGTCCTTCCACTTTGAATAGGTAATATTTGGTACAACGCTTACACGTTAGCTAACATTATTCCTTAACAACACCTCTCAAAAGGTCAGATTTGGCAAATTGAACACCTCGATTTTCCATATCCTGCCGGGCGCGATCAATACTACCTTCAGGTGAACCCACTGGCTGGGTTAGGTCGGTCAGAACGATCACCTTGTAACCTTTACCGATACCATCCAAAGCGGTGAAATAAACGCAGTAATCAAAAGCCAGACCGCAAAGCAGCAGATTGTTAATGCCTCGACCTTTTAAGTAGCCATCGAGGCCAGTCTCTGTTTCATGGTCATTTTCAAGCAAACCTGAGTAACTGTCAATCCTTTTGTTGTATCCTTTCCTGACAATGGTTTGCGCATATTCTGTATAGAGGGAACCGGCAAATTCAGCACCCCTTGAACCTTGAACACAATGGTCAGGCCATAGGACAGGACCCAAGCCTTTGGCTTCAAAAGGATCGAAGGGCGCTTTATCCGGGTAAGCACTTGCAAATGAGTGGTGACCTTCCGGATGCCAATCCTGGGTAAATATTACCGGCAAGCCCCGCTCATAGCAAAGGTGCATTGTATCATTAACGCCTTCAATAATACCATCTCCTTCCTCCGTAGCCAGTGCACCACCTGGCAGGAAATCATTCTGGATATCCACCACTAACAGCGCATCACCCTGACTAAATCGGAAATTTGACAAATGATTGGCCGCTTTTAATTCCATATGATTTTTCTTCTAACAATGCTTAAATAAAGTAAAAAGGTTTCTTTGACTGTTTCAAAATTATGAAATACCTAAAAAAAGGGTGTTGAATAAGCGGTCTCAAAAGTTTTTCGATTTGCAGAAATTAATGGAGTTTTGTGCTTTATGGGCAAAAAAGCATTCAAAAAGCGTTACCTGGAAAAGTTTACTCGTTATCCCAAGCAGACGTATGATAATCCTCAGCCAACCACGAATCTTATCATAGTAATACCCTGCTTGAATGAGCCGGAAATCCTAAAAACCCTGGATTCCGTTTGGTCTTGTAATAGGCCTGATAAGCCGGTTGAAGTATTGGTAACCATTAACCATTCGCGGGAAGCTCCGGATGAAATAAAGGCGTTTAACGAGGCTACCTACCAATCGGTATTGGCATGGTCAAAACAATGGTCGGATGACTACTTCAAGGTCATACCGCTATGGTATGGAGATATTAAACCAAAAATTGCGGGTGTTGGTACGGCCAGGAAGCTGGGCATGGATGAAGCGGTTTACCGGTTTTACGAAATTGATCAACCAGGAGGAATCATCGCTTGCCTGGATGCGGATTGCTCAGTTACCACCAATTACCTTGAGGCCTTGTCAGATCATTTTAAAGAAAACCCTGACACCAGCGGTTGTGCTATTTATTTTGAACACCCGCTTGAAGGTCCTGAACGCCCGGAACTGTATCAAGCCATTGTGGATTTTGAGCTGTACCTGCGCTATTACAAAAATGCATTGGCTTGGGCCGGCTTCCCGTATGCCTTTCACACAATAGGGTCGGTCATGGCAGTACCCTGCGATATTTACCAAAAAGTGGGCGGCATGAACAAACAAATAGCTGGTGAAGATTTCTATTTCCTTGAAAAAGTCATTTACCAAGGGAATTTCACGGAACTCAATGCCGCCTGTGTTTACCCATCTCCCCGAAAATCCCTGCGAGTTCCCTTTGGTACAGGGCAAGCGATTACAGACTTCATTGAAAACCAACAAAGCACTATCCAGGTTTTTAATCCCGATGCTTACCGAGATTTTCGAAATTTTCTTGAAAAGGTCCCCCAATTATATCACTATTCCGGTAAATGGGAATCTACCTTTCAGCAATTCCCGGCAAGTATACAGGACTTCCTGGCTCATTACGACTACGCTTATTACATAGCTGAAAGCCTACAGCATGCCTCTAATGAAAATATATTTCTAAAACGCTTTTATCATTGGTTCAATGCTTTTATGGCTTTGAAGTACCTTCACTTTGCCCGGGATCACTATTATGATAACATTCCCATAAAGAAAGCCATAAAATGGTTATTTGAGGCATTGGGACTTACCTACACCGGAAAGGATAAAAAACAACTGTTAGCCGAGGCCAGGCAATGGGATAAAGCTGGTGGATTAAAACCCTGCAGGATATTCAAATTTTAAAGTTCCTATAACCATTGCAAAAAGGCGGTTATGCTTATTAAGCCCTAATAAATTTATGAGGGTCAGTGGTTTTTTCCACTAAAACCATTTTCCTGGCTGGAACTTTTTAAACCAATTTAACCAAGCTAAATGGTTTAGCTACTCACAGCCCGAACTTTATAGTACCGTTTAACAAAATCAGCCAACAAATCTCTGACTTCACTGGGGTAGCGGAAGTTATACTTAGCGGATGAAATATCGCTAAAGCCCACTTTAATGGTGTAAGCCGATTCAGGCATTGACTTAAAGGTGTCCTCATCGGTTTTATCGTCACCAATGGCCATGATAAAATCCCAATCCTTCTCATCAAGCCAATTTGCAACACCTTTTCCTTTATTGACACCCGCATTTTTCACTTCGATCACCTTATTTCCTTCCATCACCTGTAGATCCATACCGGATATGATGTTGTATAGAGAATCCATAAGGTTACGAAGCCTTATTTCCGCAAGCCATGCATCTGACTTTCGGTAGTGCCAAACAAGCGAAAACTCTTTTTCTTCAATAAAGGAGCCGGGTGTTTTAACGGTATACTCCCTGAGCAACTCATAAATCTTTGCTTTCCATTCCTGATTCAGGGAAGCTTCTGTAACCCAGCGCTTTTCACTTTTCCTAATCCAGGCTCCATGTTCCCCGACAATATCAATATCCATGTTTCCAAACCATTCTTCCAGGGTTTGCCTGTCGCGACCACTTGTGATAACAATACTATTGTTCGGATCCTTTGCCAGGTAATCCAGCATATTCAGTAAATGAATATCTGGTTTTGACGCTACCGGATCTTGGTTTACCGGCATTAGGGTACCATCCAAATCAAGAATAATAAGTTTATCCTGGCTGTTGTTAAATTCTTTGATAAGTTTCTGACGGGATTCTTTATCCAAGTACTTTCGGAATAGTTTATTTTGGGTTTCCCGGACTTCATTCAGCCGGTTAATGAAATCATGCGCCCAATGTTCAACATCGTATCGCTGCAGCTTTTCCCTCATTGAGCGATTCCCAGCATGTTGTTGTTCCCTGGGCATTTGAAGCGCCTGCTCAATCGCCTGTGCCATCTGGTCAAGGTCGTTGGGATTTATGATCAGCGCTTCGGTTAGTTCAGCCGATGCCCCTGCCATTTCACTTAAAATCAAAACGCCCTCTAAGTCGTATTTTGTAGCTATGAATTCTTTAGCGATTAGGTTCATGCCATCCCTAAAAGGGGTAACTAAGCCAATATGAGCTATGGAATAAATAGCTAAAAGGCTGCGGAAATCCAGGGACCGGTAAAAATAATGAATGGGTAACCAATCCAATCCCCCATAATTCCCGTTGACATAACCAACCATCTCATCAATTTCCTCTTTCAATTCTTTGTATTCCTCAACCAATTCCCGGGAAGGCACCACAACCAGAATTAACGAAACATTCCCCTTGTAATCAGGATTCTGCCTTAGCATTAACTCAAAAGCCCGTAAGCGCTGTAGGATCCCCTTGCTATAATCAAGCCGGTCTACTGAAAGGATCAGGTTAGGAGTGCTGAATTTATTCTTGTAATTTTCAGCTTCTTCCCTGACTTCAGTTTTTTGGACATAATCATTGAATTTATCAAAATCAATACCCATCGGAAAGGCATCAACCTGTACTAACCTGTGTTCATTGATCTGGAAATACCCGAGGTTTTGCTCTATTCCTATTAAGCGGTAAACCGAGCTACTAAAGTGACGCATATAACTTGAGGTATGGAAACCTATCAGATCAGCCCCTAAAAGCCCATTCAATAGCTCAGTCCGCCATGGTAACAGCCGGTAAACCTCAGACGATGGAAACGGGATATGCAGAAAAAAGCCCATTTTCACGTCCGGCAACTTTTGACGGATCATATTGGGCAAGAGCATCAAGTGGTAATCATGTACCCAGATGGTATCCCCTTCCTCATAATGCTTTATGACTTCATCACAGAAAGCTTTATTGACTTGGTAATAGTATTGCCAGAATTCCCTGGAATATTTTGTGTTTTCAATAAAGTAGTGGAATAGAGGCCAAATGGTTTCATTGCTAAATCCCTCATAATAGTTTTTTATTTCCTTATCAGTAAGGAATATGGGTTTCATTTGCTCTTCTCCCAGGGCTTCTTCTATTTGTCGCTGCTTATCGTTGTCCGGCTTCGATATACCGGGCCAGCCGATCCAGAACTTTTCTTCAGGCTCATTAACAGAACTCAGGCCAGTGGCTAAGCCCCCTTCACTGGGTTTGTAATTTATTTCTCCTGCTTCTTCTTCAACCTTTAGCGGTAGCCGGTTAGCGACAAGTATTAACTTACCCATAACACATAAAACCTACTTTTACCATAAAGTTAAAAAAATGCCATTATTTTCCAAATGGCTGGTACTTTACCAAACTCAAGTCTCAATAGACCAAATTTAATGCCTCATTCTTTGAATTAGGATGACCTATAGCAATCTTCCACAAAAACCGGATTAATATACCATATTTTGGGGATTATTGAAAAAAGATGATTGCTTGACCTGTTTGGGTATTTGTGTAGTCAATCCGCTTTCTCAGATTTAAATAAAATTGGTAATATTCTTACAGTAAAACTTCCCATTTACATTGAAATAATAAGGATGCTATTTTTTGAAACCACTGCTCTCAATACATTAGCAACCTATAAGTTTTAAAGGAAGGTAACTTCTAAAAATAATCACTTGCGAGACTCTGCCCGATCAGCGTCATCAGCGATCTATACTAATTTTCAATCTTTTATTGACGCTTTTTTTACAAAAAAGCTCAGCAAAAAATCGCGGCCGGAAACTTTTTTCGATTCAAACCGCGGCTCGGCTTGATGGCCCTGCCGGAAAGCAAAACCGCCTGCTCAAAATCTTGGAACTCCGTTAACTAAGTTAACTAAATTAATGATAAGTTTATCCGCTAA
>CAZQQN010000058.1:0-9076 GCA_964595485.1 uncultured Sphingobacteriales bacterium | reverse complement strand
AGCTGTCGCTGATGTTACGGCAACTGTCTATTGTTTTTAGCTTGTAGTAATAATCTTCCTCGTAAGTATTCAAACCTTGATCGGTATAGCTTGTGCCTTGAATGGTATCCAGGAATTGGTAATTATTTCCCCTTGCACTCCGGTAAATGGCGTACTGTTCGGCATCCGGGGTGGTGGATAATGGCCAGTTGATAGCTACCTGCCCATTTACACGACCTGTTTCACTTACCGTTGCCCGCTTGACCACAGGGGCAAGCGGTTGGGTAGTATCAAAGCCCATCCTTACCACGGTGTCCGAAACAGAGGTCTGGCGATTATTTTTACCATAAGCAAATACCTTATAGGAATAGCGCCAACCGCATTGAATAGCCGTATCCAGCCAATTGGTATCGCTGCCCTGAAGGGTCTGAATGCTTTTGAAAGCACTGTTATTCACTGATCGCTTGATTTCGTATTCCTGAACCGGGAAGCCCCGGTACGGGTACCAGCTAAGGCTTATTTGTAGGTTTTCGTTTTTGGCTTCCAGGTTCACCGGCCGGTGTTCATTCCGGTAACCGCCTTCATCGCGGCAGAGGTTGTACACAATGACCCGGTAGTTGTGCAGGTCCTTCGAGGTGTTAATGCCCTTGTGAACAAAGGTGGTGTCCTGCAGGTCAGCAATATTGGCCAGCAGGTGGTAAGGCCCGTTCTTACTGTTCCGGGCGTAATACAGGTAATAACCCCGGGCAAAGGTATCTGATTTCGGGTATTGCTCCCAGGTAACCTTCACTTCCCCTTTCGTTTGGCTGGTTTCTTGAACCGTACTGCGAATTACTTCCGAAGTATCCGGCACCGGGTAGTTAAACGGCTCCTTGCAAACGGAATCCGTCCGGGCGCTGTAACCGGAGTTCGTGTCTATTGCCTTGATGCGGTAGCAGTAAGTGATCGTGTCTTTGACGTTCGAGTCGATGTAATTGGAATGTTCAAGGTTCGAGGTTATAAGATTAAAGGCATTTTGGGTTGCCGGCTGGTTGCGATAAACCTCGTAGTAATCCGTACCTTGCGGCAGGTCATCATAGGCATTCCAGGTTAGCCGGTTTTCAGGCCGGCAAGCACCCGTATTTGCCTGTGGAACCATGATTCGATCAGTGTCTGAGGGGGCAGAGCGATTGGCCGCTGCACAGCTATCGGTGGCAATGATGTAGTATTGGTGTTGGGTCTGCATCGGTTTGGCCGAAGGATCCGTGTACGTGCTGTCATAAATGACGGTATCTAATCTTTGGAAATTGCCAAAGCCGGTATCCCGCCAGACTTCAAAGTATTTCTGATTGGTATTTTGTTGCCAATTCCACTCAATCTTAACCTTGTCCTTGACCTCAGCCTTAGCACTCGCAAACCGGAGTTGTGGTGAAGCCGGAGCAACCGTATCATAAGGGGTCAATTGAAGCGTATCGGAATAAGCTGTATCGGAACCGGAAGAATGAAGACCCATGATGCGATAGGACTGCTTTGCATAACAGGCCATTTGACCGGTATCCGTATAACTTGTGTCGGTCGTTTTAGCAATGTTTTGCCAACCATCATTCTTGAACTTTTGTACATAATAAACTGATACGTTTAGTCCTTTAAGCGGGTCCCAATCAAGGAGATTCCTCATGTTGCCCGCTCTTCCCGCTAATTGGATTTGGCAGAAGGTATCACTTAGGCTGGTATTCAAACAGGAGTCAAGGGTTTGGATAACATAACAATATTGCTTTTTCCTGGTATTCAGGGTATCTCTGAAATTAATAAGCCCCCCGCTGTTGGGGGAGGATATACGTTTAACCATTTGATAATTTCCTGAGCCATCCCTACGCAGTAAATCGTAAGCAAATACATCCAAAGAGTCCGATTCCCGGAAGATTATTTTAATAACAGAATCCTGCATCACAGATATATTCTTAGGCTGAGCGCTATTCGGCTTTTGGGCTTCCACGGCCTGGTTCGTATTGGTGTCCGAAAGGCTGCTGTGCTGATTGCTGTCAATGGCTTTTACGCGGTAGGTAATTGCCCTGTTGCATGGCTCAGGGGATGACCGGTAAGTTGTATCTTTACCTGGTAAAGTATCGACCGTAACAAAGCTGTTACCCTTTTTCTGTTGAACCAGGTAATATTGGACCGAGAAGCCCTGATAAGGACTCCAGTTAAGGTAATGACTCAAGCGACCCACCTTAAAATCCAAGTTCATTGTTTTATGACTACTTGAGGAGGCTGATTCAGTACCGCAGGCATCCTGGTTGGTCAAGTAATACTGATGATCTTTCTCCTTGGTATTCAAGCCGGAATGAACAAAGCTGTCAACAGCAAGGGGAATGCTATCCTTTAGCAAGCTGAAATTATTACTGGATGAGGTTTTGTGATAAAGGTTCTGGTATTTAACCCGGCTTTTACCTTTTTGATTATTCCATTTAATCACCGTCTCACCATTATTCAAGGAAGTTTGGGATTTACTAACGGCTATTAAAGACGGATTGCCCATCGTTTCTATTAGTTGACAGCTATCATTTGAGGCAGCCGAATACGGCTTATTGGCGTTGATAGCTTTTACCCGGTAACAATAGGTATCTTTAGGCACCACCGTAGTATCCGTAAAAGTAGTAACAGGGGAATTGATTTTCTCCAAAAGGGCAAAAGTGTCAGGGGATTTTTTCCGGTAAATTTCATACCCCTTAAGCTTATTCCACCATTGATGGGTAGTCCAGCTTAGTTTGACTTGTTCCGCACAATTCGTACTATCGATATCCAGGGATATGTTACAATGCTCACTTGACAAAGGAGATTCATTACTGAAACAAGAATCAAGAGCGCTTACCTTATAACAGGTTGACGCCTGATTGGATTGGTTCAGGGTATCAAAAAAGACTGTGTCCTTTCTGCCATTTAAAGTATCTTGAGCCATATAGCTTTGATTGCCGGTATCCCTGTAAACTATATAGCGTTTGACATCATTTGAGGAAGGAGCCCAAGAAAGTTGATTTACAGTGTCATTCAGGGTACTCGCATAGTGTATTTCTGTTTTCAGGGGAGCAACCGTATCCGATAAATCGGGTTTGACAGTGTTTGAAACTATGGTATCAGCCTGTGCTGTATCCACAGCCTTAACCCGAAATGTATCATTGAACTCACATGAAGTTAAACGGGAAAATGTATCCTGGTAATGGGTCCTTAATAAGCTATCATCCTTTTGCAAATGGTAAAAGCTGGAATCCTCAAAAGAATAGGGCGTCCAGTAAAATTTAATTTCTTTAGTACCCGTAGCATCAAAATCCAGGACAATCGAGTTGATAACCTGGCTGGAATCTCCTAACAAGCCACACTTGTTTTCTACCCTTATAAAATAATGGTATTGAACTGAATCAGTCTGCCAGGCAGTTGTGTCCTGCCAATGGGTAGTGTCGAAATGCTTCAAGGCTGTTTGGAAATGAAAAGCGGTATCGTTTTCTGATTTCCGGTATATACGGTAACTAAGGAATTTACTCCTGTTAAATGCTGTATCCCAATAAAGGGTTAATGCAGAATCGTTGTTTGTAACCAATTTCCGCACATTCGGAGGATCAGGGCCAGCTCCTTTTTTATTGCTAATCCGGCTAGTGTCTGTGTTACGGCAACCATAGGCATTGGTAGCTTTCAACTTCAATTTCTCATCGCCCGGGTAACCGTACGGGTTCTGAATGGTTGAATCACTAACCCTTTCTCCCGGTGACCAGTTGTATTGCTGATACGATTGACCAATGTTGAGTTGAATACTGTCATTCGGACAAATGGCTGTATCCGAATAATTGATTTCAAAAACGGGACCATTGATTTTAATGAATTTAGCGGTCGTATCTGATAAAACCCCGTTTGAAGCAATTAACTGAACATTGTAAAATTGGGTATCGGTGAAATCATGAAGCGGATTCTGTTTCGTACAACGATTGTTACCAGAAGATGGGTCATCAAAATCCCATTCCCAGTTGTAGCCGTCATAATCATTTGCAAAGGTACTATCAAAAAATTGGGTGGTGTCATTAATACAGGTATCGGTTACACCAAAATCCGCATTGATAGGGCAAACTGAGAAGGTTTTACCATTCGGGCTATTTTTAACGCCACCATTTGCAATCGTACTGCTTACTGATTTCGTACTAATGGATTGATTGACAGCCGAGACCGAGGCAGATTGATCAAAACTGCTGATGGATCGCTGATTACACCCCTTACCGGAAGTATCTGACAACAAGGCAAAAAAATCATTTTCCCCAATGCCCAAGGAGTCAGAAAACCCCGAATTCACAAAGGTTGAGCCATCCGAAGTTTCAGTTCCTAAAAATTCCTCGTTGCCGTCACTTCCATAAACCCTTGCCCAAATTATTTGCCCTTGACTATCTACAAAACAACTTGCTCCGTCCTTTTGACCATACCCGTAGCTTTCCGTATAACCTGCTAACAAAAAGGAATCCTGGTTAATCCTGTTAACACAATTCCAGCTTTCATCAGCACTGCCCCCATATACCCGGTAAAATTTCACACTACCTGATGAATCAGTTTTTAACAAAAAACCGTCTTTCTGGCCTGAACCAGTACTTTTGGTAAAACCGGATATCAAGTATCGATCACCATTCCCTATACTTAGGGACTTTCCTGCTTCATCATCATTTCCGCCATAGGTTTTGAACCATTGAAGAGCGCCACTGGTATCTACCTTCATGAGGAAGGCATCATTTTTCCCCGAACCATAACTCTTAGTGGAGCCTGTTACAATTAAGTTTCCATTTTCATCTTCTTTCATGAAGAGGGGTAAGTCCGCATTCCCGGAAAAATCCCCAAAAGTTTTGTCCCAAATCACATTTCCGCTGGTGTCTATTTTGGCTAAAAAAATACTCCTGGAACTAAGTCCAAAACTTTCCGTAATACCTGCTAAGAAAAAATTCCCATCGGAACCTTTTTCAACAACGGTGGCACTATCAGCATTGTTACCACCAAGGGCTTTTGCCCAGTTCATACCACCATTTTCCTGAACACTTACTACATAAAAATCGCTATAACCATTACCATAGGAAGAGGTGTGGCCACTTAGTAAGTAACCACTGTCAGGTTTGGCGGCAATGGATTTTGCCACATCTGAACCACTGCCCCCGTAAGTGCTATACCAATCACTTGCACCCCTTTCATTGGTTTTTACCAATAAAACATCTGACTTACCCTGGCCATAACTTTTAGTCTTGCCTGTAAGCAGGATGCCACTATCATTAGCAAAATGACCCGCATAAGCAACATCTGATAAGGTATCCCCATAAGTCTTTTGGTAACGAATGGGATTCAGGTAAATGTTGTAATCCTCCGTCTCGCCAAAAGCAACACTGCTACAATGATCGCTACTGCTAAGCCCTTGATAAAAAAAGCTTCTCACTCTGATACGGGTTTTACCCGATTTGGCAGATAAGGGGATTTTGATGTTACCAAAGGTTGTATCTCCTATATTGTAGTTATTCTGAGAATTGTAGACAAATTCCCCTGGATCGTTAAAATCGTTATCGTGGTTGAAATCAATCCAAATACCATAACCCTGGGAATATTGCCCATTTTGTAACCGAATGCTGTAATTATTGCCTAACCGCACATTAATGGTCAGGGAATCAAAATATTTGTAATCATTGCCACAACTGTCGTTTTGATGTATGAAATCTCCCATGCTGAAAGAAGTGATCTCATCTCCCAAACTACAATCCGCAGATGGCAAACAGTAAGGGGAAGCGGTATAGGTCTGCGCCCGGTTTACTTCAGGTAATAAAACGCTTAATAATAGTAGCCAAAGTAACCAGCCATAACGGCTTGTAAAGATCCTTATCATACGCTTCTACTTCAAAACCGCGGTTGATTTTTCTATAATCATTTAATCCTTCAAAACTTTTACCCTGGCTTTTTGACCATTGCCAGTACTTATACCAAGGATGTAATAGCCCGGGGCACTATCCAGGTTAAGCTCAAAAGCACGTGTGTCTTTGAATGACCGGGTATGAACCGCTTTTCCATTGCTATTCGTTAAGGTGGCTTGAATGGTTTTATACCGTTTCCCCAATACCACTTTTACTTTGCCTTTGGTTGGATTGGGATATACTTTCAGATTACCCCCCAATTCGCTATCCATTATGCCCAAACCTTTTATCTCATAGCACTTTGAAGTATCTGAGCAGCCTTTCTTGGCTAATTCTACAGCATACGAACCTGATGAAGAAGGTTTAAAACTACGGGAAGTAGCTCCGCTTATGGGTGAATAGCTGTTTCCGCAATCCAACCATTGGTAACTTGCCCCTGTATCTTGAACTTTTAGGCTATCCCCCGTCTTAAGAATGCTGGTATCAAATTCCGGTATTTCCAGTTTAATGGTCAATACGCTATCACACCCCTTAGCCGATTTTAGTGTATCCTGATATATTCCTGAGGCGTAGTAGGTGGTGTCTCCGCTGGGTATTTTGTAACTTCCGCAAGAAACGGGATTGATACTGTTCTCTTTATGGTCATTGAGGACTAAGCGTAGTTTCCGCACCGAATCACAGCCATTTTTATTCTGAAAAGTATCATAGTAAAAACCGGTTTGCTGGTAAGTTTTTCCGTTAAACGGCCAGGTGTATTGATCACAGCTTTTAACACTGTCAATTGCCTCTTCACTGTTATTCACCGTTAAATCAATGTTGATGATCGAATCACATTTGGCATCGTTTGTTAAAGTATCGGTGTAATTCCCACTCGTTCGGTAAGTCGTATCCTGACTGGGAACGGTGTATTGATCACAAACCGTCCGCTTAATGGCGGTGTCGCTGATCGAACGAATGGTTAAATCAAGCTGGTATGGTTGACTGGAGTCACAATAAGCGGTGTTCTGCACCGTATCGTAATACGTTCCGCTTTGTTTGTAAGTATTTCCATTAACTGGCCACGTGTAGCTCCGGCAGGAAGAAACTTGCTGAAAAGTGGTATCGGTGTTTAAGGTGATGAGGTTGACACTGTCGCTGGTGGAGCAGCCTAAAGTATCCTTAACGGTTAATTTGTACGCTCGCTGACTATCCACATATAGCTTATAACCCGAATCACCGGTATTCCACTTATAGGCAGCATAGGTACTATCCACCTGTAAAAGGAAGCTATCTACCTCACAAGCCCTTTGACTGTCAGCCCCAAGGTTAATGGTAGGCCTATTCTGTACATCAACATTTATACTATCCTTAAAAGGGCAAATGGTATCGGTCACTTTCAATGTCATGAAAGTATCCGTTTGAATATTACTAAAGGTACGAACGGGATTACCGGTTACTCCGTCATGCCATTTGTAGGTAACGGATCCTTTGTTATCAATGGCAGCACCTCCTACTGTAATATCACTGCTTTTACAAATGGTAGTATCCAGACCCATTTTAACCCTTACAAAAGTGTCTACATGAATCGTATCTTTATAGACGCGTTGACAGCCCTCGGCCGTAACGGTTAACTTAAAAGGATAATTACCAGGATCTGTAAATTGGTGCGTAAAAGCCGAATCCTGAGCACTTATGCCACCTTGCCCTTGCCATTGAAATTGCACATTCGCCCCTTTTGTAGGACTCGAAGAGAACTGGTACTCCCCACAACCCACTGAATCAAAACTATAATTGGCTTTGGGAATGGGATTGACGTCTATTTTGTACTGCTTGGATATTTTCCCGTTTAAGGGGCAATTGTTATCTTTAGCTTGAACTGAAAATTTATATGGTTTTTTCCGGGCATGATAGGGTTGAGGGGTCCAATTGATTTTACCCGTATAGGCCTGAGCCGCGGAATCAACAATAGACCATTTGGCTGAATTCGGAAGGGTTCCCCTGTTCAAATTTAGCTTTACCGAATCCCCATTATCGGGGTCGCTACTACAGAACTTAAAGGTCTTAGCCTTGCCAACACAAGCACTTTCACTCCTACTAGTACTCGGGCAATTCATTCCCGTTATTGATGGATTTTTGTTGGAGGCACAATTATTCACAATTACCTGAGATTCCCGGTAAACCTCCCCTATCAATTCCTTTGATCCATTGTTATTGGTATCGCGGTATTCTTTAACTTTATAGGAAATGGTCGAAAATTGTTGCTTGGTAGGTTTAAATTTAAGTTGCCCACTAACCGGATCAAGGTTGAATCCAAAAGGATACGGCAAATTATTATTGGGAAAATTCTGGAAATGGAGGGGTTTCTTATAAGTATATGGACTGTTGTAGGAACAATTGCTATTAGCACTTTTTCTGGGCGGGGTCAAAGTATAAGCTAAGGAATCCTTAGGTGCACCATTTGCAGTGGTATCAGTGTCATAGGCATTTAAATTCCGGATAAAGCCCTGGTTTTTACAAATAACCATACTGGGTGAACTCCTGAATTTAGGCGAATTATTACAAGGGGCTTGACAAAGGTTAAACCACGAAGAGGTGTAAAAATTATTGCATTGAAGATTCCACCCCGATGATGATCTGAGTAAAGACGTACTGAACCGAACTTTACAACAATTGGCATTACTTAAGTCTACAATGTAGGTAAAAGTAAATTTCTTGTATCCATAAGTAAAACTGCAACTATTTGAGGTACAATAATTACAGTTTGACTTGCATGTGCCGGTGATATCCGTAGTTGAAGAGCTGCCAATTTGTTTTTTTGTTACATTTCCAATAGATCCGCCACTTTTACAATCAATACTAAAAGAAGAAGAGGGCTTGATAGTAACAGGACACTCAGCGTATTTGGCAACCTTGACCTCAAACCGGTTCTGGCCAAGACACTTCCAGGAGATGTTACCGGCACCTGCTATGTGGCCTGCTTCCGTTGACCCCGTCAAGCTGAAAAAACAAAGAACAAAGCATGCAAGAAAAGTGTAGCAAAATCTTACCATAAGGTGTTTTTGCATTGATACAAACAAAATGGCCGGAAGTAACCTTGTTTTTGAAGTAAACAATACCAAGTAATCAAATAAAGCATTCTATGTTCCCTTATGCTATTAGAAATCAATACCAAAATGGCTAAAATCAAGTTCTTTCATCGACAACCGGAAAGCTTTAACCCC
>CAZQQN010000057.1:0-9481 GCA_964595485.1 uncultured Sphingobacteriales bacterium | reverse complement strand
GCAAACTAATGACGGCAATCATGCCCCGTGTCAACCAGGGGGTGGTATGAAGAACGCTTTCTTTTACTTTGATCGGCTTGCCGACCAGGAATAGTAGCCACCTTGCCCACCCTAGCTTTTGGCGTTTTTTATAGCGAAAAGATTGGTTTTTTCTATCTGCCATTACTAATAACTTTTTATAACCGACAAATTAAAGGCTTCCCCTGTAAAAAAACCGAGATAACCACCTAATATTCACGGATGAACCAGTAGATCAGGCTTCCGACTGCTATGGTACCCAAGCCGATGAACGCAGCCAACGGTTTGCTTATTAAGGTATTTACTACCATCCAAACCATAATCAAAATGAAAAAAAGAGGGATAATCGGGTATCCCAAAGTTTTATAACCTTGCTTTTGCACCATGTGATTTTTCCTGAGCTTGAACACTCCTGCAACAGTTAGCCCGGCAAACAGGCTCAGGGTAAAACCGATATAGGTCAAAATGGTGTCAAATGCAAAGGTTACAATCAACACTATGGCTACCAATGCCTGTAACAATACAGCTATAAAGGGAGCACCACCATTTGTTCTTTTTGCGAGGAATCGAAAAAACGTAAAATCTTCTCCCATTTTCTGGTAAACTCTTGGCCCAGCCATGATCATGGCACTTAATGAAGATACACAAGCCAGGCAAACCAGCAAGGAAACCCATTTTCCCCAACTTTCACCAAAAACCCCTCGTGTAGCAATATGAGCCACCTCTACTTCACCTGCCAATCGGGCAGGGCTTACTGCCATTAAATAGAATACGTTTAACCCAGCATACAGGATGGTCACTAAAAGCGTACCACTAATTAGCGATACAGGTAAATTTTTTAATGGCTTTTTTATTTCGCCCCCTAAGTATGCTGATGCATTCCACCCGGAATAAGCATACATAACAAGCACCAGGTTTGAAGCAAAAGAAGGGGTTAATAGGGTGTCCCATTCAGTGTTAGCAGTTGTAGCTAAATAGTAACTATCCAACCGGAAAGCGAATGAGATTCCAACAATAATAAGTGCCAGAATCAAAAGCAAAAGGGCAACAGTAAAAATATCATGTAACTTTCCTCCAAGCCAAACTTGCCACAAGTGGAGTACTGAAATCGCTACTACAACTGTAATAGCACCAGGCACTAAAGGAAAACTTACAAAGACAGTTTGCATGTATTCCGCAAAAGCCACTGCAACAGCTGCAATAGAAGCCGAAAAACCCACTATAAGAGAGACCCATCCGGATAAAAATCCAATTAACGGGTGAAATAAGCGACTCAAATACAAATATTCTCCGCCACTTTCAGGTATGCATGTACTTATTTCAGCATAAGTCAAGGCACCACAAAGGGCTAATAACCCACCTAACACCCATGTAACTAAAACGATCCATGGATTTGTTAAATCCCCTAACATAAGGCCTGTGGTGGTAAAAATACCAGTACCGATCATGTTACCGATGATTACGGTTAATGCGGTAGCAATCCCAATTTGTCTCCTGTCATTGCTTAAAAAAAATCGGTGGTACTGGGACATAAAAATAAAGCCAACATTCCAATAAGTCCTTTAATCATCTTTTTCAGGTTTTACCATGGGAACAAAGCGGACACTGGTAATTTCCTCCTGCTTGATCACTCCCTCATCATTTTTTCTTACTACTTTTAACTCCTGAAGCTTGTCCCCAACTGGCAACACCATTTTTCCTCCATTTTTCAATTGCTTTTTCAGCGCTTCGGGTATGGTTTCCGGTGCAGCGGTAACCATAATACGATCAAACGGAGCATGCTCAGGCCAACCTTTGTACCCATTACCATGCTTCACATGGATGTTATCATATCCCAAACGGCTTAACCGCTTATTAGCTGTTTCAGCCAGAGGTTTGACGATTTCAATGGTATAAACCTTATCAGCCAAATTTCCCAAGATGGCAGCCTGATAACCAGAGCCGGTACCAATCTCCAACACCTTTTCATCACCATTTAATTCAAGCAGATCAGTCATCAGAGCTACAACATAAGGCTGAGAGATTGTCTGGTCATAACCTATCGGTAATGGCCGGTCGGTATAGGCCAAATCCTGCCGGTTAGAAGGTACAAATTGATGGCGGGGCACCGTTCGCAATACCCTTAGTAAGCTTTTGTCGTTGATACCCCTTTTCTCGATCTGGTTTTGGACCATCTTATGGGCCTTTTCTTGCCAGCCCTTATCCTGAGCAATAACAACAGAATAAGTAAAAAAGAATATAAGGATTAGAAAATGAAACCTTGCTTTGATCATATCAAAACCTTTTTCATTTCAAACAAACATAAATTTACGCTGAGATTTTTGAAAAGCCGAATACGATTAAGGCTTTTCTAATTATCAGAAGAAATAACCCTTCTATTACATAAGAATCATACCATTCCCATTTAAAACATGAAGCTTTTAAATAACTCAGGAATTATTTCCCTGCAGCAGCATCTATGGCAAACTGCAAAATCTGACTTAAAATGTACCATTTCTTTGTCACAAAGTTGGCGCGCTGGGCTTTTAGCCAACTATCCAAGCAAAATTCGGACACTTTACTAAATTACTGTAGCCCTCCTATTCATGATCATTTTGCCGGTAACCATGCTTTAGACGGGGAAAGGCATACCAAAGGAGTATTCGAAGCATAGTTAGGTCGTCTGTTCCGGCTTTTCCCCGTCCTGCAATTCAAACTTTATGATTTCATTGTCACCGGAATAACGTGGAATATCACAGCAGCCATTATTTGAAAAGATTAGGGCTATCCACCAGATGATATTCCCTGTGAAAATTAAGGTATCCATTACCTTAAACTCGGATGGGGCAAGCTTAAGGCCCTATATGCCCGCTTAGACACGTAATTAATAGAACAAATCATGGACCGGTTAGTCAATGCCGGCTACCCAGAGGCTGGTGCTAAACCTATTAAGGGATGGATTTGCAAGCCTAAAACTTTGCCCCAAGAGTCACATAAAAACTTCGGGGTTGAGCGGGTATAATGCCTGGACCCGGATAACCGGTTGCTCTTCTGGTAAAGTAGCTATTGTTGGTAAGGTTATTTACGCCTCCCTCTAATGTCAAAAATTTGAATTGATACCCCAGGGAAAGATCCATAACATGGTAGCTTGGAATCGTCCCCTGAATAGCGGAAGGCGTTTGCTCAGCATTGGTAGCATCAGAATAATGCTGATCAGTAAAGGTATACTGATAAGAAGCTCTGAAGTTGCCAAGCTCAAAGTTAAGGCCTGTGGTGAATTGAAGAGGCGGTGCATATTCAACCTCATTACCTTCAATCCCCGGCTCATTGCTATTTATGTAGGTAGCATTCAACCATGAAAAATTCGTGAAAACTGAAACCTGGTTATTGCGTTCTTTAGGATTAAGCAGCTGAAGTAACCCAGCTTCTGCATAGCCCTCAACACCATAGTGCCATGCATCGGCTACATTAGTGCGGTAACGGTAAGGCCGGAAAAGTTCCTGATCAACTTTCAAAACTGAACCAATTTTATTTTGATAAGATAAGCCAAAGGCGCTCAAATCATAAGTTAGGATGTTATCAATGCTACCCCTGACCCCCAGATCACTCGTAAAACCACTTTCATCTTGCAGGTTTTTATCCACCCGAAGATTCGGATTAATAACCCGCATATCGTTAAAGCTGATAGCACGGTAATTTTCTGAGTAATTAGCGTAAACTTCCAGATAAGGCTTGGGTTTATAGCTTAACCCAAGTCCTAACAGTACAAAATTCCTAACCCGGCTTTTACTTTCCCTGATTTTTTCTTCAAAAATCTGATTACCGGCTAAATCCTCAATGGTGAAATTAAAAAACCCATCAGCTGCTGTTTTGATATGCTCAAAACGCAAACCAGGTGTTATTAATAGATCCTCGGTAACAGCAAATTTATTTTCAGCAAAAATCGCCAGATTACTGCTTGGAAATTTGTACTTGGAATGTTGTAAATCATCTTGGTTAATAAAGGAAAAATCAGCATCCTTCCGATCGGTACCAAATCCCTGCCTGCGTTTGGTAAAGCCTTGATAGACCCTTGAGCCGATTAAGAAAGTGTTAGTCCGACCATTTATCTGGTAATCGTATAGCAAACGCGTTTCATTGCCAAAGTTTTTGTATTCGTCTTTTAAGAGTTGCCTCTCCTGACCATGGTCAATCCGGTTGATACGCCCCAGGAAACCCAGTGAGGAACGGCTACCCAATAATCCGAAAAACCTGCTATTGAGCTCCCACTGGCTATCAAATTGGTAATCCATCTCAAATGAGGCCATGTTCCAATCTACTTTGAACCAATTACGCTCACGAACTGACTGCGAGGGATCTTCTTCAAACATACCATCGGTTAACCCGCCTGGTTGTTGTGCTATATTATTCATCTTAGTGAACTCAACCTTAAAGGATAAATCATCATTTACATTATACTCGAAAGAGCCAATGCCTGTGTGGGTTCGAAATCCGGAATTGGGCCGCCAGCCATTACCGCGTTTAAATTTGTAGGCAGTATAATATTCAATATCCCCGTTTTTCAAGGTACCACTGATACTGTTGTAGGTATTGAAGAGGCCAAAAGATCCCATGGTTTGCCTTGTCTTTATCCTGAAGGGATCATCTTTGGGAGGTTCTTTTAATTTAAAGTTGATCATTCCTCCAAATTGGGGACCATACTGCAAAGAAGCAGCACCACGAACAACTTTAATTTGTTGCAAAGCTTCAGTTGGAGGGGTGTAATAAGCTTCCGGGTAACCAAGGGCATCCGCACTAATGTCATAGCCATTTTGACGGGTATTAAAGTTAGCCGTTCTCTTGGGATTTAGCCCCCGGCTACCGACATCCAACTGAATACCCGCACCATCACTTTCCCATACATGGATACCGGCAACTTTATTGTAGATCTGCCGGCTCTTATTTGTTGCTTTATTTGCCGTCAACTCATCCAACTCTACAACTTCTGTCTTTTTCCCGGAATAGATACCTGCACCCTCAACCTCTTGCATATGCCGCAAACCAAAGTTGCTTTCATTCCGTGACTCAAATTTCACTGCTTCCAGCTCCCTGGAGATAGTATCCACCTTAAAGTTTACCTTTTTCAAGCCTGAATCAACCCTGATTTTTTTGGGGTCACTTTCATAACCTAATAGGAATACACGAAGCTCATATTCACCGGGCTGAATATTACCAATCCTGTAAATGCCATTCTCATTTGTTTCCGCAATGTAGGAGGTCATAATCAAACCAACTTTAGCATCATCAATTGGTTTTTGATTACCATCCCATGTCACTTGGCCCTCAATAGCTCCTTCCTGGCAGTATGCGCGAGGTAAAGCGGCAAAGCCGGCTAACAGTAAAAAAAGAACAAAAGATAACATTGGTCCCTGCCGCATTTACTGCATAGTTTTTTTGGGTGACTTAATAGTGTTATTAGCATTCAGGGGAAGTATCCAATCTTTGTGGTGAAAACCAGCTTCAATTTCAGCCAGATTGACATTGGGATCAATGAACTGCTTACTTCCCCGTCCATTCAAGGCGACATAGCTATTTGCTGTTATCTCCGGGTTAGCGATCCCTTTTTGCTTAAATTGACTTTCAAGGTAATGGGCAAATTGGAGAATCATATCAGGCTGAGTCGCCATGATCTTTTCCTGGAAAGGGGTAATGTAATTGCTATTATCAACCTCTTTCTGATGACCGGTTTCAGTATCCCTGACATTAAAAAAAACGGTGCCAGCCTTTTCGGTTAACATAACACGCCAAGAAAAACGATAACCTTCATGCGTCCAAAACAGATGCCCCGGATAAAGAGAGAATCGCAAGGGCCAAATCAACTGGAATAAAACAAAAGTGATCATTAAGCTGCCAATCAATTTTTTCCATAAGGGCAGATTAAATAAAGGCAGCGGATTCCGGGCTTCAGCAACAGGCTTAGGTTTTTTTATGACTATCTTCTGCCAAGCATTAACACAATGAGCGATTAACGCTTTGTGAAATTCTGATGAAAAGAAAATCAGCGTTATACCTATCATGATGAAAGGGAACATACCGATTTGGAAAAGCATAGCAGTTAACCCATGGAAGAAGATGACTAAGCTGTAGGCAAACCATCGATACCTCCTGATCATGAATATAAAAGTAATAGCAAGATCATATATAGCACCAAACCAACTTGCTAAGTAGGCTGTGGCCGGTTTAGCGAAAAGACTACCAATTAGTGGCCAGTGTTGATGCGCTGCTAACCAAGTACGCATTGGCATAGCCCGAAATAGCCAATCGTAATTAAGCTTGGCAATGCCTGAAAAAACATAAACAACACCTAATTGGAATCGCAATATATTCACCATCCATGCCGGTACATAATTCAATTTAAGGCCAGGCTTCCTTAAGACATCCAGTGAGAAGTAACGGTGAGCCGGTAAGAAGATCATCAAAAAAGCTACCAGGCTGATGAAGTAATAATGGTTTAGGTAATAGGTTTTATCAATAAGCTCTACATAGGTGAAGGCCAAAAAAAAGACAATGGCAGCCAATCTGTACCAATAACCAAGCGTAATGAGAATGGTACTTATAGCCATAATAGCAAACAGGCTGTACATGCCCGTTGAGCCAAGTGCCTGTACCCATTCAAATCCATAATAAGAGAAGTGGAAGTTAGGTTTAACGTAGAGGGATTCTACCCATCCATTTACAAGGAAACGGATCACACTAATCAGCATAACAGCCCCAAAGATGATTCTGAACACAGCTAAAGATGCTGTGGAAACAGGCTGCTTGATAAGTTTTTCCTTGATTTGATACATTATAGGCTTCCTTTTTCCCGTTTAATCCCCATCATTATCCTGGTAGGTGATCCTTACCCCCAATGCTGACGGCATATCAGTCTTTATTAGTACTACTTGCTTTTGAACTTCCTCGTAAGCCTTGTCTACCTGAGATTTATTTTCTTTAATAGCATCCGAAAGTGGACCATTTAGGTTTTTTAACTTAGACCGAGCATTGCTGAATTGATTAACAATGGCTTGTGAAAGCTGCTGACCATCTCTTGTTGCCCCAACATCATCCAGGTGATCGTCCAGCCCTACTCCATTTTTGCTACCGTACCGACCAAGGAACAGGTCTTCAATAGCATTCAAATTGGTAATGATTAAATCCAGGGACTCTCCGCTATAGTAGGCTTCAACATTTTTAGGTTTTGTTTCTCCTAAAGATTTTTTCCCCAGGGGAATGCCTAATTTGGGATTTTTGATGATCTCATAATCAAAATTTAACTCATTAACCAATAGGGCCAGGGAGCTACCTTTATCATTCCCGTCCGAATTGATGAATTGCTCTATGTAATTACCACCCTCTGCCATCCACTTACTATGGACATCATCAGCCATTTGGCTAATCTCCTTTGTAATGGCCTTCAGGTAAGATTTCCGATTTTCAGGGGATGCATCAGATTTAAAAGCCGCAATGGTTTTCTCCGCATTATGTTGGTAAAGCAAATAATCAAGGGCCGGGAAACCTTTGAGGTCATTGTCATACGGACCCCACTCCTTATTGTCATTACTGATTCTTTTCTCAATTCCCTGAGTATCGACCGGGAAAGTGTTCAGGTTGTTGCGTAGAGTCATCTCATTGGCCGGGCCAAAACCATAGGGGGTAACTTTTTGCCAGGCCGTGTAAGCACTTATAAAGTCCTTCCTTAACTTCTCAAGCGATGTCTGGGAAGGATTGGATGTAAAGGACCCTGCACTTTCATTTAAGGCTTTTGCTTTTTCCTTAAAAGTCTTGTAATCAGGAATAATAACATTACTCCCTATATTCTGCAACATTGATTTGCGGTTGAAGTTACTTTGATCTTCTTTTTGTTTGTTTTTATCGTTTTCTTCATCTTTATCACAAGCTGTAATAGTGATTAAAACAGCGCCTATTATAATCGGAACAATTAATCTCAAATACCGCATAATCGACATATTTTTGCCTTCACCCCATTGAAGTGGGATGAAGGGTAATTTTGAATTGAAACATTTAGAAATTGGTAATATTAGTGGGGAAGTCATAAGCCTGATCCAGACGACTATTCGCATCTTCTAAATCACTTTCTGATACATTTTTCGGGCTTTCCCCAAGTTTGTTGTTTATGTAATTCCAGTCTTCTTGACTAATCGTTTTATCCACATTGTATTTAAGGCTCATATGAAATGCTTTGGCTTCAGACCAATGATGCCATTTACTGCCCTTGGCATCGTTTGCAATATCACTTAAGGTAGAATTGATATAGTGGGCTACATTAGAGGCTGCGAGCAGTTCCCATTCTTTCTTGATGGTATTAACCGCTTCTTTACGTTTTTCAGGCCTTTGTTGCGTAATAGCTGCGCGTCCTTTCAGGAAAGCATTGAAAAGTTTTTCCTTGTTGTCCAATTTTGGATTGCGGCTCCTCAAATAGTGCCCCCAGAACCAACTCGAATTCACATACTCACCTTCAACCTCATCCTTATCATTGGAAAGGAAATCTTTTGGTAGACCCATATAGCCAAACGCCTCATCAAAATGGTGCTCCCGGGTGGTAGCTTCATCACCATCCTGAGGGTTTTGATTAGGATCTGAGGCAAGGTCCTGAAGGTAATCTGAAGTACCTTGCCAGTAAAAGCTTGCCCCCATCAATCCTTTTTCAACCATTTGGCTTATTTCGACACCTTTATCAGTAAAAAACCTCCCATCAATAATTTGCCCGCCGCCATTATTGGTCAAACTATCCAATTTGGCAAACCAATCATAAAAACGGTTTTTGTCGTCAGGATAGGTTTTACCGGCCAGGTCCTTATCAGCATTGATAACCCCATCATTTTCATAAATAGCAATTAAGTCCTGCTCATTAACAGCCTTTCCATCGCCAGCCTTTGTAATCTCAGCCGATAACTTATCGAGCAATTCAATCCGCGCTGTTTGACCCGAATAATCCACGTCATCCCATTTATACGAATCAGGAACCGCGAATGTATTGATGGTATCATGGTTAGGTCCGGGCTGTGGCCTGTCATCTTCTTCATCTTCACAACTGATGAATGCTCCTGTCATGAAGATAGCTGTCATTAAAAGTGTTAGCTTTTTCATAATTTTACGTTTTGATTTGAGGCAGGCAACAACTCCCAGCTTCCCTTTTGGCGATTGTTGCCTGCCTTCCCCATTTGACAATTTTTATTTAAACTAATTCTAAATAATACTGCAAAGGTGAGTGCCCTGTTTGATTTATACAATACCGTAAAAAGGGTATTTTGCGGTCAAGGGGGAAATTCAACAGTCTTTTTTACCACTTAATCCTTTTCTGATAGGAGAACAGGAAACCGATCCCCTTTCATGTCACCAATAAGCATGGAGTTAGTTTCCGGCCGCGATTTTTTGCCGAGCTTTTTGCTAAAAAAAGCGTAAAGAAAAGCTTTTAGCTATTTAGCTATTAAAATGCAAGTAT
>CAZQQN010000056.1:0-10086 GCA_964595485.1 uncultured Sphingobacteriales bacterium | reverse complement strand
AAACCAATGAGCTCCTGCGATCAAATGCTGAGTTGGAACAATTTGCTTATGTAACTTCTCATAACCTTCGCGCACCGGTGATAAATCTCCAAAGTCTCATTGAATTTTTCAGTGAAGATGATTTGGAAAATACGGAAAATCAATATGTTTTCGGGAAAATTAAAGCATCCGTTCACCAATTGAATGAAACCCTTGATGACTTAGTAGAAATCGTGAGAAGAAAGAAAGAACTAAGTCAACCTAAGGAGCAAATTAATTTCCAGGAATTGCTGGAAAAGGTTAAAGTCGCATTAAATAAACAACTGACGGAAAGTGAAACGGAAATAAAAGCTGATTTCTCTGAAGCTCCCGATATATATTACCTCAGAAGTTTCCTTCATAGTATTTTTCAGAATTTATTATCCAATGCCATTAAGTACCGGTCACCAAAACGTAAGCCGGAAATTGAAATTAAAACAAAGCCAAGAGAAGGATTTATTCATTTAACCTTTTCTGACAATGGTATGGGGATAGATATGGACAAGCACGGTGATAAGGTTTTTGATCTCTATAAACGTTTTCATAATGAACAATCCGGGAAGGGGATGGGGCTTTATATCATTAAATCGCAGGTTGAATCATTAGGAGGCCAAGTAAACATTGCTAGTGAAGTAGATAAAGGTACCACTTTTTATTTAGACTTAAAGGATTTTGGTTCCCAATGAATCATCAATACAGGTAGATCAAATCTTCATTCGCCAACTATGGAAAATCAAAAGAAGTTTTTCAAAGAAACGGTTCCTCTGCTTTTAGATCAGCTGGATCCTAACTCAAATCCAAATTGGGGTTTGCTGAATGCACAGGCAATGATTGAACACCTGGTCAGTTCCTGGCGGATCGCCAATGGAAAAGCGGAAGTTAGCCAGGCCATACCGGATGATCAGCTTCCGCAATACCGCGAATTCCTGTTCAGTGATCAGCCCTTTAAGCCAGGTACCAAAAACCCTGTAATGCCTGAGAATAAAGCACCCGATTTAAGGAAACCTGATCTTCAGGCAGCCATTCAGCAACTTAACCAAGAAATCAAAGATTTTTTTGATTACCATGAATCAAACTCAAATGCTAAGCCCGTTCACCCTATTTTTGGGCCACTTGATAAGGCGGGGTGGCTAAAATTCCAGGAAAAACACATGAAGCATCACCTTCAGCAGTTTGGGCTTCTCAACGAATAAGGAGGCTGCTTTAATTTTAAAAGCAAGTTTAATGGTTGGTTAAAAACTTCGCTGAACACCCAATAGCCATCTGAATGCAAAATTGTTGTCAGCTGTAGCTGGAATATGGCTCAGGTACAGCGGCATATCAAATCTAATGGTTAACGGCTTAGCTTCCTCAAGTGGTCCCCATTGCTGAATAGTAAGAGCTGTACCCAAACCGGCGTCTCCTCTGATCTTAGAAAGGCTTAATGCTTCTGCAGGGGCATTGTAGTTGATAATACCGGCATCCCCGAATAAGTAAGTGTCGAAATGGAAATATTGACTTATGGCTCCAACCTTGAAATCCAGGTAGTTGTCAAAATCAACTTCCACATTGATTGCTCCACCGGCATTGCCACTAAAAGTCTGGAACTGGTCATCTTGTGAGTTGTAAGGAGCCAGGTAGCCGGCATATCCCCTCAGGTTTAAGCCGCCACCATAATGAAAGTGATTGGTGCTTTCGCTATACCCGAGCCAATCGTTGGGGAAAAAGCCCCTTGAACGGGTAAATTTATTCTCCATTAGCTTTTCAGGCCTGGCTCCCGCCAAGTACAGCCTGGACTGGGGTGCGATCTGGTCTCCAAGGGTGTATTCAAAGTGAGTACGGGTTTTCACTTCTAATTGGGCTAAATTGTTATCATTTATAACGGTGAAATGAATGCGGGTATAATCGTAATCATTTCCAAAAGCACTGGTTTTCAGTCCCAATTCAATATCTCCCTTGCCATTGGCATAATCGTAAGTGTGATGGTATGTCATATCAATGGCATTATTCCATCGTCCCGCATCCCACTGATTGGGGTAAAGTAAGTAATCAAGGTTCTCATTATCCGGCCTTACAGAGGCGTTGAAATCAACTTTCAGGTGATCCTGATCTCCAAAAGCCTTTTCAAATCCTATATTCCCTCGGTATAACCCATCAAGTGCTCTGCCACCTATATTCAGGAATAGGTCGTGGTCAATGCAGGTCAGGGGCGTTTTATACCAAGCATTGGCATTAACCGGTAAACGCGAAGGATCGCGGGAAGCCTGACTCTGGTTTTCATCAAACTGCTGTAATACTTGGGAATTATACCAGGCTGTTAAATGGAATTGATGCTTATAATCCAGGTAATTCCCATTTAAATGCAAACCCCCTTTGAGCCCGTCAATTTCGTTGTACCATAATTCCGGACGCCATGATAACTGATACTGATCAGTGTTAGGAACTTCATCAATTTTGCTGTCAAACCTAAAGTCAACACTGCCTTTAAGCTGATTATTGGTTTGATCAACATCTGCAAGCCGGTCACTCGGGTCAATGATAACATCTCTGATTTTGCCGTCAACCTGAATTTTGGCTTTGTAAGTCTTATTGAATTTCTCCCCCCAACCGGTCCATTTGGGTAATACCTTTGCATCCGTGGTCGGCTTGGCGTAATAGGTGTTTGGGATTATATACCTGTGTTCACCGCCATTTTTAGTCTTAACCTTAAAGTCCAGGGGCATTTCCATTGAACCCTTCCGTTCAAAAATAATGGTATAAGCTCCTTCTTTATCCCGTTTTTTTACTCGCTTGATTTTGTAGTCTATGGTTTTCTTAGTGTTTAGCCATTGATCGAAGAACCAATTCAGGTCCACGCCTGTATAATCCATAATGGACTGTTTAAAATCCTCCGGATAAGGATGCGCTATCCGCCAATCCCTGAAATAGTTCTTCATTGCTTCTCTAAAAACGTCTTTACCAAGCACATATTCAAGGTTATACAGCATAGTACCCATTTTGTAGTAAACTTGATCATAGCCCCCTGCGTGGCCCAAAGCTGAGTTGTACTTATGGGAATGGACATTCAACCTGGCATCTTCATTTTTTACCGCCCTTTCAAGGTAGCCATTGTATACCTCACTTTCACGATAGGAAACGGAATCCTCAAAAATGTTTGAATACCAATTGTTGTTATAACCGGTTTCCGGATAAGCCGACAGGATTTGATCCATTGCAACACTTGTCATCATTTGGGTAAAACCTTCATCCATACCGGCTCTGTAGGCTTCGTTCGTGCCAATAGAAGTGTGAAACCACATATGGCCAATCTCATGGGCTATCAGTTCGTAATTACCGGGAGGCTTTCCACCGCAAAGGGTTACCATGGGGTATTCCATGCCATCCCGAGCATCTGCCACTACAATCTTGGGGTAGGGATAAGGGCCGAAATTTTTTTCGTATATCTCTACGACTTCAGCCATAAATTCAGGGACTTCAGTCCATGAAGCGGCTTTGTGTTTTTGAACAAGGGCAATGCACCTTATACCATTTTGTTCATAAATGCCCATCCGGTAATTGGGATCAGCAGTGAATGCAAAATCGTGGACATTTTCAGCATGAAATTGCCATGTTTTTAAGCTGTCCTCTACCTGGTAATAATTACGGAGCATTTTTTTCCTTTCTTCTATTTCCTCTTTGGAACCATCCTCTCCGTACTGTTCTAAATTTATTCCTTCATAGAGCATAGGGGGCAGGGCCTCATCGCGATTGGTTAAATTTCCGGTACCTTGTACAATGTATTCTTTCGGGAGGGTTAAACTGACATCAAAAGTCCCGTAATCGCCATAAAATTCTTTCCCTAAATGTTGATCAGTCTGCCAACCGCCTTTTTGGTCATATACAGCAATTCGCGGATACCATAAAACACCATTGAAGTGTTTAACACCATGGTGCTTATACATTTTCATTCTTCTTCTCATGCTGCCATTACCAAAAAAAGTGGTGAATTCAAGGCTAATTTTAGCTGAATCATTGGGTTGGATAGCATTAGGCAGGTTAGCTATCAAAATGGTATTATCCAACCTGGTTTTTACCTCTTTTCCGTTGATAGTCATGTTTTTAACGACAGTACCCAGGCCTAACCTTTCATAAAAACCAAAAACCGGTTGCTTATCATTGGCTTTTTTTAGCTTATGGTAATAGGATCCCGGTTGAAAAGCATTCTGGTAAAGGTGGAAATAAACTTTGTTTAAGGTGTCAGGGGAATTATTCCAATAAGTCAGCTCTAAATTTCCGGTAATGGTGTGTGCTTTATCATCAAGATTGGCATTAATATTATAATGTACATCCTGCTGCCAGTAGCCAGGTTTTGGTTTTTTATTTTTCCAATACAGGGGGTTGCCTTTACTCTGGTATGTATTGGGCTTTTTTTGGGCATTGAAACTTTCCTGACTGGTGGTATCATCTTTTTTTGCTGAAGATCCGGCTTGTTCTGCCGTTAAGTCGTTCACCTGTCCCTTAGCAAAACCGCCAAGGGCAATCATCAGGATAACGATAGATAAACGGTTTATCATACAACTACATTTTACTATTAGGGTTAGGTAATACTACGTATACCTTTCTCCGTACTGAGCTTTGATTTCGTTAACGATTTGACGTATCTCCTGCTCTTTGTTTTTGTCAGCTACTAATAAAGCCGCACCGGTATCCACTACGATAAGGTTATCGACATTGTTAAGGGCTACCAATTTATCGCTTTTAACATTTACCAGGCAATTATTCGTGTCGCGGGCAAAAATCTTTTTCCCTTGCAAGGCATTGTTTCCCTCATCTTTTTCCAATAAGTCAAATACGGCATTCCAGGTACCTATGTCAGACCATTGGAAATCAGCAGGTAGAACATAAACATTTTCTGCTTTTTCCATTATACCATAATCAATTGATATCATGGGTAAAGTCGGAAAAATTTCTTTGATGAAATCAGCCTCTTCATTAGTCTGAAATTGGGATTTGCCTTGATCAAAATTATCAAACAATTCGGGGAGGTGATTTTGGAAACCCTTCAGGATACTTTGGATACTCCAGATAAAAATCCCTGAATTCCAGAAAAATTCGTCACTCTCGAGAAAATATTTGGCTAAGTCGTAATTGGGCTTTTCTGTAAAGGTCTTTACTTGCTTCAAACGGCCATTTGCATTGTCATCGGCCATTTGAATATAACCATAGCCCGTATCAGGTCTGGAAGGTTTTATACCAAGGGTTATCAGAATGTCATCTTTCAGAGCAGCTTGAAGCCCTTCAAGGATGGTTTTCTGAAATTCGTCTTCATCCCGGATCAGGTGATCGGACGGGGCAACAACCATGACACCCTCCGGATCTATGGCATCTATTTTATGGGCACCATAAGCAATAGCTGGTGCTGTATTTCGCCCTACGGGCTCTGCCAGGATCTGGTGATCCTGGAAAGTAGGTATTTGTTCTTTGATAAGGTCAATGTAATCCTCATTGGTTACAACATAAATGTTTTCTTCCGGTAAAATGGCCTTAAACCGGTTATAAGTTTCCTGGAAAAGGGTTTGGTTATGGCCTAAGATATCGAGGAATTGCTTAGGGTAGTCTTTCTTGCTGAGAGGCCAGAATCTTTTACCAATTCCGCCGGCCATTATAATGGCATAATGATGATTATTCATATTGAGTTCGTTTGAGTGTTAAAGCAATCCTTCCCGGTTTAGGTCGTGTATATGCACCATGCCTACATACGTTTCCTGATCCTTTACTATAACTTGAGAGATCTTGTCTTCGCGCATGATATCTCTTGCTTTGACAGCCAGGTCATCTTTCTGGATAGTTTTAGGAGTTGGATTCATTATGTCTTTGGCTCGAATAGTATTAAGGTTCTCCACATCATTTAACATCCTTCTTAGATCCCCATCAGTAATGACACCAGCTATTTCCTCATCCATTTTGACGACTGTTGCTCCTAACCTTTTAGTGGAAATTTCAACAATGACGGTTTTAAGGTCTGCTTCGGCATCAACTTCTGGCTTCATATTCGATGGATAGATATCTGCTACCCTGAGATAGAGTTGTTTACCAAGGGTTCCGCCGGGATGAAAACGGGCAAAATCCGCTTCACCAAATTCCCGGAAATTGATAAGGCTAACTGCCAGCGCATCGCCTATAACCATTTGGACAGTAGTACTGGTGGTAGGCGCGAGGTTATTGGGGCAAGCCTCAGCCTCTATCTTCGTATTTAGAATAAAATCAGCTTGCTCCCCTAAATAGGAATCCGGATTCCCAACCATTGCAACAAGTAAATTTCCTGAATCTCTCAGGTGAGGGGCTAGCACTTTTATTTCCGGCGTATTTCCACTCTTGGAGATGGCAATGATAATGTCTTCTTCCTGAATCATGCCAATGTCCCCATGAACAGCATCAGCAGCATGCATGAATATAGCCCGCGTTCCCGTACTATTAAGGGTCGATACGATTTTATTGGCAATAATGGCACTTTTACCTATCCCCGTTATTACCACCCTTCCTTTCGTTTGGTAGATGGCCTTAACACTTTCATAGAAGTGGTTATCAATAAACCCTTTGAGGTTATTGATAGCGCTGGCTTCATTATGTAGGACCTGCTGGGCTATTTGCCGGGTCTCCTCAAACGTTTTCATGGAGTTCGGTTGATCATTTTTGCAAAAATAAAAAAAGCGTTTTCGTAATCTGTAATCTCAGGTAATTTGCTGTTTGCTGGAATAATGATTAAATTGGGTTTTTAATGTTATTCTAACATTAATTTTGTAGAATGAGAAATTTTGGGCTTAATGTGAAGTGATTGAAAGTTAAGAAGTTACCTCGCTAACTTTATGATTGATTTAATAAGATAAAACAGTATTATGAAAAGAATCGCTACCATTTTATGTTTTGTGATTTTTGCTTTAATTAAATCTGTTCCAGCGCAAGAAGGAAAAGTGTTTTGGTTTGCAGCACCTGATTTGACAAGTGGCCATGGTGATCAGCCTATAGAACTAAAAGTAGCAACGCAGAGTGACTCTACTAAAGTTAAAATAGAGCAACCAGCCAATCCCGGATTTTCATTCAATAACAAAACGTACAATTTTCCATCTGATACGGTGGCTTCGATCGATCTAACCAGTGAAAAATCAAATATCGAGAATACAACTGGTGGGACCGTGCTAAACAGAGGGTTGAAGGTTACTTCAGATAACCCTATAACTGCGTATTATGAAATTTCAAATGATGTGAATACCGATATATTTACCTTAAAAGGTAACAACGCTTTAGGGCAAAATTTTACCATTCCTGGACAGCACGATAACGATAATGATTGGGGCTATAATCCAAATCCCAGGAATGCTTTTTCAATAGTGGCTACTATTGATAGTACAGAGGTTGAGGTTATATTAGAAGAATCGACTATCAATCACGCTGCTAATGATACCGTGACCTTTGTTCTCGATCGAGGTCAAACGCGCACTTTTATAGCAGATAACAATGCTGCGAATGACAACCTGGATGGAAGTATTGTTAATGCGGACAAGCCTGTTGCCATTACAATCAGTGATGATTCCATTGATGAACCAATACCGCTTTCTTTTCTTAGTGCACAAGATGTAGCGGGGGATCAAATTGTCCCGGAGCAAGTTTTAGGCACTGAATATATTGCTGTTAATAATAATTCTAATAATGAGAAGGTATTTGTAACGCCAATTAAAGATGGGACGGATGTTTTCATTAATGGTAGTGCTACCCCTTCAGCTAACTTAAACAAAGGGGATCGGTTTACAGGTAGTATTTCGGGGAATTCTATTCACGTTCAAACCTCAGAACCAGCTTACGCATTTCACCTTAGTGGCGTTAATAGCGAATTAGCCGGCGCACTTTTACCTTCTATTAATTGCTCTGGCTCCAATGAGGTGGCCTTTCAAAGAAGTAGTAGCAATACCCTGGATGTCAATATTTTGGTAGACTCTGGCGCTGTAGATGAATTTTCGGTCAATGGTGATACAAGTGTCCTTAGTGCAGGTGATTTTAATCCTGTTACCGGTAACAACGAATGGGAAACTGCTAATACATCCTTCAGTACCGGTACCTCACCGGTTGATGATACCACAGTAGTTGTCAATGATTCCGGCAAATTTCATTTAGGTATTCTGAATGAAGACGGTGGAGGGTCAGCAGCCCGTTATGGCTATTTTTCAAATTTTACTGACTTTAGCCTGGATAAAAAGTTTTACAATTTATGCGGGAAGAATGATTCGGTTACGATTTCTGTTGATACGGGCCTTTTGAGTTATTCCTGGAGTAATGGAGATACCGGTAATCAAGTAACAATTAAGAAGGAAGGAACTTATTGGGTAGATGTTATCACCAAGGATTCCTGTAATCTATCAGACACCATTACGGTGAATCAGTTAGGGGAACCCTGGGTGGATCTTCCCCATGATACTTTCTTTCAGCAGAAAAATGAAAAGTTAACCCTTAACCCATCTGACAGTAATGTTGTGAATTACACCTGGCAGGATGGCACAAAAGATAGCACTTTTGATGCCGAAAGAGCCGGAGATTTCTGGGTGAAGGGCAACAAAGAAACCTGTAACGATATCGATACGACAACAATCACCTTAAATCTAACTTATACAAGGCTATTTGATAAAAAAATGCAGTTGAATTGGACTCCTTCCAATTTCGATAATGGTAAATATGAGGTACGTTTCAAAGATGGTGGTAGTTACAATACCATCTCAACAGTTTTTGATACTTTCAAAGCCTATGTCTCATGTAGCTTTAATGGTTTCTATAAAGTAAGGGCGATTGATACGGTGACCAATGATACCGTTGTTTCTAACTCGATAAATCCTGTTTTTGAAGATACAGCAGCAGCACCCGCAAATTTGGTCTCCGCATCTCATTTCGGACTTGGAACCGAGAATCAGTACCGGGTAACAATTGATAGAAGTGATTCCGGTGATATTCAGGATTACTTGTTGTTGCGGTCTGTGAATGGCGGTGCTTATAATTTGATTGATACGATTAGCGATAAGCCGGGAAGTAATACACAGCAATATTACAACAGCTCGTCTTTTCCTGATAGTCAAAGTACTTGTTATCGGATGCAAACACTGGATACCTGTGGTAACCTGGGTGACACATCAGTGGACCATTGTCCCGCTAATTTATCCGTTAACCCCGGTCATTTAAAGAATCAACTTTCGTGGGAGCGATATAAAGGCTTTAATGCGGATACGGTAGAAGTTCAAAAGTTCAAGAGCAGCAGCAATAGCTGGCAGAATTTAGCTTACTTAGGGGGTAATGATACAACCTTTACGGATACCAATTTTGCTTTGTGTGACCAGACTACCTATTATCGGGTTTTGTACCGTGATTCAGCTGGATACGGAACAACCTCGATTTCCGATTCCGTGGGTGGTACACCATTCGATACTTCTGCTCCCCCAAATGTCAATATTCGAAATACTTCTGTGGTCAATAATAGTAGTATTGAAATTAAATGGGATAAGGTAACTGACACGTCCCTTATTTATTATGAAATTTACTTCAAGGCAGGAAAGAGTGGAAGTTTCAATAAGTTGACCAATGTAATGCCCGGCAGTAGCCCTCTCAGTTATAAGCATAAAGGTATAAACCCCCAAAATCAGCGCTACAGTTACAAAGTTTTTGCCTTCGACTCCTGCTCTGCTAAGAAATCGCATAACTCGGAAATCCATTCCCCCGTTGAAGTTAGCGGTCAGGGTTTGAACCTTGCCAATGAGATTACTTGGCAGCCTTACAAAGGCTACAATGTAGACCAGTACGTGATAGAAAAACAAAAGACTGCAGGCTGGCAGCCCATTGATTCTGTTAGTGGCACTGATACTAGTTATAAAGATACCGGCCTGGCTTGTAACAAAACCTATACTTACCGCATCCGAACCAAAGAAAGTGGCGGTCTTAACAGCACGAGTCTGTCGGATACTGTGAAGCTCACGCCCTTTGATACCATCAATCCCGCTACCCCGGAAATCCATGTGGCAGGCTTGACAAGCGACTCTACCATTGACCTCAGCTGGACGCCCTCCTCCGATGATG
>CAZQQN010000055.1:0-10161 GCA_964595485.1 uncultured Sphingobacteriales bacterium | reverse complement strand
AATATTCGGTTTTCGTTGAATTAATGCTTTAATAAAGTAATTAAAACCAACGAAAACCGCAATTTTAACCGTTACCATTTTAGAAAAGTTAAACCATTCAAATTAGCAGTTGAAGGACATCTTTATTAGAAGGAATTGAATAATGCCCTAAAAAAAGCCCATGTAAAAAGCTGATATACAAGGGCTTAGTGAGTTTAGTGGTAGCGAGGGAGGGGCTTGAACCCTCGACCTCAGCATTATGAGTGCTGCGCTCTGGCCAACTGAGCTACCTCGCCGTATTTAGTTTTGCAAAATTAGGAATTTCTCAATGCCCCTACAAGGCTTGCGCACTTTTCATTCAAAAGCTGGCTAACCCATTGATCTTTGATTAATTTGCACTGGTTTTGGAATGTAAAAAATTAAAACAGGACTTATGGAAGCTTTAACGGAAAAACACTGTCAGGCCTGCGAAGGAGGCGTACCACCCCTCGATAGTGATGCGATTCATCAATATAAGCAGCAACTGAAAACGGAGTGGGATGTTACGAACGACAGCAAGTGGATATCACGCGCTTATAAGTTCAAAAACTTTAAGCAAACAATGGATTTTGCCAATAAGGTGACCGAAGTTGCTGAATCAGAACAGCACCACCCTGATCTGTACATTACCTATGGGAAATGCATTGTTCACCTTTCAACCCATGCGATCGGGGGTCTATCGGAGAATGATTTCATTGTTGCTGCTAAAATTGATGAGATCTGATCTAGTCCGGGCTTTTAAGGCAGCGCTAATTTAGTAGCTATGTCCCGATCTTCCTTTATCCCTGCTTCCCCAATGGGACAAGCTTTGTGGGATTTTTATGACAATAATGCTGCTGAAGACCTTGTCGTTTATTCAGATATCGGGGAAACTGAATATTGGCCTCCGGGCTACTTTTTTCGCGCTTATAACCTAATGCCCGCTATTGAACAAAAGGCGCTCCAGTCATGTAAAGGAACTGTCCTGGATATTGGAGCCGGGGCAGGCTGCCACGTCAGAGAATTAATCCGCTCAGGCTTTAATACCTTTGCCCTTGAAAAGGATCCCGTTTTGGCCGGGATGTTAAGGGAAAAAGAGTTTTCAGGCGTATGGGAAGCTGATTTTTTCAACTTTACGCCGCCAAGGGGTTTTGATACCCTTTTACTGCTGATGAATGGTATTGGCATTTGTGGTACACTGGAAGGGCTAAGAAATTTTTTAAGGCAAGTAGGCTATTACTTAAATCCAGGTGGCCAAATCCTCCTGGATTCGTCAGATTTGAGCCTTTTGTTTGATGAAGCGGATAAAGCTCAAAGGGAGCAAGACAACCAAACCTATTATGGGGAAGTGCGCTATCAATTAGAATACCGGGGTATTAAGGGAAACCCTATTGATTGGCTTTTTATTGATCCGGAAACCCTTAAACAAATTGCCGGATTTTATGGCTATCATGTTACTATCCTGGCCAGGGATCAGGAAGGGCAATACCTGGCTAAGCTAACCGCTGATGCTACGGCTTGATTGTTGTACCTTTGTAAGGTGTTTAACTTAAAGCTTCCATGTACCTGATATTTCACTTCGGTAAATACTTGGCGTTAGCACTTGGGCTCCTACTCAGTGCTAACAGCGCTTTTAGCCAGAAAAAGGGAGAGCCTTTGCCGATTACCATCAAGGGAACCGTCTACAATTATGCAGATTCTACGCCTGTAGAAAATGTTCATTTAATCCGCTTCAGCGATGCCAAAGGTGCCATAACCAACCAAGAAGGCGAATTTTCATTAAAATTGGCCAGGAAAACGGATTCCTTCATCATGTCAGCTGTGGGTTATGGGCGAATTACGTATAACCCACCGGATACATTTCAAGGTAAGGTTTACGAGACTGACATCTATATCAAGCCTTACACATATCGGCTACCGGAAGTAAGTTTTAGCGAGCCTAAAACCAAGGCGCTGGATATGGACTTTAGTTTATCAGAAGAAGAGCTGCGTAATATTCAGAACAGGAAAAAGATGAATGACGAGGGTGGCATTACCTACACGATGGATGGGCCGATTACTCAGCTTTACAATGCCATAAGTGGTAAGGGGGAGCAAAAAGAAAAATTAAGGCAGCTAAAGCTGAATGAAAGAAATGTTGCTTTCCTTAAGCATGGAGCCTACCGGGCCTACATAGAATCGGAATTGGGCCTTAAAGGGGAGGAAATAGATAGGTTTCTCTATTTTTGTGATTTTAAGCAGGACCTTACAAAGGGTAAAAATTACTACGAAGTAGTGGATCGGCTGGAATTTTGGTACACTCGATATAAGAGTTACCGTATTTCCCAGGAGAGGAAAGACGGGAATTATAGGGATTACTAAGGTGATCTTATGCCATTAGGCTTTACAGGGAGTCCTTAATAACTTTTTCAGTAAGATGTAAAAAAGGGAGAAACGAAGTGTTCCTCCCTTCTTCATAATAATCAGTGGTTAATGGTTTTTAACGGACCATTATCCTTCGGCTAATGTCCTTTTTACCGGTTTGAATAATCAACATGTAAACGCCGGATTCAAAAGGGGATAGGTTGATTTTCTCAGTTAAACTTCCTGAATTGAAGCCTTTGTCTTTACGGTAAACTTGCTTGCCTCCACTACTTATAACTTTGATGGTGACATTGGTCGGTTTTGCCTGCTCAAATACAACATTAACATGATCAGAAGCAGGATTAGGGAAAACTTCGAGGGCTTTAACGTTTGATTGAGCACTGATGCCACTTTCAGCATTGATGAAAACCTTCTTGCTAATGGTATCCCCTTGGCAGCCATCGATAGTGGTTTCCACGGCCTTAATTTTTCCGCGGTCCGTATCTTCCCAGATGATGTCAACGCTATCTTCTGAAATCTTATTAGACAAGACCCCATTGTTTATCACCCAGTCAATGCTTGATCCCTGAGTGGCATCAACCGTATAGGTTTCGGTTTGTCCGCTTTCTACATCACTTTCACCCATGATTGCTTCTATGGAAGACCCGGCCAGGACATCAAAGGACTGACCAGCGCTGCCTTGTGTTTGCGGATCAGAAGCTTTCAATCGAATCTTGTATCCCGATCCGGCTTTCATATTTTCCGGTATGTTAATGACCATGGAATCGCTTTGTTGAGCCTCGACTTTCCCGATCTCGGTTGGGTTGCTGAAATTACCATTGGCATCGGATAGTTGCGCAATGAATTCATTGCCGGATTGAAAATCACCATGTGCAATGCGGGTAATTTTTTGGTCCGTATTGGGACAAAGCTCATCAAAGCTGTAATTGACCCCGAGGTATTTATCGGTTATATCAACCAGGAAACCATCAAAAATACCTGGGTTATTAATTTCATTGAATGATGTCGGGAACTTGGCTTTTGCCCGGAAATATCCACTGACAAGCAAATCCTCGTTACTGGTTACCTCAATATCCGATGGCCAATCAATGCCAGTACCTTTCCCTGCCAGGATGTTTTTATGGTTACCACTTTGGTCCAGCTCTTGATAAAATACGTTAAGGCTATCCTTTTCGGGGGCAGTTATATTCTGGGCACCATCGTAGCTATAGGTGCCACTGCTTCTGCCGATCAAGTGAATATTGCCCTGGTTATCAAATGTAAAATTGGATATGCGGGTTGTTTTATTTCCCTTGAAAGCCTTGTTCCAAAATAGGTTATAATTTGGTGTGAGTTTTAGCATGTACCCGTCAAACTCATTGTCATTGCTATTGAGACGGATATTTTGGCTAAATCTAATGCCATTATCAAAAACCCCCTTCAAAAAAAGCGCATTGTTATAAGTTTTGATTTCATTCACAGAGGAAGAGCTCCCACTTTCGCCAAACCTTAATCCTTGCTTGTAGGATCCATCATTTGTACTATATTCTGCCACATAGGCATCGAATTGGCCTAACGCGAAAGAAGAATCATTCTGGCTATATTTTATGATATCCTCAAAGCCGCCACCTACGTAAACAGAATTGTTAGTAGCATGAACGGTGTAGGCATCTATAAATTTAATAGAAAGGTTATTGGTAAGGAGCCTTTGCCAGTAGGAAAACTGATTGAAACCTGCCCTGAAAACTAAGCCAACCCTGCCCCCGCTTAAAATAGCATTGCCACAACCAAAAACCTCACCGGAACCATTTACTGAAAGACCGTTTCCGCTTAATATTACACCGTTTGCAGAAAGTACTTGAATATCCAGGCTATTTCCTCCTGATACCAATTGACCGGATGGGTTATACTGGGCTACGAATATTCCCTGATTACCGGAACTTGATGGCGCTAATGTTCGATTGCTATTAGGCTGGTGAAAGGTGGCCTCGGCTTCAAAATTACCGATTAGAAAAATATTCCCTGACGGGCCCACCTCAACGGCAGTGGTGTTATTCTCGGTGCTACTGGTAATACGCCTAACCCAATCAAATTTACCTTGATTGTTCCTTTTGGCTAAAAAGGCGTCAGATTCTGAGTTATTAAAATCCTGAACCCCACCCATACTGAAATTTCCATTGTACCTCCCGGTTATGTAAGTATTACCGGAATTGTCTGTTGCCATATCGGCAATGAGCTGACTGCCACTACCTCCATATTGCTCTAATGCACCCCAAACTTGAGCATTAGTGATATTCATGGTTAATACTGCTGATAGAACAAAAAATAATACGGATAATTGCCTGAATCTTTTCATAATACTGCTTAATTTTTTTAGTGATGGTTTTCGTTAATTTTCATAGAGACAAATCATGGTAAGCAAAGTTGCATTTGTCAATTTTCAATAATGCCGTTATGAATATAATGCAAATTTATACGCCATTCCAAAGTCTTATTATTTAAAAGGTACCTTCTTTGAATTTTTAGCAAATTAAGTCTCCGATAATTATTGGCTTCATTAACCAGAACAATTAACCCTTCAAAGTTGTAATTAGATATTAGAATATGGCCCCGATAAACGACTTTCTTATAAAAAGTTTAATCCAAATATTGGCTTAAGGCTAATAGCTTTTCACTGCTAACACTGGCTTTAACAAAAAAGATCCAGGCTATATGTTGGTATTTAAACTGGCCTCTCTACCGCATGGTATTCTGTTTAGCTAACGTTTTGTTTTTCCTTATGGTACACGATGTAGGCGTATACGACAGGAATAACCACCATGATGATAACACCTCCGAATAAAAGGCTACTCATTAATGCTGTGGGCAGGAAAAAGGATGCTATTAGGAGGACTAACCCCAGCCAGAACCACAATTTACCACCCAGTTGATGGGTTTTGCGCCAAACCGTATCGCTTTCAAGGGTCCATGGTAAGCGAATGCCTATGAACCAATTAGGCCGAAGGGTTGTCATGTAATTGCCAATGGTGGTTAATAGGAGTATTGCGCACACTAACACCAATTTGTCAAGGTTAATGGCAAAACCCTGGGCTTTAGCGATAATGAGGGTGCTCAAAGCACTGAAAAATAAAACCAGTACGAGACGAAGCTTGTAATAGGTGCTTGCAAACAGTTGGTAATTCCCTTTTCGGGGGTCTATTCTGGGGATCAGGAGTAGCAAAAGATAAATACCGATATTAAGTAAAGGGAATAAGTAGCGCGGCCCCTGATTATCCACTTCACCCGCCAGGTTCCAGTGAATAGGTAACGCTGATGGTAGTTGATACCATACAAAGGATAAGTATATGAACGGGGCCAAGAGGATGGTTAAGATTAGCCATTCGTTTTTGAGAAAATTCAGTAGTCTCATGGATTACTTTTTAAATTGAACAAACCATTTGAGGACATCATCAATGACGGTCGTATTCAATGAATAGTAGATAAACTGCCCTTTTTTTACGCTAACCACCAGCTTGGCCTGCTTTAGCAGGTCCAGGTGGTGCGAAATACTAGGCTTTGAAATTTGAAAAGCTTCCGCAATCTCACTGGCTGTTTGCTCGTCCGCTTTCCTTAGTAACTCGAGGATTTCGCGCCTAGTTTTGTCATTCAGGGCTTTAAAAACAGTATTCACGAGCTTTAATATTTAAATATTTAGACAAATATCTAAATAAGTAAGGGAATAAGCAAATTGTAAATTTGCCAGTATGGATAACTTGACTCGCTACCGGATCCTGTTAGTGTTGGCACTGCTCCTCATTACGCCAGCTGGCTTTTACGCGAAACTTTATGGAGGCCCCATGGAAAGCTGGTTCAATAATTCCTTTAGCAATATCCTGTATGTAGTTTTCTGGTGCCTGATCGGTAGCCTCCTTTTATCAAAGGTCAAGCCTTTTACCATTGCCCTTGTCGTGCTGCTGATCACAAATGTCCTGGAATTTCTGCAATTGTTTGATTACTACCTGCTATCACAGGTTCGCCAATATTTTATCGGGCATGTGCTTATTGGAACTACCTTTGTCTGGATGGACTTTCTTTACTACGGCATTGGCGCAGGGCTAGGATGGGGGTTGTTAAGACTCTTGCGAAGCTATACTTCATCCCCTGATGGATAAAAAGGTTATAGCGCCCTTTTTCTCAAGCTGCCTTGTTCTGAGGTTAAATAGCGTAATTTCTTTACTTTTGCAGCTATAAACGGCCACGTAGCTCAACTGGACAGAGCATCTGACTTCGGATCAGAGGGTTGGGGGTTCGAGTCCTCCCGTGGTCACTGCTTTCCATAGGAGGTTCAAAGCACTTCTCCTGATTTTTGCTAGCTTTTTTACACTATAAAAGCTGATCACAAAGCTATTTCCGGATTCCCTTTCCGGCCCTATCGCTTTAAAAATGGTAGATTTCTTTCCATCTCGAGTAAAATAGCCGTTCACAGCAAATATTCTTGGTTAAATAAAATTAAGCTTATCCCCATTGTTAGTTAACAAAAGCTAAACCAATAATGGATATTTGATTTTATATAAAACGAAACTTTCATCTGAGCAAGATTTCGTTTTAGTGTCAGAAAGCAACCCTTTTTATGACCTAGTAACGCTTCTTTAACCATTGATTACTATAATATTAAGGGTCTGTTTTGCAAATATTAAGTATATGGTTTTATTTGCTACGTTAAATAAAACATGCTCTATGACTGTATCAAATAGTTTTCTCAAAAAATGCTGTTTATTTCTTGTTGTTATCTGCGCCCTACCGTACTTAGCAAAAGGGCAGGGAACGAATGACACTTTGAAGCATTTCAAAGACTCTTATTTTGGAAACCATCCTAAATTTTGCTGTCCCTCATTAGTAACTTGCGCATATGGATTTGTATTTGGCCATAGTTGTTACGAATACAGGGAGTTTGCAGAAAAGTTCACATTGAACGATTCTGCTGATATAGTGGGTTTGTTTGCTTATGTTGCTACAGATGATCAAAAAATTCAATCAACGGATTCTGTTGAATTTCGCATATATGATGAGAAAAACAACAAGCCCGGAAAGATGCTTATTGAAAAAAGTGTTAGTATTCAGGATTTAACCTTGAAAAGTACACTCTTACCGACTTTTTCTTTCAAGAATTTTTCTCACGCAAATTTTCCTAATGCTGTAAGTTTAGCGAAAGACTCTTCCTTTTTCGCTTCCTTAGCTTTTCCCAAATACCGGAATAATTTCAATGCCAATCCGCCCAATCTACATCCGGATACATTAACAATTAGGGTAGCTGATGGTAGTAACCAGCAAAATCCCAGTATCAATGAAACTAACTACGTACGCCAAAAAAATGGTACATGGGTAAGTAGCGGCTTACCAACGGAGACAGGCAGTGTCACCTTTTATTTAGCCCCCGAGATCAATACTGGTAACCAGGTTTCAAATTGCAATGGTGGTCAAATTACCACGGCTAATGGCCTTGACACTGTTCAGGTATGCACTGATGGTCAACCCGATGTAATTCAGTTTGATAGTTCAAATACAGGGGGTAATGATTACCGGTACATTATTACCGATAAAAACGGTACTATACAAAATGTAAAATCTTCTGATAAAAATGATTTTGACATGGCAATGCCCGGAATATATCATGTCTACGGTTTTGATTACGATGGTAATCTCAATGCTAATCCGGGAATGGCCATATCAAGTGTATCAGGTGGTAATTGCGGAGATTTGTCAAGTAACAAAATCACCATTATCAGCGATACCATGCAAGGAGGCGAAGTGATGACCTCTAACAATGAAGACACAGCCTATGCCTGTATTGACAACCAGTCCGATGTCTATTCCTTTATGAATACAAGCAATACCAGGGCAGTCAATTACCGATACCTGATTACGGATAAGGGAGGTCAGATTGTTGCTTTACCGAATTCTGGCAACTATGATTTTGATGATGGGAATGCGGGTGAATTACAAGTCCATGGGATGGCTTATTTGGGCAATCTGAATGCTAGTATAGGCATGAACCTTAGTAACGTATCTGCCAGTGAATGCTATGAGCTTTCCAAAAATCAAATCACAATTCTGAGGGATACTATGCAAGGGGGAGAAGTGATGACAACCAATAATGAGGACACGGTAAATGTCTGTATCAACAACCAGTCTGATGTTTATTCCTTTAAGAACACAAGTAATACGAGGACGGTCAATTACCGGTACATAATAACCGATAAAGGGGGTCAAATTGTAGGCTTGCCATCTTCTGACCAATACGATTTTAACAAAGGGAATGCAAGCGAATTGCAAGCACATGGCATTGCCTATTTAGGTGATTTAAACGCTAATACCGGTATGAACCTTAGTAATGTTTCTGCCAGTGAATGCTATGAGCTTTCCAAAAATCACATTACGGCTCTAAGGGAAACGGTTTCAGGTGGCGAGGTGATGACCTCGAATAATGAGGATACGGTTTATGCCTGTATTGATAATCAGTCTGATGTTTATTCTTTTATGAACACAAGTAATACCAGCGCAGGCAATTACCGCTACTTAATAACCGATAAAGGAGGTCAGATTGTTGCCTTACCCAATTCTGGAAATTATGACTTTGACAATGGAAATGCTGGTGAATTACAAGTCCATGGGCTTGCTTATTTAGGCAATTTAAACGTTAGTAAAGGTATGTCCCTTAGTAGTGTTTTTGCCAGTGAATGCTATGAGCTTTCTCAAAATCAAATCACAGTTTTGAGGGATACCCTGGAAGGAGGAGAAGTTATGACAACCAATAATGAAGATACGGTGAATGTCTGTATCAATAACCAGTCAGATGTTTACTCCTTTATGAATACAAGTACTACAAAGTCCAATAATTACCGTTATTTGATAACCGATAAGGGAGGCCAAATTGTTGGCATCCCGGCTTCTGATCAATATGACTTTAACGAAGGCAATTCGGATGATTTGCAAGTCCATGGCATTGCTTATTTAGGTGAGTTGAATGTTAGTACCGGTATGAACCTTGGTAATGTTTCTGCCAGTGAATGCTTTGAGCTTTCTAATGATTATATCACAGTCTTCAGGGATAGCATTGAAGGAGGGGAAGTGATGACCAATAATGGTGAGGACACTGCGCAAGTTACCGTTAATGATCAATCGGCAGTAGTGGAATTCAGGAATACAAGCGCAACCATGGCCATGCATTACACCTATGTAATCACCAATGCCAATGATACCGTTTTAAATCCGGATGCCGGAACCAGCCAAGATTTTAATTCCGCTGGTTCAGGTGTATGTTATGTTTATGGCTTTGCTCATCTGGGGGCATTGAATATCACAAAGGACATAGCCATCAACAATGTAACTTCAGATTCGTGCTTAGACCGGTCACAGAATAAGATAACCGTTATCCGGGACAGTGCCACTACAACTATGCTGGAACAACATAAGGAAGAACCAAAACCATTGGATATATATCCTAACCCGGCTGATAACCATGTCTTTATTGAAATACCATCGGCTGAAGCGGGTGATGGATTAGTCCGGATACGTACAGTTTCCGGAAAAGTTGTGATGCAAAAACAAGTAACTTTTGATAAGGGTCAGAAGCGCATTTCTCTTCAATTACCATCTACCGGGGCGGGTTCTTATATCATTGGTGTTTCATTGAATAAACGGCAATACCGGGCAAAGCTTTTTATTTACTAGAATAGCTTATCACCAAAAAGCTTTAGTGCCTTTTAAAAGCAACAATATTGAAACGCCTTGCTTGGGAGCCGGAACAAAATGTCCGGATAAGGCAAGTTCCCAAGCGATTGA
>CAZQQN010000054.1:8793-10309 GCA_964595485.1 uncultured Sphingobacteriales bacterium | reverse complement strand
TTATCCCATAAATTCCAGTGCGTTGAACGATTGGAATAGTATTGTCAATGCCATCGGTTCAAAGCATAGGCTTTAATGACCACTTTCACGGTTTTTACTCCCTCCTATAACAGGGCAGAAACATTATTACGGGTTTTTGACTCGTTGAAGCAGCAAACATTCAGGGATTTTGAATGGATCATAATTGACGATGGCTCAGAGGATCACACAAAGGAAGTAGTAGGCAAATTTCAACAGGAAGCCAATTTCCCTATTATTTACCAATACCAGGAAAATGCCGGGAAGCATATTGCCATCAACAGGGGGATGGCATTAGCAAATGGTGAATTTTTCATCATTGCTGATGCGGATGATGCTTTTAAATCGGATACCTTAGCCATATTTAAACAACATTGGGATAACATCCCTGATAGCCAAAAAGATGAATTTTGCGGGGTCAGGGTATGTTGTGAAGATCAACACGGGAACCGGGTTAGTGATCCCCTGCCTGCAAACATTGTGGACAGTACCATGCAGGCCATGTATTACAAGCACAATTTTAAGCGAGAGTCTTGGTGCATGATAAAGACTGCTATCCAAAAGGAATTTCCATTTGATGAAAGCGTAATTGGCTACCACCCGGAAGGAATCATCTGGAAAGCCATGACCCGGAAATATTACCTGCGTTTTGTGGATGAATGCTTACGAATTTATTACGTAGAGCAACGAAAGGATTCTATAATGCGTGGAGAAAAATCGGTAAAGGATAAGCAGGATACGCGAATAATCAGTGCCTTGGATGTTTTAAACCATGACTATGTCTTCTTTTTTTATGCCCCATTAAAATTTATGAAGGCAATGCTAACCCTGGAAGCGTATTGGCAGATTAAGCATGGCACTTATAATATTTTCAATAAAATACCCGTTTTTTTCTTCCCGTTAGCCATTTTGTTATTACCCGCTGCCCCGGTTGTGAAGCATTATTTGTTAAAGAAAAGCAGTAAACAGGTTTAAAACCCTTTTTCGTTGGAAAAATCATTGGCACCAAAACGTACTTTCCGTAATAGCGAGTCGATATTCCGGGTATCTGTTTTTAGTGAATATGTGTTGCTATTTCCTTTTTTACTGCTTTTGCTATCCGGCTTAAATGATTTTTTGAGTCGGGAATTTGGTATTGGGGCTCTTCTTTCACCTTTTATCCTGCTTTTTGCTTTGCTTATTGTGAGTAAACACCTGTTAAAAAATCGTAGCAGTGTTTTATTTGATAGCAATGCCAAACCCTATTACCGGATGTTTTTTACCTATATGGCCTTTGCATCAGTGGTTACTTTTACGGACCAAAGCTTAAGTACTCTTGCCTGGGGCTGGCGTTATCACATACCTTCCCTGATGGTATTTGTAACAAGCTTGCTAAGTTTTGATTACTTAATAAAAAAAGGGGAGCTGTACAGGGCATTGTTCCTTATCCGGGCGATGTTGTTCCTGAATGTCATTGTTAGTATTATAGGGTATTTTGGTTTTTTACCATTGGTCAGTG
>CAZQQN010000054.1:5894-8783 GCA_964595485.1 uncultured Sphingobacteriales bacterium | reverse complement strand
TTTCCTTGCTAATGCTGGAATTGTATTTGTATTCACAAGCAAAATTGAATCGCGCGCTTATTTCTTTAGGTCTTATCGGGTTTGCTATTTTTATCACTTTTTCAAAGGCAGCCTACGTGATGGCTATTGCCGTGGTCGGAATTTTCATTTATTATTCCAGAGAATTGGGGAAATCCAAAACCATAAGGAGAGCCATCATTGCCGCTATTGTTTTATTGTATGTGGGATTTCAAGTGTTACCCATTTATCTCCAGTTAAGTAGGCTTGAGGAGTTTACAGGCTTTATAGGTGGCGATATAAATGAAGAGACAACTACCAATAGGTCTATTTTTTTAAAATATGGATGGGATAAGTTTAAAGAGAGTTGGCTATTGGGCGAAGGTTTTGACACTTTTTACAAAATGGGACCGAATATAGGAGGAACTCATAATCAATATTTGTTGATCGGTGGGGAGGCTGGTATCTTTGCATTGTTGGCCTATGTAGCTTACCTGGTAGGGTTGTTTAGAACGCCCTTTAAGAAATATGGATATTTTTCACTGGTAGTGAAATCTATGGTCATTATAATAGCCATGTATAGTTTTGTGAGTCATAACCTCCTTAGTAATAAATTTGTCATGGTGTTTTTGGGATTATTCACTGCTTACCTGATCAATTATTCTTATGTGCGGCATTCTGGGGTGGATAGGGGGTGATTTAAACCTCACACAAGAACAGCTAAGGTATTTAGGAAGTACCTTAAACCATCGGGGCCCTGATGATGAAGGCGTATCAGTTGGCCCCAAGTATGGCTTAATGTTCAGACGGTTAGCCATCATCGACCTTTCTGACGCAGGGCATCAACCGATGTATGATCCTTCCGGCCGCTATGGGATTGTCTTCAACGGGGAAATTTTCAATTACCGGGAACTAAAGGACCAATACTTATACCATGTTAAGCTACGGGGAAACAGTGATACAGAGGTGCTTCTGCACCTGCTTATCCGGTTTGGGCATGAAGCCCTTCCACTACTAAATGGTATGTTCGCCTTTTGTTTCATCGATACTGATGAGCAGGAATTTTTACTGGCAAGGGATCGATTTGGCATTAAACCTTTATACTATACGGTTCAAAACGGCAATTGCTATTTTGCGTCAGAATTAAAAGCCCTGAAAGGTTTCCCTGGTCTTTCGTTTACGATCAATGGAAATGCTGTTTATGATTATTTAGGAACGGGTTATATCGGGGGTACACATTCCATTTACAAAGAAGTACAAAAGCTGCCACCGGCCACTTACGCCAGGGGTAGCTATAGCGTCCCATTTGATATAGTGCCATCCCCTTACTGGGAATTGGCTATTCATAATCGCTTTGAAAGAACATATGAGGAAGCATTGGAGCAATTTGAGCGGTTATTTGAGGATGCGGTCAGGATCCGGTTGAGGAGTGATGTCCCGTTGGGGCTTTTTCTGAGCGGGGGTATTGATAGCGGACTTGTGGCAGCCTTTGCATCGAGGTTTCAACGTGTGGATTGTTACAATGTGAATTACCAGGAAGTTGCCCATAGTGAATGGTCCTTGGCACAGGAAACCGCGCGCGCCCTTCAGTTTCCCCTTAATTCCCTACAGCTCAATGCTGACAGGATCCTCGAGGATTTGGATCAATTGGTGCATTACTACGATGAACCGTTCGGGGATTCATCAGCCCTGCCGTCCTACAATATTTGCAAAGCCGGCAGCCGTCATGCAACTGTCTTCCTTAGCGGGGATGCCGGGGACGAGGCCTTTGCGGGTTATAGCAGGTATGTAAAACGCATAAAAAGCCATAAACTGCACAAGGCAGGGAATTTACTACGTTTTTTAAACAAAGCCGGTTCCTTAATGCCACTTGCCTACCAGAATGGTTGGCACAAACTTACCGCAGCTCCCCAATTAAGAGATGCCTATTATGATGAAATCCCCGGTAATCCGTTCCATAACCGGTTGATAAACAGCAAAAATTCCCGTACTTTCGGGAATTTTTTTGATGAACGCACTGCCTCGTTTAAACGCAGTTCTTCTGTCACTTTCAATCAGCAATTGTTTGATTACCAATACTACCTGCCGGATGATATCCTGGTAAAAATGGACCGGGCATCCATGGCCAATTCTATTGAGGTGCGATCCCCCTTCCTGGATTACCGGATTCATGAATTTGCAGCATCCTTACCAAGGAAGTGGTTAATTGATGGTAACAAAGGGAAACGCTTCCTTAGGGATGTCGCTCACCGGCACTTGCCTGAAAATGTGGTAAATGCAAAGAAAAGCGGTTTCGGTATTCCGGTCAATGAATGGATGAAAAAAGAGGCCATAACCAGTGTTATCGAAAATGGTATGGCAGGGTCTGAGATTGCTGATCAATACCTGGATAAAAAGGGCGTTACGCAATTGATCAAATGGCACCGGGAGGGGAAAATCAATGCAGGCCATTTAGTGTGGCGACTGCTAATACTGATGAAATGGGAGGCAAAATGCAATACCTGGTAGCATGAAAGTAGTGTTTCTGGTTGGGCAATTGACCGGTGGAGGGCTGGAAAGGCAGTTGTACTACTTATTGTCACAATTAAGGCATAAACAATATGATATTTACTGCATAGCCTGGAATACAAGTGAGGCAGATTTTTACCATGATTATATAAAGCCTTATTGAAGGACCGTTTGATTTTATTACCGAATCAAAGATCGCCTAAAAAACTTTGGAGACTATTCGGTATAATGCGAATGATCAGACCGGGTTTGATAATATCCTTCACCACCTTTATGAACCCGGTAGCATGGCTAACCGGTTTGCTTTACAATGCCGGTTCAGTTGGCTCAGTAAGGACTTCCGGTAATTTTCTTCCCTTTCTCGGCACTTCGAGAAGTTCGCTG
>CAZQQN010000054.1:4647-5864 GCA_964595485.1 uncultured Sphingobacteriales bacterium | reverse complement strand
CAATGCCTTTTCCACTAAAAAGCTATTGCAGCTAATCCTGCCTCCCAAAATTATGGCGAATTCAGAGCGTGCCATCCGGGAGCTTCAATCCCATCATACCATTCAAACCTTCACCCAGTTTGAACTTTTGGAAAACCATCTGGATCTTGCCTATATAAAAAGTAACCTTGAAAAAGGAACAAAAATCGTCAATTCAGTTTCCCTGGGGAATTTCTTTCCCCCTAAAAGGATTGACCGGTTGGTAGAAATGGGCCTGGAATTGAAGAACCGGGGTATTCCTTTTTCACATTGGCATATAGGGGATGGGCCTCAAATGGAAAATGTCCGTAATGAGCTTGAACGAAATGGCTTGGAAAACCATATCAAACTTTTGGGAAAGCGGCATGATGTTTACCGGCTCATGTCACAAGCTTGTTTTTTGGTGCATTTTTCGGATTATGAAGGAACCCCGAATGCAGTCATGGAAGCTATGGCATCGGGTCTGCCGGTTATTTCCACAAACTGCGGGGATGTAAAACGCTTCCTTGAGCACGGAACCAATGGTTTCCTGGTTGACCCGTGGAATGTTACCATGTTAGGGGATTATTATCAACAGTATTGGGAAGACAAAGAGCTCCTGCAAAGCCATGCCGTAAACAGCAGGGACAGGATTAAGGAGCTTGATATTACTCATTTGTCGGAAAAATTTGCAAACACATTAAACCGGTTTGGTTATACATTAGATGCGTAAATTAAGGGTAGGGGTTTTACTGGATCAGTTCGAGCAACCTGTTTGGATCCATGAATTGATAGACCAGCTAATTGCTTCCGAAAGCTGTGAAATTGCTTACGTATTTTTACCGGCAACCAGTCCGAAAAAAGAGGGGGGAGTTAAAAAACTTTGGAAAAATCGGAAGCACCTGCTATACAAGGCTTATGAAGTTTTGGACAAAAAAGCTCATTGGCATAAAAAGCATAATCCATTCAGGAAAACCAATTTAACCCAATTGGATGATGTTCCATCCAAATCGCTACGTGTTGAAAGGACAACCTTTTCCGATTACATAGCTGATGAGGATGTTGCATTTGTCAAAGAGCAGGATCTGGACATTATCATCCGGCTTGGATTTCGCATATTGAAGGGAGAAATATTAAAAGCCGCTAATTATGGGATTTGGTCCTATCACCATGCAGATAATCGTGTGAACCGGGGTTTGCCTGCCGGACTGTGGGAATTA
>CAZQQN010000054.1:0-4637 GCA_964595485.1 uncultured Sphingobacteriales bacterium | reverse complement strand
AGGAGCCTTCCACAGGTATAACATTACAAATCCTGGGAGAATCTCTGGATGGTGGTCGTATTATTTTCAAAGGACATTCTAAGACCTATCCTTTTTCTTTCATCCGTAATAAATTTAATTATTTCTGGAAAGGAGTTTTTATCATTCCAAGAGAGATTGACCGTTTGTACCAATTAGGTGAAGATGCCTTTTTTAACAGCAAAGGGCCATTAAATGCCGAAGTATCCTTTTATGACCGTCCATTGTTTAAGAAGCCCGGTAATTTTACCATGCTCCGGTTTCTTTTTAACCTATTTTATAAGGTTACAAAGGAAATAGCCGAGAAGTTTTTGATGGATAGGTCCTGGACAATCGGTTACATTGATGATCAAAAAACAACCGAACTACGGAAAGCCAATTTCCTGAGTCCCCCTAAAAATGAGTTGTATGCGGATCCCTTTGCAGTAATACATAATGATGCAAAATATTTGTTTTTCGAGGCAAAAAAAGGGAATAACCCCGGCATTATACAGTGCATCAAACAACCCCACCAGCATAAGAAGTGGGGTTCCCCGTTTACCGTGATTCAGGAAGAAACCCATTTATCTTTCCCCTTTATTTTTAGTTACAACGGACGGTATTATATGATTATTGAGTCTGCTGAGGCAGAAGAAATACCGCTTTATGAATGCACCTCCTTTCCTGCTCACTGGAAAAAGGTAAAAGCCTTGATGAGCGGAAGGTTCGTAGATCCTATTGTTTACCGGGGGGATAATTACTGGTGGCTTTGGGCGAATAAGGCAGCACATAAGTATGCTCCTTTTCATGACGAGCTAAACCTTTATTATACTTCAGATATCCTGGAAGGAGATTGGACGCCTCATCCTTTAAACCCTGTTTCTACTACACCGAGAAACTCCAGGAATGCCGGAGGAATAATTCAGAAAAATGGAGGCTTGTACAGGCCATCACAGGATATTGAGTTTACCTATGGAAAAAGGGTCAACCTGAACAGGATTATAAAGCTTAATAAAGACCATTACCAAGAGGAAATCGTGGATTCCATTGAGCCACTTTGGCACTCGAATGTGAAAGGGATCCACACTTTTCAGAAGGAAAGAAATCATATTTTTTTTGATATCAAATACGCGAGGATTTAAGTAAAGCATTAACCATGAACCAAACCAATCATTTGTCAGAAGTCAAAAAAAAGTTTGATAATACCAGTGCTTATATACAGGGGAACTCTACGATTCAGGCCAGGGTTGCATTAGCGAATAACCTTACAAAGAACATTAAATATGATAGCATTTTAGACATTGGATGTGGAGACGGATCCATAGGACTAAATTTATTGAAGCAGTCCGGGAAACTTCATTTAGTGGATATTTCGGAAAGGATGATCCAGGTAGCGCAAGCCAATGCTGAAGAAGGCATGGTTAGTCCGGATGCTGTTGAGTATTCGGTAGCAGATGTGCTGGATTTTAAAGCTAATGAGCAAGCTGATCTTGTAATTTGCATGGGAGTGGTTGCCCATGTTAAGGACATACCTGCCCTCATAGAACGGATTGATAACAACCTTAAAAAAGGAGGATTTTTGTTAATTCAATTCACGGAGCGGCTATCTTTACAGGGATGGCTGCTTTACAATTTGTTTTCTCACGGATCAGGAACTTATCAGGTGAACCATACATCAGCCCGGGAATTATTTGGAATGCTTAGAAGCAAGAATATTATACCAGTAGCCAAAAAGCGTTATTCAGCTTTTAGCTTTGGTGTCTCCAAAATAAACAAAAGATGGGCTGAAAATTTTAAGATAGGTTCATCAAGGCTCCCGCTAATTAGAAATTTGTTTTCTGAGCGAATTTTACTTTGCCAGAAAGGAGAAGACTAGTTGCCGTTATCAATAAGGAACGATTTCAGTGGTAAATAATAATATCATCATTCTTGTTGGTTCCGGTCGTTCAGGGACATCCTTTATGGTCCGGATTCTGCGGGAAGTATATGGAATAGGTACTAGCGCTGAGCCAAAGGATGTTATAACCTTGTGCCGAAGTTTGGCAAACCTTGATCTTACAAATCCATCAGACTGTGAAAATGCATTGGATACCTGTTATAAATCCGGTGTATTGAATCACTTGCGGGAAAAGGGGTGGCAGACTTCAAGAAAAGCCCTTTATTCGCATATTGCGGAATTTTCCGTTGAGGGATTTATATTAGGACTTTTTAGGTATGTCGCTGAGTTGAGAAGCAGACCTATAAAGCTCTTTATTGACTTTCCCGGTTATAAAGACCCTAAGGATCTTTTGAACATGGCTGAACTACGGTATTACTTGCCGAATTCCTGGTTTATAAACATGGTGAGGCGTGGTGAAGATGTAGCCCATTCCAAACTAAAGTACTATTGGGGTGCTACCAATCCGGTTGCCGGTGCTTTTTATTGGAAAAGACAAATGAAAAAGGGGGTGGCCAATAAAAGGTGGATCAATGCTGAAAAATACCTTGAGTTGAGACTTGAGGATTTGTATGATAATTTTGATGATTATTGCCGGGCTCTTGATCGCTATATGGATCAAATAACCGGACGCTCTGATTTACCAAAACTAAAAGAAAGGCTTCAGTATTTTATAAAACCCTATGCCAACTATAACCATAAGGGGGTCAAAAGCAGACTGGTTGCTTACCTCGTTAGTGATGTAAACGAAGCGTTAGGATATGATGGTATTGAACATCAGCCCTTTAATTGGAGAAAAAGTTTATTGATAAGCTTATTTTTGGTCCTCGATATTCCTTTAAGAGGCGTGAATATTATTCTCAGGAACACCGGGAAAAAAGTGAAACCTTTAAGCATTGGTTAGATTAGCTTTAAAGGTTTTAGTTAAGGAATAGTGAAAGTCCTGATGATCATAACGGCCAACTATGTCAATGGCCAAAAGAAGCTTCCGAGTTGGGCTGTTGCCCAATACCATTCGCTGAAACAATACAATGAAGCTTTAAGCATCCAGACTTTTCATCTTTTATCCCGAAAATCAATTAAGGGATTAATGGAGGCAGGAAGCGCAATAAGGGAAACGGTTTATAAGGAAAAAGCTGATTTGGTGCATGCCCAATGGGGAACCTCAGCAGGTTTACTTACTGCTCTGTTTGCTCCGGTTCCCACAGTGGTATCATTTTGCGGAAGTGATTTACTGGGGAATTACGATCCTTCAGGTAAAAAAAAGTTTAGTGGTCGAATTTCAAGTCTTTTATCCCAATTAGCTGCTATTAGGGCGAAAAAATGCATTGCCAAATCAGAGAAATTGAAGCAGTCCTTATGGGCTGTTTCAAGGAAAAAATGTGAAGTCATTCCAAATGGCGTTGATACAGTGCTTTTTAAACCCATGGATCAACAAGAATGCCGTGAAAAGTTAGGGTGGGAAAGTGATAAAACCTACGTGTTGTTTTTCCATGATGACACGCGACAGGGAGCCTGGGTTAAAAATCCGCAACTGGCTGAGGAGGTGATTGAAGAAGTTAATAAAGATCACCCAGGTCATGTAATGTGGAAAGTAAAAAATTATTCCCAGGATTTTTTACCGGTCCTGTACAATGCAGCTGATGTGTTGTTGATTACTTCCTTGCATGAAGGTTCTAATAATTCTATCAAAGAGGCAATGGCATGTAATCTTCCTGTTGTATCCGTTCCTTGCGGAGATGTAAAGGAAAGACTGGAAAATACATGGCCTTCTTTTATTGGAAGTTATAATTCTTCAGAATTGGCCAACGGCTTATTACAAATATCAAAAAATAAAATGCGGTCCAATGGGCGTGAAGAAGTGAAAAGGCAGGGAATTGATAGTAAAAGCGTGGCCCATAGAATTTATAGGATATACAAGGAAGCCATAGACGCTTAGTTGATTTAATAGGTAATTATTTGATTAAAAAGATAAATTGATTTACTATGTAGGACACATGTTGTCCCATTTGGGATCCAATCCTACTCCCATTGAATTTCTTTCCACACGGTTGGCAAGTAATTATGAGGTTCTTGCAAAATCTTCTGAAAAAAGAAAGTTATTCAGATTGTGGGATGCTTTTTCAGGATTATTTATTCATAAAAAGCAAATAAAACTTGTAATTATTGATGTTTACGGCTATCAAAGCTTTTGGTACGCATTCATCATTGGATTACTGGCCAAATTTCTTAGCAAGCCTTACATTTTATATTTACACAGCGATCAGTTGAAGGCCAAATATAAAGCTAAATCCCATAGTTTTCAACACCTATTGAGTCATAGCCAGGCCATTGTTGCTCCCTCAAGGTATTTAAAAACTTTTTTCAAAGAAAAGGGATACACATGTCTGGAAATTCCCAACCTAATAAATTTCAACGACTACACAAGTAGAATCCGGGACTCAATAAAGCCAAACCTGGTATGGATCCGGGCTTTTCATAAGAATTACCAACCTACTTTAGCAATTGAAGTGATGAACATAATTGTGAAGCAAATTCCTGATGCAACCTTAACCATGGTAGGGCCGGTAAAAGATGAAACCTATCAACAGGTTGTTCAGAGGATTCAGGAATATGGCCTGGAAAGCCGGGTATTCCTGATGGATAAACAGGATAAATCCACCTTTATTGAGCTGTGCCAGGATAAGGATATATTCTTGAACAC
>CAZQQN010000053.1:0-12003 GCA_964595485.1 uncultured Sphingobacteriales bacterium | reverse complement strand
ACGATGGTTTTTTTGGTTTACTTGATGATACTGACTGGGACGGGAACATCAGTTACAGTGGATTCAGTGATAGCGTATTAGCGGTTTGTGATCTTGATGATGAGGATGATTTTGGAACCGATAAAGCTGCCAAAGTGACCTTTGATAAGGTCAACGTCAGTGGTTATAACAGCATTGATTTATCCTTTGACTATGAATTGGTTAGCTTCAGTGCTTCGGATTACATAAAATATGAGGTGTTTGAAGATGGTGCAGGGCAAGGACAAAACTCGCTGAGCGGCAGCGGAAACGAAACTTTCAACGTCAGCAGCGGTACCAAAAATGTCCGATTGGTTTTCCGAATCGAGCAAAACGGACAAAGCGAGTATGCTGGGATAGACAATATTAAACTGGAAGGAAGTGCCAAAAACCTTTCAGAACCTGATAATCAGCCTTCGAACTTCTCAGCCGATTCGTTAAGCAATAGCCAAATCAAACTAACCTGGACAGATGCCTTAGCAGGAAACCAAGCCCCTGATGGTTATTTAATCAAAGCTGAAAAAAGTGGTGGTATAACTGCTCCTACCGATGGCACCGACCCTACCATCGATAAAGATCTCTCTGATGGGAGTGCGGTCGTAAAAGTAGGGCATGGTACGGGAGGAAGCTATACATTCTCCGGTCTATCGAAAGCTACTGAATATGATTTTCAAATCTGGTCCTTTACCAACGCAGAAGGGAATATTGATTTTTTGACCAGTACGGCCGGACCTACAGCAAATGAATCGACTTATGTGAATGAACAAATTCGGACCGAATCCTTTGAAACTACGGGTAGCTATACCTATCCCAATGGAAATGGCGGATCCGGTGAAGATATCTTCGATCGTGTGAAAGGTTCAGATTACTTGAATAATACGGAGGATAACATTTATGCTAATTATGACCAATCCTATTACATTGCTGCGGAAGATATTGATGATGCCACGAATCTAAGCAGTAGCGATGGCATCGTGAAAATCAGTAATATCGACATCAAAAACTACCAGGACTTAAGGGTTAAAGCTTCTCTTGCGGCCGGTGCAAATTCAGGTTATGAGAGTTCTGACGGCATTGAAGTGGAAGTTAAGGTGGATAATGGTAGCTGGTCTACCATTGCTGATTTTAAAGGGAATTCCAATGACAAACTTCAGGAAGATACGGATTTAAATGGCACGGCTGATGGGGCTATTTTAAACGGTGACTTTGAGGACTTTATATGGGATGTAGACCAATCGGGTGACCAATTATCCCTGAGAGTTACCGTAACCTTGAATGCAGGTAATGAAGAAGCCGCTTTTGACCATATCCGGGTGACCGGTAGGCCACCCAAAAAATGGGATGGCGAGGCCAATGATGGTAAATGGAGTAGTGCTGATAACTGGGATCCCAATGGTGTACCGGCTAAGGAAGATAAGGTGATATTGGATGACACCCATATAGGTGCTGATTATACCGTAAATCTTGATCAAAATCTATCGAACAAAGAAATTCAGTCCGTTGAAATTCTTCCGGCACAAAGCCAGTCTATTGATTTAGCAAGAGCAAGTGCCCTTGGCACTTTCAAATTATTATCCAGCAAGCAAGCTCTTATAATTGACGATGGCGGGAGGTTGATTGATAGCACCTCAGGCGGTTTACCCACTTTTTCCAATAATGGGGATATCCTTATTAAAAAAAACGGCGTTTATAAAGTTATCAACAATTCACGTAGCGTTAATACCGGCAGCTTGGTAGATGGTTTAGCTTCAGCTTCCAGCTCTGATGGTAAAGTGGTTTACGAAACAAATGGCGGTAGTTTATCTGCATCAGGGAAAACTTACCCAACGAGTCTCACATTAAGGATTCGTTCCGGATCAAATGACTTCAATACCAGTGGAAGTAATCCTTTTACAATCGAAGGGGATTTTACCATCGGTAGTAGTGTAACATACGATGCGACAAGCCGATCATCAGGTGGTGATTTGGTAATTAAAGGTGATTTAACGGTTAATGGAACATTAAACTTGAACAACAGTGCCCAAACCCTTAAACTGAATGGCAGCAATGGGCAAAATTTAAATGGTTTCAATAAGCTTCAAAAATTTACAGTGGATAATAGTAGTGGTGTAACGCTAAACAGCAATTTTACCATATCATCAGGGGGAAGTTTGAATTTAACCAACGGCGTTTTATCTTTTGCCAATAGTTCAGACAAATTAATCCTTGAAAGCGGTGTTTCGGTATCGGGGGCTGATGCAACCAGTTATGTAGACGGGAAGATTCAGAAAAAAGGTACTGCCGATTTTACCTTTCCAACTGGTAATGCCGGCCAATGGGCACCTATAGCAATAAGTAACCTTGGCAGCAATAGTCAAACCTTTACAGCTGAGTACAATAAGAGTGATCCAACTGCTAACGCCAACCTTAGCGCTACCTTGAAGAGTGGTGTTAATAACATAAGTGCGAAAGAATACTGGACTTTAGATCAGAACAGTGGCTCTGCTAATGTCAATGTTACGTTGTATTGGAAAAGTGGTATGAATCATGATATCAATAACTTTAGTGACTTAATTGTAGTACGGGATGATGGTACCGACTGGGTCAATGAAGGCAATACCGGTGGCAGTAATAGTAGTAGCACACCGGGAAATGTAAAATCAGGAACTGTTAATAATTTTAGCCCTTTTACGTTCGGCTCTACCTCCAGCAATAATAACCCCCTACCGGTGGAGTTACTTTATTTTCAGGCTCAAAAGCATAATGACCATGCAGAACTAAAATGGGCAACGGCCTCAGAAACCAATAATAGTCACTTTATCGTCCAAAAGAGAGTAGGAGAAAAGTGGAAAAATATTGGGAGAAAGCAAGGCCGCGGAACGACAACCAGAGCGCATACCTACTACTTTATGGATAGTAAACCAGCCAAAGGCGTTACCAATTACTACCGTTTAAAGCAAACGGATTACAATGGTGATCAAAGTTTTTCAATGGTTCGAAATGTAAAATTTGAAGAGGAGGATGGTAAGCTTAACGTAATTAACAGTAAAAACAGCAATCCTGTGATTAATTACGAAGGTGATAGAGCATTAGGCATCGAAGCAGTGTTATTAACAGTAGATGGGCAAGTTTTAAACACTTCTCAAATACAATTGGGTGAAAACAAACGGCAAGTAAATTTACCCATTTGGGACAACCTGCCCCATGGTGCTTACTTACTTCAACTGAATGTGGATGGTGACAAGAAAGTAGTCAAATTGATTAAATAGGGGGTGTTTAATAGTTACTTTGCCCTTATTTGATCTTTCCAGGCATAAGCATTTCTCTCTGACGGATCTTGGTTGCGTGAGATAAGTTCTGCTAAAAAGCCGGTTAAAAATAACTGAGTACCGATTATTATGGCTATTAAAGCCAGAAAAAATAGTGGACGGTCCACCACCTCCCTGACTTGGTAATGATAAAAGGTAGCGGAGATTTTTTCCCCGATAATCCACAAAGCAATTACACCACCAACTGAAAATGTAACGGTACCAAGGGTGCCGAACAAATGCATTGGTTTTTTGCTGAACTTGGACACAAACAGAATAGATAATAGATCTAAAAAACCATTGAAAAATCTTTCAATGCCAAATTTAGAAGCTCCGTATTTGCGGGGCCGGTGGTGTACTACTTTTTCCCCGATTTTTTTAAATCCAGCCCATTTTGCTATGATCGGTATGTACCGATGCATTTCTCCATACACCTCAATGTTCTTCACCACCTGCCTCCGATAAGCTTTCAACCCACAGTTGAAGTCATGGAGTTTAATGCCTGTTAGTTTAGAGGTAACCCAGTTAAAAAGTTTGGTTGGTATGGTTTTGGTTAACGGGTCATAGCGTTTTTTCTTCCAACCTGAGATAAGATCGTATTGGTTTTCTTTTAGCATCTTGTAAAATCCTGGGATTTCCTCTGGGCTATCTTGCAAATCAGCATCCATTGTAATGACTACTTCCCCTTTGGCTAAACCAAAACCCACCTGCAAAGCTGCCGATTTTCCGAAATTCCTTAAGAAGCTTACAGCCCGAATATTTTCATTTGTTTGGGAGATTTCATGGATTGTATTCCAGCTATTATCAGAGCTGCCATCATCAATGTAAATAATTTCATATTGAAAGTTTTCCTGGCTCATTATCTCATCGATCCAGGTTGTTAAATCAGGGATAGCGTCTTCTTCGTTGAAAACCGGTATGACCAGAGATAAATCCATAATCAGGATTCTTCTTTAATGAATGCAGCGGTTATAAGCGCTACAACAAAGCTCAATAAAGCCATGATAAATGTCCAAAAAATGGTTTTAAAGATTGTGAATTCAGAATTCTTTACATTTTCAATCTGCTTTTTGATTTCCTCTTCATTTAAGCCTTGCTCTGGTAATTGTTTCTTCATTTGCTCAATAGTGAGCTCTTTTGTTGTCTCATGCAGCCCAGGATCAATAAAGTTGAATAGCAAGTAATAAAAGCCATTGTAAATAACAATGATGATAATAAACGTTAGCACAACCCTGAAAACACCATCCTGAAAAGGCAGTTTACCTGCGTTGTTTTGTTTTTCTTCGAGCCCTGCCCAGACAGTCAGCCCTATGTTTAGGAATAAAACCAGGGTGAAGAAGATTATCCGGTAAGATGAGGAGCTTTTATGCAGGTCTAAGAAATAAAACAGGGATAATAAAAGAATAGTTACAATACCGCCTGCAAGGCCATATTTTACAGATGGGTTTTGCCAGATAGTGTTATACTGAAGCATTGCTTAAATGAAGGTTTGGTATTCAAAAATAAGAAAAGATGGAAACTAACCTTTCGTCTAATGGTTTCAGAGCGTTTGGTAGTGCTCATTATTAATGATGCCTAATGGCCTTCCTGTTAATGTTTCGTTGTAAAATGGGGTATTATCAGAAAGGGAATAATTGGTTGCCTTATTAAAAACCCATTCCTCTTCAGGATTGAAAATTGTGAGATCAGCGGGCTGATTTTCCTGAATGGAATTAACGGGAATCCCGAGAAGGTTTTTAGGCCTCTCAGTGATGCTTTTTATGATATTGTCGTTGAAAGTTTCCTTAGAGAAAGCTTTTTGTAATAATGGGTATAACAATTGTGTACCAATGGCCCCTTTTTCAGCAAGTGGAAATTCACATTTTTTGTTTTCATACAAAACCGGCGAATGGTTTGAAACTACTGCATCAATGGTACCATGGCTGACTCCCTCTTTAAGGGCTTTTAAATCCTCATGATTTCTTAAGGGAGGTGTATGTTTGAGATTTGTATCATAATCCATTAAATCAGAATCAGCAAATAGTAAATGGTAAATAGAAACATCGCAGGAAATTGCCAGACCCTCTTTTTTAGCTTCCCGTATTTGGTCAACGCTGCGTGCAGTACTGATACTTGTAAAATGTATTCTTGCCCCTGTGTAGCGGGCTATTTCCAGGTCCCTTGCTATTGCTATATGCTCTGCAATCTCTGGATCTCCTTTAAGCCCAAGCATAATATTGAAGGGCCCCTCATTCATTTCGCCATTTTCCTTTAGCTCAGCATGCTGAGGGTGAATCATCAATAAACCTCCGAAAGACCTTGTATAGAGCATAGCCCTTTTAAGTAAACCGGCATCTTTGATTGGCTTATCTCCATTGGTAAAGGCATAAGCACCGGCTCTGTGAAGATCTACCATTTCAGTGATCTCACTTTCACTTTCTGGCTTGCTGATGGTAGCATAGGGTAAAATAGCCGTAGCTGAAGTAGGGGCTTGGTTTTTAATGTATTGTATCTGGGATTTGGTGGATAATGGCGGATAAGTTTGGGGTAAAAGACCAACATGAGTAATGCCACCAAATGAAGCCGCCATGGTACCTGATCTCAGGTTTTCCATATTCTCGTAACCCGGATCACAGAAATTGGCACGCATATCAACCCAACCCGGCGAAAGACAAGGTTTTTCCCAATCGCTAATAGTCGTTCCTGAATCGGGGTCTATCTGATCGGCTATTTTTGCGATAGTCCCGTTTCGTATAAGGATATCCTTCTGCTTCTTGTTCAAAGCTGAGTTCGGATCTATAATTGTGGCTTGTTTAATAAGCATTTTCATCTTAAGGCAAGAATTTTAGTAAAAGGATTTCCATTAGTAGAAATCCTAAAGCTAACCAAATAAATGTTTTCCACAAAAACTGACCCTTTTCTATTTTTTGAATGGTTTGTGAGAGGTTTTTGTATTGGTCAGTCAGAAGATTGGCATTGACTTTTTGGGTAAAATCTTTTAAATCAGACTCACTATAGGTAGCCATTTTCGATTCCTGCCGGTTATAATTGAAAGCATATTTTGGAGTATTCCTTTTCTCGTAAGATTCAGTTTGTGATTGGGTCATTAATTTATATATACCAGCTTCGGGTATCTGGTCATTGATAAAAAGACGCCAATTACCACCTTGTTGCTTTTGTGGGGGGATAACTTCATAGTTGTCTTTTATAAGCTTAAAAACCTGGTCTTTTGAGCTTCTTGTTTTACTAACCTCTATCACCTGATCTTGTCCTATGGTGTAAGCTAATTGACGGGGATTATTCTCATAAAAGGCCATTTTATAGATTAAGGGAACAAAAATAGCATTCTGGGTAATGTTGCTCCAATTCTTATTGAATGGAATGGCTGATACAAAAATATTACCCTGGCGATAGGGAAAATGACTCAGTAAGCTCTGGCCATTTTGAAGCCGCATTAAAACCCTTTCTTTTGTTTTTGCTAAATTAGATGATTGATAGAATTGGTGGACTTTGGGCAATCTCACATTATCCGGAATTTCTTCAAAAACATCCTGAAAAAGCGGATGCTCAAAATTAAAATAGGAAACTTCCTGACTTGCTCTGGAATAGCCTGTGAAGCGATTCGCATTGCATTGCCTCAGGAGTGAGGAGTAGGGTTTTAAATCCTCGGTATAATCAGAAGGAGGCAACAATAATACATTACCTCCTTGCTCAATAAAATCGACTAGATCAGCTACCAGACCAGTTGACGGCTCTTTTAGTTCATTCAGAATAATAAAATCATAACCATTAAGGGATGAGTAATCCAGGTTACCAGCCTTTTGGTTTGTTAAGGCAAAGTAATCATCTGTTCTAAACCCTTTTTCCATGTAAGGATTCTTACTACCATCGTAAATGGATAGGATTCTTGCTTTACTTTTGACCGGATAACTTATGAAAAGGTTATCATCAAAGGTGATCGGGTAGTCTTTGATTGAAAGCTTACCGGTATTCCAGCCTTTTTCATTTACCTGGAACATTATTTTACCGGTTTTTGATTGGTCAGCCGGGATATTGATATTATCCAGCCCCTTTTGCTTCCCGTTTATAGAAAGCTTTACGGTTAATTCCTCAATGGGCTTATTGCCTGAGTTTTTTACTTTGAAGTTAAGTTGATTATTCTGGTCAATTTGTATAGTCGGGGAGGCAAGCCAGGCACTATCTAAGAAAACATTGCTTTGTTTATTGGCTTTTAGTGGAACAAAATAATAGGATAGGTTAGAATCGGTGACAATACCTCTTAGTTTGTTGGTAGATTTTTGAAAATCCGATATGATGAATGCAATTTTCCTTGCCGCATCTTCATCTTTTAGTAAGGAACTTTGCCGCTCTAAAACAGTAGATAAGGATTTTGTATTAGGGCTGCTTTTAATTGATTCAAGTTTTTTCGAAAAGTCATTCCGGTTTGAAAACTGCTGATTCGCTACCTTAAAATCATTAGTAAGTAATTGAAATTCATCAGTTTCCTGATAGCCCTGAGCTATTTCCCTGGCTTTTTTCTTGGCTGTTTCGATCAAACTTCCCTTCTCTCCAACATTTCGCATGCTAAAGGAATTATCTATAAAAATACTAATAGCATCCTTACCGGGTTTATTTTTTGAAGTATCAGAGGGAAAGTAAGGTTGTGCAAAAGCCATGATAAGAGAAGAAAAAACTAATAGTCGGCTTACAAGAACAAGCCAATTCTTAAGACGGCTTCTTGTTTGGCGTTCTTCTCTTAATTGTGAAAGGAACCTAACATTAGAAAAATATACCGTTTTGAAACGCCTGAAGTAAAACAAGTGAATCAAAATGGGGATCAGAAGGGTGAAAAATGCGTAAAGAAAATTGGGGTAAAGGAATTGCATTAGTGCTTTGTCCTGATACGTTATTTATCGCTCACTAATCAAAAAATAAGCCATTCCAAACAACTCTGGAGCAAAAAAAAGCTGACCTGAACCAGGCCAGCTTTTATTGGTTTAATCTAAAACCTAATTCCGAATATCTTTTCCTTTACCCTTGAAAGAAATAAAACTACTTGTTGGATCAGATTGATTATCAACTACGTCAACTATCTTGAGTAGGGCAAATCGTCCCTGATTTCGTAATTTAACAATGATTAAATCATTGGCTGAGATGTTAATGATAGTTTTCTTCGGATCTCGGTTTTTATAAGCTTGTTCTATTTGAATATCAAAAGGCCTTTGAAAATCGATACCCGCACCATTGGCTTTTACAAATTCTGCATCAGTCTCTGTGGTCCACTGTCTGTTAAAGGATGATGAATCCTTGCTATCATCTGCTATAGTAGCTTTAGAACCTGCACCTGGAACATAGCCCTGCGTAGTATTATTTTCATAATAATACAAGTCAAATTTAGTTTTGACGCTATTACTTTGTTTCGGTGTATATTTGTGATAGATGGGGATAACAGAATCGCCTCCGATAAAATATTTATCCCGGAAAATCTCCCCGATAGCAAAAACATAGCTTTCAGTAACATTTTGGTTATCTTCATCAACAAGTTTGAATTGAGCTTTGACAGAGTCAAAATCCCCAAAATCTACGTTACTTACTCTGAAGCCAAAATTGGCACCAGTGGTAGGCACAGCAGAAAAAGATTGAGAATCTTTGTATTCGGAAAGCGCCTGATACAAACCACCAGCATCTTTGGCCATTACTTCCATCGAAAGCTTCTTAAGGTTTGTTTGTGGAGAGGAAGATTCTACCGTTAAAGTAAAAGATACAGAATCTCCTTTTTGAATAACATCACCAGGGGTTTGCTCAAAAGCAATGGCGGGATCACCATTGGTGGCGCCATTGCCGCCACCGCCTCCACCACTACCGCCGTTACCGCCGGTGGAAGGGTTACCATCATCACCTCGAATATCTTGTTTGGCATTGTCGTCACAACTAGCTAATCCAGCCAGTAAACCAATAAAAATAGCAAAAGTTAATTTAAGTAGCTTCATAATTTTTTTTTATATATTACTAATAGCGTAATGCATTTTTAAATTCAGGGGTTCCATGATAATCCCTGAATTCCAGATCATTTTTAGCCCTTTCTCGAATGTTTTCATCCATTTCTAAAGCTCGCCTGAGGCTCGTGGTCATTAAATCGGCATCATCTTTCCTTGCACCAACAATCGCTCTAAGGTAAAATACATCTGCTGTTTTATTGGTAATGCATTCTATTTTGTCGAGGGCTTTATCGTAATCTTCTTTAAGGGTATAAGCAAGAGCAACGTTGTAATCACAGCGGTTATCTTCAAAATTTTCAACTGACGATTCATAATCAGCTACTTTTATATCAAGAATTCCCAGGTTGTTCCTTTCATCTTTCTTCTTTTGCTTAGCAAAAAGGTAGTTCTCCCTGGCAGTACTGTAATCGTTCATATGCCTGTTAGCAACGCCAAGGTTATTTTGGATGTAGGCATTGTCAGGGTACTGTTCATCAAGTTTTTCAAATGCCTTTTGGGCCTGTTTGTAACGGCCCTCGAAAAGTAGAAGGGCTTTTAAGTTATTGTGACCAACCCAATTGTCAGGGTATCTTTCTGTGTAATGTTGATAGATTTCCCGTTTCCTCTCAATATTATTACTATTGTAAGCAAGTTTTATCAGCTCCTTTCGGTGCAGGCTATCAAGTCCTTTTTCTTCGGCAATGGTTTCTACCTTTTCCTGAGGCCTGACCCTTAAAAAGCCTTTTACATCAATGTCTGAACGCCTTAATTTTGGCAGGAGGGTATCTACCATATAAGGTTCCCAAACATCCATATCTCTTATAGCCTGTTCTTTTTCATCAAGGGCCATATTTGAATTAGCTATATTAAGGATTTCATCCTTTTGATCTAAATCAGATTGCTGAACCAAGCGTTGAAATCCGCTCCAATCTTCTTTTGTAGAGGCTTTCCTGTAAAAATCTGAATCATGAACACTTTCGTGACCAAGCTTTTCCAACTCATCTTTGAGGTACTCATAAGTACTTTCAGCTCTATCACGTGTTAATTCGGCATTATTCTCCAGCTCTCCATCAGGAGAGGCATAAGAGTTTATGACAACGCCTGAGATCACGAGGTTATCTTTTTGTGCAAACTCCCTGATTTTTCTCATGGCCTCTCCATCTTTTTCAGATTCCCTTATATAATGGCGATCGATCTCGAAATTAATGGTTCCTTTTTGATTGATATTAGCTGGCTTTATTACCCCTGCTTTAGGATTTCTTGTATTGTTTTGAGGACGATAAACATCGGTTTTATCACCCTCCAAATCACCGGGCTTTTCGCCAGGCGTATATTTATTCTGCCCTGATTTTGGATCTACTCCAGCAATCAAAACATCATCAAAAGGCTTAACGGTAAGCGAGGTAGTAATAGCACCGGCAGTAATGCTATCTGTTATTGATGGACTGGAACACTGATCTAAGGAGTCAAATTCAGATTCAATCTTGAACCTGACACAAGCATCCAGTCGTGATTCTTTGTATGTAGGTTTGTATGGTATCTTAAAATCATGGCTGAAAGTACCGCCCTGGTCTTCTGGTATTGTTGCCGAAGGGTCTACATCTGGGTCACTAATTTTAGCTTCTTTACCTTTAATGTAAAAGTCTTCCAACGCCGTGTCTCCCTTTTTATGAACCAGGGTTGGCGTGTATTTGATCACCGCATCACTTTTTATGTAATCCTCGGGGATTTCGCCCTTTATTTCCATATCGATGGAATCTGCATGAACTTCCATTACTTCAGGTGAAGATTCAACCTTTACTTTAGAATAATCTTCCCGAAGATCTTTCAGAGGATTACAGCTATAAGAAAAGATAATCATTGATGCAATAAGTAGGACGTGGAATTTTGTAAGGAATTTCATTTTTTCTTATGGTTTAAATTAATTTTGCTACAAATTAGACGTTCCGCGGGAAGCAAATCTATAAATTTTTTACTGAAAAAATCAAGGGCATCCTCCCGCTATGTACATTCTTAAAATTAAAGGCACTGCTAAAATTCCGGACTATATCCAAATAAGGGATGAACAATTTACCCTCATTGGTTACTTCCGTGCTGATCGACCGGAAAAGGGATTGAAAAAAATGGGCCTAGGTGACCATATAGAAACCCTGAAAGCCCAGATTGAAGAAATCCCTTTTGGTAAAATGAGAAAACTAAATATAGATGAGTGAAGCGCAGCCAATTGTTCAATTGGAAAATGCCAAAATTTTCCAGGGTGAATTCCTGATCCTTAATGGTGTGAACATTGCTATCTACCCAGGTGAATATGTTTATTTGATCGGTAAAACAGGAAGTGGTAAGTCTAGCCTGTTGAAAACTTTATATGGTGATCTACCGCTGACAAAGGGAAAGGGCCAGGTTGCTGGTTTCGATCTGGGAGCCTTAAAACCTAAACAAATACCTTCTTTAAGACGAAAAATAGGTATCGTTTTCCAGGATTTCCAATTATTGACAGACCGTACGGTAGGCGAAAACCTTACTTTTGTGATGAGGGCAACGGGTTGGAAAGATAAGAATGAGATCAAAAGACGGTTGGATGACGTTTTAAACCTGGTCGGCCTTGGAACAAAAGATTTTAAAATGCCTTTTGAGCTATCAGGTGGGGAACAACAAAGGGTTGTTATTGCCAGGGCGCTCCTTAACTCCCCTGACATTATCCTTGCTGATGAGCCGACTGGTAATATAGACCCGGAAACCTC
>CAZQQN010000052.1:0-12319 GCA_964595485.1 uncultured Sphingobacteriales bacterium | reverse complement strand
TGGTACAGCAAGGAATATACACTTACCGCCTTGTTGTAACGGGTAAGGATGGTTCAAAGGAGGAATTTGAGGGGACTATTACGGTAATACGGTAGTAATAAAGTTGTAATAAGGTGGTAACAGGGTTGTCGTTCAGTAGAAATGTGGTTGAAATAAGGCCTTGTTAGATGTGCGGTGAATTTTACGATCTTACCTTTTTTGTCATTTTACCATTTTTTGTCCATGAGGGGGATTTGGAGGTGTCAATAACGATTTGATGTTGACCTTTGGTATGACAATCCTTTGCGGGAAAATAATCCTAAAAAGCAATCAACTACTTAACCAAATGGGTGAAAGGCAAATTGTTCCTTGAATAATTGCAACTCATTCTGAAGGTCACTTTCTGCCACATCAATATATTGTCGTAAGGTACTGTGGGGATTAATGTTTAATTCCTGAAGGTCCAGGTGTTGGTTGACGTAGAGTTTTTCAAGAGAAGGATAAATTTGTTCAAGGGTCTCAACCAAATCCAATACAGAAAGGTTTTTATCCACCAAGTTATAAGTGCCAGGTGGGATTGACTTCTGCAACATTTGTTGCAATGCACTCACTACTTTCTCAATGTGAATAAATGGTCGGTGCTGCTTACCACTCCCATTGATGGATATGCGATTGTTAAAATTGGCCTCCAGCATGAAACGGTTGATCACCGCATCAAAACGCATACTCGGACTAAAACCATAAACGTTGCCACACCTTACAATACTGGCATTGAGCTTATTTTGGAGTCGCTCTATGTGCTCCTCCCCTCTTCTTTTTGATACGCCGTAGTAGGTTTTTGGATTAGGGATCGTTGTTTCATTGACTTCTGTTTCAGAAAAACCGTAGACAGAGCCACTGCTAAGGTATATCAATTGCTGAACAGGACTTTCCTCAATGGCGTATACCAATTCAGCTGTACCCCAATGGTTCACTTGTTCGAAAAAATGCGGATCTTCGCTGGCGAAAGGTGTCGTTACCCGGGCTGCTAAATGAATAACCACATCAACATTGCTCAGGACCTGTTTAAGCCTTCTTGAATCCAGTAATTCACCTTCCTCAAATCGCACTTTCTCACCTCTTAAACGATGGAATAAGAACAGGTTATAATTTTTTCGGCTCAGGTTATCATAAACCGTCACCGCTTCGATCATAGGATTATTGGCTAATCCTTCTACGAGTTCAGTGCCAATATACCCGGCACCTCCTGTTACCAAGACCTTCATGAGGAATTCCTTAATTCAGTGTTTAGACCACATTCACTTTTATTCAGCCCGGACCAACGACCATCTCGCTCAGTCCCGACCGTCTTAGGGTCCACCCTTTTTGTACAGGGCTCACAGCCTATGCTCATGTAGCCTTTTTGTTCAAGTGGGTGGCGGGGTAATTCGTAAGCTTTTAAATACTCTACAATCATTTTGCGGTCAAAATCCAGCATAGGATGGTATCGTAATGTGTTATGGGGGGCATCCTCCACTTCTTGCACGGTCTCTCGGTTATCACTCTGATCCCGTCTAAGGCCACTGATCCACACATCTTTTTCAGCCAATATGGGCTCCATAGGCTGAACTTTATTGATGTGGCAGCAAAGGTCCGGGTCAGAAGTAAAGTACAAATGTCCTTTTCCGTCTTTCTGTAAATGTTTTGGCAGCGCCGGTTTCAAATCTATCACCTCAATTCCCAGCAAATCCGCTATTTGATCCTTATAAGCAATGGTTTCCGGGAAATGGTAGCCCGTATTTAAAAAATATACGGGGATAGTGGGATCAATCCTGCTAATGATATGAAGCATCGGTATGCTATGACTCTGAAAAGAAGATGACGCAAACAGCTTTTTGCCCTGTGCTTTAAATTGCTCAATCCGTTCCCGGATTGGTGCTATATCAAAAGGCATAGAAGGTAAATTTAGATTCCAAAGTTACAACACGGGATGGATATGTATGAATACTTTCCCTGGTTGAACCTGCTTAACCACAACAAGGAATGACATTTTGCCCACAAGTAACGCACTGGTAATGACCGTGAACGAATACATACCCTTCGGGACTCCCGCAATATGGACAAAAACAATATTGTTCCATGATTAACGATTTTTGAGTGTGCTGACGAATATAGCGGATTCTTAGCGATTTTCATACTTCGCCTTTTATTACCCTGAATTCTTACCATCTTATTGAAAGCCACCTTAGGGTATTATTCAAATAATTGCTCGCGGCCGCTTAGGAATTGAAATAGAAGCCGCAATATCCTTAAAATCGCTTATTTTTGTTGAAAAAACCATTTATGCACAATAACATTTTAATCTTAGGGCTCTGTTTATTGGTAAGCGCTTGCCAGGGCATTAGCAAAGATGGTAATGATAACAGCAAGGAAGCAAAATCAAAATCTGATAAAGCGGAGAATGGGCCTATTACCATATTGATACATGGTGGCGCGGGTGGTATGAGTCCTTCAGGTATGAGCAAAGAAAAGCAGGCTATTTACAAAACAAAACTAAAAAAAGCCCTCAATAGGGGTTATTCTGTGCTGAAAAAAGGTGGTAAAGCTATCATGGCAGTAGAATCAGCCATACAAGTAATGGAAAATGATTCTTTTTACAACGCTGGTAAGGGGTCTGTATTAACGCATCAAGGCGATGTAGAAATGGATGCCTCAATCATGCGAGGTGTTAATAAAAATGCTGGAGCTGTAGCCTCCGTTACCAACGTTAAAAACCCAATAAGCGGAGCCAGGGCGGTCATGAAAGAGTCAAAGCATGTAATGCTGGCTGGAGAAGGAGCCGAGCTTTTTGCAAGAGAACAAGGTCTCACTCTGAGAGATTCAGGCTATTTCCTCACCCAATCCCGTTATCGTAGCCTTCAAAGACATTTGGAGAACTCGAAGGAAGAAAAAGGCAAAGATGGTGTGCCATCTGACTATTTGGGAACCGTTGGCGCAGTAGCACTCGATAAAAATGGCAATCTGGCTGCCGGGACCTCCACCGGTGGCATGACCAACAAGCAATATGGGCGAATAGGAGATTCTCCAATCATAGGAGCCGGCACCTATGCAGACAATACGGCATGTGCCGTTTCAGCCACAGGTCACGGTGAATACTTCATCAGGAATGCAGTAGCCTATGATGTCAGTGCTCACATGAAATACCAGGATATGCCTCTCAGGGAATCCGCTGATACGGTTATCAACCATCAATTGAAGGCTTTAGGGGGAAAAGGGGGTATCATTGCCCTCGACCAGGCCGGTAATTATACGGCAACTTTCAATACCAGTGGTATGTTCCGGGCCTTTAAACAAAAAGGTGAGGAAGCTTATGCAAAAATCTTTCAATAAACAATAAGCCTTTGGTGAAACTTTTATCGGCTTTTGCTCCTTTTCAAGCAAAAACATAACCTATGAAATTTCAAACCAATATTAACTGTGAGGGATGCATTGAGCAAGTAAAGCCCTATTTAGAAGCCATTAGTCAAATCAATAGTTGGGATGTGGATACCCAGAGTTCAGGTAAAATCCTTACTGTGGAAGGTGAGGTTGATTCGGAAACTGTTCAGCAAGCCGTATCAGATGCGGGATTTCAAGCCCATCCTGTGCAAAAAGGCTTTTTCAAAAAATTATTCGGTTAAGTCACCGGTCTCTTCAAGTTCGCGGGCATATTGCTGAAGTTGATCAAGTGCAATGTCAATCGTATCCTTATGGGTGCGGAAAGATAATATTGCCACCCGCAGAAAGAATTGGCCATCCACAGTTGTTGAGGACATAAATACCTTCCCTGCTCTTTGTATGGCTTGGTTAACAGCCTTATTGAAGGCATCAGGGTCCTGATTTTGGGGAACATACCGAAAAAGGACAACCGACAGATCAGGGCGGCAAGCGACTTCAAATCTTTTCATTGATAAAAGTTGGTTATAGAAATACTCAGCTAACCGGAGCTTTTCTTCCAAAGCAGCGCGAAACGGCTTAAGCCCATAAAGCTGCAATGCCAGCCACATCCTAAGCCCTCTGAAATGTTTCGTCAACTCCGGTGAAAGTTCAGATGGTGAGGGCTCATCCCCTGTTTCCAGGGAATCCTGCATATAATTGGCCTGGTAATAATGAGACTGGTGTAGTTTATCACCGTCTTTAATCAAAACGATTCCCAGGCCATAGGGCAAAAAGAGGCCTTTGTGTGGATCCATAACAATCGAGTCCGCTAAGTTTAGTCCCTTAACCTTTTCCCCACCTGTTTCTGAAAGCAAGAAAAAACCACCATAGGCTGCATCCAGGTGAAACCACAGGCCATTCAGTTCTGAGATCCGGCTTATTTCCGATAGCGGGTCTACAGCCCCGGCATCAGTGGTACCAGCAGAGCCCACTACCATCCAGGGCTTAAGTCCTTTTTGACGATCCTTTTCAACTTGTTTAGCCAGAATATTGGTTTGCATCCTGAACTCATCATCCATTGGGATATCCCGTTGAATAACTTCCCCAAGCCCGGCTATGCGCAATGCTTTGTGAACAGCATGATGGGTTTGAGCGGTTAAATAAATAACCGTGCTTTCAAAGTCTTTAGCTCTCAAACTAAGAGCGTCCCTGGCCGTAACAATGGCTGTCAGGGTTGCAATGGATCCACCGGAAGCCAAGTTTCCTGCTGTAGTTTCAGGGAACCCGATCAAATCCCTCAACCAGCGGATAAGCATATTTTCCATTCGAACAGCACCGGGATTGGCAAAAAATACACCAGCATAGCGATTGGTAACAGCGGCCAGGAAATCGCCAAGTGCGCCCGGGTAGACTCCACCACCCGGAATATAAGCCAAATGGCCCCCTGATGCTGCATTCAAACCGTCCTTTTCAACATATTCCCGGTAGCATTGCAATATTTCCTGCATCGGGATTCCTTCTTCCTGGATATTCTTCTCCAAAATGCCACCACCTTCCTCACTTTTGCTTCTATAATAGGCCTTTGCCTGAGGCAGGTTTTCAAGGTAATCATCTGTGTAAGCTTCCACTTGGTCTAATAATTCCCTACGGTTACTACCATCCAACTCTAACCGGCGAGCCTCCTTCTCTAATGCCTTTAATTCAGTCATGCTTATTTAAAAGTGATTTTAGTGATTCATAAAATTAACTCAGATTATGGCATAAAATTGCTTTCATTGAGTAAAGAACTCCCAACTTTCGGCTAAATCTTCCAATCACCATAAGGGTTTTATCTTCTAAGCCTCTATTAACCCAATTTTGTAGTATCTAAAAGTTTATATCCCTCTGACTGCATTAATTGGGATTAACCTATTTACTTAGCAAATTGGGATTTTTACCGTACATGGACAAGATTTTAAACAATTGTCAACTGTCTGTAAAGTTTTTATTACCTTAGCAAGCTTTATTGGTAAACCCTTAAACAAAATACAATCCATTTAAAAATGCGTGCTATGAAGCAAAGTTCAGTGACAATTTTATTAGGAATCGCTTGCTGCTTTTTCGCCATCACGGCTAAAGCAGACCCTGGAGACACAGTTCGTATTCATGCCAAGGATACGATTCACTGGTCAGGGTATGGGGGTTATTTCACAGAGGCGGATTTTCCGGGCCAGGCCGGAGATGACAAAAGTTACCAAAGGGTTTGGCTGAAAGCCACCTTAGGCTGTCCCCAGGGTGGATGTAGTGAATGGGATTATACCACCAAATTTGCTATTTACAAGCCTTCCGGTCAAGAAACCTATCTCCCTGAATTTAAGATTGATGATAGCATAAGAAATACTGTGCAACTTAAAAGAAGCCCGGCTTATCGGTATACCTATTCCGGCAATAGCATTGTTGACTCCTCAAGGGTTGATTCTGTTCGGGTAACCTTTCACAACCGGAGTCCCTCTGAACCGGTAGAGACCCGTTATTACTGGGAAGCAGGGCGCCCTGTTTTCGATGTGGATCAACAAGGTAACATCGTTGATACCCACCAGGTGGCTGTTGATACCACGTTGACCAATCAAGTCGATACCATTAAAGGCACTCCTATTGAAATAGGCAGGGCAGCGACACCTTATTCAGGCAATCGCCAAAAAGGTTTTAATTACCCGTGGTATTTTGATGTTACCGATTACCAAAATCTATTGAAAGGTAACCAAAACCTCAGGGCTTTCTACCGCGGTCCTCGCGATGGATTCACCATCAAATTGGAATTTATCATGATAGAGGGTACACCGCCTCGCGAACCCGTTTCCGTTCAAAATATTTATAAGAGCCCAGCGACAGGCTTTTATTATGGTTTTGATACATCCGATATCAATGGAGACCGCTTGGTACCAACTGATTTTACAATGCCGAATGATGCGGATGAAGCCAAAATACGGGTCAGCATAAAAGGTCATGGTTTTGGGGATGCCAATGCTAACTGCGCAGAATTTTGCCGGAAATTTTACCGGGTTCTAATCAATCAAGAACAGGTAGCCCAGAATATTCCCTGGCGGGACAATTGTGATATGACACCGGTTTATCCTCAAACGGGGACCTGGATCCTTTCCCGTTCAAATTGGTGCCCCGGAACCGTTTCTTTACCCTATGACCATGAAATAACGGATAAAGTAAGCCCCGGTCAGGACTTCACCGTAAAGATGAATATGCAAAGCCATAATTTCATCGAGCCAAGCGGAAGGGATTACACTGATCCAAGATGGGTGATAGATGCCCAATTTATAGCCTATGGAGAGAAAAACAGGGACAACGATGTTGCCATTAAGCGTATTATTTCCCCCAGCAAGGATCCAAGAAACAGTCGCTTCAACCCTATATGTGGATCACCGGAAATCGAAATCCAAAACCAGGGCGCCAAAACCCTTGAAAGCGCTACCATAACCTATGGTGCTAAAGGCACAGATAAAGCCACCTACAAATGGGAAGGTAGCCTTGATTTCATGGAATCAACTGAGATAAAACTACCAAGCGTTGGTAATTGGAGTAATTTATTTAGCGGTCTGAAACCTTTTGAGGTAAAGGTTAGCAAGCCAAATGGCAAGGACGATGAATATGAGGCTAATAACAAAACCTCTTCAGAATACAGGGCAGTTAATCAATACCCAGGTAAATTTCGTCTCCGCCTGATCACCAATGATGCCAGTGACGAAACTTCTTACGTTTTAAGAAAAGTAAATGGTAAAGGTGGGCCTAATATTGTTTACGAAAGGACTGATTTTGAAGATAATTCCTTGTATTTTGATACGTTTGACCTTGACCCCGGGTGTTATGAATTCATACTTAAAGATGAAAGAGGTAGTCCTTTTAATGTGGGAGACGGATTATCTTTTTTTGCCAATAATGAAGGAAACGGAACTGCCCAGCTGGTTCGAATGGAAAACCGAATCGAACTTGAAGATGGGGATTTAGAAGAAAACTTTGGTCGACAGGTGCGTAAAGCCTTTACCGTTGGTTACCCTGTAAGCAGGGAAGACCAGACCTTAAACCAACAACTGCAAATTCATCCGAACCCAGCCTCCAAAAACCTTGCGGTCGCTTTGGAACTTGAAAATGCAAAAGACCTACAAGTGACCATCTATTCCATGAAAGGGAAAAAGCTCCGGCAAAAGTCACTTGATAATTACAAATCAGGCGGTTTTAACCTGGATATTGAATCATTGGAAGCGGGTGCCTACATGATGAAAGTCAAAACTTCTGAACAAATGTTTAATAAACGATTTATTAAGCAGTAGCTCCTTTGAAAAAGCCCGGCTTATAAACCCAAAGCCGGGCTTTTTTGGGTAGATGGCATTTTATTATTCATTCAATACCCTTTCAGGAAATCTCATTTCTATCCTTTTCAAAATTGGAAGCCAAACTTGACTGCTATGCGATTTTTGGTATAAATCAATTCTTCTTTGACTACATTGTCATTATCAGGTCCGGGTTCAAATTTTCTTGTGGCTTTCATTCGATTACTGGCCATGCCAACTTCAAAGAAAAAGGCCACTCTATCCCTGAAGAAATTTTTGATCCCCAAGCTAAATTGGTAAAAACGCCTACCCTCAAACTTCGATACTAATGGGTATTCCTGTTTTTCAATAAGCCAGGGTAAACTCAGGCCATAGCTGGCATTGGCATAAGGAGTGAAATCGCCTTTTAGCAAATTACCCTTAGCATTCGCAAAAATCGGTAAGAAGGTAAAATCCCCGAAATAATGATGAGAAGCGGCACCAATTCCAGCGGAAAAATGGGGGTTTACGACATAGGCATTTATCAATTCCCCATTTAACCCTAACTGGGCGCCCCCTGTACGATCAGCTCCAAGTAAAATACCAATATCTGTGAATAATGAATACCCTTTTTTAATAGCCAAGGCTTCACTCAAAACTCCTTTCTGTTGATAATAGGATGCCTTTACCTCTCTGATTTTAGTTCTATCAACATTTTCCTTTTTAAAAATGCGTTCATTGGCGCTTCTCGTTTTAAGCCTTATGGTGGCAGTATCACCATTAGGGATAATCATTCCCCGGTAAATTTCGCCTTTTTCTAGGTGTAGCACTTTTTCCTGAACAGTTTGCCCAGAGAGTATTCCGGGTAAGAATACCCCCCAAAAAAACAGGATCTTTTTCATGGATATACCTTTAAAGGATTGATTCAGCAAAACTATACAGGAACTTTAAAAATGAAAAAAGTCATTTTGCAACTTTTTTTTAAATTTCAACGTCTTAGCGGAATGCAAAAGCAAAAAACGATTACCATGTTACAGAGATTTTTCAGTTACATTGCTATCTTTTCAATATCAATACTTTTGGCAAGCTGCACGAAAGATGAATGCGAAAAGCAGGTAACCCGAAAAAAACAAGTACCTGTTTACAAATCATTGGCCAAAATCAGGGCATCTGTGGGCACCGCTGAAAAAGTTGACCTTAAAAACCCAGGTAAGATCTATTTTAGGACAGATGATTATTTATTTGTCGGGGAAAAGCATAAAGGCATTCACATTTATGACAATGCGGAACCCTCCAATCCCCGGAATATAGGATACATACAAATCCCTGGCAACACCGATATGGCTGTTAAAGGAGACATCATGTATGCTAATAGTTATACCGATATGTATGCTATTGATATTAGTAATCCTTCAAGCCCGGAAATGCTGGAAAGAGTTGATAAAGTGTTTGAGAACTCGAGTATGAGTGAAGGAAATACAGGTAAGTTAAATGAGGATGAAGGGGTTATAGTCGATTATCAAACGAAAGAGGTCACAGAAAAAGTAGATTGTTCCGGTAATGATCCAAGGCCATTGGACAGGAGAGAGTTATCACCTCAAAATTCCGCCGGAAATACAGGATTTGATGCGGGTAGTAACGCTCCATCCGGTATTGGGGGATCTATGGCGCGGTTTGCTATCAGTGGCAACCATCTTTATGCCGTGGATTGGTCCGAGTTAAATGTTTTTAACCTTTCCAACGGGCAAAGCCCGGATAAGATCAGGGATAAATCGTTGCAGGAGGGTATTGAAACCATATTTCCCTATAAAGATAAGTTATTTATCGGTTCGCAGCGGGGTATGTTTATCTACGATAATTCCAATCCCAGTAATCCGGTTGAAGTTGGTAGATTCGAGCATGCAAGGGCTTGTGATCCGGTTTATCCGACCGATTCATTTGCCTATGTAACATTGAATAGCAATGGGCCCTGTGGAAGAACCCAAAACAGGTTGGATGTGCTTAATATTACAGACATCAGCAATCCTCAAATGATGAAAACTTATTCAATGGAAGATCCCAATGGTCTGGCTGTTGAAGATCAAGTCCTCTACCTGTGTGATGGCAGAGCAGGATTGAAGGTTTACAGTACAAAAGATAAATACCGCATTAATTCAAATATGCTGGATCATAAAGAAGGAATCCATGCTTTTGATGCGATCCCTCATGATGAGATTTTAATGGTTATCGGCAATAACGGGCTCCACCAATACAATTTTAGCAACCCGGAAAACATGAAGAAGCTAAGTCACATTCCTGCAACCGGAGATTCTATAGACTAATTCACCCTAATGGCAAGGGCTTGAGCTGAGTAGTAAAAACATTGTATCACCCTAATGGCGCTTAAAAGTAGCTCTCTTCAACCATCTATTTGAAGGATAAAAGGCTTTAGGATCGTTTGTACTTTTGAAATGGATGGAGGGCGGTAGTGTATTATTTTCAAAGGTATTACCATGCATTATGTAAAATCAGCTAACGGTATCACAATTTTTATCGCCTTTAGCCTTTAATAAAAGTTTTTAACCGTTACTATTAGCCAAAAATCCCCTGCTCACGGAGCTTCTGTATGTCTTTTTTTAGAAGACTCTACTTCCGAGAAGGGAAAGCTTGATTAGGTAGGTAATGGAATCAACTTTAAGAAGGCATAGAAAATGAGCCAGCAATAACCAGGCATTGCAACCAATTTTACGATTATTGTGATCACCTGAAGGTAACCAGTGTTAACTTTTTGACCTGACCTAAATAGCTATTACAGGGTAACCTGGGATCTATTGTAATTAAGCTTTGAATCAGAAAGCAGTATGATGTTTTGAAGAAGGATAACCGGTTGTACCATGAGGCAGCTTTTTCTGGCCTACCCCTAATCAATCCTTCGTTGCATAAGGAGGCTTTAAAGGTTGGATGGGATCATTTTTATCACCTAAATGCTCCTTTATTTTACCATCAGACACCTTTTGAGCTGAATCCACATTGTAATTAATGCGTAGCAATATTTGGTAAAGTTCCTTAACATGAATTCGGTAGTCAAAGTGTTGCTGGGTTGCCAGTTTACCCCTTTTACCAATTTTGTTGAAGTACTCATACTGCTCATACCGATCCATGATCACTTCTGCTAGTTTTTCCCAATTATCGGGCTCAATAATAAAAGTATCATCTTCATGCTGAAGGTAATTCGTAACATCCCCTACATTGGTTATAACGGTTGGCCTTCCAGTTGCCAAATATTCCCCTAACTTAGTAGGAAAACCAAAGTTGGCGTAATCCGTATCAGTCCTGTTAACTATTAAAAGATCACACTCGTGTATTAAATCGGGTATGCTACTGTATTTAACCTGACCCATGTATTCAACGGAACCATTCAAATGGTATTGATCTAAATGCTCCCTTGTTTGTCTCTCATAGGGGTTAAATCCCATAAGGCGAAGCTTCAGCTCAGGGATGCTTTTGTGGGCTTTTGCAAAAGCATCTATTATACCTGGGACGCCATCTTTTTCCCCGAATGAGCCCAAATAACCTACACGGTAAGGCTTTTTAGGGTCTCCATTTAAATGGCTGAACCTTTCCATATCGACTATTATAGGAACAAGTGATATCCGGCTTTCCGGGAAAGATTGCCTGAAGTGATTATATAGCCGTTTTGAAATGACCGTTAAATGTTCGCAGAATTGATGCGTATGTTTTTCTTCCCATTGATATAATTGCCTCAGCAACCGGCTTTTTGGAGCCTGGTCATTATCGAACATGGCACTATTCAGTTCAGTTTTTTCGATAACGGTAGTGATACCGAGCAAGCGGTTTAAGGCATAAATGTGGAAGAACTGGTGTATCTTAGGAGAATAAAGGTAGAGGAGGTCAAACTCCTTATGGTGTTTTAAGAGGTAGTAGGTACTACCAGCAATAGCCCTCAGGGTATCATATACCTTACCCAGAAAAGAGGCAGGTCGGGTAACGCGATTGTTCAGAAATTTATAGAAAATCCCCTGCCAATTCCCTTCTTTCTTGTTATTCACCAAAGTATTGTTGAAGGATGAAGCATGTAAAAAAAGGATCTCAACATCTGCTCCCTGCTCCCTTAGCCCTTTTGCATAAGCTTTAATCCGAGCATTGGCCCCATTGCCCTCAGTAAAGTCACTCGCTAACAGAATTCCAATTTTCAAATTACAAGTCTTTGCATTTAACAAATTATTGCTTCAATCGGTATTGGGTGCTACTTTTGGCTAGCTAAAATACAAAATTTTGAATTTCAAATATTGCCATTTTTTGCGGCAAATAAAAATCTCCTTATAAGGTTTTACCAAGAATTTTGTGGTGAAACAACACCTTAACCTTCAATAAAAGTGTTCGTGAAATGGCATTAGCCCAAAATAATAACCTAATGCGGGTTCTATGTTCCACTTTCTTTTAGAAAGGAATTACCTGCTAACCCAAGTCAAAGTTGGTTAGGTAAATGCAGGTTTATGATTTAAGAAAGCGTTGAGGCATGATACCTTAGCTCATTGTGAATAATTGTCATTTCATAGTGGAATTAGCTCTTTTGCCGAGCTTTTTGCTAAAAAAAGCGTCTAAAAGAGGTTAAAATCCGAATAGAACGCAGATAACGCTGA
>CAZQQN010000051.1:0-13140 GCA_964595485.1 uncultured Sphingobacteriales bacterium | reverse complement strand
AGCGGCCACACGTCCCCCAGACGTGTACTCTAACCGGACTGAGCTACACCCCGATTTGGGTGCATGCTTATTTGATACGTCATCATCGCTTTCACAAGCATGGCAAATTTAGAAGCTTTTTTGTTAATTTAAAAACAACTATTCCAGGGATTTTTTGTTTGTAGCGCTAAAATAATAAATTGCCCAACATTTTGCTTGCTGGCCATTGTCGCCAAATTTTTTGGGGACTAATTTGGAAAAGCAACCGGCAAATCAATACCTTTGCACCGCTCTTTTGAGAGGTCGATTCCGTAGCTCAGCTGGTAGAGCATCTCCCTTTTAAGGAGAGGGTCCAGGGTTCGAATCCCTGCGGGATCACGGCCAATTCATTAAAGCCCTTTCAAGATTGACTTTGAAAGGGCTTTTTTTTTACAGTTAAGCTTTTGCCAGGCGGTTAGGGGAATTTGATGCCGTAAAACTTTCTCCGGGGATAGGGGTGGTTAAGTTATTAAGGTTTTTTCAAAAAATAGCGCTCCTATTACCTTAAAACCCAATTAATCATTTATTAGATCCTTCTTGTTAAACGAGAATTCAATGTTTTCTTCCTCTTTAAAGGTTTGAAGACAAACTGAACCTCCAACCCAAGATTTTAATGGCTATATTATGGCTTCAAGGAAGGTAGTGAAATCTTTTTTCAGTTTTTCGTATTCTTGCTTAAAGCTGTTGAATTCAGTTTTTTTGGCGTGATGGTCTTCATTTACGTGGATCTGGGTTCTTTCCGCTAATTTTTCATGGTCAGCCAGTTCCTTTTCATGCTTGTAAATACTATAACGTAGCTTATCAATTGTCTCCAAGGTATCAAAAAAACGCCGTTTGAAATTAATGATTTTTTGGTGGTATTGGTCGTCAATGTCTTTACGAGCAGCAATTTGCGCTAACTGGTTCTGGTAGTATTTGATTTCATCATGGTAAAAATTAAGGTCAGTTAGCCACTGCCGGTGTTCTTGGTGAATTTCTGTGTAATCAGGTGTTTGTGCCATGGTATTGTTTTCTTTAGTTATGCAATGTTAATGATTGTCTTATGCCTTATACTGAAACCAAAAAATATGCCCGGCATAAAGACCGGGCATATCCATATTAAAATAAAAATGGTCATTGATGACTTAATTCATTATTTGAGGTAAATAGGCCTGTACCTTATCATTGTCATTTTCATCTGTTTCTTTATCCCAGCAAGGCGTTTCAGGCTTTTTATCGCAATCCTTCATTTTTTCAATGCATTCTTTTTTACTCATACCTTCTTTATAAGGACAACATGCACCTGTTTTACCTTCTCCATTTTCCATTGATACAACCTGCACTTCAACCTGATGATTGGGCTGGCCTTCATCTTTGGAGGCATTACCACTATCATTCTGATCCATCAGGAAAGGCGCGATTACCAACGCAACAACGGACATCAGCTTGATAAGGATATTTAAAGATGGGCCGGCAGTATCCTTAAAAGGGTCGCCAACAGTATCACCTGTTACGGATGCCTTGTGCGCTTCCGAACCTTTCCCATATTCCACACCATCCACAGTAATGCCTTCTTCTATCATCTTTTTGGCGTTATCCCAGGCACCCCCGGCATTGGATTGGTAAATGGCCATTAAAACTCCCGAAACCATTACGCCGGAAAGCAATCCACCTAACATTTCCGGACCACCAAAAAAGCCAATCAAAACAGGGATTAAAACAGCTATAAGACCCGGTGCTACCATTTCCCTCAGGGAAGCCTTGGTGGAGATCTCAACACATTTTTCATATTCAGCGGATCCATCGGCTGCTTCCATAGTTTGCTGGTCCTCCTCACTCATTTCGCTGGTTTCTTTTCCTTCATTTCGTTTCATCACCTCTAAAGCATCTTTCAGCTTGGGGATAGAATTAAATTGGTTCCGCACTTCCTTGATCATATCCATGGAAGCCCTTCCAACGGCTTGCATAGACAGAGCAGAGAAAAGGAAAGGCAACATACCCCCAAGGAAAAGGCCTGCCATAACAATGGGTGTTGTAATATCAATTTGATTGATCTGAGCAGTTTCTTTATAAGCGCTGAAAAGTGCTAAAGCGGTAAGGGCTGCCGATCCAATGGCAAAACCCTTTCCAATAGCTGCCGTTGTATTGCCGACAGCATCCAATTTATCGGTACGATCCCTAACTTCTCCGGGTAGCTCCGACATTTCAGCAATTCCACCGGCATTGTCAGCAACCGGCCCATAGGCATCAACCGCCAGTTGAATACCTGTGTTGGAAAGCATACCAACGGCTGCAATGGCTATACCGTAAAGGCCCGCGAAGAAATAAGAGACCAAAATGGAAACAACGATGATCAATATCGGGATAGCGGTGGAAATCATACCGACCCCTACACCGGCAATGATGTTGGTTGCATCGCCCGTAACAGATTGTTGAGCAATCCGGGTTGTTGGTGAAGTACCAACGCCCGTGTAGTGTTCTGTTATCAGCCCAATACCGAGCCCAGCTGCCAAACCTACAATCATGCAAATAAAGACATTCCAGAACTGGTAAGTGGCACCATTTGCTTCCCAGCTTCCGGGTAGAATCCACATCATAGCAAAGAAAGAGAGAACAACCATTAAACCGGCTGATCCAAACTCACCCAAATTAAGCGCCGCTTGTGGATTCCCTCCTTCTTTGGTTTTAACAAAGAAAGTCCCGATTATAGAGCAAAGAATACCAATGGCAGCCAAAGCTAAGGGTAAGTAAACCCCATCAATACCAATGAAAGCATAGCCTAATACCATTGCACTAATGATGGAGCCAACATAGGATTCAAATAAGTCAGCTCCCATTCCGGCCACATCACCTACATTATCACCAACGTTGTCAGCGATGGTTGCCGGGTTTAACGGATGATCTTCTGGAATTCCCGCTTCAACCTTACCAACAAGATCAGCGCCTACGTCAGCTGCCTTGGTGTAAATACCGCCACCCACACGGGCAAAGAGGGCAATAGAAGAAGCGCCAAAGGAAAAACCCGTTATTACGTTGACCACTTTTATGGTGTTCCAATCAGTTGCTTGGCTGAATATGATAAACAGTAAACTTAATCCCAATATTCCTAATCCAACGACACCTAATCCCATTACAGAGCCACTGGCAAAAGCTATATTCAAAGCTTTTGGGAGGCCTGAGCGAGCTGCATGGGTTGTCCTCACATTGCCTTTTGTTGCAGCCTTCATTCCAAGGAAGCCTGCTAAACCAGAACAGAAGGCTCCAACAATGAAGGAAATGGCAATGAAAGGAGATGAGCTTTCGCCGGCCTGGCTGCCGGAAAATGCCAATAAACCGGCAACTATGACAACGAATATTGCCAGAATCTTGTATTCAGCTTTAAGGAATGCCATAGCGCCACGGGTAATGTGATCTGAAATCCGGCCCATTTTTTCTGTCCCGACTTCTTGCTTGGATATCCAGGAGGTTCGGATGTAGGTAAAAAGGAGTGCAACGACCCCAAATAGCGGAATAATGTAGATCAGGCTTTCCATAGTATTTTTTTGGTTTTCTTGGTTTTTAGCGTTGCAAATATATTTTTATTTAGGACGCTTCCAAAGGGTTAACCATTCTCTTACCCATCAGTCAGGCTTTCTGTTGTGTTATTGAAAAAAAGCTTTTCAAACGCCGTTTGGAGTTTAGTGATTTAGGATTGGTTTTGGCCGGTCCATTTATCAAATTCCCTGTCGCTACTTAATAACAAGCTTTATTTGTTAACTGGGTTACTCCTGACCAGCTGAATGCTTAAAAAAGTAAGCACAATGCCTAAGCTTATGATTAAGGCTATCACTAAAAAGGATACCCAAAAAGGGACAGGAATACTGCAAAAAAAGCTCCACTGGCTTATCAGCAACCCCGTGCTGTAAATGATAAGTAAAACAGGGGCGATAAGCAGCAACAGGGTAGAGAACCTGGCCCACTTTTTACCTTTACGCAGAAAAAAACTGCTGATCAGTAAAAGGATAAGGAATATGAATAAGCTTATTGACCCGATCTTAAAATGGCTTATTAAATGATCAATTAGGGGTAGGGGTTGATCGCTTTCGGGAGCCAACCAATCTCCCATTGATAGGTTATCACCGGGTAATATAAACCAGAAAAAAAAGGTAATAAAGAATGTTATTACAACGCTGTAACCGGAAAAGATTGCAAGCCCTGTTGCTAAATTTTTATAAAAGGGTTTTCTATTTTTATTGTTTTTCCTGATCATCGGCTTTTTAAAAAATTCCTTTTGTAAAAGTTTTGAGGGTGAAAATTAAATCATTTGTTTAACAAATAAAGTCCAGGTAAACAATACTTACTACAGCAGGTTTTTACTTGTGGTTAATGAATTCGGATGAAGAAATAATAATTTCGCAACGTCAAAAAACAGTAACTAATGGAATTTGCCCTGAATGAAGAGCACACAATGATCCGGCAAGCAGCTCGGGACATTGCTCAAAAGGATTTAATATCAGATATTATTGAACGGGATAAAAACGGGATTTATCCGGATCAGCATATCCAGAAGCTTGGAGAGCATGGTTTTATGGGTATGATGGTGTCGCCGGATTATGGGGGAGCTGGAATGGATACGATATCTTATGTACTGGCTATGGAGGAGTTTTCAAAGATTGATCCATCAACCTCGGTTATTGTATCCGTTAACAACTCACTTGTTTGCTGGGGGTTAGAAAACTATGGTTCGGAAGAGCAGAAGCAAAAGTACCTAACGAAACTGGCAACCGGCGAAATGACTGGGGCATTTTGCCTATCTGAACCGGAGGCTGGTTCTGATGCTACCCAACAAAAAACATCTGCAGAGGATAAAGGTGACCATTACATATTAAATGGCACTAAAAATTGGATCACCAATGGTGGTCACGCCAATGTTTTCCTTGTTATGGCACAAACAGACCCGGAAAAAGGGGCTAAGGGTATCAACGCTTTTATTGTAGAAAGTGACTGGGATGGCGTTACTGTAGGCAAGGAAGAGGATAAAATGGGTATCCGTAGTTCAGACACCCATTCGATCATGTTTGATGATGTCAAAGTTCCGAAGGAAAACCTGATCAAAGAGGATGGCTTTGGGTTTAAGTTTGCGATGAAAACGCTGGAAGGCGGTAGAATTGGTATTGCAGCGCAAGCTTTGGGTATTGCTTCCGGTGCTTACGAGCTATCTTTAAAATATGCTACTGAGCGCAAAGCTTTCAAGAAAGAGATTTACAAGCATCAGAGCATCTCCTTTAAGCTGGCTGACATGGCCACTCGAATAGAAGCGGCGCGGTTATTATGTTTGCAGGCTGCTCAACTTAAGGATAAAAAAGAGCGTTATGGAACAGCCAGCGCTATGGCAAAACTTTATGCATCTGAAGCAGCCATGGATGTGACCACAGAAGCCGTCCAGATTCACGGTGGTTATGGCTATGTGAGGGAATACCATGTTGAGCGCTTGATGAGGGATGCCAAGATCACCCAGATCTATGAGGGTACTTCCGAAATTCAGCGGATGATTATTTCACGTAGTGAATTAGACCAATAGTGCTAATTGCTTTTTGAAAATAAAAAAAACCCGGGCTGAGAACCCGGGTTTTTTTTGGAAATAAAACTACGAAACTGACAATTAGGGTATTAAGGGTATTAAAGAGAGTTTCAAAGCATAAGTAATTATCCGGGGCATTGTTTTAATGCCCCGGAATTTTCCTACAATTCTTTCTTCCCTGGTTCCTATGAGTGTTGAGGGAACTAAACGCTGCTTAAGTTGGGTATCCATCCAAAAAAGAAGACTTTTCAAGCAACCCCACGCTGTAATGGGGTTGCTTAAAGCAACTTTTTGCCATTTTCCTTTTACTGAAAAGTCTTCAAAATTTGTCATGGTTTCCGAACTTAAGCTTCGATCTTTCCAAATCTACTTACAAACGTATAAGCTCATACCCGGGCAAAACCAATCAAAATTTTGCAAAAAGTAACACGGCAATTTACCTGTTATGTGGCTATTAAAATAAACTATGTGTTGATAGTCAATCTTTTATACATAAGTTTAGTGGTGCTATTAGTAACACTCTGAATTGAGCTCTTTTTAGTTCCTCAATGCGCTCCAAATGGTTTACAGGGGTAGATCATTGTGAATCAGGATTTTTTGTCCGCAATCAGTCCATAGCTATGATGAAGCGTTTATAAATCCCTACTTTTGTTTTTGGTAAATTTAAAGCAATGCTTCTAAGAGCTTTATAATGCTGAAATACCGGAGTGAGTTTTTTATGCAAAGCTTACTTAAGTTCTTGCTTGTTTTTGGCATGATTGCCCTGCCTTTTTTGATAAAGGCTCAGTCTCTTAATTGGTCTAACCCCATAAGTAATGTGGATGGAGATTTTGACCCTGTCATTATTCATGCCAGCGATGATGGCACATGGGGAATGTTCAGGGACAAAGGGGAAGAGGAAGAAGTTTGGCTTAAGGGTGTTAGTAAAGAAGGGAGAGAAAATAAGACGCTCAAACTTAAATTTTCCAAAAATGCAGCGCTTAAAGGGGCTACCTGGTTTAATGGCAATGTTGTCTTGTTTTCAACAAAGCAGCAAAATGATGGTGTCACTGAGCTAAAAGTTCATTCATTCTCAAAAAAGTTTGATACAATAGCCTTCAAAAAAACCATTGCTCAATTTGATGCACCTGTTCAATCTTTTGCTTATGATAAAAGAAAACAGGCAGGTCTCGATTTGATTTTATTTACCGGAAAAGGTGATAACAAAGCCTATCATCTTCAAACCTTTCAATTGAATAAAAGCTTATCGGCCATCAATCAGACAAAGTTTAAAGCCGGGCTTGCTACCAATGCTGAAATAAAAGCATTTCAGTCATTTCTGGGTTATCAAGGGGTGCTATTAGCCAGTAAAAAGGATAAGGGTCATTATTTCATTAAAATGCATCCCGTTGATAGTACTTTCCACCTGAAATCCATGAACAACGATAGCATGGTAACTACACAGGCTGTGATGGGGCTTGATCGTGTCAATCAGCAAATTTTAATTAACGGTGCTTATGGTGAGGTAGGCGTGACAAAATATGAAGGGTTAAAGTTTCTCCACGTTAAGCCGGATCATGATAGCTTTCATGTTAAACGAATACCCTTTGAGCAGGAATTCGTTGATAAAGTGTATGGCAAGAATACTATGAAAACTCAGCTGGACGATGTGATTTTGAGGAATTTAATACCAAGGAGTGATGGTGGAACAATTGTTCTGATGGAGCGGTATAAGCGCGAAGAGCACTATTACCAGGATCATGGTTACTTTGGCTCCTCAAGCCCTTCCGTAAGGAATTACTATTATTTTGAAGAAATAGGTATAATGGCTATATCTCCTGAGGGAGATTTGAACTGGAATAAGGTGCACAGGAAGCAACAAAAAACCGTTAATGATGGTGGCAGGTTTTCTTCGTTTAAGCCATTTATCCAAAAAAACCGGCTTATATTGCTTTACAATTCATTTATGGGAAGTGATCTAAACCTCATGTTTTATGAATTAACACCGGAAGGGGAAATGAAAGGTGACATTTTGATAAAGGGTAGCATAAAACCGGTCAGGGCCCTTCCTCGCAAAGCCAAACAAATTGGGCCTTATAAAGTAGTGGTACCTGTTTTGAATGACTCAGACCAGTTTCGATTCCTGCGTATTAAATTTGATACTTGAATATTACCTTTAGAATAATAAGAAGGACAATAATGGAGCATCAAAAAATCACTTTCGATAACAAAGACGGAGCAAGCCTCGTTGCATACCTGGATCACCCGGCAGATAATAAACCTAAGGGTTATGCCGTATTTGCCCATTGTTTTACATGTAATAAAAACCTTAAAGCGGTGAAACACATCAGTAGGGCATTGACAAGTCATGGCTTTGGAGTTCTAAGATTTGATTTTACCGGTCTTGGTGAGAGCGAAGGAGATTTTGCTGACACCAATTTCTCTTCTAATGTCTCGGATTTAATTTCTGCCTGTGATTATCTGCATGAGCATTACGAAGGGCCTTCGATTCTTATTGGCCACTCTCTTGGTGGTTCAGCGGTTTTATTGGCAGCGTCACATTTATCATCTGTAAAAGCGGTTGCAACGGTTGGGGCACCGTCAGCACCTGACCATGTTACCAAACATTTTCAGCATAGAATTGATGAAATCAAGGATAAAGGCGAGGCTACTGTCAATATCGGTGGCCGCGATTTTCAAATTAAAGACCAGTTTATAGAGGACCTTGAGCAATCAAACCTGGAAAATCATATTCATAACCTGCGCAGGCCGCTACTTATTATCCACTCCCCCATTGACAAGGTAGTGGGAATAGATAATGCAGGCAGTATTTTTCAGGCAGCGCAACATCCCAAAAGCTTCATCTCTTTGGATGGTGCTGATCATTTATTAATGAATAACAATGATGCTCAATATGTTGGCCAAATGATTGCTTCCTGGTCTTCTCGGTACTTACCTGTAAATGAAGAAAATGATCAGCCTGAGCTTCAAACAGAAAAACAAATTGTTGCAAGGACGGGGAAAGATACCCTTACGACCGATGTAAAATCAGGTAAGCACTATTTACTGGTAGATGAACCGGAATCTGCCGGCGGCCATAATTTAGGCCCCAATCCCTATGATTATTTGGCGGCTGCCCTTGGCAGTTGTACTTCTCTAACCTTGCAAATGTATGCCCGCCATAAAAAATGGCCGCTTGAAGAAGCCAGGGTACACGTGCAGCATAAGAAAGAACATGATAAGGATTGCGAAGATAGTGAGCAATCAAATAGTAAGATAGATATTTTAGAGCGCGAAATAGAAGTATTGGGAGACCTTGATGAAAAGCAACAGGAACGACTTATTGAGATTGCTAACAAATGTCCCGTGCACAGGACCTTAACCTCTGAAATCAAAGTAAAAACCTGGCAAAAAGCAGATAATTAATAACCCACAGGGCTTTGTAATGGGGAAGGAACAGGAATCGTTGTAAATCGCTTTTATCACGGTTAGTTTTTTAATATGGTTTCTAAAGCCATCCCTCTCGAACCTTTTATTAGAACCCAGCAATTGCTGAGATCAGTTGTTTTAAACCAATCCTTTGCTTCTTCAACCTTGCTGAAAAATAAGTTGTCCGAATTGTTCTCCAGGGCTTTGAATTGCTTTCCTACAAAAACACCTTTAAAAGATGAATCAGTTACCTGTTCAACAATTTGCTGATGCTCTTGCTCGCTATATTCGCCTAATTCAAACATATCGCCAAGAATGGCAACTTTGCAGGGATTTGCTAACTTTTCAAGGTCTTTCAAGGCCATATCCATACTTGAGGGGTTTGCATTGTAAGCATCAAGAATAATGGTTTTATTACCATATTCTATTAATTGAGAACGGTTATTCCCAGGCTGATAGGCTTGAATACCATTTTGAATAGCAGTCCTTGGAATATTGAAGTACTGGCCTATACAAACGGCGGCCATTACATTGGAGAAATTATATTGGCCATACAATTGGGTATTAATGCCAAATGGTGATTCCTGGTTTAAAGGTTTGGTTACCGAAACTCCAAGAATAGGAATACTTTGGTTTATAACGCCCCCGCAATTTATCCTTGGATGGTAATTGTAATTCCCGTAAGTGACTTTCAAAAGCCCTTCTGCTAATGCTTGAACGTTAGGATCGTCAATATTTGTAAACAGTAAACCCGTATTTGTTTTGAGGTGATCGGTAAATTCTTGATGGGCTTTTACCACACCGTCAAAACTCCCATAACCTTCAAGGTGATCTTTGCCAATATTGGTAATGATGCCATGAGAAGGCTTGGCTATGTGGCAAAGGAGTTCGTGTTCCCCGTGATGATTCGCGCCAAATTCCAGAATAGCTAAGTTACAAGCATTGTCAATGGATAGCACACTTAGGGGTAGGCCAATATGGTTGTTTAAGTTGCCCTGTGTAGCAAAAACCCGGTAAGATTTTCCTAAAACATGCTGGATTAATTCCTTAGTAGTCGTTTTCCCATTACTGCCGGTAATACCAATTACCGGTATTTTAAGTTGGTTCCGGTGATGGGCGGCTAAATCCTGGAGTGTATCAAGCACCTTGTCGACAAGGATATAATTGGTGTTACCGTCCTCAATTATGGCAGGGTCATCTACAATAGCTGCTTTAGCACCTTTTTCCAAAGCATGGGTAGCAAATTGATTACCATCCACTTGGTTACCTTTTAGCCCAAAAAAAATAGTATCTTTAGTAACATTGCGTGAATCAATTGTCACGCCGTTGCTTTCTTTGTATAAATTGTAGATCTTGTCCAGGGTCAATGAAATACACAATTGCTTTGGTTCCCAAACTTAAAAAATTTCATAAACGGGAGTGAATTTTCAATATTATTTGTTTCTAACAGATATAAAAACTCTTCAGGTATGCGAAAATTCTTTCTTGCCTTATTCATGATACTACCCTTTCTTGGTTACAGTCAGCCGGATAGCCTTAATTACTTTATTGGTAATAATCCACGTTTTCTGAATCAATACAATGATACCCTACCGAATGCTTTTGCGGGCGGTTTAAAAAACCCCCAATTCAATGACTTGGATCTTAACCAGGACGGTACTAAGGATCTTGTTGTTTATGATGGCAGGGATCACCGGATCCTACCTTTTTTAAGATTAGGCAATGAAGATAATTCCAAAACAAATTGGGTTTATGCTCCTCGCTATGAAGATGAGCTTCCACAAGGCCAAAAATTGATGGGGCTACTAACGAGGGACTATACCAAGAATGGTAAGCAAGATTTATTTTATGTGACTACCAGTGCCGATTTGGCATTTTTTAAAAATGTTTCAGATTCTACCCTTGATTTTGAAAAGGTTACGGAGGCCATCCAGTCTAAAATGCCTAATACGCAGGATACCTTGGTAGATCCGGTTTATGCAGGAAGAACAGACATACCCGGTATTGCTGATGTTGATTCAGACGGTGATTTAGATATCTTAGCTTTTAACCTTGGCGGGGGTTATTTGGAGTATTATAGGAATTATGCTGATGAGGTTAATAATCCTAAATCGGACAGTTTTTACCTGATTCTTGAGGATCGCTGCTGGGGCTGTTTCCAGGAGTCAGGTGGAAGTTCTAATATACCGGCTATTAACATTGATTGTAATGGTTTCCCAAGGATTGGAAAACAGCATGCTGGCTCCAATATCTTGCCCATTGAGGTTGACAATGATGGCGATATGGATATTATTTATGGGGATGTGGGGTATGATAACCTGATTTTAATGGAAAATGGGCGGAAAGATTACAACCATCCGATTGATTCTATTACCAATGCATCAAAAAATTATCCCAAAAATTCAAAGCCAGCCAGTTTCGAAGAATTTTTGTCCCCCTTCAAAGCAGATGTAAATGGGGATGGCCTGTTCGATATGGTGGTAACCACGCAGGCAGAAATTTCAGGAAAAAGTAAAAACCAGGTTTGGTATTATGAAAACACTGGTAGTAAAAACAAGCCCAATTTTGTCTATCAAAGGGATGATTTACTCCAAGCAACAATGTTTGACTTAGGCGATAAGAGTGCCCCTGTCTTCTTTGACTACAACGCCGATGGAAAGCAGGATTTATTGATTGCTACAAGTGGGGATTATGCCAAAACAAAGGGAAACCAAGACTGCTTAGTCCTCATGGAAAACATAGGTACTAAGAGCAAGCCCATTTATGAAAAAGTGAATGAAGATTACCTTGGTCTCAAACAAGACAGCCTAATTGGTATAAAACCTGCAATTGGCGATCTGGATGGAGACAATGATAAGGATCTTTTACTGGGTAAAGCTAATGGCCAACTGGTGTACTATGAAAATCAGTCATCGTCCGGGCAAAAAGCTTCTTTCACAAAGAGAACAAATGCCCTCGATGGCATTGATGTAGAGCAGAGTAGCTCCCCGGCTATTGCAGACATTAATGGCGATGGCAAAGCCGATCTACTGATAGGATCTCAGTACAAGAATTTGTATTATTTCAAACAAAGCGGTAAACAAAATGGGCTACCAACCTTTACAGAAGAAACAGACAATTTTGGGAAGATTGGTCATCGGGAGTATAACTTCATTACGCCAAAATTGACTGACCTTGATAATAACGATTCGCTGGATTTGATTCTTGGGACTAAGTTCCAAGGCAAACTATTGTTTTATTTCAATTTTAAAGCCCATTGGAATGATACATTCACAACCAATAATGAATTGATCAAAGCTGAAGAAAGTGACACTCCTAAAGCCCGTCAGTTGGGTGAATATCTTCATCCGGCGGTTAATAACCAGGACAATGATTCTTTCCGGGATATCATGGTAGGCAATTCAAGAGGAGGCCTCATATTCTTAGGAAGTCGTTATGATAAAGATACGATCACTTCGCCCGGCGTTAACTTAGAACAAAAAGAAGAAGCAAAAAGCGGGTTCAAGTTTTATCCCAATCCGGTAAGGCAAAATCTTCAAATAAGAACAGTAAATGTGCCAGGTAAGTCAAAGGATATTAGCCTGGTTATCCGTTCTATAAAGGGCAGGATTGTTAAAAGTAAGCACCTGGATGCCGGAAAATCAGTTTATTCTGCTAAACTGGATAATTTGGAAAGCGGCTCATACATAGCCATTGTTAAGGAAAAGGATTCCGGCAGAAAGCTAAAACAGGAGAAAATAATAATTATGGATTAACCTCTGAACGTGATTTTTAATCATATATTGGTTAAGATACCACAGCCTGGTTGCTCAATAATCGTTTGTGCCAGCTCTTGTTGAAAGGTAGCCGGAAATTGTTTTGGTACTCTTCTTCCGTTCGTACAAGGTTATTGTAAACAATTGTGTCACCTGTTATAGTGCCATCCGCCACCAACTTATTTAAATTGCTGAGGTGGTCATTGATGACCTCTCCATTCTTCTCATAAGCAAACCGTTGCCGGTCGAAAAGCGTAATGCCAAAAGTTAGCTCAATTTCCTGAAAGAGAGCAACCGACTTATCAATTGAACACCCGGATGCAGCAGCTTGCTCTTCATTAACCTTTAAAACAAACAGCAAATTGTGCAAAATATCGAAATCGGCATCAAGGGGTTTACCATGAGCTTGCCATTGGTTAA
>CAZQQN010000050.1:11551-13455 GCA_964595485.1 uncultured Sphingobacteriales bacterium | reverse complement strand
CCTCAGCCTCCGCACAAAGGGCTCGCTCTTATTATGGGTGAGCCCTTTTTTTATGGTTATCAGTTGATCGGTTTTTAAGTTTATTTCCAAAGCTGATCTCATTTTTTCTTAGCTTTCGCTTCCAAAGCTTTTTTTGAAATGCTTAGCTGGGTTCCCCTATTGTATTTTTCCCGGTATCGCTTTGCCAATTTTACGCTTTCATTAATCTCAAATCCTATGATTAGGACAATGGCATTGATGTAAAGCCAGATCATTAAGGCTATCAAAGCACCAAGTGAACCATAAAATTTGTTGTATTGGCTAAAATTTTCTACATAATACGCAAAGCCTGCACTTGTCAAAACCATTAAAATTGAGGCTATAATGGAACCGGGAGAGAACAACCCCGGCCTCCGGTAAGCATCGGATGGCCCCAAAAAATAAAGGATCGAAACGGCAATAAAAACCAATCCAAATACAACCACTATTTGCAGTATTTGGATTAGATTGGCATTCGGGGCGTACATGAAATAGTCAGTATTCATCACCTGATAAATAAGGATTTCGCTGGCCAAATACACTGAAACGGCAATAATTAGTAAGAAAACCAGCAGCAGCATAAGTGAAAAAGCGACCAGCCATTTTTGGATGAATGGTCTGCCTTTTTCCTGGTTAAAAGCATCCAATAGCGCATAAAAACCATTGGTAGCGAAGTAAATGGTAAATAAAAAACCGAACGACAAAAGCCCGGTTCTTCGGCTACTAAGGATATCCTTAACGGTGCTTTCAATTGTTACAAAAGCCTCATGGGGCATATACTCATCCAACATTCCCATTATCTGATTATCCAGGTTTTCAATGGGAACATAAGGGATCAAGGTGAACAGGAAAATGAAACTGGGAACCAATGCAAGAAAGAAACTAAATGCAACAGCTGAAGCCCTGAGCGTTACCACCTCATTCATCATCTGGTTGGTAAAAAATTTCAGGAAGTACCACAATGGTACCCCATTAAAGCCAGGTAAAACCAACCGCCTAAGGGTATTAACCAACCAACGGTAAACAAAAAATTTTTTATAAAATACTTTATGAATACTGGTCATGGGGCTTTTAAAGCTTTAATTAACAAGGTCTTTATTTTGCCTTAGCACAAAAGTAAAGCCGATTATCCATGATAAATTAAATCCGGTTGAATTTCACCCTCAGGTATTTTAATGTCAAATCTTAGTCAAGGTTAGTTTAATTCTTAAAACCAAGGCAACAGCAAATCTTTAAACCATTGAGGGGGCCTCATTGGTTTACCCCGGGTTTCATCAAAAAAGGCCAGGTTGGTTTCTCCGGTATGGATAAGGTCATCATCTGTATTGTAGATCTCATAGCGGAAGCAGATCTTAGCCTCCGGTAAGTCTGGCACTGTAGTACGGACTGTGAGTACTTCATCATAAGTAGCCGGCCTAATAAACTTACTTTTCATATCAATAACCGGCATATTGACCCCAGCATCTTCCAATTCACGGTAACTAAATCCCAAAGTCCGAAAAAGCTCCACCCTACCGATTTCAAAGTATTGGGCATAATTGCCGTAATAAACATATCCCATTCGATCTGTTTCACTGTACCTGACCCTTATAGTGGTATCATGGCTGTACATGTTAGTTAATATTCTGTTGGTTTAAAAATTGATGGTATTTTCTTGCATAACGGTTATGCTGTTCAAGGGTTTCAGAGAAATTGTGGTATCCTGAATAGTCTGGTTTCGCAACAAAATAAAAATAATCATGATCAGCCGGTTCTAAAACCGCTTGGATAGCCGGAATTTCAGGAGCGACCAAAGGACCTGGCGGCAGACCAGTTTTTTGATAAGTGTTGTAAGGGGATGCCAAATCTTTGTGCTTATCATAAATACGCTTAACAGATTTACCCTG
>CAZQQN010000050.1:0-11541 GCA_964595485.1 uncultured Sphingobacteriales bacterium | reverse complement strand
TCAAGGATATATTTCAACGTTGGGTCTGCTTGTAAAGCCACACCTTCTTCCAGACGGTTCAAGTAAACACCGGCAATGGTATCCCATTCCGCTTTTTTTGAACTTTCCTCTTGTACAATCGAAGCAAGGATTTGAACCTTAACCGGCGTTAGCCCTAATCGTTCTGCTTTTGCTCTTTTCTCCTTATCCCAGAAATGGCGATATTCTTCATACATTCTTTCAAGAAATGCTTGGGCCGAGGTATTCCAGTGAAATTCATAAGTATTGGGAATAAATAAACACAGCTTAGTATATTGGTTAAAACCCCAGTCTTCAATAAGCCCATTATCCGACAAATGGTCAAAGATTTCTACAGAATCAGCCTCCAGTTTATTACCAACATAACCCGCTAAAGGCCCAAGCCTTTGGTAAGACTTGATAGTAACTATTACAGGTTCGTCTTGTCCGGATCTCAGTAGTTCTATTAAGGCCTTGTTACTCATACCATTCTTTAGTTCATACCTGCCCGGATAAACGTGACCTGGCAAATTCATTTCTCGGGCCAACCAAGCAAAATTGCTTGTATCCGCAAGGATCTGTTTTCTGTAAAGGCGGTCCCTTAATTGATCAAAATCGGCACCAGTAGGTATTTTGAAGTAAGCCTTTTCCTTATCCAGTTTAACCGATGGGCTAAATATCGCTTGGTAGTAATGATTGATAGCATAAGAAAACCCTATAACGGCAATTGTAAATAGGACAATAAACCAAATAAGGCATTTACCAGAACGCTTTTTCCTCATCCTTTAGGACATGTTTATTGATTGTTGAGGATCTCAAGATTAATTCTCCTTTATAAAAGGCATAAAACAATTAAAGGTTCCGTTGGTCAAGCATTGCTAAAATTTGCCTGGCTTCCTTTGCAACACCTGGATATTGGTTAACAACATCCTGCAATTTTTTTCTGGCTTTCACCTTGTTATTTTGTCCTAAGTGCCACTTACCAAGATTTAGATGGGCTTGCCCGTAGTCAGGATTTAGAGCAATGGCTTTATCAAGGTGTTGTTTGGCTTTATCAAACCGCTTTTGTGCCATGTAAAGAAAGCCTTGATTATTCTGAGCAATAGCCAATTGGGGATTTTCTTGTATAATGAAATCGAGTTGGTTCTGGGCTTTTTTCAATTCTTTTCGCCTTATGTAAACAGTGGCCAGTTTATTCCTGTATTCAAGATTGTAGGGTTTTATGTTAACCGCTTTTTCAAAATGGGTTGTTGCTGATGTAAATTGTTCCCGATCAAAATAGGCCTGTCCAATTTGATAGTGAGGCTTGGCTTTACTGAGCCTCAGCGAATCCTGCTTTTTAACAAAAGTTATCAACCTATTTTTAGCCTGTTTCATGAAGTAATAGTGAATCCATTCTGCCTGCAATGAGGCCTTGGGTAAGCGAGTCATGTAATGGTGAGCTGAATCAAGAAAGCGGGGTTTATTCCTGAATTTTTCATAGTAATATAAGTAGGCTTTAGCCATTGTCTTTTTAGAGGGATTGTCATTGTTATAGCTGCTGAGCTTACTGACTGTTAATTCATTGATATCCGGGGCTTGCTGGTTTTCATCTCGTGTTGTATCCGGAACTCGGATATTATGGTCATGGATAGCAACGTGCGGAATGTCTACACTGCCGGACTTAGGCATGTGACAATCAATGCAATTGTCATCAGCTTTGGCTCTATGCTCCTTGGAAGCCTTGCAAACTGTAATAGCCCTATCCGGATTTTGGCTTTCTTCATGACACGACTGGCAAGTTTTGTTAAAATATTGGCTTTCTGTTTTCTGGACGCTTTTGTGGGGATTATGGCAGGTTATACAATTCAGGGCTTCAAATGATTGATGATTGCGGGTTGCCTTGTAACAGATGCTTTGTTGCATACGTTCTGAATGAGAGGCCATGATAAAAGCATTCTCTTCTTTATACTCAGGGCGAAAGACTGTCATAACAGATGATAATTCCATACCGGGCTTAAAATCAAAAAAATCTTTACCTTCCTTTAGAACGGCATTGCCTTGCAAGTGGCACCGCTGACAAACATCATTCTTAAGATGCGTAGGTAGTTTACTGGGGTTAACGATATTGCCCGAATCGGCTAAGTTGCCGCTTTTCTTGGCTTTTACGTGTAGTTCTCCGGGACCGTGGCAGCGCTCACAGCCGATACCATCCGGTACTTTGTGATATTTATTGACGGATAATTCCTCGAATTCCGGATACATATTATGGCAAGTCATGCATTCCGAGCCGATTTTACGGCTAAACCGGGTATTGTTACCTTTTTCAAAACCGGGTGGCAGGTCCCATTTACCATCCTGCGTGTAATAGGTTAATGGTGCTTGGTACAAGTGCCCATTCACAGAATAGATATGAGAATTGGTATGCTGGCCTGATCCTATGATATGGTCGATTTTTTGAACCCGTTTATGAGTAGTATCCCCATTCTTCAAGCGATACTCTTTTATAAAGAGATTACTATCCCGCCAGAAGGGGGTGTAATAAAAATTTTTAAAAGAATCATAGACCGTAGGATGCCCGGAAAAATCAGCATCGCTCACGCTTGGTTTTGCTGCTCCATAAGATTGCCCCATGCCAGTTTGCTTAAAGGATTGGTAAACATCAGCATGGCATTGCCGGCAGGTCTTCCTTCCAACATATTCCACCGAATCATGCAGGTTTTTAAAATGGTCAGCGGGATTATTGGAGGCCTGGGTTTCTTCCTCTTTTTCTGATTGGCACTGGAAAAGCGCAGTCATCATCAACCCCCCCGCTAAACCAATGTATAAGAGTGAAAGTAAACGATTAATCTTCATTATTTCGGTTTATAACCTTTCAAGGGCCTTACATCTGCATTGCTAATTTGGCAAAATATCAGAAAACGGGCAATCTGGTTTGAAAATTAAACCTGTAATTTCCTGGCAGTTCACTTGCCTATCTCGCAAACCTCCTATATTTGATAGCCGCGAAATGGTTACGAGAAAGCCAGTTAGTATAGCGTTCAAACCTCTTACATGCCTGATACCGGAAGCCTTTTGCTAATCGCACTGATCGTCATCATGGCGTTCTTAATCAAGTCGGCCACCGGTTTTGGCGAAAACTTGGTGATGATCCCCCTGCTGTCATTCATGCTTGATTTAACAATTGTTTTGCCATTGACCTTGACGATCGTCTTGGTTGCAGATGGCTATTTCCTTTACCGGTTTTACAAAGCTATTCATTGGCAGGTATTTTGGCGATTTTTAATACCGGCGGTTTTAGGGATAATAGTAGGAACCATTGGTTTGACAGCAATAGATGAAGCGGTGCTGGAAAAAGTGCTTGGGGCTATTGTGGTAGTTTATGCTTTTATAACTTTCGTTTGGTCATTTGGAAGTGAAAACCCGCATTCTTCAAAGGTATGGAATTATGCAGCGGGTTTTTTTGGTGGCGGGCTTAGCTCCTTGTTAGGAATTGGTGGCCCACCGGTGATAGCTTACCTTAATTATAAAAGTCTATCAAAAGCTGTATTCCGCGCTACATGTGTGATCACTTTTTTCAGCTTTGACCTTTTCCGTCTTGTTAGCTATACCTGGGAAGGGTATTTTAGTTCAGAGATTATCATGTATGGCTTAGCCCTGATCCCCATGTTTGGTATTGGTTCTTTTGTGGGTATAAGGCTACATCCACTCCTTAATGAGGCCCTCTTCAAGAAAGCCGTTGCAATTTTATTAGCAGGTGTTGGGATTTCATTGTTGTTTTAAGAATAAAGCTATTAAACCCCATTAATCTCACGCTAAAAACAGGTCCTGGCAACAAGATGGATGTTAACAAGTGGTTAACAGTTGCCAATAAACCTTAAACAATAGCCAAAGTAACGCTAAACAAAAAGGTTAGTATTGAGCTTTTCCCTATTAGCTCTCGGGTTTGCCATGTGAACCAAAGCGAAAAGAAATGTCTTATTGATACAAAGCGCGTTTCAATAAATGTTATTTAATCCTCTTCCTTTACCTCATCTTTCCCATTTTCCTGCTCCTTAAGCCGGCTTTCCAATTCATCACCCAACTCAGACAATTTCCGGCGAAGGCGTTTAAGGTTTTTATCACCCGAATCAGGTGCTAATAGGATACCAGCGGCAATGCCTGCGGCAAATGCGAATAATGTTCTCATAGTTCTAACTTTATGTTTGAGAGCGAAAGTTAGCAATTTACAGACAAAATAAGCTTATTGCATACCTAAAACTGGAATAAGCCACGATTGCGATTTTCTTGAGGCAAATTAGGCTTGCAGCCTTCTTAATTTAGTGCCTAAATGAAATAAACCATTGAATATAATTTATTTGTTAATACGGATATCAAACTGTTTGTTTTTCTTTAAAAAACTTGTCAAATATCGAACTATTTTTTATAAATAGCATTATCTTAAATGAAATCATTAAAAAAAGGAAGAAGAATCATGAGCATTTTCAAGCAAAGTAAGTCTAACAGCGTTTTAGGAAAGAAAAAGGCTAAAAAACAAGAGCGTAACAATTTATTAAATTCGGCCGCCAAAGTCACAATTGGCGCTGTTACAGGAGCCATAGCCGGTATCCTTTTCGCTCCGAAATCGGGAAAAGAAACCCGTAAAAATATTACCAAAAACGCTTCTAACCTTGGTGAGAAAGTTACCGACAAGTCAAAAGAGTTAACCCAAACCACCAAGGAACAAGTAAATAATCTGAAAGATAAGGTTAAATCCTAAAGTTTTCAAGTTCAAGCCGGGCCTCATAGCCCGGCTTTTTTGTTTACCGATGCCTTAGCCATCGTTTATTACGCCTATTAGCCAAAAAGCAATCATTACGCTATGGACAGACCAAATGACAATAGTTCAAACAACACAGGTTTTTTCAAAAAAATGAAGCGCGAAATCTCCAAATCAGCATTTTTCTTTACCGCAGGCGCTATTACATCGGCAATAGCAATTTATAACCGGCGCAGAAAGAAAAAGCTCCAAGAGAAATACAAAAAGCAAATTAAAGAACTTCAAGCAAATAAAAATAATTAGCTTAGAGCCGTTTTCAAATGGCTATTACCCTTATTAACAATTCTTTAGAGTGCAGCCTTCCAGCCATTCCTTAAGATTCCTCAAGGTACTCTATTACCGTTACCTGGCTTTGATCAAAGGCCATGTAGTTTTTTAAGAATTCCGTTTCTTCCATATTGGGATAGGCATAGCAAAAAGCTGCATTTTCATAAGTTTGACCATTCACCACCACATGGTAATACTTGGTATCCCCTTTTAGCGGACAGTGAGTTGATAAATCGGAAGGCTGAAGGACGGACATTTCAATATCAGTTCCGTAAAAATAATAAACCGGGTCATACAAGTCAAAACCAGCCTCCTGCATCTTTAATGCGTTCCTGGAACGAGCTATCACAGTGTTACCAATCTTTGCTTCCACTAATTTTCCAGGTTCTTTAACCCGCATAAAATGTCTTGGCTCATCTTTTCGATGAATGGCATTTTTAACGAAAGTTACATCTTCAGGTTTCATAGGCTTGTTATTTAATTTTAGTGAAAATCCTAATTTTCCTACAAATGAATACGGTTATCCCGTTCTTTTGTTTTAGCCTTAATTTAAAACAAGGAATTGAGCTTAAAATTCCGGGACAAGTTACTTACCACGTAAAAAAATTGAATTACTTACTACTTAGATGTGAAGATAGCAGCATTGCATAGAATTGCTCGAATATAACTAAGTTAAGATGGTGAATAATGCGATGTCCTGATAATCGAGGAATCAATGTTATCCCCTATCCTATTAAACTGGCACTGGATCATTTCAAACCAATATATGGGAAGTTCAAGAAGTCAAAACGTTTTGGGATGCAGCTCAATTTCTATAAGACGGCGGACAGTTTAGCTAATCACTTCAAGGGTGCTTGGAAGCTTCATTAGAACAATGAGATTTCATTTATTGCCAACCCCCATGATCAGGAATGTTTATGGGCTGAAAATCATTTCATTGTATAAGGCAGGTTTATTTTTGCAAAGCAACAAAGTGCAAACCCATGGCAAGACTACCGTACGAGGTTTCCATCCTTAGCAGCCAGAAACTAACCCATAACATCATCAGGCTTTGCCTTGAAAAGCCGGAAAATTTCCAATTTGAACCAGGCCAAGCCATTGAAGTCACATTGAATAAACCGGCGTTCAGGGATGATGCCGCTCCCTTCACTTTGACCAATTTACCCGGTGATGATCATCTGGAGTTGATCCTAAAGGTTTATGAGAGTCACCAAGGCATGACAAAAGCCCTTGCGGCTTTAGAGAGCAAAGATTCCCTTTTCATCAGCCCCGCCTGGGATTCTTTCCCTTATTACGGGAAGGGTGTTTTTATTGCCGGTGGTGCGGGGATTACGGCTTTTTTACCCATTATCAGGGATTTGGTTGGAAAGGAAGAACAGGAAGGCAATCAGTTGATCTGGGCCAATAAAAAGCATCAGGACCTGTTCTTAAAAGATGAACTGCAAAAGGCTTTTGGCCAAAATTTTAAAAACATCCTTAGTAAGGCTCGTAGCCTGGAATATTCCTTTGGCCGCATTCATGGAGCCTTCTTGAAGCAAACGGTCCCCCATTTTGACCAGTACTTCTACGTATGCGGACCGGGTACATTTCCCGATGATTTAAAGACCAATTTGATTGAAATAGGCGCTGATCCCGAAAAGGTGATTATTGCCTACTAAACTCGCGGTATTTTGGTATTAGCAGAATCTTAAAAGTTTGCCTATCTTTGAAAGTTAGGTCAATCACCTGCTTTCGATTATTTCACCAATTATGTTTTGTTATGAACAAGGTGTTGACTATTTGTGGAAAATCCCCAAAATGTAGGATTATAGTATAATGCAAGCGATAGTTGTTTTTTCCACACCATTGTTAATTTGTTGAAAAAGCTTTAAATTCCTATCTCATCATTATTTTATTGTTTAAGTTATCCACATTGAAGGTGTATTTCATGGTAATAACCTACGTGGTATTTTGTTTTAATTTGATGCTTTAAATCAGGTAAAGGAAGGGCTATCCATGGCAGATAAACCAGAATCATTCAGAGAATCCCTGCAGAAAGCGCAGCAAAAATCCGGTGGTAAAGCTCAGGGTATAGAGCAAATGGGTAAAATGCCACCCCAAGCCGTTGAATTAGAGGAGGCTATCCTGGGTGCCCTCATGCTTGAGAAGAATGCCATCAGTATGGTTATTGATATCCTTTACCCCGAAAGCTTTTACAAGGATTCTCACAAAGAAATCTACCAGGCCATCCGGAACCTTTTCGAGCGCTCGCAGCCCATTGATTTACTTACCGTTACCAATGAACTACGCTCGGAAGGGAAACTTGAGTTTGTCGGGGGCGCTTATGTGATCAGTGACCTTACTAATAAGGTGGGATCAGCGGCTAATATCGAATACCATGCTCGTATTGTGTCAGAGAAATACATCCTGAGGGAGTTAATTCGCATTTCTTCTGAAATCCAGAATGAAGCTTACCAGGAAACCACCGATGTTTTTGACCTTTTAGACAAGACTGAAAAGGACCTTTTCAATGTGACTGAAGGCAACCTGCGGACTGAACATTCCCCAATGCATGAGTTGATTAACCAGGCTATTCGGGAAATGGAGGAATTGAGCGAGAACACAGAAGGCTTAACCGGTGTGCCATCGGGTTTCACAAATTTGGATCGCAACACCTCCGGCTGGCAGCCTTCGGACCTTATCATAATGGCATCGCGCCCGGGCATGGGTAAAACTTCCTTTGTCCTATCCCTTGCGCGGAATGCCGCGGTGGATTTCGGGAAGCCCGTTGCGCTCTTCTCTCTGGAAATGTCGGCATTGCAATTGGTACACCGCCTGATATCTGCCGAGGCAGAGATAGATGCCCAGAAGCTTAGGCATGGTGATCTTGAAGGCCATGAATGGACCCAAATGAATGTTAAGATCAATAAACTTAGCGAGGCACCCATTTACATAGATGATACGCCGGGCATCAACATTTTTGAATTAAGGGCTAAGTGCCGGCGTTTGAAAGCACAACATGACGTGCAGCTTATTATTGTTGATTATTTACAACTGATGAATGCCCAGTCTGACAATAAGCAACCAGGTAACCGAGAGCAGGAGATCAGCTCTATCTCAAGGGCCATGAAAAGTATAGCCAAGGAATTAAATGTGCCGGTAATCGGACTGTCCCAGTTAAGCCGGGCTGTTGAAACCCGTGGCGGATCGAAAAGGCCGATTCTTTCTGACCTCCGGGAGTCAGGTTCTATAGAGCAGGATGCTGATCAGGTGCTTTTTATCTACAGGGGTGAATACTACGGCATTACAGAAGATGAGGAAGGCAACCCAACTGAAGGCATGGGTGAGTTGATCATTGCCAAAAACAGGCATGGCAGTGTTACCACCGTGCCTGTAAGGTTTATCAACAAGTTTGCAAAATTTGATGATTTCGATGAATTTAGCATAGGCGGAGGGGGCGAAAGCACCGGCAATACCATTACCAAAGAATCCAAGATCAACCAGGATAATGAGGGCGATTCCAATGTGCCTTTCTAACCTTATTTATGATAAAGCAAAGACAGAAAAAAGCCAAGCAACTGGATATAAGATGGCATCCCAGTATTTTTTCAACTCCTCAAAACGGAGCATTTCTAATGGTCCTTTCTGTTTATTCTTTTCTTAATCCTCGTATTTTATTGCATGGCTCACCAAACGGGGAAAGGAAGGTTCCCGCATCCCATTAATTCGTTCCAGTTCCCGAGCAATGGGTTTCAGCCCCGTTGCTACCATCCCATTTCTACCTCTTTTCTATTTTATTTCAACCATGTTTCTATGCTGTTATTACCGTATTACACCATTTTCCGAAATTTCACCTTTCCAATAAGCAATAAAGCTATCAAAAAACTATATGCAGCTCAACCCCAACCCCTCCAACAATCCCTGTGAACAGCCTTTCGCAAACAGGGGGTGAATGAGGTCGATTACCAGCTGGACAACATGTAAAGCTAAAACCCATTATGGCCCTGTAATTTAGTTTCATCAACATCTTTTAAAGAAGCCAGTACATTATGAAGGAGTCAGATGGCTATGGTTAGCTAAATTTACTTTAAATCAAAAAACTTGTGATATTAACAATCTAAAAATCAATAAATTATCGGATGTTTAACCTATTCCATCTGACCCTGATCTAATAAATTACTATAAAAAACACCAAATTTCAGGGCAAAAACCACAAGCGCTAGAAGGGCAAACCATATAGAAAAGTAAAATTAAAGATCCATTAAATTACACCAAACATGGCAGTCAATTACAGGCAAACGTTTATTTATAGATAATGAGCAATGAAGAAGAAGTTTTGACGGAGGAATAGATGAAGTTTTAAGCAATGTCACGTAAAATATAAAGTGCCATTACTAACTCTGAAAACTGGTTCAGCTTCAGTGGTTATTAAAGTATTTGACAATTAGTTTATTGGCTATCATTTCTATATTGAATGTTTTTTAACCATATAATGTTAAAAAAAGTGTGACAGACCATAGATTTTGTGGCTATTTTTTAATATTCTAATTAGGTTTGGTTGATAGCTAATATGCTATTTTGTCTCCAATCGCCTATACATTCATAATTACTTTCCTATGATACTACGATTCGTTTTTTCAATTATATTAATGCTAACACCATTATTTAGTTTTTCCCAAAATAATGAAGATGGTTATCTAAAAGTTGGCGGAGCATTCAGGGTTAATGCATTTTACAAAAACTGGGAGGGCGAAGAAGCCAACCAGGCAAAAGGGGGCGACCTGCAATTTGATACTTGGCGGATAAACGTAGATGCGGAATATCAAGGGCTATTGCTGAAGGCGGAATATCGTTTTTACAAGGGCTTTAGTATGCTGAAAGAAGGCTATGCCGGCTATCAGTTCAATGACAAGGAAACGGAGATTCAAGTGGGTGTTACCCAGGTTCCTTTTGGCATTCTTCCTTTTGCCTCTCATAATTGGTTTTTTTCCATTCCTTACTACATTGGCCTTGAAGATGATCACGATGCCGGCACCAAAATCAAACATCAGGAAGGTGATTGGACCTTCCACGGAGCTTTCTTTAAAAATTCGGAAGGGAGTTTTACCGGTTCGAGCAACAACAGTGCCCGCTACTCTTATGACATTGTGGGGGATAATGAAGAAACCAACCAAGGTAATGTCCGCATTGCTTACCAGTTAGGTAATACAGAAATTGGTGTTTCCGGTCAATACGGACAATTGTTTAATATTGTAAAGGAGGATTTTGGAAATCATCAAGCTTATGCTGTCCATCTAAACGGTAACTACGGTCGATTGAATGTAAAAGCCCAAGCATTGAGCTACCATTATGATCCTATCCAAACTTCAGCGCAAGAGCCCTTCGTTATAATGGGGGCTTATGATTTTCCTTACCAAGTAGCAAAAAGAGGACGCGTGTACAGTGGCGGTATTAGTTATGATTTTTCGGTGGATTGGGGACCTATCACCAAGTTAACTTTCTATGAAAACTTCAGCTTTTTTGATAAAACCGTTTCCGGTTATCAAAATGCTCAAATGAATACAATCGGATGCATGATCACGGCCGGTCCTATTTACACTTATGTAGATGTAGCCAGTGGGCAAAGCCATCCTTGGATTGGAGCAGCTTGGTCTGAAGCGCTTGCCAGGGGTACTTCCCCACAAGCAGAAGCAAAATCACCTGATAAGCCAGAATGGGCTACAAGGTTCAATATTAATATTGGGTACTATTTTTAGTCCAGGCCAATTACTCTTTGGTTTTACCAAGAATTTTGTGGGTAGACCCAACCTAAGGTTTCAATAAAGGTTTTTAGGAAATCTTATTAACCCTAAATCCGAATTTAATGCGGGTTTTGTGTGTCACTTTCTTTTATAATGAAAATGACCAACGAAATCAGGGCAGGGAAATTTTTTGGCCCAATCTACGAATAATCCATTAGCCCTTCCGCAGCTCAAATGAAGTTTCTCAATCATTTTACGCTTCGTGTTATATTGGATTTTTTTGGGGCGTTCCCAATTCATTGCTTTTTTCTACGGAAACTTCCGTGACCTGCCACCCCTTCGCCTAAGTGTCATTGGCTAAGTATTGTTTGACAGCGAAAAAATCTCCCATGCCCTAATTAAACCAACTGCAATTTATTCCAAAAAAATGTGGTAGAACCTCCTCTTTTTATCATTATAGCCTGTTTTTTTTGAATTCACGAATCAGCTTTTGGACATATTTTGTGTGCGACCCTGGATTTAGAAGGCAATTTCTTGTACCTGAGTTAATATAGGATTGATTGAATTCGGGGGATTCTTTTCTTTGAAAAAAGCTAACCAGGATTTCGTTATTTTTCCTTTCGATTTTCATACGCTCATATTTCAAAACAACAAGGTTTTCGAAGTTACAAAGAAAACATTTTTAAGGACGATTTTGGTTTGGTCAACTGGAACTTGGGTTATCCTACGATTACACCCAACCGGAAATGGCCCAATTCC
>CAZQQN010000049.1:0-13811 GCA_964595485.1 uncultured Sphingobacteriales bacterium | reverse complement strand
CTTGGTAAGGACGAGGTCACGGGTTCAAATCCCGTCATTGGCTCGAGTGGTTTGGTAACAATACATTTATATAGTAACAATTTTTGATTAGAAAACGATAACGTTTCAACTATGGCAAAAGAAAAATTTGATCGGAGTAAACCACACCTTAACATTGGTACCATTGGTCACGTTGATCACGGTAAGACAACCTTGACGGCAGCAATGACCAGTTATCTTGCTCAGAAAGGAATGGCGGATGACCGCTCCTTTGAGTCAATCGATATTGCCCCTGAGGAAAAAGAAAGGGGTATCACAATTAATACTGCACACGTGGAATACCAGACGGAAAATCGTCACTATGCTCACGTTGACTGTCCAGGTCACGCAGACTATGTGAAAAACATGGTTACAGGTGCCGCTCAAATGGATGGTGCGATTTTGGTTGTGGCTGCTACTGATGGCCCAATGCCCCAAACCAGGGAGCACTTACTGTTAGCTCGCCAAGTTGGTGTTCCGCAAATTGTAACATACTTGAACAAAGTAGACATGGTCGATGATCCTGAGTTAATCGATCTTGTTGAAATGGAAGTTCGGGAACTCTTAAGTTTTTATGAATTTGATGGTGATAATGCACCGATCGTCAAAGGATCAGCTTTAGGAGCCCTTAATGGTGAAGAAAAATGGGTTGAATCAGTTACGGAACTCATCAATGCTATTGACGAATATATTCCATTACCACCAAGGGATAAAGAGCAAGACTTCCTGATGCCAATTGAAGATATCTTTTCTATCACTGGCCGCGGTACAGTAGCTACCGGTCGTATCGAAAAGGGCGTTGTCAATTCCGGAGATCCGGTGGAAATCGTTGGTATGGGTGAAAAACCCTTGCAATCCACTGTTACCGGTGTAGAAATGTTCCGTAAAATCTTGGATACAGGTGAAGCTGGTGATAATGTTGGTTTATTGCTACGAGGCATTGAGAAAGATCAGGTGAAAAGAGGTATGGTTGTTGCTAAGCCAAAATCTATCACCCCGCACAATAAATTTAAAGGTGAGGTTTACATCCTTAAGAAAGATGAAGGAGGGCGCCACACACCATTTTTCCAAAACTACAGGCCACAGTTTTACCTGCGTACAACTGATGTTACAGGCTCTGTTAAATTACCCGAAGGGGTGGAAATGGTTATGCCAGGCGATAATGTTACCATTGAAGTCGAACTAATATATCCTGTAGCCTTGAATAAAGGGCTCAGATTTGCTGTTCGTGAAGGTGGAAAAACCGTTGGTGCGGGACAGGTAACCGAAATCCTTGACTAATTATTGAAGAATCGATGGACACGGGTGTAGCTCAATTGGCAGAGCAGCGGTCTCCAAAACCGCAGGTTGGGAGTTCGAGTCTCTCCACCCGTGCTAACTAAGGTATTATGTTTCAAAAAATACGGCGAAGCCTTAAGCTAACAAGTGAAGAGTTGCTTTATAAAGTAACTTGGCCTACGTGGGAAGAGCTGCAAAGTAGTTCCATTGTAGTTCTTATAGCTTCATTAATCATAGCTTTGATAGTTTTCTTGATGGATTCAGCATTTAAAAACTCATTTGAAGTTTTTTACTCAATATTTCAATGATCGGTAGCTTGTATGTCGGAATTTAAATGGTATGCTGTTAGGATTATAAGTGGTCAGGAAAAAAAAGTGAAAGAACACTTAGAGTCGGAATTAGAGCGGGAAGGTCTTAAAGATTATGTGAAGCAGATTCTGGTACCAATGGAAAAAGTTGTACAACTTAAACAGGGTAAAAAGGTGACCAAAGAAAGGAATTTTTATCCGGGTTACTTTTTTATGGAAGCCGCTTTAGAAACAGAAGTTTATCATACAATTAAAAATACCAATGGTGTTGTCGGTTTTCTTGGAGAAGATAATGAACCGACATCCATCCGGGAAAGTGAGGTTAATAAAATTTTAGGTAAGGTTGATGAGATGCAGCAGGATGGGGAGCAATTAGAAGTACCGTTTTACGTTGGGGAGTCGGTTAAAGTGATCGATGGTCCTTTTAACGATTTTACCGGTGTTATTGAGGAGATCAACGAGGAGAAAAAGAAATTAAAGGTTATTGTTAAAATATTTGGAAGGAGAACTCCTGTCGAATTGAATTACATGCAAGTAGAAAAAGAATCATAAGATGGCTAAGGAAATTACCGATTACATAAAACTACAGGTTAAAGGTGGTTCAGCAAATCCATCTCCTCCTATTGGCCCTGCCTTAGGGGCGAAGGGGATTAATATCATGGATTTCTGTAAGCAATTTAATGCAAAAACGCAGGAGCAGCAGGGGCAGGTTTTACCGGTTGTTATTACTGTTTACAGTGATAAATCTTTTGAGTTTGAAATAAAAACGCCACCCGCAGCCGCTCAATTAATGAATAAGGCTGGTATAGAAAAAGGCTCAGCCGAACCTAGTAGTACTAAAGTTGGTTCAGTGGATTGGGAACAGATTCGTGAAATTGCTGAGAATAAGCTCAAAGATTTGAATACCGTTAAAGTTGAGTCAGCCATGAAGATGGTGGCTGGCACAGCAAGAAGCATGGGTATTAATGTAACAGGGGAAGCCCCTTGGCAAGAAAAATAAAGGAGGTTTAAAAGTGGCTACTTTAACTAAAAAAAGAAAGGAAGTCATCGAAAAGTTTGATAAAAGCCAGGTTTACAGCTTAGAAGATGCTTCAAAGCTAGTAAAAGATATTACCACTGTGCAGTTTGATGCTTCTGTAGACTTGGATATTAGGTTAGGGGTTGACCCTCGTAAACCTAATCAAATGGTTAGGGGTTCGGTTACCCTTCCCCATGGAACTGGTAAAGATGTTCGGGTCTTAGTCCTTTGCAAAGAAGAAAAACAAGATGAAGCAAAAGATGCGGGAGCTGATTACGTAGGTTTGGATGATTACCTAAGTAAATTTGACCAGGGTTGGACAGATGTAGACGTTATTATTACCACACCTGATGTAATGCCTAAGCTTGGTAAATATGGAAAAGTTTTAGGACCAAGGGGCTTAATGCCCAACCCGAAATCCGGCACCGTTACCGATGACATAGCCGGCGCGGTTCAACAAACCAAAGCTGGTAAAGTTGATTTCAGGGTTGATCGTTATGGGATTATTCATACGGCTATTGGGAAAGTATCATTTGATGCAGAGCAGATAAACGAAAACGCCTTGGAATTAATTCAAGAAGTTCATAGGCTCAAACCAACCTCTGCAAAAGGCGAGTATTTTAAAAATATTTCGCTATCCTCGACCATGAGCCCTGGTATTAAAATTAATAAGCGTACAATTCCCGGAATATAGGCAGCTATGAAAACGAGAAAAGAAAAAGAACAAATCGTTGCAAAACTTCAGGATCGATTTAGTGAGTCAGCTAATTTTTACCTGGCCGATATGTCATCCTTGAACGTCAACGATACAAATGATTTTAGGAAAAGGTGTTATGAGCGGGGGGTGGAAATTCAGGTTGTCAATAATAACCTGATAAAGAAAGCTATGGAAAATGCTAATATCGTGGATCAGGATATTCATGATATCATAAAAGGGCCTTCCTCAGTAATGTTTGCTGAGGACATCAATGCACCAGCTAAAATTATCCAGGAATTCCGCAAAGAGCATGAAATGCCTTTACTTAAAGGGGCTTATATAGAAGAAGCCCTTTACATTGGTGACGATAAACTGGAAACATTAGCTAATCTTAAATCCAAAGAAGATTTGATTGGCGATGTTGTTTCCATACTGCAATCACCTATGAAGAATGTTGTTTCTGCTTTACAATCAGGCGGCAATAAACTTTCAGGTATTGTTAAAACTTTGTCTGAAAGAGAAGAATAAATGACTAATTAGTAAAATCAAATCTAAATTTTTTAAAAATGGCTGACGTAAAAGAATTAGCTGATCAGTTAGTAAATCTCTCGGTGAAAGAGGTTAACGAGTTGGCTGACGTACTCAAAGAAGAATATGGTATTGAACCTGCAGCCGCTGCCCCGGTTGCTGCTGCACCTGCTGCTGGCGGTGGTGAAGAAGCTGCTGAAGAGCAAACCGAATTTGACGTTATGTTAAATGACCCGGGTGGCTCCAAGCTTAATGTTGTCAAGATCGTTAAGGAAATCGCTAATCTTGGTCTTAAAGATGCGAAGGAAATGGTGGACAATCTTCCTAAACCGGTAAAAGAAGGTGTACCTAAGGAAGAAGCAGATGAGATTAAGTCTAAGCTTGAAGAAGCTGGTGCCACTATTGAAATTAAGTAAAAGCCCATAAGTCTGTAAATTATTGATATCCAAAAATATCAGACGTTTTTATTGGGTAGACCTGCAATGTATGTTGACAGGTCTATCTGTATTTATACCAACTAATGGTCCTTTTGATTGTTAGTTTTATTGTTAAATTTTAAAAGATTTGTGTCTTGACAGAGGTAGCTATTCCAGAAAGGGTCTCGTTTGAGAGTACCGATAAAAGCCTCGAATATCCCGATTTTCTCGAGGTTCAGCTTAAATCTTTTCAGGACTTTTTTCAATTGGAAACATCCCCTGATGAGCGTGTTAATGAGGGGTTGTACAATGTTTTCGCTGAAAATTTTCCGATCACTGATTCCCGAGGTATTTATGTCCTTGAGTTTATTGATTATTACATAGATCCACCCAAATACTCAGAAGGCGAGTGCGCTGAAAGGGGTCTCTCTTACAGTGTTGCTCTTAAAGCGAAACTTAAGCTATATTGTACCGATGAGGAACATGAGGATTTTGAAACAATTGTTCAGGACGTTTATTTAGGGAATATTCCCTATATAACGCCAAGAGGTACTTTCATTATCAACGGGGCAGAACGTGTTATTGTATCACAGCTTCATCGTTCACCTGGTGTCTTCTTTAGTCAAAGTTTCCATACCAATGGTACTAAATTACACTCAGCGAGGGTAATTCCGTTTAAAGGTTCTTGGATTGAGTTTGCAACGGACGTTAATAATGTGATGTTTGCTTACATTGATCGCCGTAAGAAGTTTCCCGTTACTACAATGTTAAGGGCTATTGGCTATGAATCTGATAAAGAAGTACTTCAGATTTTTGATTTAGCCGAAGAGATTAAAGTGACAAAATCCAACCTCAAAAAAGTTATAGGCCGTAAGCTTGCAGCTCGCGTTCTGCGTAAATGGGTTGAAGATTTTGTTGACGAGGATACCGGTGAAGTCGTTTCCATTGAACGAAACGAGATTATTCTGGAAAGGGATACGGTATTGGAAGAAGATCATATCGATCTTATCCTTAATGCTAATGTCAAATCTGTCATTCTTCACCGTGAAGATACTGACTCCTCCGAATACGAGATCATTTACAATACCCTGCAAAAAGATCCTTCCAACTCTGGTAAAGAAGCCTTAGAGCACATTTACAGACAATTGAGGAATGCTGATCCACCCGATGAAGAAACTGCGCGGGGCATCATTGATCGCTTATTCTTTTCAGATAAACGATATGATTTAGGGGATGTCGGTCGTTACCGGCTAAACAAAAAGCTTGACCTCGAAATTTCTGATGAGGTTAAGATCCTGACTAAAGAAGATATAATCTCTATCATCAAATACCTGATAGAACTCAGTAATCGTAAAGCTGACGTGGATGATATCGACCACCTCAGTAATCGTAGGGTTAGGACTGTTGGCGAGCAATTATACAACCAGTTTGGGATAGGGCTTAATCGGATGTCTCGTACAATTCGGGAGAGAATGAACGTTCGCGATAACGAGGTTTTTACCCCTACGGATTTAATCAATAGTCGTACCTTATCCTCGGTTATCAATTCCTTTTTCGGTACGAATCAGCTTTCCCAATTCATGGACCAAACCAATCCCCTCGCTGAAATGACTAATAAGCGAAGGATGTCTGCGTTGGGTCCAGGTGGCTTATCCAGGGAAAGGGCTGGTTTTGAAGTGCGTGACGTTCACTACACCCATTATGGCAGGCTGTGTACTATCGAGACACCTGAAGGACCGAATATTGGCCTGATTTCCTCTATGTCTGTTTATGCTAAAATAAACAACATGGGTTTCCTGGAAACACCTTACAGGAAAGTTGAAAATAGTAAGGTTAGATTCGATATTCCTGCTGAATACCTGAGTGCAGAAGAGGAAGATGACTTGACCATTGCTCAGGCCAATGCGCCACTAAATGAAGATGGTTCTTTTGCTAATCAGCGGGTTATGGCCAGAAGTGGTGGTGACTTCATTATTACTGATGCGGAGAATATCGATTACATGGACGTTTCACCGAACCAAATTGTCTCAATAGCGGCTTCGTTGATTCCCTTCCTTGAGCACAATGACGCTAACCGTGCTTTGATGGGTAGTAACATGCAGCGTCAGGCTGTTCCTTTGATCAAGACCGATTCTCCCGTTGTAGGAACAGGTATAGAGCAAGGAGTTGCTGAAGATTCAAGGGCATTCGTTACCGCTGAGTATGATGGTGTTATCGATTATGTTGACTCCAATAAAATCATAGTAAAGTATGACCGGGACGAAGAGGATAACATAGTTGACTTTGATACTGGTGTTAAAACCTATAATCTTACCAAGTTTAAGAGAACCAATCAAAGTACTTGCATAAATATTCGCCCTATTGTTAGTAAAGGACAAAGGGTAGAAAAAGGTCAGGTGCTTTGTGATGGCTTTGCTACTGATCGGGGTGAATTAGCACTTGGGCGTAACCTGAAAGTAGCTTTCATGCCCTGGCAAGGTTATAACTACGAGGATGCCATTGTTATTTCCGACAGGGTAGCGAAGGAAGATATGTTCACTTCCTTGCACATATCCGAATTTGATTTAGATGTAAGGGATACAAAGCGCGGTATGGAAGAATTTACCAACGATATCCCTAATGTCAGTGAAGATGCTACTAAAAACCTTGATGAGAATGGGTTAATTAGGGTCGGGGCTGAAGTCAGTGAAGGTGATATTCTAATAGGAAAAATTACGCCAAAAGGCGAGTCAGAACCTTCACCAGAAGAAAAATTGCTTAGGGCTATCTTTGGTGAAAAAGCTGGCGATGTTAAGGATGTTTCATTACGTGTACCTTCCTCTGTTAGCGGAATCGTGATCGATAAGAAGCTTTTTGAAAGGGCTAAGAAGGATAACACAACCAAAAAACAAAATAAAACTCAAATTGCTAAGCTTGAAGAAGAACACAACAAAAACCTTGATGGGCTTCAGGAAAAGCTGGTTGAAAAGCTATTTGAGGTGCTGAATGGAAAGACTTCAAGAGGTGTTTACAACGTTTACAATGAGGAACTTGTACCAAAGGGTAGCAAATTTACCCAGAAGGTACTCTCTAAAATAGATTACACCCACGTTGACCCCAAAGACTGGACGGCTGACGATGATAAAAACCGTATTGTAAAACGGATTCTCCAAAATTATAAGAGTAAAGTCAATGAGGAATTGGCTCGCTTTAAACGGCAGTCTTTCCAACTGACCATTGGCGATGAATTACCTACGGGAGTTTTGAAACTTGCAAAGGTTTACCTGGGGCAAAAGCGAAAAATCTCAATTGGAGATAAGATGGCAGGCCGTCACGGTAACAAAGGTGTAATTGCCAAAATTGTGCCCGTAGAGGACATGCCTTTCCTCGAGGATGGTTCTCCCGTGGACGTTGTACTTAGTCCATTGGGTGTACCCTCACGGATGAACCTTGGGCAAATTTTTGAAACTGCTCTTGGTTGGGCAGGTGAGAATCTTGGTGTAAAATTTTCAACCCCTGTTTTCGATGGTGCGACAAGTGAGGAAATTCAGCAATACTTGAGGTTAGCTGGTTTGCCTGAAAGTGGTAAAACAACTGTTGTAGACGGACTCTCAGGCGAGAAGTTCCACCAGGAAGTAACCATTGGTATCATGTACCTTTTAAAGCTTGGGCACATGGTAGAGGATAAGATGCACGCCAGGTCTATCGGCCCGTATTCTCTCATTACCCAGCAGCCACTTGGTGGTAAATCACAATTTGGTGGTCAGCGTTTTGGGGAAATGGAAGTTTGGGCGCTCGAAGCTTTCGGTGCATCAAACGTCCTCAGGGAAGTTTTAACGCTTAAATCGGATGATATTGTTGGGCGTGCAAAGGCCTATGAGCATATTGTTAAAGGCGAGAATATGCCGGAGCCAGGTATTCCGGAAAGTTTTAACGTCTTGCTCAATGAGCTTAAAGGTTTAGCGCTTGACATTAGTTTAGAATAATTTCGTAAAATAATAAATCACTCGGAGGCCTTTTATGGCAGTTAAGAAAAACGAAAAACGGGTAGATAGTAATTTTGAAACCGTTCGCATTGGTTTAGCATCACCTGAAAACATTCTTGAATGGTCTTATGGTGAAGTTTCCAAACCAGAAACCATTAACTACAGGACGTTTAAGCCTGAAATGGGTGGTTTGTTTTGTGAAAGGATATTTGGTCCTGTTAAAGACTATGAGTGCCACTGTGGCAAATATAAGCGGATTCGTTACAAGGGTATTGTCTGTGATAGGTGTGGAGTAGAAGTTACCGAAAAGAAGGTAAGGCGGGACCGGATGGGTCACGTTAATTTAGTTGTCCCTGTTGCTCACATCTGGTACTTCAAGTCCTTACCCAATAAAATTGGTTACCTCTTGGGCTTACCTACCAAAAGGTTAGAGCTGATTATCTATTATGAGCGTTATGTGGTTATACAGCCCGGAGTGAAAGAGAATGATGGCATTAACCATTTGGATTTTCTGACTGAGGAGGAATACCTGGAAATCCAGGAAACCCTTCCTAAGGAGAATCAAATGTTAGAAGATAGCGATCCCCAAAAGTTCATTGCTAAGATGGGTGGGGATGCACTTTATATGTTGCTGTCCCGTCTTGATCTCGATAAGTTATCATTTGAACTTCGGGATAAAGCTTATCGCGAAACTTCTCAGCAAAGAAAGAATGAAGCTTTAAAAAGGCTGAAGGTTATAGAAAGCTTCAGGGATGCCAATAGCCGTTTTGAGAATAGGCCAGAGTGGATGATTGTCAAATGTCTACCAATTATTCCGCCAGAATTAAGGCCATTAATCCCGCTTGATGGAGGTCGCTTTGCTTCCTCTGATTTAAATGACCTTTACAGACGGGTTATCATTCGTAATAATCGTTTGAAGCGCTTGATGGAAATTAAAGCCCCTGAAGTTATTCTAAGGAATGAGAAACGGATGCTTCAGGAAGCCGTAGATTCACTTTTTGATAATTCAAGAAAAGTTAGTGCTGTTAAAACGGAAGGCAATCGTCCTCTTAAGTCCCTAAGCGATATGCTTAAAGGGAAACAAGGACGTTTTAGGCAGAACCTGCTTGGTAAGCGCGTTGACTATTCGGGACGTTCGGTTATTATTGTAGGGCCCAAGCTTAAACTACATGAAGTTGGATTGCCAAAAGAAATGGCAGCCGAACTATTTAAGCCTTTTGTCATAAGAAAGTTAATCGAGCGAGGTATTGTTAAAACCGTTAAGTCTGCTAAGAAAATAGTAGAAAGGAAAGATCCGGTAATTTGGGATATCCTTGAAAATGTCCTGAAAGGTCATCCTGTTATGCTTAACCGAGCGCCGACCTTGCACAGGCTTGGTATTCAATCATTCCAACCAAAGCTTGTTGAGGGTAAAGCCATTCAACTTCATCCGCTTGTATGTAAAGGTTTCAACGCAGACTTTGACGGTGACCAAATGGCTATCCACGTACCTTTGGGCCATGAAGCCATTCTGGAATCGCAATTATTGATGTTGTCAGCTCATAATATATTGAGTCCTGCTGATGGAACACCTGTCATTGTTCCTACACAGGATATGATCCTTGGCCTTTACTACATCACTAAAGGGCGAGAAGGTATTGAAAGTAATCCTGCTCAGGGTGAAGGAACCTATTTCTACTCACCCGAAGAGGTTCATATTGCTTATGATCATGGCTCTGTTGACCTGAATGCTTGGATTAAAGTCAAAGTCATGGTCAGGCAGGATGATAAATCGCTTAAAGAGGAAACAGTTGATACTACCGTTGGTCGGATACTTTTTAATGAATATGTGCCTGAACATATGGGCTTTATTAATAAGCACCTCAACGGAAAAGAAGTGCAGAAAATTATTGATGAGATATACCGAACATCAGAGCTAACAGAAACGGTAGAATTCCTTGATAACATTAAACGTCTTGGGTACTATTATGCTTTCCGTGGTGGCCTATCTTTCAGCCTTTCTGATGTTCCAATCCCCAAAGAGAAAGAAGAATTTACCGCTGAAGCATCAGCCGAGGTGGATGAAGTTTGGGACAATTATTACAATGGGTTTATTACTAACAATGAGCGGTATAATCAGGTGATTGATATTTGGACCCATAACACCAATCGGGTTACCCAGGAATTGATGAGACAGATAACTGAGGATAAGCAAGGCTTTAATCCTGCTTACATGATGTTGGATTCCGGAGCCAGGGGCTCTAAAGAGCAAATCCGCCAGCTTAGTGGAATGAGGGGGCTGATGGCTAAGCCACGTAAAAATGTTGGTGGTGGCGGTGGTGAGATCATTGAGAATCCTATTCTGTCTAACTTTAAAGAAGGATTGTCAGTATTAGAATATTTTATCTCAACCCATGGTGCCCGTAAAGGCCTTGCAGATACGGCACTTAAAACTGCCGATGCCGGTTACCTTACTCGTAGGCTTCATGATGTTGCTCAGGATGTTGTTATCCGCGAAAGGGATTGTCAAACATTAAGGGGTATCGGTATTTCAGCCCTTAAGGATAAAGAAGAAGAAGTAGAAAGCCTATATGAGCGAATTCTGGGTCGTGTTCTATTGCACGATGTTATTCACCCTAACACCAATGAAGTCATTGCAGAAGCAGGGACAGAGCTTGATGAGAGAATTGCCGGCGAGATCGAAAACAGCCCCGTTGAAACTGTTGAAATTCGTTCTGTATTAACCTGTGAAACCAAGTATGGCGTCTGTGAACAGTGCTATGGCCGGAATCTTGGGACAGGTAAAAGGGCTGAAAAAGGTGAGGCCGTTGGTGTAGTGGCTGCCCAATCAATTGGTGAGCCTGGCACCCAGTTAACGCTGAGAACTTTCCATGTTGGTGGTACAGCCGCAAAAATTGCAGAAGAAAGCCAGATAACTGCTAAATATCAGGGCAAACTTGAATTCGAAGGTATTACCACCATCAAGAAAGATGCTGGTGAAGAAGAAAAAGAAGTCGCTGATAAAAATAACAAAGTTCATGTCGTAACCGGCCGCTCGGGTGAAATTCGCATTCTTGATGAGAATACTGAGAATACTTTAACCACCTATAACATTCCTTATGGCTCTCACCTTTATGTGAATGATGGGCAAAGGGTAGAGGTTGATCAAAAGATTTGTGAATGGGATCCATACAATGCTGTTGTTATTGCCGATCACGATGGTAAGGTTGTTCATGAAAATATCATTGAAGGAGAGACCTATCGTGAGGAAACAGATGAGCAAACAGGCCACCGTGAAATTGTGATAACGGAATCTAAAGACAAGAAGAAAATCCCCTCTTTGAAGATCGTTGACAAGAAAGGGGAACCATTGAAGGAATATAACCTCCCTGTAGGGGCTCATATTCTTTATGAAAACGAGGCAAAAGTTAAATCCGGCGATGTGATGGTTAAGATCCCGAGAACAACTAGTAAAACCCGTGACATTACTGGTGGGTTGCCCAGGGTTACAGAACTTTTCGAAGCACGGAATCCTTCAAACCCTGCTGTAATTTCGGAGATTGATGGCGCTGTTTCTTTTGGGGGCGTAAAAAGGGGCAACCGTGAAATTCTTATAGAGTCTAAGGAAGGTGACGTCAAGAAGTACTTAGTGCCACTTTCCAAGCACATCCTGGTTCAGCAGAATGATTATGTTAAAGCTGGCGAACCCCTATCAGATGGTGCGATTACCCCTGCTGATATTTTGAAAATTCAAGGCCCTTATGCTGTTCAACAATATATTGTTAACGGGATTCAAGAAGTTTACAGGCTTCAGGGTGTAAAAATTAACGATAAGCACATTGAGGTAATCGTTAGGCAGATGATGCAGAAAGTGCAGATAAAGAATGCTGGTGATACCCGCTTCCTTGAAAAAGATGCCGTCAATAAGTTTGACGTTATGGAAGAAAATAACTGGATTTATGACAAGAAAGTGGTCACTGATCCTGGGAATTCTGCAGAGCTTCACGCAGGCCAGATCATTTCTTCAAGGCTTATGAGGGAAGAAAATTCCAAGCTAAAGCGTAAGGATATGCAGATGGTTGAGGCTCGTGACGCTATGCCAGCTACGGTTAGTCCTTTATTGCAGGGTATTACTAAGGCTAGTTTAAGTACCAAGAGCTTCTTGTCCGCTGCATCATTCCAGGAAACTACCAAGGTATTAAACGAAGCAGCTATCTCTGGTAAGGTTGACCCGCTAACCGGCTTGAAGGAAAATGTTATAGTAGGTCATAGAATTCCTGCTGGAACTGGACTAAGAGATTATGATAGTATTCAGGTTAAGAAAGAAGATGGTGAAAAGGAAAAAGAAAATGGTTCTGAAGAAGAATTAAAACAAGAGCAGCAGGAAGCATCTTCTTAAACAACTATTGTTAATCTAAAAATTTTGAACCCTTTTCTGTGATTTCTCGGAAAAGGGTTCTTTGTTTTGGTACTTTAAACACAACATTTCAGCTTCTTATTAAGCAAAAAAATTTTTTTTATGAGTGATGATCAGAACAACCAAGACGAAAATCAAAGTGATGATAACCAAATTAACATTGAGCTTTCCGAAGAGATGGCGGAAGGGACTTATTCTAATTTAGCCGTTATTACTCACTCTGATGCCGAATTCATATTTGACTTTGTCAGGATCATGCCCGGGGTTCCCAAGGGAAAAGTGAAATCTCGTGTTTTCATGACTCCCAAACATGCCAAAAAGCTTTATAAGGCCCTTGAAGAGAATATTAAGAAATATGAATCGGCTCATGGTAAAGTAGAAGAAGAAGGCGGCTTTGAAGGTATTCCCATGAATTTTGGGGGGCCTACCCCTGAAGCTTGAGCTAATAGTTAGTTTTTTGGGGTGAATTAAGAGGTATTATTTGCGAAAGGCGCGGTAATTGGAAAGCCTTTTTAAAACTTTTTATCAATTTCGTGGCCTGCAAATCAATAAACTAAATATTTCAACTGCTCCCACGATTCTTTTAATCAGGGATAGAGTAGGTTCAATTTTTTGTAAAGAAAAAAAGAATACGTACTTTTGCCATTCCTTTATAACAAATTCATAAAAGGCAAAATTGGCTTATGCCTACAGTTCAACAGTTAATTCGTAAAGGCAGGAAACCGGTTTACGAGAAAACAACTTCCCCGGCGCTTGATAAATGTCCTCAGAAAAGAGGGGTTTGTACGCGTGTTTATACAACAACGCCCAAGAAGCCAAACTCCGCTATGAGAAAGGTTGCCAGGGTGAGGTTAACCAGTGGGAATGAAGTCAATGCTTACATACCAGGTGAAGGTCATAATCTCCAAGAGCACTCGATCGTGCTGCTTCGGGGCGGAAGGGTAAAAGACCTTCCGGGTGTTCGCTACCAAGTTATTCGCGGTGCTTTGGATACTGCTGGGGTGGAAGAGCGAAAGAAAGGCCGGTCTAAATACGGTACCAAGAAACCGAAAAAATAACGTTAATTAGCCTTTGATATGAGAAAAAAGAGCGCTCCAAATCGAAAAATTATACCTGATCCCAGATATGAAGATAGAACTGTTAGCAAGTTCGTGAACAACCTCATGTGGGATGGCAAGAAGGGTGTG
>CAZQQN010000048.1:9503-15744 GCA_964595485.1 uncultured Sphingobacteriales bacterium | reverse complement strand
TTTTGCGGGAATAGCTCAGCGGTAGAGCACAACCTTGCCAAGGTTGGGGTCGCGGGTTCGAATCCCGTTTCCCGCTCATTTTTTTGCCTCCCGTTGATCCGGGAGGTTTTTTATTTGGAGGCTCATTTTAAGGGCCTCCACCCATAAGGCCTGAAACAGGCCGCCCGGGTGGCGGAACTGGTAGACGCGCAGGACTTAAAATCCTGTGGCCGGACTCCCGGCCGTGTGGGTTCAAGTCCCACCCCGGGCACCTTTATTAAATCAAACCGCCCAGCTAACCATTGGTAATTAGTCGTCAGGTTGCTATCTTCCGGTTTTAAAAAGGTTAGAAAACAAAGGTATTCTGAAAAAAGCTAACTTCAGAAGGCACTAAGTGAGCAAACTTAAAACACCCTGAAAAAGCTGTTTTCAAAAAAGGTGGTTAGTTCCAATCAAACAGCCAAATACACCAAATAACTTTGCCTCGCCTTTATTCAAAAGGCTATTCCTCATTTAAATTGACGTTCACCCTCCGTTTTGTTAATGTCATCCAACTTTCATTCATGGCATCTACTAAAACAGGTATTCCACCACCCAGGATATCAAGCACTAACCACTTAACGCCAATCTCATTCCTTACGGTCCTTATCTCTGGTTCGTAGCCCGATTTTTTAAATTTAACATTGTAAGTTTTAGCAGGATTTAACTGCAATGACAGCGGGGTTTCACCCCTTTCATTACCATTTAAATAAACCTCCGCTTTATTGGGAGAAGAAGTAATACTCAATGATTCCCGTTCTGGGGCAAAGAGGGTAGCACACCCAGAAAATACAACCCCTATAAGGCAAATGCTTAATTTATTAATAATTTGATTTACCAAGATTCCTTACTTTTATTTTTTGATGAAGACAAATATAGCACTAAGCAACAAAAAGGCAAGCAGAAATACCTGAACAATTTATCCCTCTCTGCATTTTTCAATTATTCCATAAAGAAAGTAAATCATCATAAACAATAAACATGTATTTGACAAGCAACGACATCCAAAGTTTGGAAAAAATTTCGCGTCTAAACCTCATCAATGCTTTATCAGGGCTAAAGCCGGCTAACCTCATCGGTACCCAATCCAGTGAAGGGATATTGAATGTGACCATTTTTAGTTCAGTGGTACACCTGGGCAGTAACCCAGCCTTGTTCGGTATGGTCCTTCGCCCGAACCAAGATGTCAAACGGGATACGTACAACAATATCCAGGAGACCGGGTATTATACAATCAACCATATTCACGAGTCTTTTGTGAAGCGGGCCCATTACACTTCGGCAAAATTTCCATCGGAGAGTTCAGAGTTTGATCAGTGTGACCTTACGCCGCAATGGATTCATGACTTTCCCGCCCCTTTTGTGCAGGAAAGCCCGATACAATTAGGCATGAAATGGGAACAAAGTATCCCCATCCCCATCAATGATACGCTTTTAGTCGTAGGTTCGGTAGAACACCTCATCGTACCGGATGAAGCCATTGAACCCGATTGGCAGGTTGATTTGGCAAAAGTAATGGGGGTGGGTATTGCTGGTTTAAACAGCTATTACAGTATTACCCGACAAGCCCAGTATCCTTACGCCAGACCAGACGAAATACCTGATAGCTGGGATGATGGCCATGACAAAGGCTAAGGCAGGGGTATTTTGACCTTAGCCCATATGCTATTATCTAAAATTTATAATGCCTTGCTGATTAGTAAGGGAAAATAAAAACTAAACAATATGGCTTAAAAAACAATGGCCAGAATAGAAAGGACCAATAAGGAAAAAGCCGGCACTGCTTTTTGCAAGGGATCCTTAACTTTCAGGTGCATGGCAAAAGCCCCGACCATAAGGATGATCATCATCACTGCTGCCGGCATGACCAAAATGGGATAATAAATTGCAATTAACAGGAGGGTAGCAGATAAGAGCTTTAAAAACCCGACAACATAAACAGACCAAGCCGGAAGCCCGTAAACCTCAAATTCCTCTTGCATGTTATTAGCATTTCCGCCCCGATATTGAGTAGACTGACCAAAACGCAGAAGCCAGACATTGTAAATACCAAGAGCAATTATGACCTGGCAGGCTATTCCAATGTATTCCATAGCAATGATTTTTTCAAATGTAATACATTTTTAACCCCGAATGTTTAAAAAAGAAGGGAAATCTTTTCCTTTCATGTCCGTTCTCCATATAGTTCAATCATCTCCCAGGATTAGCAACTTAGGCCGATAGGTCAATGGTCTCTCATAACCCAATACTGCGCTTTTTGCTAATAGGCCTTAATTCAAACCGGATTGAACGAACGATAAAACAGGCAAGCCGTTCCTTGGATTAAAACTATTCAATGAGAAATACTGGCTATCCTTTGCTAATGCTTACCATTATCCTATTAACAGCTTGCCATAACCCTTCGAAAGATCAGGATGGAAAACAAGAGGCAAGTAAGCCAGAACGCAAAACGAACCACCACCAATATGGGATCGATACAGGACAAAAAATACCCAAAGGCCTGAAAACCGGCACAAAAGCACCCAATTTCAGTAGTATCACTCAACAGGGTAAAAGCATAGCACTATCTCAACTAAAGGACCGCCAACCGGTGGTATTGATGTTTTATCGAGGTCAATGGTGCCCAGTTTGTAACCAGTATTTAAAGCGATTTGAAGACTCCCTCAAACAAGTTCAAAAAGCCGGCGGGAAAGTCATTGCTGTAACACCGGAGACAGCGCCAAATGTTAAGGAGATGCGCCAAAAGACCGGCACTTCTATTACCATTGTTCCGGATACCAGTGAAACCATTATGAACAAGTACAAGGTAACTTTTGGTGTGACAAGCGATTATGCAAAGAAGATCAAAAAAGGCTTTAATACCAGCATTGCCGAGAACAATGATGATCAAAAAGCCCGTTTACCGGTGCCTGCCACCTACATCATAGATAAGGATGGCCACATAGCCTGGCGCTTTTTCAACCCTAACTATAAACAGCGGGCATCCGTGAAGGCCATTGTCAAACAGCTAAGGCAATTGAAGCAATGATAAGTCAGCAAGCCATTTTATTCAACTCATTTGATAACCCCGATTGAGATCGTCAACCATGGCGCTTACAATGGGTAATCCCATTGAAGGGCTTGGTTCTGTTTTTTTATTGGCGCTTAAATAAGTATTTGCCTCCCTGGATTAAATAAAAGGATTGGAAACTATCATTAACCGGTTCTCGAAAGCGAATCGTTAAACCAGCCCTCTCATACTTAAAAGAGGTATCAGAGATTGGTGTTAGCGGAAACTCGGGTTGGTCGGTTGCCTGACCCATCAAAGTGCTGTCCTTGAGCCTAAGGGTTATATCAAGGCTATGGTCATCACTACTGTAAACACCTGTGAACTGTTTTAGGTGCTTATTGGTCAATTCCACCTGCTGATTATTAAAGGAAGGAATCTCATATTCCCGGTCAAACAGGATACTCAACACCCCTATCATAATGTCATTCATACTATAATTCATCGCATTGCCTGTAAAAGCTATGGCAACACTGTCTTCAGGTAGATAAGCAGCATTGGCTTGATACCCGTCAATGCCACCCGTGTGACCATAAGCTTCCCTTCCATGGAAAGGGAATTTAAGAAGCCCTAAACCATATCCGGTACTTTTGCCCATGCCTTCAGAGATTTGGATCATCTGTGCAAGGGATTGGGAATCTACCAGCTTACCATGGAATAAACCCCGGTAAAACTTGATTAAATCATTGGGAGTCGAAATAAGGGCGCCGGCGCCATGACTTAACTGATGATTGGTTCTTTTCATTGTGTCCCATTGACCATCCTGCCATACGTAGGAGCGGGCTTCCTTAGGTTGTATGTGTCGCTTGGGGAAATAAGTTTGGCTTAGTCCCAATGGCTTTGAAATATTTTCCCTTATCACTTCCTTGTAGGATTGCCCGGTCAGCTTTTCTATGATATATCCCAGAAGAACATAATTCGTGTTACTGTAGGCAAATTGCGCACCGGGTTGAAATTCGGTTTCGTATTGCTTGAATGTGTCCAGCATTGCTTTTTTACTGAGATCCCCATGACGCCACTCCAACCAGTTAGAATCTGTGAAATTATGCAGCCCACTCTGGTGACGTAACATGAGTTCTATGGAGATGGAGTCAGCATTTGGCATGGCCGGATAAAACTCCGCAAGTTTCGTATCCAGGGAAAGCTTACCCGCTTCCACTAACTGCATAATAGCGGTAGCAGTGAAGGTTTTTGTGATAGAGCCAATTTGATAGCGGGTGTCCAAGTCAGCCTTCTGGGTATCCTTTCCCATTCGAGCATAGCCATAGGCTTTGTTATGTTTTAAATCTCCTTTTTCAGACACGGCAATCGCACCATGGGCTTTATCATTTTTAACCAATTTCTGGAAAAGGGTGTCAATTTTAGGATAGTGATGACTAACCTCCTTGTTGTTTTCTTTGTCAGCATTGTTTTGGCAACTTAAAAAGCTCAAAATGCCAAAAATCATTAAAAAGCAAAAGTTAATTGTCCTGAGTTTAGGCTTGAAATGTCTCATTGGTAGCTTTTTTTGACTTTAGGTAAAATATCATGTTTTGGAAGTAAACGCCTACGCTTTTTCAGCCAAGGATTGCAAAGCTTCATCAATGTCATCTATAATGGGCTGAATTTGTTATTTCACAGCAAGTTTATTGTAAAAATAAACCCCGGCGAATATGCCAAAGTAATGATAAGGTGCCAAAAATCATAAATGCCACTGCTTAAAAAACATGACAATCCCGGTAACGATAGGTAACAGGTGACATGCTGAAATATTATCTAACAACCACTTTTCCCGGTAAAGGTATAGCGGTTAATTTTTCAGAAAATGATAAAGTTCCTGGTCTTTATTGGCTGAAACTGGAATTTTGACGCTCACCCATTTGGTGCTTAAACCCCATTACCCGAAAAATATTCTTTACTTTTGCAGCATTCATTAAAAATCCTAACCAATGGCTGATGATGAGGTAAACCAATTTGTCGAGGAGTTTCGCAAAAAGCTAATCCTGAAAGACAGCTCCGTCAATGAGCAAATGGCTCAATTGATCCCGGAAGAAGGGAAGAGTGAATTGGAGAAGGGAGATGTACTGTTCCTGAACTACATAATGGAATTAAAATTTGGCGAAAACGATACATTGAAGCCCTACTTCATCTTTGCTTTTATGAATGAAGGTAGTATAGAATTCATCCTTTATCCTTTTAACGTAGAAGGCTTTGACCTTTATGAAATAGAAGCTTTTACAACCGTTTGCATTGGCGCTTCCGAATATGATAGTTGGCAGAATTACATGAACCAAATGTACCTTGGCCAAATTAAGAATTACGGTTCCCAGAGCGGTAATCAGACGCTGGAAGCCCTTGAACTACCAGATCGCTGGGATGACGAAAACGATGAAGAAAACTCTGAAGCCTAGCGATAACCCTTACTATTAATTCACTACGCAGTTCAACTGTAACCTCGTTAATCATCTTCTTTGACTACCGGAAAAATAAATTTCATAAGGTATGAAAGTTAAATTAAGTGTCATCATCCTGGTGATAACTTTAACCGGATTCAGTACGCCAAAATCGGTTTTAGGACAACCATATGATAAGGGAATTGGCATTCGCGTAGGTGTTACCAATGGGATCAGTTATAAGCAATTCATTGGTGAAAATGCCGCCTTTGAAGGGATAGTAGGTGTTCAATACGGCGAACTTAAGGTAACCGGCCTTTATGAGCTGCATTCCGAAGCCCTGGATAGTGAGTTGCTAAATTGGTATTACGGTGCTGGGGGTCACATTGGTTTTTATTCAGATGGGTATAATCCGCCCTATTCCAATGATAATTATAACATTGCCCAGCCGGTTATAGGACTGGATGGTATCTTTGGGTTAGAATACCAGATAAAACGAGTTCCTTTTACGATAGGAGCTGACATCAAACCATTTATTGAATTTACAGAACCTCATTTTTACCTGCGTGATGTTGGCTTATCAGTAAGGTATACTTTTTGAAAAATGAAGCAGCCCTCTAAAAATGCCTTTTCAATGCAATTCAGGATCAATTTAGATGGCGGATTCGCTGGGAATTGATCAATGCGCCCAATACTAAGAAGAATAAAATACCAATAATCCATTTCAAGGCTAAGCCCTGGTCCATCAGGTTACCGACCAGTAGAGGTCCGATTGCCGTCCCGATGACCATAAACATTACAAATA
>CAZQQN010000048.1:0-9493 GCA_964595485.1 uncultured Sphingobacteriales bacterium | reverse complement strand
AAGTTTAGCCGTCCCATAAAGCTTAGCTATAAGTGCTGATTTCACTGCGCCACTCATCCCAATGGTGCATCCTGATAAGAGCAAAAAAAGTAATGCGCCAATGATATGCTGAAAAAGGGCTAAAGGGATCAGGGCCATTAAAAGGGGAAACAAGTATAAACGGAATAAAAACGTTGACGTAAATCGGTCCACCCAGAGACCGCCTAATAAAGAAAAGCAAAACCTGGATATGGCAAACCCTGTGAAAAATGCGGAATACAATTGGGGATCCCAACCCCGGTTTTCAACTATGATGTATTGAAAAAAGAAAACGCCTGTAATCGTAAAAGGTACTACAAAAACGGCAGGGGCTAAAATGCTAAACCTTTTTTCCCTTAAGTAACTGATATAATCGGCCGTTAGCTCTTTGGCAGAAGTTGCCGGTAAGGCTTGATGCTTGTCATAACGGGAAAGGTTCTGAAACAATAAGCCAAACAAAAAAACCAATAATACACCTGAGCTGCTAAAAGCAGTGAATCGCCAGCCAATTAACCCGATAAGCAAGGTGATGAAAAAAGGCAGGAACGCTTCCCCGATTGAGTAACCAAGTGTAGCAGTGCTGAGGGCTTTACCGCGGTTATAATAAAAATAGCGGGACATGATCGTTTGGCTGATATGGCCCATCAGTCCCTGACCGGTTAGCCTTAATCCTGTAATGGCCACAAATAGCAAGGCAGGGTGAAACACGCCGCCAAGCATTATCAGGGATAGGGACAGCCCTGCGATAGTAAAAATGGTAACCCGCTTAACCGGATAGTGATCAATGGTATGACCGACAGAAAGCATGATAAAAGAAGCTATGACTGTACAAACCGCATAAATGTTTCCAAAATTACCCTCCGTTAGGTCAAACTCCTTTACCAATTCCGGTATATACAAGGAAATCAAAAACGTTTGGCCAAAGCTGGAAAAAAGCGTTAGTAACCAACCAAAGCTAACGTTGGTAAAATGGGCCCTAATAAATTGGTAATAGGCTTTCAAGGTTTGACAGGCTTTTAATCAAAGTGGTATGAATCAGAAAAGCTTGCAAAGGTCATCGTTTTCCACAAGGAAAAAAAGGAAATAGCATTCCAGCTATCAATCACTTAGGGCCATAACGATCGGACAATGATCAGAGCCCTGTACTTCGTTCAACATATAAGAGTCCGTTACGTAGGGCCATAAATCCTGGCTTACAAGGAAATAATCCAGCCGCCAACCCACATTCCGCTGCCGGGCTTGCGCTCTGTAACTCCAATAGGTGTAGACAACCTTATCCGGATAAAGCTTACGAAAGGTATCAATAAATCCTTTCGATAACTGGGCATCAAAGCCGTCAATTTCTGTTTGTGTAAAGCCTGCCGACTTGTTGTAATTCTGTTTAGGCCTTGCTATGTCAATTTCCTTATGAGCAACATTGAAATCACCGGTTACCGCAAGTGGTTTTTGGCGCGCCAGGTTAGTTAAATATTCGCGAAAGGCTTGGTCCCAATGGCTCCTGTAATCCAATCGCTTTAATCCACTCCCGGCATTCGGGACATAAACATTAACCAGGTAATAATCCCTGAATTCAAGCGTAATGACCCTTCCTTCCCCTTCATGTTCCTTTTTATCAATCCCATAGGAGACCTGCTGTGGCTCAACCTGAGTCATGATGGCTGTACCGGCATATCCTTTTCGCTCTGCCGAGTGGCTGAATACCTGGTAGCCGTTAAAGGGTTCCAGTAATTTAAAGACCTCTTCATCCTGGGATTTTGTTTCCTGGATGCAAAGGATCTCAGGCTGATACTCATCGATGAATTCATGAAAATTCTTTTTAAGGATTGCTTTGAGACCGTTAACATTCCAGGAATAAAGCGTTTGGGGTTGCATAAGCGGTTATTTTTGCAAATTTCTGAAATCAGTCAAAAATAAGCCTGATCACGGTGGGTAAATTAATCGGAGGATTCACAAGTATTTTCAGAAGCTTCCAATGTCAGAGTTAAACCAGGATAAACCTTTGCCAAGACCTAATTAAAACTGGCCAAATATGATTATAGAACCTTAAGCACCCAATTTATCGGCAAAGGCCTCCCTGAGTTTCTTTAATTTGGGCTCAATGACTGCATCACAGTATGGGCCGTTCTTATGCTTCTCATAGTAATCCTGGTGATAATTTTCCGCCGGGCTGTAATTTTTCAAAGGTTCTATTGTGGTCACAATTGGATCTTCCCACAGACCGGAGGAATCTGTAGTCTTAAGGGATTGCTCGGCAATAGCCTTTTGTTCCTCATCGTGGTAAAAAATAGATGACCGGTATTGGGTACCCACATCAGCACCCTGGCGATTTGGTGTAGTTGGGTTATGCGTGTGCCAGAATACTTGTAAAAGATCTTCAAACTTGATTTTATCAGGGTCGTATTCAATTCGGACTACTTCGGCATGCCCTGTGTTCCCCATGCAGACTTCTTCATAAGATGGGTTTTCAACATCTCCACCGGCGTAACCGGCTTCTACTTTATGGACGCCTTTTAGTTGTTGAAAAACCGCTTCCACACACCAGAAACATCCAGCGCCCAAAGTTGCTTGTTTTAAGTTATTATCGCTCATGAAATTTTTTGTTTTATTTCTATAAATTCTGTCCTAAAATCTTACAAAAGTAAATCATCTACATTGCTACAAAACGTATAACCAGTAATTCAGTTTAGCAATGAAGACTAGGCAATTCCAACGATGCTTTCCGGGAAAAATTCAAAAAGTATGACATAACTTATACTTAGCTATTTAGCAAGGTAATTAAGTGAATCAGCATCAGTCGCTGATAATCCTTCTAAAAAGCAGGTTTTTTTATACCCTTTTTCAGCATTCGTTCATACCCTTTTCTAACCAACCCTTTCCCGATAATAACAAATTGGCTTATTTTTTCGTCACCTGACTGCCACACGTGCCCTTGTTCAAGTGAAACCGAATCCATAACGGATTGAATGATCCAGCTATGGCTATACTTAGGGTCATAGACTACCCCTTTGATGCGATAAACCCCCTCAGCCTGCACCTTGAGGAAAGCGGTTAAAGCGTTGGTTAATAAATTGACATCGAAAGGATCGCGAAAAGTGAAGGTTAGGGCGTTTATATCACCGTGTGCATGATGATGGTTTGAATAACCTGTCCTACCCTGATTATGCGGATCATCATTTACATTACCAAGTAATTCAGGCCCTTGATCACCTTTTTTTGCATCTTTAAGCATGGCTTTTAGCGGCCAATCACCTTTTTGTCCGGTAAAAATCCCGGCCATGGGATTATTTGCATGCATCCGGGTTTGTAGTTGATTTAAGTAATCCGTGCTAATGGTATCAGTTTTGTTAAGTACAATGGTATTGCTAAACGCGATTTGCTTGGCGGCTATTTCTTCAGCATTTAGCTGATCCTGAATCTTGCTGCTATCCACAAGGCAAATAACATGGCGCAACTCAAAATTATTTTTGATTACCGGCTCATTGAAAAAAGGAGCCGCTACCCCGGCTGGATCAGCTACTCCGGTAGCTTCAATGATCAACTCATCCCATTCATCGCTGCGCTCATGTAATTCCTTTAATATTTGAAACAAATTATCATTCAATGTACAGCATAGGCAGCCATTATTGATTTCCATTAAGTTTTTGTCGGATTGCAGTACCATGCTACCATCGATGTCCGCTTCTCCAACCTCGTTCTCAATTATCGCAAAGCGTGACTGATCCTTGAAGGCCATGAAAGCATTCATGAAAGATGTTTTACCGGACCCGAGAAAACCCGTCAAAAGGGTTACGGGATATGGCTGTTTAGACATAGGCTGCTTTTTAAAAAGTACTATTGAAAAGGACGGATGAACAAATTTAGGCAGGTTAACCGGTTAACCCACAATTAGCCAAAAGGGCATTGCTTTATAACCAGAAGTGAATAGCTCAATATGCTATTTTACAGGGTTTGACTATTGGCATTTTACTATATAGCAAGTATCTGGCAGGTATTTTAAGCGGTGTTACCGGAGAAGGTGAAAACTACCATTGTACTTTTGAATCTCTCCATTAGGCCCTTCCGCTAAAATCGAGTAAAGATAGGTGCCGGCCGGAGCAGCTTCACCTTCGTAAATGCCATCCCACCCCTTATCCATCGCTCGACTTTCAAATAATTTTTCGCCCCACCGGTTGTATATCCTTAGCTTGTAATCCACAACATACTTGCCATTTGGTCGAAAAACATCATTATGCCCATCATTATTGGGAGAAAAAGCATTGGGAACGTACACTTCCATGGAACGTTCCAGGCAATCCGTATTGGATACACTGACAAACCCCGAATCCGCTTCCTGCTTTGCTTCGATCCGGTAGCAACGCTGACCATACTCATTCGGTGAAAATTTATCAACTACCGATGGCTCAGAGCCAACCACCTTACTCAAACCATCGATAGGCTTGAATCGATTGCTCTCATTGATTTCCTTTTGAACCTCATAATGCTTAACCGGCCAACCCCTGTAAGGCGACCAATTGAGGACAGGTTCACCTTTGCCTTCGGTCACCGATAATTTGATGGAAGTCCCTTTTTGTTTGCTAAAACCCCCAATATTGCCGCAACTATCAATAATCCGGACCCGGTAAGTGTAAACTGTATCATCAACCTTAACGGCAGTGTCCCGGTAGGTAAGCTGGCTTTCTTCAAGCCTATCTATTTCTTTGAAGCCCTGTAGTCCTGTAGCCCTCTCAAGGACAAATCGGCCCGGATTTGGCTCGGGAATCGGTTCCCATCTTACCCTGATATCCTGATCATCTTTTACAGTAACGTTTTTGATATTGCTTATGCCCGGATCACCGTACACAATGACTGATTTTACTACTGAATCCTTACAACCAAAGCCTGAGGTTACCGTTTGCCTTACTTTATATTCGCCGGCGCTCTGGTAATAATGAGCCGGATTTGATTTACTACCTGTATGGCCATCTCCAAAACGGTAGTACCACTGTTGGATGCTGCCCTTCGCAATGGTTGACTGATCATTAACTCTCAATGTATCCCCAATGCAACCCCGCAAATTGGTGAAATCGGCATTCGGTTTAGGAGCAACCTTAAGAGTTTGTTGGAATGAATCACGGCATTGGTTACTGGCGATTACCAAAAGCTTGACCGGGTAATCACCAAACCCATCGTACGAATAATTGGGATTGGCGGTATTAGCCGTATCGCCATTCCCAAATTCCCATTGGTAAGAAAGGTTACCAGCGCCTGAGCTTTGGTTATCTAATTGAAAAAGGTTGTTGGCTATACATTGCACAGAATCATTTACCGCAAATCGGGCCCTCGGCTTTTCTTTAACCTTTACATTGTCAGTAAAGGTGTCTTTACAACCATTTCCCGCATAAACCTGTAGTTCAACCCTATAAATGCCAGCAGTATCGAATTGATAGGTCGGATCTTTTTTACTTGAAAATTGCTTATCCCCTGAATACCAATTGACTTCATCAATATCAATGTTATTTGGTATATCGGTTTGATTCTGGAATTTAGTTGGCGTACCCTCACATACCGTGTCATAGCTAAAATAGGCAGTAGGTTTATCTAAAACGGTAATGGTCTTTGTTTCCTTTTCCTTGCATCCCCCTTTGGTTTTGTTGGTCAGAGAGACATTATACTGCCCGCTGCTATCATAAACATGATTAAAACTTGATTGGGCAGTAGTGGTTCCATCACCCAGTGCCCATTGGGTTTTACTAATAGACCCATTCTGAACTATGGAAGTGTCATTAAATTGTATAGTATTTATTTTACAATCGGGTGCTGAGGTGGTAAAGCCTGTTTGAACCGCCACCGGAGATTCGACAAACAAACTATCTGATATATAGCAGTTATCTCTTTTTGATCGCATTGTTAAAGTATACGTGGTTTGAGAATCAGGCGAAAGTTTTGGTTCTTTCCGCTTAGGATCTGAAACACCGTTTGTTGGCTGCCATGTAAAATCAAATTTGCGGGGAGCTCTAATAGTAAAATTGTCTATCGCCCAGTTATCATAACAATCAGAACCACAATTCGTAAAATCTATTTGCCTTAGCCTAAATGTAGTACTTGCTGATTGCGCATCGCCTGTTATAGTCTGTGTCACTTTAAAAAAGGAACTGAATTGCGTAATATTCAATTTTTTAAGCAAATTCCAGGAAATTCCGCCATTGCTCGAGTACTCTAAAACAACTTCCTCACCTCGCTCAGGATCATCACATGAATCCGCACCAGTTCCATATTTCATGTAAAAGCTAATGCTTCCACCATTTTTTACATTGTAGGGTTTAGTAACGATCTTCCGGCTATCATCACCAGAAAAATACAAGGCCTTACCAGATTCAGCGGAACATGCATCACTTATAGTGCCATTGACCACTGTATCCCATTTACCAAAACTTTTTTGATCAAAATCGGCTTCCATTAAATCAGTGTTTTTGGTACTAATGGTCGTATTTACCTTACTACTATCCCCTCTGCAAAAAAAGGAATCCGCATTAACCGCCAGGTTTCCTACCGGCTCATTAATTTCAATTTGCTTCTGCAGGGAATCCCGGCAACCATTCTTACTTCTGACCAATAGTTGAGCAGTAAGCTGTCTTTTCTTGTTGAATTGTTTTTTAGGGCTCTGCTTATTGCTGGTGGTCCCGTCACTGAAAGACCAACTATAAGCCGCTATATTGCCCGGTGCTTTGATTGAACTTGTATCTTGAAAAACCGTTGTCTGCCCTTTACAGGGATTCTTAACCACAAAACCAGGCTTAGGGTTAGGTTTGACTTCAACATTATCAACAAAAGTGTCACGGCAGCCCCCTCCTGTTTCAGCAATTTGCCGAACTGTATAAGTTCCACTTTCCTGATAAACATGGGGGGGTGCCAATGCTGTATCTTTCTTGCCGTCACCGAACCGCCAAAAACTTTGTTTTACCTCACCCTTGACAGTACTTGATCGGTCTTTAAAAGTTTTCGGATTACGCGAACAGGAAGGATCTGCGCTAAAATCAGCGTTGGGTTTACTATCAATCGCAATGGTTTTGAACACCGTATCCTGGCAATCATTCCCATCCGTAATGATTAGTTTGACATTGTAATCACCAGTATCCCGGTACTTGTACTGAGGGTTCTGAATGCTGGCCGTATCACCATCACCAAATTCCCAATACCACGATTTGACCGTGGATTTCTGACTTTTAGATGAGTCGTAAAATTGCAAGGTATCATTGATACAACCCCTGTTAGTCGAAAACGTTGGGGTGATATCATAATCCGGGTCTAAACTTGGCAAAACAATGATCGTATCGCTAATAGCGCAATCCCCGGCATCAGAGACTGTTACCCAATACTTTCCGGGCTCCTTGATCCAGATTGAATCCTGCTTTTGACCCGTATTCCAATCCGCTGTGTAATTGGAATCAGCTCCTTTGATTTTTGGATTTAAAAGCAAGGAGTCATCACAAGCTACATAAGCTGTATCACCCAAATCAACTTTTTTAGATGGTATGACATTAATCGAATAACCATTGGCCACTTTGGTGTAATAAGAACAATTGTTATCCCTTACGCTTACTGTAAACGAATACTGCCTGGTTCCAAAACCTGATGAAGGATTCTCCGATACCCATTTGAATTGCCCTACCGGTGTCCTTGAAGAATCATTCATCACCTTGAATTTGGCATCCGGGATACCGTTATTCCAGCTCATGAATAAAGAGTCATTAACGTCCTTGTCTTTAGCTGCTATAAAAAGATTCAATGGTTTTCCCGGACAAACAGTGGTATCAAATGTATTATTACTACTCTTATAGCCTTCATTGGTATCCGTAAAGCCTGCCAAATTAGGTGAATTAGGTGAATTACAGGACTGGACAATAACCTGAATATCACGAAGGATGACGCCCTTAAGATTCCCCGCTGTATCATATTCTTTCACTTTTACGCCAAGCACTGTTATGTCTTTTTTCGTGGGCTTCATTGTTATGTTACCCGTGTTTTTATCTATGGTAACATTCTTGTTGGATTTCACGGGCTGATCGTAAGAATACCCTGACAAGTAATCCACTGTTAAGCTACTACTGGTTTTAGGCTCGTAAAATGAATAGACCAGGGAATCGCCTTCCGGATCCTTTGCCCCATGGTTGTAGGTAAACGTTTGATCCTTGCAGGCAAAGGCAAGTGGGTCATTTGTGAAATAAGGGGAATTGTTTTTTGGATAATTTTTATTATCCAGCCTGGTCTCTAAATAAAGGTCATCATTGCCTGGATTATCAATGGTAGTAATTGAATTGGTTCTCTTCGACTGACTCCATGAAATCAGCCAATCAGAGCATTGTTGATTCAAATTAACCGTATCTTTGAATACCCACCGTTCAATGCCCTTTTTGGTACCACCGTTACAGCTTGAGGTAAATTGACTACAAAGGGGCGCAATGTTATTACCCGTATTATTACTCGTGTCCATGGTTAAACTCTTGGACACACCGCAATTATCCGATATAACCTCATACTTTGGCTCTGGGTCAAACGCACTTCGACTCCCATCGCAATCAAAGTAATAATTCAAGGTAATTTCATACTTATTAGGGCCTAACCTTTCATAAGTCAAATCCCCTCCAACCAAATGGGTTGCCCTGACACTCATTGAATAGCCAAGAGACAAAATGACCAGGATTAAAAGTATAAGGTATGTTTGACCCACTTTTGTTCGAAAGACCTGATTCATCTTTGAAAATATCAACGACAACTTCTTAAAATTTTTCTCAAAAGTGAGGCTTTACCATTCATTACCTGGAAAGTGACCCGAATATCCCAATATTTTAAGCTATTATTGACAGGCCAATAATGTGATAAAACCCCTTCATTGGTTCTTAAGCTGTATTTACTCATGTTTCTTTTAAAGTAAGATAAGCATAAAGGTAACGTGAATTTTACCTTTTGCGTTGTTTTTCTCTAAAAATACCATAACTCAAAAGGCATTATTTTAATACCTGGTTTATTCATGCATGGTTAAACTTAAACAAAAAATTCGTGTATGATATACTTAGAAAACTAAAATTGCACTGGCTGATGCAGAATATCATTCTTAAGAAGCTATTTACCGAATTCCGTAAACTCAAAAATAACGGATGGCGAGATGCCATCGTAATGAAGAAAAAAGCCCCCTTCAAAAGAGGAAGCTGCTTGTTGCTAAATTCATCGTATTAGAACAGCTTATTATAGGTATATTATGGAATTAGCTGCAAAACTGGAAGTAAACTTAGGTTACTTGCCTTTCAGGACGCCCTTCAATGGAAGCCGCGGTATAGGTAGTTAGCGCAAAAGCAAATGATGTACTACTTATACTTAAAAGCTTTAAGCGGTAAAACTCGCTTGCTAAGGCTTTAAAATTGCTAACAAACCTCTGACAAATCAGCCAAAAAGCTTTCAAGGTTGAACTTCATTGCTGTACCAGGATAGATGCTTCCTT
>CAZQQN010000047.1:11101-17478 GCA_964595485.1 uncultured Sphingobacteriales bacterium | reverse complement strand
CGACTCTGACGCCTGCCACCTGCTCCGGGCGCCATTATAGGGTGCACTGCAACCGAAATTCAAATTTAATATGCCCACCTTCATTTTTCAAATTTCTTTATATTTAGAGCAAACAAATCTATCTAATCTTATGAAACGTCTGGTTTTAACTCTCTTAGTCCTTTCATCCTCATTTTCGCTTAAAGGACAAATCCAAAAAGAACACACTTTCAATAGCAACACAGTTAGATACTCTCAGGTGGAAAAAAATAGAGGATATTATTCTGTACTTAATGGTCAAACTGTCCGATTTTATAAAACTGATTATACGCTTTACAAGCAGTTAACGCTCCCCCAAAAATCGAATTCTGAGCCAATCTCAATAACCAGATTAAATAACAACCTTTTTGATAAAGATGAAAGCAATTTGGAATTTTTGGTACGATATCAAGACACTGTTGATTACAATTCCAATTTTTCCATTGTCAGGGAAAATGGCAGTACATTAAAAAATATAAATGGTTGGGCCTTTGTTAGAGAAATAAATGGTGAGGCCAAACTTTTGTTGACCATAAATGAAAAAACTGAAGTTTACAGTTTACCTGGTGAGTTAAATACAAATGCCCCTTATCCAGATCAAGGAACAATAGTGGAGAACACATCTCTTTATCCCAATCCGGCTGATGACCAAATTAAATTGCACTACCAACTTTCAGGTAATGAGACAGCTCGAATCAAAATTTACAATGCTACTGGGCACCTTAAGGAAAAATTAAAAGTCGGGCCTGACTTTAATCACATAAAATTGGATGTTTCTGGTTATCAAGCCGGTAATTATTTTTATAAAATCTCTGTGAAAGGCCAAATACGGGATAAAGGGAAGTTTGTGGTAGTAGATTAAAATCCGGTAGTAAATATTTAGTGAATCTCCAATACATATGTCAGTGTCTCAAAACAAAACTACTTTCCATGAAGGTATTTCATATCATTTCCGTTATCACTATTTTGATTTTGTTACTGGGGGTTGCGGCCGGTGATATTAGTGTATGGGCCTTGATAGGATTGGTATTTTTGTATATTGTTATTTCAGCCTTTTTATCTGCTGGTAAACAACAAAAAGAGAAAGAAAAGCGGGAAAAAAACCAGAAAGAATTATTGAATTCTTTAGAGGGTTATCAGCCGAGCAAAAAAACTTACAAATCAGACGGCATTATAGCCATAGATGAAAACAATAAAGAGGTGGCAGTTCAGAAAAAAGGAGGAGAGGTTAAGCGATTTAATTTTGAAGATATTATAAGCTGCGAGGTTGTTGAAGTGGATTTTCAAAGACACAACTCACTTTTGACAAGCTTTGTGCCAAAAATGCTTTGCCCAATCCTGGATAAGGGAAAAGTCACTGTATCAGCTAAATATTTGACGCTAAGGGTTTGAAGAGGTGATCATGAAAATACGGCCATTCAAACGGCAAGTGCAGAAAGCAATAATGGCTTGATTGGCTCAAAGGTTCTAAAACCCGTATGCATCAAGCTAAGCTCCGAAAGTGAGATAAGCTTAGTACTTTGGAAACTTTTGTTGGAAACAGGCAAAGCTCTTAAGGGTTAAATCTTGCTTTGTAAAACCAAACAGCTGCCGCTCCGCCAGCTTGATGTGAAAGCCAATCGCCTTGTTTAGTGGGGGATTTATCGGGTGCCTGATGGCTCTCGGACTTACCTATTCGCTGGAAATAAGGTAGAAATGCGAAAAAATACAATAGTAACAAGGTTGGTTTTCATTGTCTCAAAAAAACTTATATATAGAATCCAGCGCAGTATAATCAGCTAAGAGGCAAATAAAGATGGCGTTACTATTAACGTAAAAGACACCAATTTATCACCAAAAAGCATAAAATGGTTTAAAAATAATATATTATATAACCATATTTAAATTTTACGTTGTTTGATAAAATACAAACTAAAATATCTTTTTTAAACAATTTATTAAATAACTTTGTTACCGTTTCAAACTTCAGAAAGAAAGAGTGAAATTAAGAAGTTAAATATGTATCATTAAAAAATTTGAGTTATGAAAAAATTCGTTTTTACCATCCTATTCACATTATTCGGAATTTTATTTAGCAACGCCCAGGATTATAATACAGGTATTGGACTTCGGGGAGGATTTTCCCAGGGGATAACATTTAAGCATTTCCTTTCTCCAAATTCTGCTTTAGAAGGAATAATCTCAAGCCGCTGGAGGGGAATTCAAGTAACAGGACTTTATGAAATCCACGGGAGGGCTTTTGAAGTCGACCGGTTAAATTGGTATGCAGGCTTTGGCGGACACATTGGCTTTTATGACGGAAGGAATGCAAGATGGGGGGAAAAGGGAAGATCTTACACTGTCGTTGGAGTCGATGGTATATTAGGTTTGGAATATAATTTCGAAAAAGTACCTTTTAACGTTAGCCTTGACTGGAAACCTGCTTTCAATTTAATTGGAACTTCAGGGTTTTGGGGTGATAGTGGTGCATTGTCTATCCGGTATATTTTTTAATTAGTTTAAGCATTAAGTTTTCATTTCGAATCCAAACTTTTGGTTAGCATTTGACGTGTTTTTGATTATGCCGTTCGGGTTTTACATATATTTATGGGTCTATACCGGAAATGAAGAAGAGTCGTAGTAAAATCAAACTTGCTAATACCTTGCTATATTGAACGTTAAAGTTTGCGGATCAAAAACCTGCAGCCTTAAGAGCCTTTACTGATAAATCGTCTGAAGCAAAGGAAATAGTGTAAAAACAAGGTAAGAATACGTTTTTATCCCAAGTTTCAATCCGCCAATAGCCGTACCGGTATTCATTATTCATACTTAAGTAGAGTAGCAGCGGGTCTTAAATTCTTAGTTTGGTAGCCGGAGTAGTGCTTTACCTAAGTGGCCTTGCATGGATTTAAACGTATTGTTTCCTAAAATACTAATTGTTGATAGGGATTGGCTAAATGCGAATGGCGGATTGCCAATCGGCAAAAGAAAGGCTTCTGGATTCCAATTCAGAAAAGCAATGGGCTAATAATAATGCTTAATCAGAAGTTTAGGATGGCATGACAACTACTATGAAATCACCTTTAATAGCCAAAACCTTAAAGCTTTTTATTACCATTTTAGGTATGTGGCTTTCAAATAGTTAAATCTTAGAAGAAGCAGACGCAAGGTGTATGGCAACGCTTAAGAACGTAATTAAGGGAAGCCATACCCTTGGCAGCAACAAAAATTAATCGCAGCATTGTTTATTACCGAATTTATCGATAAGGGTAAACTGCTTAGTACCTTTATCCAGAAAGATAAAAAGCTTAATGGCTATTTATAAAACTTTTTCAACCAATTTTTAATGCGGCATCAGGGTTTGATCAATTTCTTCCGGTATAAGACTTCCTCAGTACGAGGATTGCTAATAAGGGCTACGTAAACGCCTTTATTCAGCTGTTCAACCGGAATGGTGTTATCAGTCCCTTTTAAGGATTGGCTGATCAAGGTCTGTCCTAAGCTATTGGTTAGGCTGAAATGGTACTCTTTGGCATTTGAATGTTGAGCCTGAATGCGTAAATGATTGTTCATTGGATTGGGAAATATCTCAATACTGGCTTTTTCTGCTTTATTTACAGAACTGCTGGTGTCCAAAGGTTCCAAATCATAGCTGTAAAGGCGGGTCTTAACCAAACCACTATCTACGCCCGTGAACAATTGTTGGTTATAAATGGCCAATGCCCACCCATTATTATAGCTGCTATCAGTGTAATTCAAATCTTGCCATTTTTTGCCATTCCAACTTGTAATAGTACGGATGCCTTGCTGATTAAAATTCGTGAAATCCCCTACAGCATAAAGCTTTTTGCCATAAGCTTTCATGGCTTCCACATCGTAGAAATCTCGGTTCGGCTCACCGATTACCTGCCAGTCCTGACCATTCCATTTTGCTACGAAAGAACCTCCGGCATACAAAGTATCACCGGCTACTGCTAAACACTGACCCCTGCCGGGTAATCCGTCCCCCATGGGTTCAAATGTGTTATTCCGGTAACGAGCTACGTAATTAAAGGTGTCATTGCCATCCACTTTGAATTCACCGGTAATGATCAGATCACCTTTGTATGTTAAGATGTCAGCTATATTGGGATCGCCTGAAAATTGCCTGAGGGTTTTGAACTGTTCATTACCATCCATCTTGCTAATTTTGCCGAAATCAGAGCCGATATACAGATTTTGACCGCTAGTATGGACACTAGCATGAGATTTATTAAAATTTCCTACCCCTTGCCAGGTAGTACCTGTCCATTTATTCAAGGCGTTTTGCTCTACCATGCCTACCCCATATACCGTATTGTTAAAAACCGCCAAGTCATTGAACCCTGTGCCTCCGAGAAAGTTAGTCTGCCTGGTGAAAGTATTGCCATCATAGCGGGCTGACCAATAAGCATCGGCTCCATTCAAGGATAAAAAACCGCCACCAATAAACAGGTCGCCATTATTTTTCGCAAAACCGTAAATACCATCTTTAAAAACGGCTTTTTGTTCCCAGTCTTGATCCTGGCCTTTTGAAAGCAAGGTTGACAGTAACCCGGTTAATAACGCTAAAACAAAAGTTTTTTTGACCATAGTTTATCATTTTTAGCAACGAAATTAACCTATGTCCGATAGATTTACTACCCGTGTGACTTCAAATTAAATAAGCCAATCTTTTATACTGCTAATACTATTCTTTCTAATTCAGGTACATTTTAATTAACAATCATATTTATAAAATCGTAGTAAATGGTAAATACCCTTGATTCCATGGATAGTCGACACCTTTTACAGGATAAGTGACAAAGGTTGCCGGATATAGACCAAAATCGGCTAATATGGTAACAAAAGCTTATAAACTTTGAGGGTTGTCTAAAAATATTGAAAGGGTCACCAAGGGTATTGAATTTTGCATCAGTCATTTAAAAGCAACTTTTCATTAACGATCTAAACGGAATTTTTATGCATGCTATACCAACCAGTAAACCGGTTTATTACAATCGTTCGAGGACATTTTTAAAAAGCAGACATTTTATAAAAAGATCAAATTAAAAAGCTATGAAATTTAATAGTGTGATTTTCAAATTGGCTCTCTTTTTAGCAGTTTTCTTCATGATGTGTTTTGCTGGAAAGGCCCAGCAAACTTACAAGGCTACCGGCTACGTAGAGAAAAAAGGAAGCGGGGAAAAGCTAATCGGTGCTAACATTTTTGAAATAAAATCCAAAAATGGCACCACTACCAATGATTATGGTTACTTTTCCCTGGAAATTCCTCAGCAAAAAGCAATATTAAGGATCAGCTATGTTGGGCATGGTACCATCTATGACACCTTGAACCTGGAAGGTAACAAGGAGCTCACCTATTCAATGGACACAATGCGAAGTATGGAAGGGGTGACAATTACAGCTGAAAAGTCGATCCAGGAAGAGACACAGATGAGTAAGGTGGAAATGCCGGTTGAGAAGGTTGAAAAAATGCCTAAGCTGATGGGCGAAGCGGATGTCATGCGGACAACTAAGCTAATGCCTGGTGTGCAGGCCGGTACCGAATCCACCAGTGGCTTGATGGTTCGGGGCGGTAGCCCGGATCAAAACCTGATTTTGCTGGACGGGGTTCCTTTATACCACGCAAGCCACTTAGGTGGTTTTTTCTCTGTATTCAATGATGATGCAGTCAAAAGTATGGAGGTAATCAAAGGCGGTTTTCCGGCACGGTATGGCAATCGCTTATCTTCCGTTGTGGATATAAGGATGAAGGATGGCCATAAGCGTGAACTGCATGGCGAGGGGAGTATTGGTACCCTTTCATCCAAGTTAATGTTAGAAGGCCCCATTGTAAAGGATAAAACCTCTTTCATGATCTCAGCCAGGCGTTCTTATTTCGACCTCTTGATGGATCTCTTCGACATCAATATTCGGGAAGAAGGGAGCGCCCGATACCATTTTTATGACCTCAATGCAAAGGTCAATCACACCTTTTCTAATGATGACCGCCTTTATCTTAGCTTTTACAACGGGGATGATCAGGTGAGCCTGGATAATGATTTCGGAAAGGACGGTAAAGTACGCAACACCAATGCATGGGGCAATCTGATGGGTTCGCTGCGCTGGAATCACGTTTTCAATGAAGACCTTTTTGCTAATTTCACGGCAAATTATACACGCTACCGTCTCAATGTTGATATAAAACAGACCAGTGTAGGCGGTAACCGCCAGCAAAATTACGAGTCCAGTGTTAAAGACTTTTTCCTGAAAGGCGACTTTGAATGGAATGTCAATCAAAACCATGATGTCCGTTTTGGCGGGAAAGCCACTTACCACATGTTTACGCCCGGTGTAACGGAGCTGAAAAATGAAAGTAA
>CAZQQN010000047.1:0-11091 GCA_964595485.1 uncultured Sphingobacteriales bacterium | reverse complement strand
AGCGATCTTGACACGTCATTTGGGTCTGAGCAGTTATCCAATTACCAGTTTAAAGCCTATATACAGGATAAGATGGATATCACTTCCAAGCTTAAGGCCAATTTGGGTTTACACAGTTCAGCTTTTACGGTGGATGGAGATAATTACTACTCCCTTCAGCCAAGGGTTTCAGCCCGGTACTTAATTAATGATGCGTCTTCGGTTAAAGCTTCTTATGCGAGCATGCGTCAGTTTGTCCATATTTTAAGTAACTCAAGTGCCAGCTTGCCAACAGATCTCTGGGTACCTTCTACCAACAAGGTACCGCCCCAGCAATCGGAGCAAATCGCCACCGGCTATTCCCGGACGCTTTTAGGCGGGGACTTTGAAATGAACGTAGAGGGCTATTACAAGTCTTTTGATAACTTAATTACCATGAAACCAGGTACCAATTTCTTTACATCAACCAACAACTGGGAGGAAGGAGTTGCTAAAGGTGGTGAAGGTGAGTCCTATGGTGCGGAGTTCAGGTTTGAAAAGAAAAGCGGAAGGCTTTCAGGCTGGGTCAGTTATACGCTGTCCAAGGCTAACCGCCAGTATGATCAGCTTAACAATGGCGAACCATATCCATACCGTTATGATCGCCGACATGATTTCAGCATTGTAGGTACTTATCAGATCAATGACAAAATAACATTTTCTGCGAATTGGATTTACGGAACCGGGGATGCCATCACTTTACCTTATGGTCACTATCGTTCACAGGTAGGTCAAAACAATGAAGTTCGTGTTTACAATGAGCGGAATGGGTACCGCATGCGGTCTTACCACCGGTTAGACGCGAGCCTCACTTTTGAAAACAAAACAAACTGGGGTACCAGTGCATGGACAGTAAGCTTTTACAACGCCTATAACCGGCAGAATCCCTTTTTCTACTATTTCAAGAATTTAGAAGAAGGAGGTCGGCAACTTTACCAAACCAGCTTGTTTCCGATTATTCCTTCTGTAAGTTATAATATGGAATTTTAAAAAAAAGAAACCTATGAGATTGATATGCTTAATCATGGTAGCCGGCTTAATCGGTCAGGCCTGTGAAAAAAAGATCGATGATGCTAATTTACCCAAGCATAAGGAAGGTTTTGCAGTTGAAGCCTTTCTTCAAGAAGGCAAACCGGCAAAGGTTTTTGTGGATAGAAGTGTGCCTATCCATCAACAGACCGACACCCTTGATAAGGGAAAAACTACCGTTACCTTAAGCCAGGATGGCAAAGCAATTAAAACGTTGGAGTATCAAAAAAATGGCTTTTATACTGGATCCGTACCTGTCGAGGCAGGCAAAGAATACACGGTAAAGGTGAATGGTAATGAGCTATCTGACGCCAGGGGATCGACCAAGATACCGGACAAGGTAACGCTCGATACCCTGAAGTTTGATGATTCAGCCGATCGAACGCCCAATACTGAAATAATGCATGCCATTACGTTTTCTTTTGAAGATCCGGCCGGGCAAATAGACTATTACAGCTTTGAAGGTATCATGGTTGATAGCGGGAAACAAAACCGCGTTAAACTTTCTTCATTTGATCTATCCAGCGACTTTAGTTATCGTAAGGTTACTTACATGAACGATAGTGATTTTGATGGCCAAAAAAAGAGTTTTACAGTGTTAATAAACGGGGTAAAGTATGACCCGGGCTACGTGGAGAAGCACTTCGCATTCAAGTTTAAACACCTCTCGGAATCTATGTACAACTACCTGAAATCCTTATCCCAACAAGCCAGTGCAGGTGGTACCGGACCCTTTAGCGGTGAACCTGCGTTATCCGAAGGAAATATTGACAATGGTTACGGCTGTGTTGGTGGCTTAGCAGTGGATGTTGGCCGGGTTTATTGATAATTCATTAGGGATCTGCCTCTTAAAAAAGCCATTTTCTATTCTAACTATCAAATCAAGCCCCTCTTCCGGTCAATGGGAGAGGGGTTTTTATTTGGCCACATAACTAATGAACCGCCAAAATAGGAGATTGGTAAATAAACCCTCTAATGCATTGGTTTTAGCATTGAATAACAAAATAGCTTAATCAAAAAAGGCCTTGATCCCCTCAATAAGGTTCAAAGATAGATTCCCGTCCTTTTTTGCCTGATGAACAACCCTGAATGACCTTTAGGTGAAAAGTGGGTTAAAATGCTACAAAAACCGTGTGCGAAAAGGTCTCCATCTAAAAAAATTGAAAGCACTAAAACCTCTGGTCAATTTTGTACCCGTAAATCAAAAAGCAGTAATACTATGACTATTAAAAGCACTTTATTTAGCGGATTAACATTGTTGGGATTGGCTATCATTTCTCTGACTGCCAATGCTCAGGAGAAGCCAAGTGACAGTAATCATTTTGAAAGGGCTCCTTTCCATTTTGCTTTCGCAACACCCTTGAGCACCAATGGCCTTAAAAGTTATGAAACAGTGAATCATTCCTCTTTCAACTTATTTTATGGGCACTCAGCCGGCTTAGAAGGGGTGGAAATCGGTACCTTCCTGAACATTGATAATGAGTTTGTCAGAGGTTTTCAGGCTTCAGGTTTTGTAAACTTTAGCATGGGTGAACTGAAAGGATTCCAGGGAAGTGGATTTGGTAACTTTGCAAAGGGCAGCTCAAAAGGTGTCCAGTTAGCCGGCCTTGCCAATGCTAATTCCGGAAACTTTGCCGGCTTCCAGGGGGCAGGCTTCCTGAACGTAGCAGGCGGTAACATGAAAGGTGCCCAGGTATCCGGATTCTTGAACGTGGCTGATCATATGGATGGCGTTCAGGTTGGTTTTCTAAACGTGGCTGATTCTTTTGAAGGTGGTGTACCCATCGGTTTCTTAAGCATTGTTAAAAATGGTTATAACCACATTGAAGCTTGGGGTTCAGAGGCTTTTCAAGCTAACCTGAGTGCTAAACTTGGGGTCGCTTCATTCTATAATATATTTTCGGTAGGAAAGCAGATTGGCGGTAGCCAGGATCTTTGGGGCATTGGTTACGGCATTGGTACTTACTTGCCCATTAAGGATCGTTGGGGCGTAAATGCTGACCTTATGGCTTATGATATTAACAAAAACGATGAATTGCTTGATGAAACGAACTTGCTCAACACCCTGAAGTTGAATGCCAATTACCAGGTTGGCAACTTTGAAATTTTTGCAGGCCCGACTGTTAACCTGTTAATTACAGAAGAAAATGATGGAAATGCTGACGGAACCCGTGCTTTAAGGAATGATATTGGTCCTGATGCCATGCGTGAATCAACTAACAATGGCAACCATTTTAAAAGCTGGATAGGGGCCAACGTGGGTATACGCTATTAAACAAAAGTTATAAGGCTTATTGCCAATAAACCTGTCCTTACGGCTTAGTCAGCTTGGGACAGGTTTTTTTATACCCCAGCAGATGATTTTTTTCCCGCTAGTTCGGTGATCCAGATTTTTTAAGCATTTATTCTAAATTCCTAAACAGCAAGCTGTTAGAACTACCCTTCTCACAAACAATCGATTTCGCGCAGCTTTTCACTAAATATTTACGTCTTAGGGTGTAAAACTGGTAACAAGTATGAAAAAATCATTGATTATCTTGCCTGCGCTAATTGAGGCGCAGGATACCCCGCGTTCCTATATTTCCTTTGAAACCGGCTCTGCAAAACTTTTAAACCAATTTACTGCCGGCACTGATTTTTACCATCAAGATTTGGCAACGGGTTTCGAATTTGGGGTGAACGCCGTTTATTTTATCAATAATTTCGGGGTTGCAGCCTCTTACGGTCAAATGACTCACCTTTCTCGTAAGCCGAGGCAAGGTTACTTATGCTGGTGACGATTACAAAGGAATCAATACGGGTAAAAAACGGGAAATGAGTCGTTTTTTAATTGGCCCCCAATACGGATACCGGCAGGGTAAATGGCAAATAGATGGCAAATTGTTAATCGGAAAAACACCTGTCAATGATGCCGGCTTGAAATGGAAAAAAGAAAACAAGGAATTAACCTATCATTATAATGTAGTTTCTTCGGCCGGATTTAGTATTGCTGCTGATGTGGCTTATGCGTTAACGAATGGTATTAGCATAGGAGCGAATATTCGTTATTTGAGAACGGTACCTACCTTAATCGGTGGGACGCTGACCCAACGAACAATAAATAGGAGGGACCGCAAGCCTGACCTGATTAGAAAAGCATTTATTACTGGCAGCGAATATTGGGATCATTTTGCTTATTTAAGCGGGAATATATCGGTGAGGTTTCAGTTTTATTCGAAAGATTGCAAAAACTAATTAACATCAACTGATTTCAATTAAAGTCACGCCATCTCCGCCTTGTTCAGGGTAATCGCTGTAAAAGTCCTTGACAAAATCAAAGTTTTTCAATTTACTCCGGATGGCTTCTCGCAAAACACCATCTCCTTTGCCATGAAGGATCTTTAATTGGTTTTCGTTAAGCAGAACGGCTTTATCCAGCCAATTTTCAACCATTTGAAGGGCTTCATCTTTGCTTTTGCCTCTCAAATCAATTGTACGCTTGAATTCACCTGCTTTTTCCTGCCAATTAAAATTTCGTTGGCTATTTTTTCTTTCAGAGCCAGGTGCTTTAGTTTTTTGGAGCTCCTTTAAATCGGTTTCCGTTTTCAGGTTATCAAAGATCACCATGGCTTTATTGCCTTTGATCTCTTGCACTTGACCAACCTGGTTTCCGCCCTTCAGCTTAACATAATTACCGGCTTCGATCGGAGTTTTGCCGGGAGAAGCGTCTGCTTCCTGCTTATCGATATTTTCCTGGAGTGTGTTAACATCCTTTTCAAGATTTTTCTTTTGTTGCTGGAGTTGTTTACTAATGTTTTTACGCTTTCCCTCTTTCTCTGCCTTTTCACTTTCCTTCCAGTCCTTGACCAGGTTTTCAAATTGCCGGTTCAGCTGGTTTAAGTATTTTAAGGCATTCTGTTTACTGTCAAGCAAATATTGTTTTTTATTCTGTTCCAGTTGCCGGGATAATTGCTTTTGTTTTTTCAGGGTCTCATCCAATTGTTTTTGTTTTTGCTCCAGCGCATTATCTTTTTCTAATGTTGCTTGGCGGGATTTTTCCAGCTCCCCGAGTAGTTCATCCAATTCTTTGTATTCCTTCTTTACTTTTTCCTGTGCCATGGATAGGATTTCCTCATTGAAACCAATATTCCGGGCTACTTCAAAAGAATAGGAGCTACCGGGAGTTTCCACGGCTAATTGGTAAGTAGGGGTAAGGTTTTCCTTGTCAAATATCATTGATCCATTTAACAAACGATCCTTTTCAGTGGCGAAAAGCTTTAGGTTGGTATAATGGGTGGTTACAATGCCAATGGCTTTTTCTTTATTCAAGTATTCAAGAATAGCTTCAGCAATGGGGCCACCTAATTCCGGGTCAGTTCCGGTTCCTAACTCATCGATCAGAAACAGGGTCCGATCATCAGCATTCTCCGTGAAATACTTCATCTTTTTCAGATGAGAACTGTAAGTACTGAGGTCGTTTTCTATAGATTGATCATCCCCAATGTCAACGAAAATTTTGTGAAAAACGCCAACTTGTGAATTGGCATGAGCAGGAATTGGTAAGCCTGCTTGAACCATCATTTGCAGCAGACCGGCCGTTTTCATCGCAACTGATTTACCCCCTGCATTGGGGCCGCTAATCACTAATATCCCTTTGTCTTGATCCAGTGAAAGGGAAAGGGGAACGGTTTGCTCGTTATTGGCTTTGTGCTGTAGATAAAGCAGGGGATGAAGGGCATTTTGAAGGTTTAGCTCAGCATTTGGACTGATAGCTGGTTGCACCGCATTTAACTGGCGTGCTAACAATGCCTTTGCCCGGATGAAATCCATTTTGGCCAGTAAGGCCTGGTACTGGGCTATATTCTCCGTATAGGGTCTGATTTGTTCTGTGAGCTCCCTTAATATGCGGTATATTTCACGCTTTTCCTCCTGTTTTAGTTCAAAAATTTCATTGCTTATATCTGATGTCTCCCGCGGCTCAATGAATAAGGTTTTTCCTGTGGCTGATTCGTCATGAATAACCCCTTTCACTTGTTTTTTATGAACGGAGGAAACAGCCAAAACCCTCCTGCCATGGCGTATACTTTCACCCTCCTCACTGAGCCACTCCTTATCACGGGCTTGCTTAAGTAGCTGCTGAAATTTTTGATCAAGTTCTTGCTGCTTTGCCGAAATCGATTTTCGGACGTCTTTCAGGTAACGGCTTACATTCGATTTGATCTCACCATCCTCATCAAGTACCTTATCAATGGAATCCTCGATGGTTTTTTCATAATCCACTTCATCGATTAGCTTTTCCAACTCTGGATAAGTGCCCGGATCTTTTTTAAAAAAATTTACCATTTCCCCAACCGTACGCACAACCAGCAGTATCCGGTACAAACCCTCCCGGGTAAGGGCTGAGTTGGCAATGTTCATGATTTCTATGGCTTCATCCAACTGGTAATAGTGATCAATGGGGAAGTTTTCATCCTTATCGAGGATCTCTTTGAGTTGTATAGCCTGCTTAAGCCTGGTACGGATCGTATCAGGATCGGTTGTGAAATCCAGGTTATTAATGCGGCTTGCACCAAGTGAACTCAAGCATAAATCATAGAGGTGATTGGTTATTTTATCAAAGCTTAACTTTTGATCACTGTTTTCGGGAAAAAAGCTTATGGTCAAATTATTTACCCTTTTTTCGATTAGCACTTGTTATATCTGACTTACCTTTTGGAAGGTTAGGTTATGTTCAAATGACCTAAAGGAAAGTTTACAGCTTTTTTGATCATCCTTTTTCGTAGCGCTTAACGTAAATGGTTTTACCGGAAATTTTAGTGACTTGCAGATCTTCTCCGGCATCAATGAAGTCACTGAATGACTGCACCTCAAAATTATCCTCATTGATCCGAGCTTTACCAATCGGTTTAATAGCCGAAATGGCTTTTCCGGAGTCACCTACCTTTATTTGATCCTCTTTTATCACATTAGTCTTGCCTTCTAACACATCTTTATTGGAATATTTTTCCCAGGCACGCATGCGAAATCCGGCAATAACGGTAATAATCAGTACAGCAACGGTTATGGCAAGGGTCACATGACCATTGGATGCTCCAAAATCCCGATAAACCAAGTAAATACCAAAACCGGTCAAAAGGGTACCGACAATACCCACAACGGTGCCCGGTATAAAAAAGATCTCCATTACGATAAGCAAGAAGCCTAACCCAATTAAAGCAATTATCCAAATCATGCTAAAACGATTTACCTTACAAAGGTAAGGGATACCAAGTGTTTATTGAGTTGAAATTTAGTATTGTGGTTATAAAACATCAGCTACCCTAGCGTGACTCTCTATCTCTAAGGAACATTCCCTAAATTTGTAATACTTATTAAAACCAAAAAACAAAGACCAATGGAGAAAATAGCAGTTATCGGATCCGGGACAATGGGTAACGGTATTGCCCATGTTTTTGCGCAAAACGGGTACCATGTAAACATGGCAGATATTAGCCAAGAAGCCATTGATAAGGGTATGAAGGCCATAGAGAAAAATCTCGATCGCCAGCTGAAGAAGGAAAAGATCACTGAAGATGAAAAACAAAATACCCTCAATAACATTACAACCGGCACCGATACCAAGCAAATGGTTCAAGACCGGGAATTGGTCATTGAAGCCGCCTCTGAGGATGTCGACATTAAAATCGATCTTTTTACTAAGATTGCCGATTACACCGATCCGCAATGTATACTGGCTTCCAACACTTCTTCCATATCCATTACTAAAATAGCGGCTGTCACGGGCAGGGATGATAAAGTAATCGGTATGCACTTCATGAACCCTGTCCCGGTGATGAAATTGGTTGAAATTATACGGGGTTACTCCACTTCGGATAATGTTACCAATACTATCATGGATACGGCCAAAGCGCTAAGTAAGGTGCCTGTAGAAGCCAATGATTATCCGGGTTTTGTTTCCAACCGGGTCCTTATTCCCATGATCAATGAGGCTATCCATTCCCTCTGGCAGGGGGTTGCCGGTGTTGAAGAAATTGATACCGTCATGAAACTTGGTATGGCTCATCCAATGGGTCCGCTTCAACTGGCAGATTTCATAGGTCTTGATACGGTGCTTTCTATATTGCGGGTATTACAGGATGGATTCGGAGAAGACAAATATGCCCCTTGCCCCTTATTGGTGAATATGGTAACGGCACGCAAGTATGGTGTTAAATCAGAAGAGGGTTTTTACGACTACACAAAAGATCCGAAAAACCCCGAAGTATCTGCTCAATTTAAATAAGCTGAATCGGCAGGCATTCGGTATTCCCGAATGCTTGCTGAATTTTATCTCAGCATTGAATAAAATCATTAATCCTAAGTATCTTTGGAAAATTAGTTTCCTTATTATACCTATGAATCAAAAACAATGGCTAAAACTAAAAAGCCAATCTGGGATGCCCTTATTATCGGATTACTTTTTATTGTCATTGCCGTTCTTTATTCTCCTTATTTAATTGACCCTGTCTTATTACCTAAGTTTACCGGCTGGGGGATCTGTCTCCTTTTAACAGGCATTTTAGTTTGGCAAAAAACCAACGCTTCTTTCAATATCAAGACGATATTTCTTAATAACGCCATTTTATGGGCTTTAGCAGCTTACCTGATTATTGCCGGCTTAAGCCTTTTTGAAACCAGGAACCTGGGTGGTGGTCTTTTGGAGTGGTTCAAGGTGTTCTTTCTGTTTTGCTTTACGGTGCTTTTCATTCAGCGGTATTCGGATAACATTACTTTTTTTATCAAAGGGGTTACGGTAGGAATGATGTTGCTTTCCTATTTTTCGATCATTTTGGGTTTTTACCAGTTTATGCAAATTATTGCCAATACTGATGTTTCCCACACAAGTAGCTATGCGGTATCCGCAGCCTTTGCTCATCGAAACCTTTATGCCGAGGTTTTATTCATGACTTTGCCTTTCAACATTTTTGGATTTTGGCATTATCAAAAGGCTTTGAAGTGGCTTAGTGCAGGAGGCGCATTGCTAGGGTTATTTATCATTATACTATTAATGTCCAGGGCTGTATGGCTTTCCATCATTACCGGCATTTTGGTAATGGTATTCGTACACGCCTTTGTTAAAATTAAACAGGGAATACTGGGTAAAAGCCTAAAGAGGCATTGGCCATTAGTCTGGCGGAGTGGCCTGGTTTTTTTATTGGTAGTAGCTTCGGCCATTTCTCTTTATTCCCTTTATGGCTCTACGGAAACGTTTCGCAAACAGGCCATTTCTATTTTTCAATTCAATTTCACGTATGGCTCGATCGAACAGCGTGTTAACCTTTGGCAGAAATCACTGGCTATAATCCAGGAGCATCCGATTAAGGGTGTTGGTTTAGGCGACTGGGAATTGAATTTGTTGAAGCAGGGTAATGAGGGCATGTTATCGGCAAACAACAAGACTTTTTTTCAACGTCCGCACAACGATTATTTATGGGTATGCTCTGAGAGTGGTATTTTGGCATTGCTGGCGTACCTGGGGATTTTTGTGGGAGCTTTTTATTTACTTGTTAACCACTTGTTTAACAATCCCGCTAAGCATCATAAGATGCTATTGTATTTGATGAGTTTTGCATTAGGCGGATACTTGACTTATGCCTTTTTCTCATTCCCGAAAGAAAGGATTGAACACCAAATTGTCCTTGGTTTCATATTTATCATTATTGGCTTGGTTACAAAAAAAGGAAGTAATGGTATACCGTATAAATTTGGTGATGCATCCCAAAAGTTCACGATGGGTACATTGATACTTTTTACATTACTTGGCACATTGTTAGGCGCTAAGCGGATCCAATCTGAAAGGGGTACCTATAAGGCGCTGCAAGAACGCGAAAAACAAAACCATCAAGGCGTGATCCATTACATAAAAGAGGCGAAATCGCCTTTTTATCATTTGGATCCGATGAGTACGCCTTTAACTTGGTATTCCGGCTCTGCTTATTACCAAATGGGTCAGGTTGAAAAAGCTTTGTCGCATTTTCAATCCGCTTATAAGCATAACCCCTACCACATGCATGTGCTTAACAACCTGGCTACGGCTTATAAAAAAATGAATCAGACCACTAAAGCCATTGAAATGTATAAAAAAGCTTTATCCCTTTCTCCTCAATTTACCGGGGCTGCATTGAACCTGGCAGTGGTTTATTTTCAGGAAGGAAGAATTAATAAAGCCTTAAAAAGTGTCCGGCGCGTAAATTATGAATCAAAAAACAAGAAGTATAAAAGGGTTTTGACGCCCATCCTGGTTTCAAGATCCAAACAAATAAAAAACAAGGTGGAGGATAATTTATTAGCGGATATGATTACTGATATGACCAGAGATAAAGATTGGTTACACAACATATATCAAAAAAGCTTAAAAGACCGAAGAAGTTTTCAGAAACAGATTTTAAAAGATGCGATTTATTCTTTGGAAAAGATAGATAAATCTATTAGCTTTGAAAAAGCAAAGAAGTTAAAATACAAATATTTATAAGTATGATCAAACTTAAAAAAGTTATTCCCGGATTGATATCATTTACCTTGTTAACAGTAAGTGGTTTGCATGGGCAAACCATTACCGATGTTACACCGGATGAAGCCCAGCAAGGTGAATCGATGACCGTAACAATCACAGGGCAAAATATTAATTTTAGTCAGGGAAGTGCTACATCATTGATGATAAAAGATGGGCCAAATTTTAAAGATAGAGTTAGAGGTTATAACTTGAAAAGAATAAGTAGCAATGAGCTGCAAGGTTCATTCACTTTTCTTCATTACTTAGACACTGGTTTATATGATATCGCTTATGAAGACCAAGTCAGCGGAACATTTGCAAGGGAAGAGGATGCTTTTGAAATAGAACCTGATCCCGATAAGCCTCTACTCAAAGACCCTGAACCAAATGTTGGTGAAGTTGGTAAATCATTAACTGTAACCCTCACTGCTAAAAACTTCACTTTTTCCCAAGCGACCTCAACAAATGTAGTTTATTTGATTGATAACCAAGGTGATATTCAAGCTTCCAGTTCCGCATATCAAATTTCTTCC
>CAZQQN010000046.1:11150-17688 GCA_964595485.1 uncultured Sphingobacteriales bacterium | reverse complement strand
CCATGATCCATCTTTGGCAATTTCTGACAATTTAACCATCAGCTGGTGGATGAATATGGATAATTTATCTGATTATAAAGCTATAATGATGAAAGGGAATCCTAACAGTAATTCAAATGGAGATTCTGTAAATTATTTCTTGGTAACGAATGACAAGAATCCAGGTGATTTAAGGTTTTACATAAAAGATGGCAATGGTTATACCTATGAGCGATGTTTTCTATGCCTCACCAATAAAAATAAATGGGTGCATTATGCGGTTACCTTTAGTAGCGGTACCTTGAAATTTTATAAGAATGGTTCCCTGGCGGAGCAACAATCGCTTGGTAAATCCTCTTTACCCACGAATAACAGTGATGGGGAGCTGTTCATAGCAAGACGTAAATCGTCTGGTGGGAACTTTAAACAATTTTTTGATGGGGCGATTGATGAGTTAAGAATCTGGAGCGAAGTCCGCAGTCAGACTGAAATTGAAAATTATATGCACCAAGAGCTTAACGCATCCAACTTTAGTAATCTGGAAGCCTATTACAATTTCAATAGTGGCTCAGGGAGTACCTTAGATGATCAGACCGGTAACAATAATGATGGGACACTTAAAAACAGTCCATCTTGGGTTAATTCGGGGGCTGCGTTAACTAATAATGCTAGGCTCGAACAGGGTGGTTCCTATGACAATGACGTCAATGCAACGTATAGATCTAACGAACCTGCTTCATCAGGCGGTTTGGAAATTTCGGAAAGCAGCAGCAGTTCTTTAACTTCCGGTGACAATTTTGTTTTTGGCCATGATGGCGCTACAGGTCAATCTAGTGGTGGATCCTACAATGGTACTAATGTTGAAAAGGAAATGACCCGGCAGTGGGAAATTGACGAGAATGCCGGCGGTAAAAATGCTGACCTGGCCTTTACCGTTACTGAGACAGGCATTAGCCCGGGTTTCAAAAGCAGTGTAAATGATGGGGATTATGTTTTGATAAACAAGACTATCGGTAGTATAGCACAAAGTGGTGCTGATAACACAGATGCTACCACTAATACAATAACATTCAATGATGTTAATGTCAGTAGTTTATATACAATCGGGACCACCGATGAAAACACATCTCCTTTACCGGTAGAATTAACCCACTTCAAAGCAAGAAAAAAGCGCGGGCAAGTCGTATTTAATTGGGGAACAGCCTCTGAGACCAATAATAGTCATTTCTTGCTTCAAAGAAAGAAACAGGATGAATGGGAAAATCTGGGTAAGGTGCAAGGTCATGGAACTTCAACGGAATCCCACGAATACCAATACACCGATGAAAACCCGTTTCCCGGTAAAACCAATTATTACCGGTTAAAGCAGGTTGATTTTGACGGCAGCTTTGAATACCATGGAATTCGTGCTGTGGATTTTAAAAAGGACATTCAGTTAGATTTGAATGTTCGAGAAAATCCAATAGGCGACCGTTTGCGGTTGACCCTTAACACGAAAATTGACCAAAAATTCCGCTATAAGTTGTTTAATGGTTCAGGTAAAGTGGTAAAACAAGGTACCTGGCAGTTAAATCAAGGCCGGCACAATTTGTCGATCCCTACGAATGATAGGCCAAAAGGTGTTTATTTCTTGCGGATCCGAGGCAATGATAAGGAATGGTCACGTAAATTGATGAAATAATTCAAACTAACTTATTAAGAATACATTTTAAGCCCATTGATCATAACGTTCAATGGGCTTATTTTTTGGGAACCGGTTTGAAAAAACCTGCAATTCCTTTTCCGCTTAGTTTGGTTAAAGAGGTAGGTTATTTTGGCTACCTGAGCGTATCGTACACAACCCTCAAAATGTTTTGTAGAAAAAAGCCAACCTTGGGTTGAACAAAGGCAATATTACCAATCTTTCCCCTTTTACGATTTTTAATCCTTTTTTAAAGGATAATAAGTAATATATAAAATTGGCTTAAGTACTGACGTTAGAAACAACCCAATTTCCTTTTGCTCTCATAATAAGAGTGGCAGGAATGAGACCTTTTATGAAATCTTAAAGAATTCCCTTGTCACTGAATTCCTGCCAGACAATACTGGGTATTATCAAAAATTGAGTATTGGTAAAAGAGCTACATCCCGGGAGTTATTTAACGGCCCAGGCTTTGTTGACACCACCAACAACCAATCCAAAAATAAGGTGAAGGATGAGGGTAGCTATCAGGTACTTTGGCCCGGCCTCTAAGTAAAGCTTGGCATCTTTAGCCATTTCGCTGGCTTCGCCAAAGCCAAATATGCCCCAGCCAATAATCGGGCTTAAAATAAGCATCATGATTAGCCAAAGGATCAAGGCCAGGATAATCCCTTTACCGATCGAAACACTATCCTTGTAAATAGCTACCAGTATAATGGACCAAAAAGCGCCATACAAGAAGTGTCCGATTAAGGCAAGTGGCTTAGCAGGTATTCCCATTTTGATTAAAAAAGCTGCCGAGGGCGGTACATTAAATGGAGCCATCCCTGTAGCTAGGGTAATTTGCATGATGATGAACATTGCCAGACTTCCCAAAAGTCCGACAACTCCTGCCTTTACATAGTTTGAAGTAGCCATAGGTTTCCTGTTTTGATTTGGCTCTAAGTTCTGCAAGAATCAGTACTTTAGCTGTCATGGAAAAGACATAAGTCAGATTAAGCGATCAAGTATTAAGGTGCCAGAGATTACCTTACTCTGCAAGGCCTATTGGAATATTAAAGGTAGGCAATTCTTTTTTTGAATAGTTTATAATCGCGTGCTGAGACAGCTCAAAAGGTAAATCCTTAATCTTTTGAAATTCCACGGTAACGACAAATTGATATGAAGTTGTTGAATAAAAAGGAACAAGTCGCTTAAAGTTCCTATGCAAGTTGCTCCAAATTCCGGATAAGGATTTGCCTTCGGTCAAAATTAATTAGGTTCTGACGCCGGAGGTCATTCAAAACCTCTGTAACCGTTTGTCTGGTAGTACCAGTGAGATTCGCAATGTCCTGGTGGGTAAAGTAATTCTTGATCATGGTTTCGAAACCCACTTTTTCACCTTGCTCTTCCGCTATATCTTTCAAAAACTCGATGATACGTGTCCGGGCATCTTTAAAAACAAGGGAGGCGAGTCGCCTTTCAACTTTCTTAAGCCGGAATCCCATTATCTTACTAACCTTTAGGCTTAAGTTCCCATATCGTTCCATGAGGCTTTCGAAATCTTGCCTCGAAATTTTGCATACCTGGGCATCTTCAAGGACCTCGGAAAATTCATTTCGGTTGGAATCACCCATTATGGAAAGTTCTCCAAAAATTTCTCCGGGCTGTAATATGGTCTTAATTACCTCTTTTCCATCGTTAGAATAGGTGCCTACTTTGACCTTCCCTTTTTTAAGGAAATAAATCGTATCAGGGGGGTCATCTTCAAAATAAATGAACTCATTTTTTGGGACTTCCCTCATTGAGGTTTTCTCACTGACTTCCTTGATGAGTGCTTTCGGAGTATCTTTGAATAAGCTGAAATTATTCAGATGCCAAACTTTGATAGAATCATTCATAACCATGGCTTTTTTTCAAGAACCAAAATAGTAATTTTTTGATTCCTGATTTTCAAAGCCAGGGTATCAAAGTTTATAATTCAGTCATTTGGTAGTATTAAAAAGGGAAATCCGCTATTCAACTACCTTTTTCAATACCATTACCGGTATTCAGGGTTTTGATCAAGAGCATCAGTGCCTGCTTCCCAAATAGAGCGCTGATTACCGTGAGCCGGAATTCCATTATGGTCGCTAAGCATTTTAGCCAAATGCATCAGGTTCCAGGTCATGAAGGTAGTATTCCGGTTAGTGAAATCATTCTGCGGGCCTCCTGAACCTTCATCCAGGTAAGACGGACCGGGTCCGGCTTCCCCAATCCATCCCGCATCTGATTGGGGTGGTATTACATAACCAAGGTGCTGCAACGCATACATGGTATTCATGGCGCAATGTTTCACGCCATCTTCATTACCCGTAATGATGACGCCCCCGGCTCTCCCATAGTAGGAATATTGGCCATGTTCATTCTGGTTTCCTGAATAGCCGTAAAGCCTTTCAATTACCATGGAAGCAACTGAGGACCTTTCACCAAGCCATATTGGCGTGCCAATTACCAAGATATTGGCGTCCATGACTTTACTCTGAATCTTAGGCCAATCATCTTTTTCCCATCCATGCTCCTTCATATCGGGATAAACGCCAAATGCAATGTTCCAGTCAACAGGCCTGATGATTTCGGTTGAGACATTATTGGCCTCCATGATAGCCTGCGATTGTTTGATCAATCCTTCGGTATTAGAAGTTTCCGGCGATTTTTTGAGGGTGCAATTGAGAAAAATAGCTTTTAAGTTAGAAAAATCGTAAGGATTGGTTTGATTCCAATGTTCCTGAATGGCATTGAGTTGCATAGGGTTCGTTTTTTTAATCATTCACAATTTTACTTAAAAATAGTCATTATTTTCTGTCAATGGATTGACAATTATTGCAATAAAGCCAATTAACTAAAACTAAAGTAAATCAGGCCCGGTTCGGTTGAACGATAATTTATTTAAACAACTAAAAAATTTTTTTATGAGTAAAGTAGCAGTTGTTGTATTTGCAGATTCTGAAAACCATGCCGACATGGGTAGAGTTGCCAACGCAATGGAAATGGTTAATGAGTTCCAGGAAGCCGGTGATGAAGCCAAGTTACTCTTCGATGGGGCTGGCGTTACATGGCCCGGAAAATTAGCCCAGGATGATCACCCTTTGAAAAGCAGTTTTGATCAGGTAAAACCCAATGTTCTTGGTGCTTGCTCATTTTGTTCCAAGGCCTTTCATTCGGTAGAAGGCGTAGAAAAAGCTGAAATCCCATTTTTAGAGGATTACAATGGGCATCCCAGTATACGCTCTTTGGTTCAGGATGGTTATCAAATCATTACCGTTTAAAGGCAATTAAGGGCATAAATTAGGCCCTTGCTATTTTTAAAAAACTTTTAGGCTAATGGCTTTTTTTATTCCTTAGGAGCAAGGGCTCAATGCCCTGTTCCTAAGGAATTTTTTTTGTTTAAAAACTGGTGTTAAGATTTTGGTTTGTTTGCCCTTTTCTCATTCCATTAACGCATGAACCACCTAAAAAAACAGGTTAATCAACCTGATAAAAGTTGTTCACAAAGAGCTTTTGTAGCGTTTTGGTATAAAAAGCAAATCATAGCTTCCGCAAACTGAAAAGCCCTAATAGCTAAATTAATGAACTTATGTTTGTTTAATGGGAATTGTTATAGATCTTTAAACCATCATCGGTCATTGTTACGTGGGGCCTTTCATGTTTAGGTGGCCCATTTTCAAGGTGTAAAACGCCCCTCGGGCAGACCTCCTCACAAAGTCCACAGCCAACGCATGCAGCTCTTACAACATTTTCCCCGCGTTGAGCATAGGCTTGCACATCAATGCCCATTTCACAATACTTGGAGCAATTACCACAGGATATGCATTGGTCTCCATTCGTAGTGATACGAAAGCGGGAGAAATAACGCTGAAATATTCCGAGTATTGCTGCCATGGGGCACCCAAAGCGGCACCATACCCTGGATCCCATAATCGGATAAAAGCCTACGCCTATTACACCAGAAAAAACTGCTCCTACATAAAAGCCATACCAAGATGCAAATTGTTGAGATACAGGGCCTAAAAAACTACCGGAAGTGCTTTGGTCTACCCATAAAATGATGGTACCTAACGTTATCACTACCAATACGCCATGGATTAACCACCTTTCCACTTGCCAGGCTTTCATGGATTTATCGGAGAGGTGACGGAAGGGATCACCTGCTGTTTCAGCCAATCCGCCACATCCGCATACCCATGAGCAATACCACCTTTTGCCAAAGAAGTAAGTTAGGGTAGGTGTTGCAATGAAGGTCATCATGGCTCCCCAGAAAACCATGAAGGTACCCAGCGCACCTTTCTGGGTTAACGTTTCTACTTTCGAGGGGAATAAATAGGACTGCTCCAATGGCCAGAAATAAGTGAAATAAAAATCCGGCTGATTGAGCTTTTTTAAAAAATAGGGCAGAAGGAAGGCAAACCCTAACTGAAAGAACATAACTGAAATGGTTCTAACAATCTGGTATTTATTGTGACGGTACTTGAAAATGGCCCTAAAGCCCATGAGTAAGATGGCCATTGTGTAGAAAGTCCCGTAAAGGAACCACTGAGTTGCAGGTTCTCCTGATAAGGCCTTGCTAAACGGATCCAACATGGCGATCATACCATTAAGGGCTTGAAAATTTGATTGCCAATAAATGAGCACATAAAAACCCGTCAAAACAATGGCAAAGATCCATCCCCAGACTCCTCTCGAAAGGATATTCTGAAACAGGAGCCGGTTATTTATGGTCCCTTTGGATTGTTGTAGAAACCTGGAAAAATAAATCAGGCTCCCGATCGTCATAAGCCCCAAGCTTGTTAACATGTAAAAATAGGGCATCGATTGACCACCCCCGAATGTGGCTCCTAATAAGGATAAGATGCTTAAGCC
>CAZQQN010000046.1:0-11140 GCA_964595485.1 uncultured Sphingobacteriales bacterium | reverse complement strand
GACCAGGCCTAACCCCAATTTATCGCGAAGAGAAAGGTCTTCGGAACTTTTACTGCTTAGCTGTAGACTATCATTTATTGCTGCCATAAGATTTGATTTTTAGGTTAAAAAATTAAAGTTCATAGATCTCATAATTCAGGTACTCATGAATTCCTTCACTTTCCCGAATAAGCCTTTTTTTACTTTAATAGAAACGGGATTTTCCGGGTTTTGCCGGTTGTACTCATTAACCAGGAAATGCTCATATTGAGGAGTGAATTCGGGATCGAAGTTAGCTTTGGGCAAATTTTGCAGCACTTCTTCGATTGGGGTTCCGTTCTGTATCCATTTTTCGCACACCCGGTGGCGATAACGTACACCCATTAAATTGAAGCCGACAACAGCCCGGCTTTCAATATCATAATTGATGCGAATAGCCTTTTTTCCACTGGGATGTTCCCAATAAATGGTGTTTTCATGATCAGGCAATGCTGGCTTAATAGAACCATAAACCTGGTATTCTATGGTGAAAAACTTAGCCGAATTGTACCATACACCAGGGTCATATTCTTTCTTTTTACCATTGACAGCATTGTGGGCCATTACTTCACCCATCATTTTGCCGGTATACCAGATAGGTTCAATAGGCTTTCTACCCGGTTTTGGCTCAACCAGCTCCGCACAGTCTCCGCCTGCTAATACATCTGGTATATTTGTCTCAAGGTAATTATTGACCTGAATTCCCTTACTAGTTTGGATTTTAGTGCCTCTTAGACATTCTATATTCGGATGAACGCCAATGGTAATGCCTAAAAAATCACAAGGAACTTCCTGCCCATCCTTGGTGATAACCTTTTCCACGCGGTCTTGATCATTGCCTCTTGCTTCCTGCATTTCAGTACTTAAACGGAGGTCAATGTGGTGTTCTCGGATTTCCCGGTTAACCATTTCAGCTTCTTCCGGGGGTAGTACATGATCCCAAAATGAATTTTCCCTCACAAGCATGGTAGTTGGAATTCCCCGTGTATGAAGCATTTCAGCCATCTCGATCCCGATCAGCCCACCTCCTACAATAACCGCTCGATTAGCATCTTTTGTGTAGGCTTCCATGTTTTCCAGGTCTTGGATATTGTAAAGGCCTTGAACACCTTTTAAATTGATGCCGGGCCAATCCAGGAAATTGGATTTAGAACCTGTGGCTACGATCAATTTGTCATAGCCCATTGATCCTTTTTGCTGAAGTTGCAGGCTTTTTTCCTCCGTATCTATCTCCTCAACATAATCCCTTAATAGGTTAATACGGTTTTTATCCCAAAACCAATTTTCATAGGGTTTGGTATCCTCATAAGTCAGATGCCCCATGTAAATGTACATAAGAGCGGTTCTGGCGTAGAAGTAATCCGTTTCTGCAGATATAACAGTAATATCATGCTTGCTTAATTTCCTTAAATGACGGGCAGCCGTAATACCAGCTATTCCATTTCCTATGATGACAATGTGCATATGGGTCTGCTACTTTCTAAGAGTCTTTGAAATAGGTGTTTAAATTACAATTTAAGAAAAGAAAGGCAAATAAAACCGACCTTATTTTGATGATGTATCAGATGGGTGACATAAAAGCATTATTCGGAGCTGGAAAATATAAGATGCTAATTTTAAAGTATTGTAATGATTAGGCATAATTTCAAGATCAAGTGCTTTAAAAATGGTATTGCCTTTGAGGCATTTTGCAAAAAAAACAGCTCATCACAGACATTCAGTTATTACAATTTTCTGACAAAGCAAAACTACCCCCTATGGATTTTCCAATAGTTATCCCAAAAGTGCTTGAAAGCTTCAAAAATTGAAAAGGCTTAATTTTAACAAGCAAATCATTGATACATTGCCGATAATTCTTATCCTCAAGATAAATTTCTTAATCCTAAGCCTGAGAATGCAATCAATAAAAAAGCATCATAAGCCAATTGTATTGTTATCATGGCTGATCGGTAACAAATCTTATTTTCGATAGCACAAAAACAACTTAAATGGTTTTATCACCGAACTATTTTTTGGTTTTTTTTCAAAAATATTGAAAGATTGAAGTAGCACTTAAAGTGGCAGACTATCGTACTACAAGAAGAAATTTCCTTAAAAAGGCCGGGTCAGCTGTTTTAATTGCTGGGGCATCCGCCATTGTTCCGCCTTTTATCACCCCAATGTTTGGTAAAAAACAAAAGTTAGGAATAGCTTTAGTAGGGTTAGGGAATTACAGCAAGAATCTTTTAGCGCCGGCCCTTGAGCAAACCAATCATTGTGAACTAACTGGCATCGTAACCGGTAGTCCGCATAAAATCCCGAAATGGCAGAAGCAATATGGAATCAAAGATAAGAACGTGTACAGCTATGAAGATATGCACCGGGTGGCCAATAATCCGGATATCGATGTGATTTACATTGTATTACCGAATTCCATGCACTGTGATTATAGTATACTGGCAGCCAACTGCGGTAAACATGTGTGGTGTGAAAAGCCCATGGCTACTACCGAACAGGCTTGCCGAAATATGATAGACGCATGCCACAGGAATAACGTCAAACTTAGTATTGGCTACCGGATGCAGCACGAACCCAATACGAAAACCATTATTCAATATGGAGAATCGCTCCCCTATGGCCCAATACAAAAAATTGAGTCTTCCGCTGGCTACCGTCACAGCAAAAATGATTGGCAAGTGGAAAAGGCTATGGGCGGAGGGGCCATGTTTGATATGGGAGTTTACCCGCTGAATGCTGCACGTTATTCTACCCATGAAGAACCGATTGCTGTTAAGGCGAGGCATGAAACAACCCGGAAAGATCTCTTCCGCGAAGTTGATGAAACGACTTATTTTGACCTGGAATTTTCAAGTGGCACTAAAGCTTCCTGCATGACCACCCTTAACCGCAGTGAAAACCGTTTACATATCGATTGTCAGGATGGCTGGTACCAGTTGATCCCATTCCAGTCGTATTCGGGCGTTAGGGGTAAAACCAGCGATGGTAAAAAGCTTGATAAAAATATTGCTAACCAACAAGCCCGGCAAATGGATGATGATGCCAAGGCTATTATAAACGATGAACCTGTCATGGTCCCTGGTACCGATGGCATGAAAGATATCCGGGTGATTGAGGCCGTTTTTGAATCGGCAAAAACCGGGAATAAGGTTCAAATACCCGAGAATGAATAAACAGGCTTACCAAAAAAAATTGCTCCTCCCCGTTTTTTACGCGGAACCTTTCTTTGACATAATGGAACCCAAATCCGGCAAGGGGAAAGGACAAAAGCATTTCTCTTATCGAATTATCAAATTCAAAACATTCACCGGGTAGCAGGCAGGAGGGTTAAAGCTTAGTTAACCAAAGTGGGAAGTGCTGATCATTTTTGCATGTTCCAAATGGACTGCATAAAGGCTTTTTCATTGTTTACAAAAACTTTTAAATCCTCGGTGCCCTTAACAATGGCGATGTGTTTTAGGCTATCGGTTTCGAAAGTTTTTGAACAACATGGGTACACCACTTTGCCGGCTATCTCGGTAAGTTTACCTTTATCATTATAATTGTATCTTGTGAATTTCAGGGAAGCCCCTTGCTTTGCAGCATCCTGTTTCAAACTATCTAATTGTGCCCGGGTAGTAGTTGGCTGAATCGACAATGGCTTTTTTTCCAAGGCATTCACAGAAAAATCCTCGCTAACGGCCAGGTAACCAATACTTGCCATGATACCTGTAGTGGCCAATAATACAAATAGAAAAGCACCGATTAATAATTTATTACTGGTCTTCATAATGCTTATTTTGATAGGTTTGATACAAATTTTCAACTTCAGCAATTGAAATTTTCAGCAAATCCATTTGCTTGAAAATTGATGGCAGAATTTCCGTTTTAAACTCCTTTTGTTTGAACTCAAGGACTTTTTCATAGCCATCACTTGTCACAAAATAACCGATACCCCGCTTATTGTAGATGATGCCCTGGCTTTGCAGTTCTTCGTAAGCCTTGACCGCGGTATTGGGGTTAACTTCCAGTGAGACGGCTACCTCTCTGACAGAGGGGATGCGCTCACCGCTTTTCCACTGTCCATTGAGTACCTTTTCATAAAAGTGGTCAGTAATTTGACGATATATCGGAATGTTGTTCTTAAAGTCCATATTAAAACTCCCTTTCTTTTAAGTGAAAGTAACTGGTAACCCAGAAGAATGGGGCTAAGGCAATGTAGAAAACTGTACTACCCGTATCAATGGCAGCGATAAAGCTTTCTAAAGTTTCATTTCCTGAACCGGGTCCTGCATTGATGTACATTTGGGTATTTTCAATGTTGTAAAGCTCCGCCAGCATGTAACCCGTAAAACTCGTCCAGATAGAAAAGAACAGGGCTAATCCCACCAATGCAAAGCCCGTTTTCAAGAAAGTATTACTTTTAAAGTAAACCGCTCCGAAAAGGAACACGCTATTCCAGATAACAAAATGGCCGGCTAACTTAAGGTTATTAAGGGAAAACGGGTTGAATGCTTGCCAATCCGCTCCAACAATACGTTCACTCAAAATGCCACTTATCAGGCTCATTAACCAGGTAACCAAATAAAAAGCTATAGTGAAGCCAATAGCGCGTATTAGCCAATGGGCTAACAATTTTTCAAAGATGGAAGCAGGCCAATTCATGTATAAGATGGCTTTTCCCCGGTCTTTTAGTTCGCTAAAGGTAGCACTGGTTAATGCAAGACCGCCAAACATGTAAATGATTATGGCAGCGTTCCGGAAGAAACTATACTGATAATTGGATATAAAGACTATTTGTAACAAGGTTACGATGAGCAATACACCGCCTATTGTACCAAACTCAATAAGCCATGTGCGATTATTTACAATGAGTTGCCTTTTGAGAAAATTCCCAAAGCGATGGGGATTGAAAAACTGTGATATTTGCATAATTCAGGTTTTATTTTAGTTATGACAAGGTTACCGTTGCAGGGTGTAATAGCTTTTACCGCCCAAGAAATCGTTACGCGTGAAAGGGTTATTCAACTTAAGGTCTGAGCCTGTATTGTTGAATTGCTGTCTATTTTTAAATCTGCTTTTGAATCTCATAGCTTATCATTTTTTGAAATGTTCCTGAATCGTTTCATGATTTGTCAAAATTCCATTGAAAAGTAACTCAAGGTCAATCTCAGTCTCTTCATCATGGTTAGCCAATATGGCTTTTTGTCCGGCAAATGAAGGTTCCGTGTAAAGCGCATTGGCTTCTTCCCCATCTTTGATTTCCTGGAATGTTAAGGTACGGTTGATGGTGTCTATATCCTCCCGGAATATGATCTGACCGTTCTCAAGAACGATGACCTGGTCAATAAGGCTTGCTAAATCCCGGACCTGATGGGTTGAAATCAGTACTACCTGTTGTTCCGATACCGACCTGGCTAAAATACGGCGGAATTGACTTTTGGAAGGGATATCCAGCCCATTGGTCGGTTCATCCATGAGTAGCACCTTTGTGCGGGCTGCTAAAGCAAAGGATAACAACGCTTTTTTCTGTTGCCCGTAGGATAATTTGGTTAATTTTTGATCAGGCGGAAAGTCAAACTCCTTAAGGAAGTTGTCAAATTGTTCATGATCAAAGTTGGGATAAAAAGGTGCGTGAAGATTCCGGAATGTTTCGGCGCTTAACGGGGGCAAATCAAAATTTTCCGGTAAAAGGAATATATCCTTTAGCGTTGAAGGGTTTCGCTTATAAGCTGGCTGCCCGAAAATATTGGATTCCCCCTTATCCGGAAACAGTAGACCGGTCATTTGTTTCAGCAAGGTGGTTTTGCCGGTACCGTTTTTCCCGAACATACCGTAAATATGACCGGGCGCTAAATTCAGGTCAAGATCTTTGAAAAGCGGGGACTTTCTGCGATAGCCGAAGGTAAGCCCTGAAAGTTCTACTAAGTTGTCCATTGTATTACTGTTTTACTATTCTACATAATTAATACAGTACAAATGTAGTAAGGTGGTTGGTAATTGACCAAATGTTTTGGAAAAAATTTTTGGTACTAAGCCAAATGTGATGTTTGGAGCGTATTATGGTTATTCAAACAAAAATCAAAAAGGGTTTAGGAGGAAGGCTATTAAATTTGTCAATTCAAAATAAGGCCCTTTATGAAATATCGTAGGTTATCACTTGACGAGCTCAAAGAACTTGAAAAGGAATTCACCCAATTTTTGGCTGCTCAGAGTATAGAGGCAAATGATTGGGATCAGATGAAACAGGAGAACCCAGATCGGGTAGAGGAGCTAATTGGTGAATTCAGTGATATTGTTTTTGATAAAGTATTGGGCAAAATTGAATACCTTGAACACCGCTCCGCTAAAGAACTAAAGATTTTTCATTTTAATGATGATCATATAGAATTGGCTGGTTTGACGGTCGATCCCAGCAATGAAACCATTGATTTGACCAATCAGCAGGTTATTGATCAATTGGCAAAAGACTTTGAAAGTATGGCTAATGAGGGAGATGTCAAAATCTTTACCTCTGAAAAGCCCTACAGCAAGGAAAAAAAGGAAGAAATTTTCGAGCTTTCCGAATCTGGCTGCTATGTTGTTGATGGCTCATTATTCAAAACTCTGAAACAGTTGAAAAGTGAAGGAACGTGAGAAACAAGCTGCAGGCCTTACTGTGAAGTTTGGTAATGCCGAATAGGGAATTATTGAAATCCTGATCTACCTGAAAGGTGTAGGCGAATTGGGTAAAGCTAAAGTTTAATCCCTGAACATGGCCAAACCTAACCGAAACTAAAATTGACCCGTACGATCCGGAGATTGCCATGGTAAAGTGAAGCATTACCAAAGTGATTACTTAAAGCGGTTTTTAATCATGAAACAAGCCATAGAAACCCTCAAATACGGGGCATTGAAGAAAGGGAAATTTGATGGGGTCCTTTTTACATGTTGAAAAGGCCTGCAAAAAGAGTTAAAACCTATTAGGTATTAGTCTTAAAATTATGACCTTATCCTATATTGTAACTTATTAAAAAGACAGTTCCGCCTGTTTTCCGTATTAGATACCTAAAATACGGTATTTTTCTAAGCAGGGCATTTCTTGTTCAAGTAGTACTTAAACTGGGCTATATTTGTCTAAAACGTAAAATAGCTCAAGATGAATATACAAAGGTTATTCACCATATTTTTACTACTTTCTTTCCTGTTTACTGCTTGCGGAGGATCGGGCAATGAAAACAAGCAAAATGAGCAAAGCCAGGACCAAGAAAAAGCTGATAATGAGCAAACTGAAAAGGTCAATGTCTATTCTCACAGGCATTATGAAGTAGACGAGCGGTTATTTGAGCAGTTTACAGAGGAAACGGGAATTGAAGTCAATGTAGTCAATGCCAGTGCGGACGAGTTAATTCAAAAGCTCGAAATGGAAGGCAAAAGTTCACCGGCTGATGTTCTTATAACAGTTGATGCCGGTCGTCTTTACCGTGCTATGGAAAAAGACCTTTTGCAGCCGGTATCTTCAGAAACCCTAACAAACAATGTCCCGGCGCAATTTAGGGATCCGAATGGATATTGGTATGGCTTAACTTACCGTGCAAGGGTAATAGTCCGCCATAAAGACCGGGTTAAGAAAGGAGCTATTAAAACCTATGAAGAGTTGGCTGAGCCGGAATGGAAAGATAAAGTATTGATCCGCTCTTCCAGCAATATTTACAACCAATCCCTGTTAGCCTCTATTATTGCTCATAAGGGAGAAAAAGCCGCTATGAAATGGGCTGAAGGATTGGTTGCAAACATGGCCCGCAAACCCAAAGGAGGCGACCGGTCGCAGATCAAAGCTGTAGCGGCAGGGGAAGGGGACTTGGCCGTTGTAAACACTTATTACCTGGGTCACCTATTAAATTCAGAAAACAAAACAGAAGTAAAGGCAGGTCGTCAGGTGGAAGTGATTTTCCCTAATCAGGATGGCCGCGGTACCCATGTCAATGTAAGTGGTGCAGGTGTTACCAAACATGCGCCTAATAAGGAGAATGCTATTAAATTTTTAGCGTATCTGAGTTCAAAAGATGCCCAGTCCGAATTTGCAGCCGCTAACTATGAATATCCGGTGCGAAAGGATGTAGAAAAGGCTGAGGTCCTAGCTTCTTGGGGTGATTTTAAAAAAGATACGCTTCAATTGAATAACCTTGGTGAGCTCAACCGCAAAGCGGTGAAGATCATGGATAAAGCCGGTTGGAAATAAAGAAGATGCACGACCTTTGCTCTCAGTCGAACTCATTCGTTAAAGGATGGGTGCCTAAAAATAATGGTCGTTGCTACACCAGGTCAAATCTTTCTTAAGGCGGGTATTAAACGAATCTACCAAGGGTTTCAATAGGTGGGGCATTGTCGCTATCTTACTGTTGTTGTTGGTATTGACCCCGATCTTGGCTGTTTTGGTTCAAACTTTCCAGGGGGAAGGTAGTGATACATGGCAGCATCTGGCTGGTACGGTTCTTCAGGATTACATTGTAAATTCTCTTTTGCTGGCGACCGGTGTAGGGATATTGAGTTTGCTATTTGGGCTCTCCACGGCCTGGCTTGTTAGCATTTGTGACTTCCCGGGCCGTAAATTTTTTACCTGGGCGCTCCTATTACCCATGGCTATTCCTACCTATATTGCCGCATATACGTATGCTGGCATTTTTGACTATGCAGGGCCGGTCCAGGTATTTTTCAGGGAAACACTGGGTTGGCAGTTGAATCCGGGCTGGTTCAATATCATGAATTTCGAAGGATTAATGGTGATCATGGCCCTTGTGTTGTATCCTTATGTTTATGCCATTACCCGTACCGCTTTCTTAAGCCAGTCACGAAATATACTGGAATCCAGCAGGGTACTTGGTAGCTCAGCTTGGCGAACTTTTTTCCGGGTAGCATTACCCGTTAACCGGCCTGCTATCGTAGGTGGTCTATTGCTCGTGATTATGGAAGTGCTAAATGACTACGGGGCAGTGAAATTCTTTGGCGTCTCCACCTTTACCACCGGCATTTTCAGAGCATGGTTTTCTCTCGGGGATAGCAATGCGGCCGCTTACTTGTCGGCTATTCTTATGTTCTTTGTTTTTGCCCTGGTTATAATAGAGCGATGGCAAAGAGGCAGAGCTCGCTACGATGTCAGCGGGCAGGGAAACAAACCTATTCGGCTATACCGGCTAAAGTACTGGCAAAAGGTGGTAGCTTTCCTCACTTGCTTGCTACCTTTTCTGTTCGGATTCGGGATACCGCTAATCCAAATAGTTAGCTGGTCTGTTGATACAGCCACTAAGGTTATTGATTGGGATTTTGGCCTTATGGTGAGCAATAGTTTCCTACTGGCAGCTGGTTCATCGCTGCTTTGTGTGTTTGTAGCCACATTGCTGTTGTATGCGGTTAAGATTGGCCGCAACACTGTTCTCCAAAGTTTGAGTAAGCTGGCTGTCCTCGGATACTCGATCCCGGGAGCCGTCATTGCCATTGGAATTTTGATCCCTTTACTTTTCCTCGATAAACAAGTAATAGCTGGATTAGGCAAAATTTGGGGCTATGATATGAACCTGGTTTTGACGGGGTCTGTCTTTGCTTTAGTATATGCCTATGTTGTTCGGTTTTTAGCGGTTGCCTATAATTCTGTTTACTCAGGATTCAAAAAGATAGGCGAAAGCATGGATGAAGGTTCAAGAATCCTTGGTGTACCACCGCTGAAAACTTTTTTCAAGGTCAATTTCCCATTAATGAAAGGAGCAATCCTAAGCGGTGCTTTGTTGGTTTTTGTAGATGTTTTGAAGGAATTACCACTAACGCTTATTCTTCGGCCTTTTGATTTTGATACCCTGGCAACTCAAACCTATGCGTTGGCCGGCGATGAATTGGTTGCCCAATCGGCTAACTCAGCCCTGATTATCATTTTAACGGGGCTAATACCGATTCTTATATTGAATAAAATAATCGATAAGGAAACAAAAGATGCCTATACTAACCGTTAACCAACTATCACGGCAATTTTCTTTTCAGGAGGCTTATGCTTTAAAACAAGTAACTTTTGAAGCTGAAAAAGGGGATCTGTTTGCTTTGGTTGGGGAGAGTGGCAGTGGTAAAACAACATTACTTCGTTTGATTGCCGGTTTTGAAGAACCGGATGAGGGTCATCTCCTCATCGCCGGGCAAGAAGTTGCTAATAGTAAGCAGTCTGTTGCCCCGGAGAAGCGTAGCGTAGGAATGGTTTTTCAGGATTATGCTTTATTTCCTCATCTAACAGTCAAAGAAAATATTGCCTTCGGCTTGCATCAATGGAGTAAAAAAGCCTGCCAGGAAAGAGTAGATGAAGTAATGGCATTGGTGAACTTGCAACCCTACAGCAAGCGGTACCCTTATGAGATCTCTGGGGGACAGCAGCAAAGGACGGCTCTGGCTCGAGCCCTGGCTCCTAAACCAAGCATTATTTTGCTGGATGAGCCTTTTAGTAACCTGGATGATATCATGAAAGATCAGGTCCGGGAAGATGTTCGGGCCATTGTAAAGCAAACCAACACCGCGGCTGTTTTTGTTACCCATGATACACGGGATGCGCTATCTACTGCAGACAGGGTTGCTGTACTCAAGGATGGGGATATTCAGCAGATCGGTTCACCAGCTGAGGTTTATAACCAACCAATGAATGCTTACGTAGGCAGCTTTTTTGGTAAGATCAATTTACTACCGGCTACGGTTGCCAAGGAAGGTTACCAGGTAAAGGAATGTTTGATTGAGGCAAAAACAGGTTTTCCGGAAGGTTCTCAAGGGCAATTACTGATCAGGCCTGAAGCCATTCAATTGGTAGACCAAGAATCAGCTGACCTATCTGGAGCAGTATCTCACACCTTTTACTTTGGCGCTTACCAACAAGTGATCGTAAACGTAGCTGAAAATCTACTAATTGTTCGGGCCAGTAATACTGAAAGCTTTAAAGAGGGCCAAACTTTACACCTGCACTTTAAAAGAGAGCATTTGGTACCGCTATTCGATTCTTGAATGCATATCCATTACCTATGCGTTTATTATTGCAAAAGTCACGTTGGTTCTTGGATATTTACTAAACGTTTATACATTTGCACCTGTCAATTACATGCTTTCCTTGTAATTGATTTATATAGAAGCGGCGAGAGACAGG
>CAZQQN010000045.1:0-19182 GCA_964595485.1 uncultured Sphingobacteriales bacterium | reverse complement strand
GCGCCACGTTCGGGACGTGGAAGTCGCTGGTTCGAATCCAGCCACCCCGACAAACCAAAAGCCCTTGCTGACCAAGTCAGATTTGGGCTTTTCTTTTTTGGAAGAATGCTTGCATTACTGGAAAAAAAGAAAAGCCTAAATGACGTGGAAGCGCCTAAGGGGTTATACTTTTATCATACCACAATTTCTGGATCACAACTAGCAGGAGTAATCAAGCCACCCCGACAAAAACAAGTGCTTCATTTAAAAACTTGTTTTGTTTTTTCCCTTTAACTGACTTGAGCCCCCCATTTTGCTGAAAAGCAAAGAAAGCTTAAAACATGTAAAAGGAACCTAACCCCATACCTGCCATTAAAACCGGAGGAACACTTACCAATGTAAGCCCGAAATTTTACCTATACTATTTGGTAAGGCTTACCTTTGTGCCATGCTCCTCACCGACCTAACATTAACCTTTTTCAAGAATTACGAACACTTACAGCTATCATTTGAGAACTTAACATTTGTAGGGTTTACAGGCCCTAACGGTGCAGGTAAAACCAACCTCCTGGACGCTATTCACTACTTATCACTTGGCAAGAGTTATTTCAATTCGGTAGACCGGCAAAATATTCATCCGGAAAGCTATTATTTTAACCTCAAAGGAATCTTCGAAGAAGATGGTCACGCGGATAGCGTCTTTTGTAGCTATGTTGCGGGTAGGAAAAAAACCATTAAAAAAAATAATGTCAACTACGATAAAATGGCTAACCACATTGGGCACTTTCCCAATGTGATCATCACGCCTTATGATGTTAAATTGATCAATGAGGGCAGCGAGGAAAGGCGCCGCTTCATGGACCGTATCATTTGCCAGATGGACAGGGAATATTTGGCTAACATCAGCCAATACCAGAGGAGCCTAAACCAGCGCAATGCTCAGTTAAAAGCTATGGCTGAGTCCGGTAGTCACGATCAAAGCCTGTTAAAAGTTTATAACGAGCAGTTGATTCGTTTAGCAGAGGCCATTCATCAAAGAAGGGCTTTATTCATTAACCGTTTTAATCCCATTTTTAATCAATACTATGCATGGTTATCAGGTGAGCAGGAAGAAGTTTCCCTTGCGTTTACTTCCCATTTGAATGAAAATGACCTGGCTAGTTTGCTGGACAGGCACTTTGAAAAGGATTTAAGCTTGCAGCGCACCACATCCGGTATTCACCGGGACGATCTTGAGTTTACTATCTTTGGGCGTCCATTAAAACGTTTTGGGTCTCAGGGCCAACAAAAGTCTTATTTGATTGCCCTAAAATTGGCACAGTACGAACTCATCAAACAACATTCAGGGAAGCCCCCCCTTCTCTTGCTGGATGATATCTATGACAGGTTGGATGATGACCGGGTAGCGCGACTTATCCAAACCATTACACAGGAAAATTTCAGCCAGGTGTTTATTACAGATACTTCAAGGGAAAGACTAGAGCAGGTTTTGGAACCTTACGGGAAAAATTTAGGTATATTTGAGATTGAGAATGGGAACTTAAAAAGCTAGTGAAAAAGCTTAGCTGCTGCTAATGCCCAAAATCTATGATACCGCTTAATAATACACTCATTGATGAGGAAATCCTCAGCAAAGACTTTGTTTGCAACTTAACAGCTTGCAAAGGCCGCTGCTGTGTTGAAGGAGATTACGGGGCACCCTTAGAAGAAGATGAGGTGCCTGCTATAGAAGAATCCCTTGAAGCAATCAAGCCTTACATGAACGAAGCCAACAGAGAAAAGCTGGAGCGAGAAGGGTTTTACGAGCAGGACCCTGACGGTGATACGGTTACGAAGTGCATGGGTGGTGCTGATTGCATTTTTGTTCGTAAAGAAGCGGATGGCGTTTACAAATGTACAATTGAGCGTGCCTGGGAAGATGGTAAGATCAATTTCCAAAAACCGATTTCGTGCCATCTATATCCCGTAAGAATTGAGGAAAACGGGCCTATGACAAAATTGATTTACGACAAGGCTGAAATGTGCGACCCTGCTTGTACACTCGGAGCCTCCCTTGATGTGCCGGTTTATAAATTCATTGAAAATGCTTTAGTCAGGAAGTTTGGTTCAAATTGGTACAATAACCTGACCCATATAGCCCAAAACCTTTCCCGATAAAGTTTGATATAGACTCAATTGAACTTATGACAATTTCCAGAGGTAATTGGCTATTATTTTTCCTCATTCTTTTTACCGGTGTTTTTCTAAGAGCTTATGATTGGACAGGCATACCGTTTACCCATGATGAGATAACAGCCGTGGAACGCACGTTTTTTCCAAATTTCCAGGCCCTTATTGAAGGAGCAGTGAAAATTGACTGCCATCCAGCGGGAGTTCAGGTATTTTTATATTTCTGGACCAGCTTATTCGGCACGGAACCTTTTGTAGTAAAGCTGCCCTTCCTCCTGATGGGCCTTGGTGCTATCTATTTAACATTTAAAGTTGGTACCTACTGGTTTAATGCAACTACCGGCCTGTTAGCATCAGCCTTTTTAGCAACACTGCAATTCCCGGTTATTTATAGCCAAATAGCAAGGCCTTACAGTTCAGGCTTATTTTTTACATTATTAGCTGTATGGCACCTCAGTAAACTAATTTGGTCCGATAACCCAAACTGGAAAAACTGGACCGGGTGGATATTGGCTGCCATTGCTTGCAGCTATAATCATTACTTTAGCCAGTTAGCCATTGGCATTATTGGGGTTTCAGGCCTCTTTATTATACCCAAAGAACGCCTTAAGCATTACTTAGTAGCTTGCTTAGGCATTGGTTTGGCTTATCTTCCTCACCTTCCCATATTTTTCAAACAAATACAAGGGGCAGGATTAAATTGGCTAAGTGTTCCGGGTTGGATATTCCCTTTGCGATTTATCCATTACACTTTTCAGTATTCAGCTTGGGTTACTGCCCTATTCTTAGGGTTAGGTGTATTAGGCGGAACATACCACTATTACTTGAGCAATGACCTGAAAGTTTTTACCAATAAAAGGCATATGCTATTGATCACCTGGTTTTTCCTACCTATAGCTATTGGCATGGGATATTCTTGGATTCAGGATCCGGTCACTAAGTTTTCCGTATTTCTTTTTACTTATCCTTTCTTTTTGCTATTGGTTTTATCATTTTTACCAAAGCTAACGCCCCGTGTCAATGCTTTTTTGATCCTACTCATAATGGTTAGCAACATTTATGTTTTAATCAATGAGCGCTATCATTATGAGATCTTTTATGATAAAAACCGGTATGACGTAACCTTTTCAGAAGCCCAAAAAGACTGGGATCAATACGGTGGTGCCCAAAAAATTGATTACTACTTGTCCATAGGAGGTAATGCCTACCAACATTGGCTTAAAAAAATTGAGATTCCTGAGAAAGCATTCAATTTGATTGACACCACAAATCGTAACCAATTCAATAATTTACTAGCTAAAAGCGACAAGCCGTACTTAGCCATTGCCTGGCCAAATAAAATGAAGCCGGATTATTTTGGTATAGCACAGAAACACTACCCATACCTGCTAAAAAGGACTAAATTTGAATCGGGGAGTTATTGCTTAATGGCTAAAGCCCCTCATCCGGATACCATCGATCCTTTTATAGCCACCTACAAGCAAAGTTTTGAGGGTGATAGAATAAGTAAAGAAAGCCAGAAGAAATTAACCAATCAAACAGCATACAATGGGAACCATGCTTATGAATTAAAATCACAAGAAGAATTCGGGCCTGGTATAAAAGCCCGGCTCGACACTATTTTACACACAAACCGGGATGTGATATTTACATCCATCAATATGCAATGTGAAGCGAAAAAGCACCCCTTACTGTTACTTGAGGTTAAAAAAGCAGGAGGTAATAACCTAAGGTGGGATAGAAATGTAACGGTACTAAACCTTACGGATAATAAACATTGGGAGTATGCCATTCGGGCTTTTCCTTTAATCTTCAAGGATTTCCAAGCCTCCTCAACCTTTGTCAAGGTCGGAATCTGGAATAAAAAAGGCGCTAACTGTTACATTGATGACTTGACCCTTAAAGTCATGGAAGGTAACCCCTATTATTATGCTTTGAAATCACAAGTTGGGAAATCAATTGACTGATCAAACCCAGAATCCTTCTTCTCTCAGGTAGTGATTTTTCAGAAGCGGAGCAATTTTATAGCGCTCATCTTTCGTATCCTCATACAGCCCTTCAAGGGTTTCATATACATCTTTGATCCCAATTTTATCAGCCCATTCAAAAGGTCCCATGGGATAATTTACACCCTTTTTAAGGCTTTTATCGATATCCTCCATACTGGCAGTCCCTTCCTGTAATGTAAGACAAGCTTCATTAATGATCATCATGATGACACGTGGTGTTACCATACCTACACGGTCATCTACCAACTGGTAATCCCATTCAATTTGTCCGGCTATTTGTTGAAGAAACGGTTCATGATCAGAATTCCAGATGCTCAATTCCTTAGAATCCCTTAAAATGAAGGAGGGGAGGGCATTTAAGCCAAATAAATAACAATCAATTTCATTGTTCCCGTAAGCAGCAATTTCCGCAAGCGATCGCTTTACAGATGAGGCAAAGACAGGCTTGGCCTCAAGCACTTTGTAAATATCTATATTTTCCGGCCTTTCATCAAGGTTAAGATCAAATATGACATCATATTGCTTTAAATCATGATCCATAGCCTCAGAAAAATCCATATCGCTTTTAGGTGGGAGCGTTCTTGCTAATTCCTCATAAAGGTGCTCGGGGCCAGTAACAAATATTTTCATAACCATCTCATTTTAGGGGAACAAAATAATTAAATTCCTGATAATCCTGCTAAATTTGCGCTTGCTTTTAAGTCAATGCCTCAAAAGCACTGCTATTGGCATGAATTATAGCAAATTAGCCCATGACATTCTTGCATGGCGGATTAAGCACGTAAGCAATAAAAATTTCATCCTATTCCTTAGCTTTGTCATTGGTATTGTAGGGGGTTTAGTTGCTGTATTCCTTAAGAGTTTTGTTCATTTCATTCATGAATCTATTCATAGCCTACCTAATTCTTTTTTTCCCTATATATACTTAGCATTACCCCTTTTTGGTGTTTTATTAACGGTAGGCTACAAAGTCATTGTAATGAAAGGCAAATTGGGTCATGGTATTCCTAATTTGCTTTATACGATTTCCAAAAAATCCGGCCTTGTTGAAAGGGATAAAATGTACTCACACCTTGTCAGTGGTAGCATGACGGTAAGTTTAGGGGGATCAGTAGGACTGGAGGCACCCATCGTTACCACTGGTGCAGCATTTGGTTCCAATATAGGCCGTTCCTTTCACCTTGGCTACAAGCATCGAACCCTTTTAATAGGTTGCGGTGGCTCGGCTGCCATTGCTGCCATTTTTAATTCCCCCATTGCCGGGGTTATATTCTCATTGGAGGTTTTATTGCTTGAATTGTCCGTTCCTGCTTTCATCCCGCTACTGATCTCAGCAGCAACCGGTACTTTATTATCTCAATTCATATTAGGTGACAAAATCCTTTTTAGTTTTTCATTAACAGATCCTTTTAGCTTTAGTGACACGCCTCAATATATTTTGCTTGGTATTTTAACAGGGCTCGTTGCTTTGTATTTTACCAAAGTCACTTACAAGGCTGAGGAGTGGGTGCGTAGGATCAAACACGTTTACAGCCGTGCCCTCATAGGAGGTTTAGCCCTAAGCCTTATGGTCTTCGTATTTCCGCCGTTATATGGCGAAGGGTATGAAGCCATTGAGCACCTATTACATGGCAATCCGGGAACTTTATTGGACCACAATGTACTATTAGGTGGTTGGGCTACCAATGAGTGGCTCCTATTGGGGTTTATCGGTGCTTTAATCCTGGTAAAAGCATTTGCTTCAGCCTTTACGATTAGCGCGGGAGGTAACGGGGGAATTTTTGCCCCCTCCTTATTCATTGGCGCTATTTCAGGTTTTTTTTTAGCCCGTTTATTAAATGACACGGGCATATTACCAGTGGATATCTCAGAAAAAAACTTTGTATTGGTAGGAATGGCCGGAGTAATGAGTGGAGTCCTACATGCCCCTTTAACGGCAATATTCCTGATTGCTGAAATCACCAATGGTTACATGTTATTCCTGCCCCTGATGATAGCTTCTGCCATTGCCTACGCAACCATATCATATTTTGAGCCTCACTCCTTATACACGAAACAGCTGGCCCTAAAGGGGCACTTACACCCGCATGATAAAGATAAGTTCGTTCTTACGCGCCTTAATCTCGAGCAAATGTTGGAAGATGATTTTACCACTATCCGGGAAAACAGTACTTTAAGGAATGTTGTGGATGCCGTCTCATCTTCTCAAAGAAACACTTTCCCTGTAGTTGACAAGGAAAATAACTTTAAAGGCGTGGTTGAACTGGATGATATTAGAGAAATCATGTTTAAGCCGGAGTATTATGACCAATTAACCGTCAATGATATCAAACAAAATCCTGCAATCTCCATTCATTATGAGGATACCATGGAGGAAGTCATGCGTAAATTTGACAAATCCGGATATTGGCGTTTGCCGGTTATTGACGCTGGTCAATATGTTGGTTTTCTATCTAAGTCTAAGATCTTTTCTTATTACAGGAGTTCTTTAAAAAAAGAAGCAAGGGAAGAAAATGAAATCAGGCAATAAAAGCATTCTAATACCTTGAAACAACCAGAAAGCACAATAGGTAGACTACTTGCTTGGCGGGTCCGCAATATAAGCGATCGGAATTTTATAATCATTTTAAGCATCCTAATAGGCTTTTTAAGTAGCTTACTTGCTATTGTGCTGCGTGTTGCCATTAATGAGATTCATCATATCCTGACAGGAGGGTTTAAAGTAGAACAGCAAAACTACCTGTTTATAGCGTATCCTGTAATCGGTATATTGGTTACCTTAGGGATTTTAAAGTATTTTTTCCGGGATTATTTTGATCATGGGATTACAAATGTCTTAAACTCCATAGCCAAAAAAAGCAGCATAGTTAAAGTTAGGGATACATTTTATTTTATAATAGGTAGCTTGATCACCGTTGGCTCTGGCGGTTCAGTTGGTATGGAGGCCACGTTAGTCATGAGTGGCTCATCGTCAGGCTCCAATATTGCTCGATACCTGCATTTACCTTACCAATCTCGGATGCTATTATTAGGGTGTGGTGTTGCAGGGGCACTTGCTGCTTTTTTTCAAGCCCCTATAGCCGGGATGATATTTGTTCTGGAAGTGCTCATGCTGGACTTAACCATGGGGTCACTGATTCCTTTATTGATGGCATCTGTAACGGGCATTTTGGTTTCCAAGGTGATTTTAGGTGACCGACTTGTTTTTGACTTTGTGCTTGGCACATCCTTCAACCCGGAAAATATACCATTTTACATTCTTCTCGGTGTTTTTGCGGCATTGGTCTCCGTTTATTTTACACGGATCACGAATTTCATGGAGGACTTGTTCAGTCAATTTTCAAGGACTTTTGTCCGTGGACTTATCGGAGCAGTTGGCTTAGGTTTGCTCATTTTCCTTTTTCCACCCCTTTACGGTGAAGGTTATGAAGCCATTAGAACCCTTGAAAATGGGAATGAGTTACAATTACTGAGTAATAGCCTATTTTATGATTTCAGGCAGGAGGAGTTTATACTTTTAATTTTTTTAGCGGGGGTAATCATTTTCAAAGCTTTTGCTGTGGCTATTACGCTCGGAAGTGGCGGCATTGGCGGATACTTTGCGCCATCCCTGTTCATTGGTGGCGTTTCGGGATTTTTCTTTGCACGGCTTATCAATTTCCTGAACATTACAACCTTATCTGAAAGTAACTTCTTACTTGTAGGTATGGCCGGTGTCATGAGCGGAATTTTCCATGCTCCATTGACAGGTGTTTTCCTCATTGCTGAGCTAACGGAGGAATATGCGTTTATTGTACCCCTAATGCTGGTTTCCACGATCTCTTATTTGGTCACTATCTTTTTTGAGCCGCACTCCCTCTTCACGAAGAAACTTGCTCAAAAAGGGGATCTTATCACTCATCACAAGGATAAAGCTATCCTCACCATGATGAAACTTGATAAACTCATTGAGTCAGACCTTAAAACTGTTGATCCCAATGAATCGCTTGGAGATATCCTGAAGCAGAAAGTAGCTGGCTCAACCCGTAATATTTTCCCGGTAATTGACGATAAGCAAAACCTGTTGGGAATAATCCTGCTGGATGATATTCGAAAGTTACTCCTCAAGACTGAGCTGCATGAAGAGTATTTTGCCAAAGACCTTATGCATGAACCCCCTGCCTACCTTTACGAAAATGAGCCAATGGACAAGGTTATTAAGAAATTTGACGATACAGAATCCTGGAATTTGCCGGTTTTAAACGAAAAAGGCAAGTATGTTGGTTTTATCTCAAAATCCAAAATCTTCTCCGCTTACCGCAGCCTCATTGTTCAATTTTCAGAAGAATAAAGCAACGCTGATCAGGTAAAACCAAAAATTTAACACCCGTGAAATCAAAGCATGGGTTTTGCCGTTGTAATGGTTAAGCAATTTTAGAAGCTTTTTAACTATGCGCAAACTATTAATAGGGATATTACTCCTGGGTTTTGGGATAACTGCTATCAATCTTAATAAAGCAAATGCTGCGCGGATTCTGATCCCAATGGATAAACAACAGAAGGAACACTTGAAAGCTTATGGACTCACCTATTGGGTGCTTGAAAAGGGATCGACAGCTGAATGGTTATTGAATTACAGAGGCGGAAGTTTTTCGATTCCATACAAAGAAGCGTTTGAAAAAGAATGCAATGTTCGTGGGGTATCTTATGACGTGCTCGCAGACGCTCAATACAAAAGTATCCTGAATGAGATTAACAGACCTGACGCCAACCAAGATAATGTTAAACTGGAAAAGGCCCCGGAGATTGCTGTTTACTCTCCCAAATCTGCCAAACCCTGGGATGATGCGGTGACTTTGGCCATGACATACGCAGAAATCCCCTATGATGTGGTTTATGACGATGAGGTGTTAGAGAATGAACTGGTTAAATATGATTGGCTACATCTCCATCATGAAGATTTTACCGGTCAATTCGGAAAATTCTGGGCCAGGTATCGTAACGCTGACTGGTATAAGCAGGAAGTCAAAGAAGACAGGGAGATTGCGTCACGCTGGGGTTATAACAAAGTTTCTGAATTAAAACTGGCTGTTGTCAAAAAAATACGTGATTACGTACTCGGGGGCGGATACTTATTTGCGATGTGCTCTGCGCCGGACACTTACGATATAGCCCTTGCAGCAGAAGATGTAGACATTTGTAAACAAATGTTTGATGGGGATGGCATGGATCCAAATGCCCAACAAAAGCTTGATTTTTCTAACACCTTTGCATTCAAAGACTTTGAAATATCCCAAAACCCTTATCAATACGAATACTCCACGATTGACGGAACCCGAGACCATGACAAGTTAGGGAAAGAAAAAGATTTTTTTACCCTCTTTGAATACTCCGCTAAATGGGATCCTGTGCCAACTATGCTTACACAAAATCATGAGAGGATTATCCACGGCTTTTTTGGCCAAACCACATCTTTCCGAAAGAAATACCTGAAGCCAGAAGTCCTTGTAATGGGAGAAAACAATAGGTTAGGCAATGCACGCTATATTCATGGTGAATATGGTAAAGGTATGTGGACCTTTTACAGCGGGCATGATCCTGAGGATTACAAGCATATGGTGGGCGAACCCAAAACCGATCTTGAAATGTATCCAAATTCTCCTGGCTATCGCTTAATATTAAACAATATCTTATTCCCGGCAGCAAAGAAAAAGAAGAAGAAGACCTAAGCCAAGTGAAAGCATCGTTGCTAAATAAAAGTACACCAATTAGGAATTCTTCATATGAGCAATTTAAGAATAGGCAATAATTGTGATTGTTAGTTATCCAATTTATTTCTAACAGAGCTTATAGCTTATATTAATTACCTGGAAGCATGAAACATTAATTTCTTGGCCTTTTTTTTCAAATCCAAAATTATATCCTTCCATTATTTGAGCATTTCAAAGGGACTGGTACACCGATAGGGTTTTCTCGGCCATTTTTTCCTTACTAAAAGCTTTCACTCTTTCCTGGGCAGCTTTAATGAAATGATTTTGTAAGCTTTTATCCCGGATAAGTTTCAAAACCGAATCCGCTAACCCTGTAAAATCCCCTACTTCAGTCAAGTAGCCATTTTCCCCATGGGAGACTATTTCTGGAATACCGCCGGCATTGGTTGAAACAACAGGAACCCGGGCAGCAAAAGCATCGAGTAAACCGGTGCCAAGACCTTCCGTTTTAGAAGTCATTAGGAATAAGTCTAATTCGGGTAAAACCTCTGTAACATCTTCTCTAAACCCGGTTATAAAAACCTTTTCACTAAGCTGTTTTGTATTGATATAGGCTTGTATAGCATCTTTATCCGGGCCATCCCCAATAACGAAAAAGTAAGCTTTTAAACCCTTTTTGAGTAATAATTCAGCCGTATCGATAAACGTATAAAAATCCTTATGATCAGCGATAGCAGCAACATTACCTATTATTTTGTGATCCTCTGCCAAATGCCATTCCCTCCTTAGCCTGTTTTGACCTCCTTTCCCGGCAAACCGATGCAGGTCAATGCCAGAATGCACAACTTCCAATTTTTCGGGGTTATTGATCTGCGCCATCAAAATTCCTTTAATAGCCTCTGAAACACAAAGAATAGCCTTAATCTGAGCATGGTTGTATTTAAAGTAGGAAAATGGATTGGATTGTATCGGGAAGTCTACCCTTCGGCTTAAAACAAGTGGAACAGGTAATTTAGCCAAAAGAGCTGAGTAGATGGCTAAAGTATGGGCATGAGAATCGTGTAAATGGATAAGATCTATCTGATTAGAATCACAAATGGCTTTTAGCTGAAAGGGGTTGTAAAGCTGGGTAAATTTACCCTGAGGTAAAAACTTCACAGAAAATCCTTTTGACGTGCAGAAACGGGCCAACTTGGAATCTTCAGGAGTAAGGACTACATTGTTGATTTGATCACTTGGTAACCCTTCAAGCAGGTAAGCTATTTGCTGTTCCCCGCCACGCCAAGATTTTGGTGTAGAAATGTGTAAGACGTTAATGGGGTCAGCCAAGGATTGGTCAATATTTAATTATTCCAAAATTAAACGCTTTTGGTTGAGGATTTGTAATCCTTGAACCTTTGGATAGCGTCAGCCGGTTTTTCTGCGCCAAAAACAGAATTGCCGGCTACCAAGGCATCGGCACCACTTTGCCAGATTTCTTCATTATTAGATAAATTAATACCTCCATCCACCTCAATTAAGGCAGAACTTCCAGTTTCCTGAATAAGCTGTTTTAAACCTTGAATCTTTTGGTAGGTACTTTCAATAAATTTTTGAGCGGCAAAACCAGGATTAACAGACATGACACAAACAATGTCAATGTCTTGAATGATAGCTTTCAGATTATCTATTGGTGTATGAGGATTAATCGCCACACCGGCATTCATCCCTTCCTCATGGATCTGTTGTATGGTTCGGTGCAAATGGGTACAAGCTTCAAGGTGAACCGTAAGATTAGAAGCGCCTGCTGCTGAAAAATTTTTGATATAGCGATCAGGATCAACGATCATGAGGTGAACATCAAGAGGCTTTTTAGCTTCTTTTTGGAGCACCTTCATAACAGGGAAACCAAATGAGATATTGGGGACAAAAAGCCCGTCCATAACATCAACATGTATCCAATCAGCTTCACTGCTTTCCAAAAGCGTAATGGCATCCCGTAGATTACCAAAATCAGCGGAAAGGATAGAGGGGGCTACATATCCAGCCATTACCTCGGTTTTACGTTATTGATCTTCCTTTTGAGATTTTTTATTGGGTGGGGAGCCGGCTTTATCTTTAGGAGGGCCATCCTTAAAGCCTTCAGGCTTAGGTAAAAGCTCCTTCATAGTAAGGGCAAATTTTCCGGATTTTTGGTCAATATCTTTCAACTTGACCTGCACTTCCTGCCCTTCTTCAAAAATACCATCCATGGATTCGGTTCTTTCCCAAGCAATTTCGGATATGTGGAGTAAGCCATCTTTCCCGGGCAAAAATTCTATAAAAGCCCCGAATGGCATGATGGTTTTTACGGTACCCGTATAAACCTTACCAACCTCAGGCTCTTCTATCATCCGATTAATTCGGTTTTTCGCATTATCCAATGATGCTTTATCCTGAGCCATAATCTCTACAACACCTTGTTCATTTTCCTCATCCATACTTATTTCCGTTCCAGTTTCCTCTTGTAGATCCTGAATATTCTTACCGCCAGGTCCGATAATCGTTCCTATGTTGTCTTTATTAACATAAAGCTTTTCAATTCTGGGTGCATAGGATTTGTAATCTTCTCTTGGCTTGTCAATGACCTCATTCATTTTATCAAGGATGTAATGCCTGCCTTCCCTGGCCTGTTCGAGTGCCTTTTGAAGAATTTCATAAGAAAGTCCTTCCACTTTCAGATCCATTTGGCAAGCCGTAATACCATCTCTGGTACCAGCAACTTTGAAGTCCATATCACCTAAGTGATCCTCATCACCAAGAATGTCAGAAAGAATGGCGTAATCATCCCCCTCACCTTTTATTAAGCCCATAGCTATTCCGGAAACAGGAGAACCCAATTTAATACCTGCATCCATTAATGCCAAAGAACCTGCACAAACAGTTGCCATTGATGAGGAACCATTGGATTCTAAAATATCAGACACAACCCGAACAGTATAGGGATTCTCCTCATCAGAGGGCATTACTTTTCTTAATGCTCGTTCGGCAAGGTGGCCATGACCAACCTCACGCCGGCCAGGCCCCCTGACTGGCTTGCTTTCGCCAGTTGAGAATGGCGGGAAATTGTAATGAAGGATGAATTTTTCATAGCTCTCAAACATCACTTCATCAATCATTTGCTTATCAAGCTTGCTTCCAAGTGTAATGGAAGTAAGTGATTGTGTTTCTCCCCGAGTAAAAAGAGAAGAACCATGAGCTGAAGGTAGGTAATCCACCTCTATACTAATATCCCTTATCTCATCATTTTTCCTTCCATCAAGGCGCTTACCTTCTTTCAGGATAATATCCCGAACGACTTCCTTTTTCAAATCCCCGAAATACTCCTTAATCAAATCTCCCTTTTCTTCAAGTTCTTCTTCATTCAGGGACTGAAGGTAATCATCAAGTAGCTTATCAAATGCCTCGCTTCTTTCTGTCTTTGATGTAGGGTTTTTGGCTATCTCAGCAATTTTATCGCGGAATTGATTATCAACTTCTTGCTTTACCTGCTCCTCCGATTGTGTAACCTCAGGTTCTTCGATTTCACGTTTTTCAGTATAGCCGGACTCTTTTTCAAATTCTTTTAAGGCTTTACATTGCTCACTTATTGCGTCATGAGCTTTTTTTAAAGCTTCAACCATTTCAGCTTCACTTACTTGATCCATCTCGCCTTCGACCATGTTTATCTCATCCTGCGTACCCGCAACAATAATGTCCATGTCGGCTTGGTTAAGCTGGTCAATGTAGGGATTGATTACCAAATCACCATTAACACGAGCTACCCGAACTTCAGCCATTGGCCCATTGAAAGGAACATCTGACAGGGTGATTGCGGCTGAAGCGGCTAATCCGGCGAGATTATCCGGCATCACGTTTTTATCTGCTGAAATAAGGGTTAGTAAAACTTGAGTATCGTGAAAGTAATTATCAGGGAAAAGAGGCCTTAAAGCCCGGTCAATCAAGCGACTAACAATAATCTCATAGCTGGATAAGCGACCTTCTCTTTTAAAGAATCCTCCTGGGAAACGCCCAGCGGCCGCATATTGCTCTTGGTAGTTAACGGTCAAGGGTAAAAAATTCACCCCTTCTTTAGGTTCCTTACCTGATACTACAGTAGCAAGGATCATGGTATTATCCATACGGAGCACCACGGAACCATCAGCCTGCTTTGCCACTTTGCCGGTTTCGATAGAAATCTCCCTGCCATCCGGAAGGTTTATGGTCTTACTTAAATGTTTTTTTTCTATTTGCCTGCTCATATATTGATTTATCTATTGTTTCGTTCGATATTTTTCAAATGCCTAAAAGGAGACGTCCATGAGTAGAAAAAAAGAGGCTATCGAAAAAATCGCCTTCTTACTTTTACCGCCTGATCCCAAGTTCAGAAGTTAATTCCCTGTATTTTTCAATGTCCTTTTTCTTATAGTATTTCAGCAATTTCCTGCGCTTGCCCACAAGTTTCTGCAAGGCCCTAAGCGTGGAGTAATCTTTTTTATGATTTTTTAAGTGACTTGAGAGGTCTTCTATTCTCTTAGTGAATAAGGCGATTTGAGCCGGCGTAGATCCAGTATCATTTTTCCCTTCTCCGTGTTTTTCAAAAATTTCTTTCTTTTGATCTTTGGTTACCGCCATTAGCGTATTTCTCTTTTATTATTTTCAAAACGAAATGCAAAATTAAAAAATTTGACTGTGATAAAATGTATTTTAAGATTTTTTGAAATTTACAAATTCATTACCTTTCATCCTTTAAACGGCATAACTAAAATTTAACAAAATCTTTTGAAATGGTTATCTTTTGGAGATTAAAATTTAATTAAAGTTATTTACCAGAATGCAGCGCTCTCGCTCCGACAAATTTTACATCTTGGTTTTTGGTCTTGCTATCCTTTGCTTGACCTTAGTTCCTTTAAAACTCTATGGCACTCATCTCGTTGGTGGCGATATAAGCGTTCAGAAAGTCGATTCCCTGAAGTACGAAGTTACTTTAAACTACTTTTTTATTTCGATGGTAATAATGGCGCTCTTACAAGTAACATACCGACTACCATAGATTACTCTTCCAGTAACTGCGGTATCAATAAGAGCTTTACCATAGACACCGTTCCCGGATCGGGGCTTGACATTGCTCCCGTTTGCGATAATAACACCTCAAGTTGTAAAGGAGGTAATACAAAGGGGATTGAAAAATACATTTATGTGGATACGGTCACCTTATCCCAAGCCTGCACGGATTGGGTCTTTTCATGGCAAGAATCGAATAGGAATAATGCTATCACAAACCTTGTAAACAGCTCAGTTTCGCTTTATATAGAAGCTGAGGTTAACAATGACAGTTTCCCGGATAATAATGTACCGTATTTCACCAATGATCCGGTTGCCTTTATTTGTAAAAATCAAAAATTTACTTACAACAACGGGGTGGTAGATCCAGATGGGGACTCGCTTGTTTACTCCTTATACACCCCTAAAACCAGTGCAAGTGCAACGGTAAATTATAGAGCGGCTTACAGTGCTCAACAGCCACTCTCTTCATCCCCACCAGTGAGTATAGACTCATCAACAGGAGATATAACCATGACCCCTACGGCTTCTGAAATAACCGTTGTAGGTGTGAAAGTGGAGGAATATGATACTTCCGGGCAGTTAAAAAGTAAAATATTACGGGATATTCAAATCATTGTTAAGGGGAATTGTACATCCCCAAATCCCCCCAGAATAGCAGGCTTCGACACCGCCAGTGGTACTTACGACACTTCCAACAAAAATTATGACACGGTTGTGTGCCCTCAGGAAAAGGTCACCCTTTTCATGAACGCCAATGATTCTGATGCCAATGATACCTTATCCATGAGCTGGAACAATACCATAGGGGGTGCGAATTTTACCGTTCTGAATGACAGTACTAACGCTCCCACTGGTAAATTCACCTGGACACCTTCTAATCCAGCAGGTGGTAGTGGCATCTCCAGGAACACATTCACAGTGACAGTACAAGATGACAATTGTCCCTACAGCACAACGATTTCGAGGGGATACGTAGTGAATGTCTTACCATCTAAAACGGTGAATTTAGGTGACACTGGCTATGTTGCCTGCGATGATTCCCTGAAATTGAAGCCTAAAGTCACTGGTGCATCTGCAGATTCTAACCTTAGCTACAGCTGGAGTACTTCCGAATCGGGTGACTCTATTTACGTTGAAGATACGGGAAAATACTGGGTGACAGTTACGGATAGCGGCGGGAGCTGTCCGATTACTGATACCATTGAGGTTTTGCCAAGCTTAAATCCAAGTTATGCCATCACGTCCTCATTTGTTGCAGATAGGGGCTGCGTGAACGACTCAATTCAATTTAGTGATTCCTCTACAAGTGCAAAGGCTACTGTTAATTCATGGGATTGGCAATTTGGCGATGGTAATTCTGCAAGCATACAGAACCCAAAGCATAAATATAAGGACACAGGAGATTATGCGGTTGAATTGATTATTGGGGATACCAATAATTGTGAAGATACACTTAATAAAACTATTTCTATTGATGCAAAGCCAGTAGCTGATTTTGGAACCACATTAGCCTGTTCCCGCGATACGTCAAAATTTTTTGATTCTACGACAGTTAGTAAGGGTAGTATCTACAGCTGGAATTGGCAATTTGGAGACGGCGATACTTCGGGGTCGCAAAACCCTCAGCATGTTTATGATACAGGTGGCTTATATTCCACAAGTTTAACCGTTGCTACTAAAGGGGGGTGTAAAGATACTTTAGCCAAAAATAAAAGGATTGACCCAAGGCCTTTCTCTTCTTTTACTACGAATAACAGTTGTAAGGATCAACCAACCGCTTTTTTTGATGCCACCACTGTGGAGCCTGAAGATTCGGTTACTTCTTACCAGTGGGACTTCGCGGATGGTTCGTCAAGCACTAATCAAAATCCGACCAATACTTTCACCAATACTGGAACTTATGATGTACAGCTAATATCTACCACATCGAATAATTGTAAGGACTCTGTCACCAACACGGTAAAGATTCAGCAACCTCACACGGTAACAGCACCAGGAGATACAACTTTTTGCAAAGGGGACTCGGTTCTATTAGATACTGATGTTAGCCCTCAGTTCAATAAAACCAATGTATTTTCAGCAAACTTTAACGGTGGCATCAATAGCAGTAATTGGAACAGCACCAATTTAGGATCATCAGGTACTTACTGTGGCTCCCAAAGTGGCGATGCACTGTACTTTGATAATGATGGCGGAACTCGCGAGGCTATCACCAAAGACCTTGATACGCGTAAAGCCAATAAAGTCGAGTTTTATTTCAAATATGGAACGGGGAATAATACACTTCTCAACCCAAACGGGTGTGATGAACCAGAAGCCGGAGATGGTGATGAGGTAGTTTTTGAATATTCAACAAACGGTGGAAGTAGCTGGACAACGGAGAAAACCCTTACTATAAGCCAATACAATAATAGTAACTTTAAAAAGGTAACCATTAACTTACCGATTGCTGCTAAAACAAATTCTACCCGATTTAGGTGGAGGCAACTTAATTATGCCGGTTGTCAAAGCTTTCCCAGTCGCTGCTTTGATAACTGGGCCATTGATGAAATAACAATCCCCAATGATGCGAATGATTATATTTTTTCGTGGTTTCCCGATAAGGCAATGAATGATTCAAGCATCTTAAACCCCAAAGTTTCACCTGATACTATCAGAGAATACACCATTAAAGTTAGAGATACCGGCTACAATTGTAACATCTATGATACGGTAAAAACTACTCCGCAAGAGATAACACCAAAGATTAGTACAACCGCGCCGGTTTGCGAATATGAGAAGGTCAATTACACCGATAAATTTTCTATAACAAATGGGACTTTTTCCACCACTGAGTGGGATTTTGGGGATGGTACTACAAGTAACGTCCAAAACCCAACCCATACGTATTCAAATGGAGGTAAGTACACGGTAAAATTGACCAAAACGTCAAATGTTGGTTGTAAAGATTCTATTCAACAACAAGATACGATTCACTACGAACCAAACCCATCCTTCACTTTTGATACAGCCTGCCTTGGAGATACAACAAATTTTACCGATCAATCCAGCATTACAAATGATAACCTAACAAAATGGTCTTGGGATTTTGATGGAAAAGGTTCATCAAATAAAGTCAGTCCAAAATTTAAATTCTCCTCCGCAGATAGTTTCGATGTAGCGTTAGTCACTACTTCCGACAAAGGATGTAAAGATACTTTAAGCAGGAAGGTAGAAGTTGGCGGTATACCTTCAGCTTCTTTTAGTTCTTCACCGCAATGTGAGAAAGACACAGTATCATTCACTGACCAAACCTCTTTGTCATTTGGGAATCTAAACTCTTGGCAATGGGATTTTGGCGATGGGGATACAGCGGCATCTCAAAACCCCAAGCACGTTTATGACACCAACGGTTTATACTCGGTAGAACTTGTGACTTCCTCAAACCTCGGCTGCTACGATACTGTGACAACGAATCAAACGATTAACCCTAATCCAAATGCTGATTACAGTGTAAATGACTCCGGACAGTGTAGGGCTGGCAATAGTTTTAACTTCACTAATCAAACAATAATTGACAGCGGTAACCTATCCTATACGTGGACTTTTGGTGATGGTAGCAGTAGTTCTGCTACAAATCCAACTATTAATTACAGTTCATCAGGCACATACACCGTTGAACTGGTTGCCAATTCAACCAAAGGATGCTACGACACTGCCACTAAAACAATGACGGTCCACCCAATGCCTTCTGCTGATTTCTCCGTCAATGATTCTAACCAGTGTAAGCGGAGCAACAGCTTTAATTTTAGCGACAAATCATCAATATCATCCGGTAGCATTAGTTACAACTGGGATTTCGGTGATGGAAATACCTCCAGCATGGCATCACCTACCCATACTTACAGTAGCTACGGCACATACACTACTGAGCTGATCACAACGTCCAATAAAGGTTGTGAAGATACCGCCAAACAGGATATGGTCGTGAACCCTATGCCCAATACGGCTTTCTCCTACAGCGAGGATTCTGCTCAGTGCTCCCTTAACCACAGCTACACCCTTAGCAATAACTCGACTATCGCTAAGGACACCATGAGCTATTCATGGACTTTTGGCGATGGTAATTCGTCTTCAGCCACTAACCCTACCCACACTTATGCCAGCCCAGGCACCTATAACATCAAGCTGGTCGCAACTTCTGACAGCGGCTGTATGGATTCTGTCTCTAAAACCGTGACGGTCCACCCAATGCCTTCTGCTGATTTCTCCGTCAATGATTCTAACCAGTG
>CAZQQN010000044.1:0-19310 GCA_964595485.1 uncultured Sphingobacteriales bacterium | reverse complement strand
TAACTGATGTTCCCGTCCCAGTCAGTATCATCAAGTAAACCAAAAAAACCATCGTTATTCCAGCCATCCCCAGCGGGGTAAACATTATTTTGGGTATTTGAGCCCTTATGGCTGAAAAAATCAACATTGGATTGGTATTCCCAGCCGGGAGAACCACCATCAAAGTCCTGCTTAACAATAGTATTTTGTGCATTTAATTGATTACCGGCTAGTGTTAGTAAAAACACAGCGATCTTTAAAAATATCTTGTTACAGCAATAAATCTTTTGAAAAAACATCGAATATTGGGTTCGTTATTTTTATCAAAGGTAAAGTTGCATCGGTTTAACCAGAAGCCTACTTGGTTATTAAATCATTAAATATCAATGAAGACTCTTTATAGCTTTAAAAAAGACAAATAAAAACTAATTATGTTTTAGCTACTATTTATATGAATGGCTAAGCCTAACAACCTTAAACAAGGCTTCCCGATTCTGCTAAATAAAAACAATAATACAAACCCTGAGATGAAGCTTTAATGACGCAAACCAATAGCAACACCAGTTAGTATCATATTTAAATAGCTTTGCGGCTAACTCAAAAAATTTTAATGCCAAAAATAAGAAATATTATGATTTTTTTACATACTTTTTGAATTAGGTAGTCTTATAGTATGAAGCCAAATCCAAAAACTTAATTCTGTTGTCTACTTAGTAAAGCGTTATCCTTTTAAAGTTAGGTTCTTTTTAAAATGCTTTTATTCGCCATTTCAAAATACAATTAACTTAAAAGTGAACAGGATAACACGACTTTACTGATAGCCCTCATTAACGGGGATTTTCGTAACACGTTTTTCATGGCGTCCACCTTCGAAGGAAGTAGTTAAGAAGGTTTCGGTAATGGTTTGGGCATCTGCTTCATCTACAAAACGAGCTGGAATACAAAGTACATTAGCATCATTATGAGCTCTTGCTAAACGAGCAATTTCAGGGATCCAGCATAAAGCAGCCCGTATACCCTGGTGCTTATTGGCCGTCATACAAGTCCCGTTAGCTGAGCCGCAAAGGATGATCCCATAATCATACTCCCCTTGTTCAACGCTTGCTGATACCGGGTGTGAAAAATCGGGATAATCACAACTATCCTCCGAGTACGTACCGAAATCTTCTAATTGGTGGCCATTTCCCTGCAACCAATTCTTTAGTTTTTCTTTGAGGTCAAAACCTGCATGGTCACTTCCTATAGCGAGTTTCATAAGTTAAAGCGTAATTTTAATAACCATCAAAATAAAACTTTATTCCACTGCTTCCCAAGATTAATGCTAAAGAAATAAGCTTATTCCATTACCCAAACCGGTGAAAGTTTTTATGGAGAAATGACGGCCAGGTTACTTTTTGTGTTTTCAATTGTTTACTACGTGATATTATTTTCTATTTTCGCACGTTTTCTTAGGAACCAATACTTTTGGAAAAGGATATTAATTTGAATTCTGCAGCCAAATATTTTTTTTCGTTTTTATTGATCGCATTTAGCATTTCTGCTTTTTCCATCCAGGCCCAAAATACCGGTAAAGTTCGCGGATTTGTTTACAATAAAGAAACCGCAGATGCCATTCCTTATACAAACGTTAGCCTTTTAGGTACTCAAAAGGGGGCAACTACTAACCAGCAAGGCTTGTATTCAATTGACGGTATTGAAGAAGGTACGTATACCCTGCAATGTACAAGAGTCGGTTTTGACACAGCATCAAAACAAGTCACCATAGAAAAGGGTGATATTCAAAATGTAAACCTTTATATCAAGCCAGCTACTATTAAGATTGATAAGGTGGAAATAAGTGAGAACCGTTTTAAGAAAGAAAAAACGATCAACGTCAGTGAGGAAAAGGTCAGCCAGGAGGAAGTGGACAAGATTCCGGCTATTGGTGGTGAACCCGACTTTGCCCAATACCTGCAGGTTATGCCTGGTGTGACTTTTAGTGGCGATCAGGGTGGTAATTTTTATATCAGAGGAGGGACGCCGGTCCAGAACAAAGTTATTATGGATGGCATGACCATTTACAATCCTTTTCATTCGATTGGTTTATTCTCCGTTTTTGATATGGATTATATCAGAAATGTAGATGTTTATACAGGGGGGTTTAATGCTGAATATGGTAACCGGATTTCTGCCATAATGGATATCCAGACTAAAGATGGGAACAAAAAATTCATCACTGGAGAAATTTCGGCCAGCCCTTTCACAGGAAAGCTCCAACTTGAAGGGCCGATAAAGCAATATGACAAAGATGAGGGTGGTATATCATTTATTGTGAATTCTCGGCTTTCTTACCTTAATGAAACATCCCCTGCTCTTTACAGCTATGCCGATTCAAACGGCTTACCTTACCAATTCCAGGATTTTTATGGTAAAGTTACATTCACAGGCTCAGATGGTAGTAATGCCAAAGTCTTTGGATTTAATTTCAATGATAAAGTTGATTTTAGAAGTACGGCCACTTACAATTGGAATGCCACCGGTGTTGGCACGGAATTCCTGCTTCTACCTTCCCAATCCTCTAACACCATCACTGGGAATTTTGCTTACTCAGACTACGAAATCGAAGAAGATCGACCTGATGCAAAGCCACGCTTTAGCCTTATCAGCGGATTTGAAGCTGGCCTTGATTTTAATTACACCCCTGGGGATGACAGGATTAAGTATGGTTTCGATGTTTCAGGCTTTAAAACCCAATTCCGTTACTTTAACTCAGCAAACCGGGAGATAGAGCAAACGCAATTCACAACACAACTTGCCGGTTACGGACGGTATAAAAGGGTCCTTGGGGATTTTGTCCTTGACCCAAGCGTAAGATTACAGTACTATGCTTCAGTCCAGGAATTTTTCCTGGAACCAAGAATAGGGGTAAAATACAATGTTAGCGAGCACGTGCGTTTAAAGGGAGCGGGTGGCTTATATTCTCAAAACCTAATGAGTGCCAGATCAGACCGAGATGTAGTGAATCTTTTTTATGGGTTCCTTTCTGCCCCTGATGACCTTCAGTCAACATTTGATGGGGATCCCGTTAATTCCAGATTACAAACAGCTGAGCACGCCATATTGGGCGGTTCGGTTGACATTAACAGGAATTTAACTTTGGAATTGGAAGGGTACTATAAAAATTTCTCCCAGTTAACAGACATTAACCGGGAGAAGATTTTTAGGGACAATCTACGGAATAAAGATAAACCAGAATACAAGAAAGAAAATTTTATTGTTGAGCGCGGTAAAGCCTACGGACTGGATTTCAATGCCAAATATGATAATAAGCCTTTTTATTTCTGGGTCGTCTATTCGCTTGGGTACAATGAAAGGTTTGACGGACGGAGACGCTATAACCCCCACTGGGACCGCAGGCATAACCTTAACATCTTAGGGACTTATACTTTTGGGAATCTTGATAATTGGGAATTATCCATTCGCTGGAATTTAGGCTCAGGGTTCCCATTCACTCAAACACAGGGATTTTATGAAAACCTGCCCTTTCAGAATCAAGGGGTTAATACCCAGGTTAATCAAGCCAACGGGGAATTAGGTATTATTTATGATGACCTGAATGAGGGGAGGCTGCCCTATTACCACAGACTGGACTTTTCACTTTCCAAATATTGGCAATTAAGCCCCCATCAGCGTTTAGAAGCAACTTTGAGCGTGATTAATACTTACAATCGTGAAAATGTTTTTTACTTTGATAGAGTAAGGTATGAGCGCGTTAATCAATTACCGATTTTACCCAGCCTATCCGTTAATTACCAGTTTTAGGTAATAACTTTTTTTCACCGGGAGGCTTGGCTATTCAATGTTATTCAGTGCTCATTGTCATTAGTTCTAAGTTGAAATGCGTCTGCAAAGAGCATAAAAACATTTCCTTGCCTTCCGGTGATTTTTATAAAGCCTTTGGAAATTTTAGGCATTTTTGATTAAAGCACCTGCTTTTTTAATTTTACCTTATGAAATATCAGGTGCTCATCTGGCTGCTCTTAGCTCCTATAAGCCTATTAGCTCAAGTGCGCGAAGATTTTTCGGATAATAACCTGCATAAGGATCCATTGTGGTTAGGTGATACAGCAGATTTCACCTTTACAACGGATGAAAGCCTCCGTTTAAATGCCCCAAATAACGCAAGCCCGGTCAGGCTTTTCACTAAAACATCGAATAAAGATTCAATAACCTGGGAATTTTGGGTTAACCTGGACTTTTCACCTTCCAATAGTAACCGCCTCAAAGTTTTCCTTGGTGCCAATGACTCTACTTTTGATCAAGGGTTCCAAGGGTATTACCTCCTCATTGGTGAGAATGGTACCGATGATGGTATTGATCTTTTCAGGCAAGATGGAAATAGCAACCAATTAATCCTAAAGGGAAAAGATGGTTTTATCAATAAGGGGCCCACTCCGTTCAATATTAAAGTTAAGTGGCATAAAACAGGCGATTGGACTATTTACGCAGATAGTAATGGCTTGAATAATTTCATCCGGCAAGGTAAGGTCCAGGATAACACCTACTCCAATTTCCAATACTTTGGATTCGAATGTCAATTTACATCAACAAGATCAGATAAATTCATCTTCGATGCTATTTACAGGGGTTATCCGGTAATAGATACTATTCCGCCAAAGGCTAAAAAAGTGAACCTATCCGGAGGGCAGAAAGTCAACATTGATTGGGATGAGCCGATCACTCAAAGTAGTCTCTCACAGGCTAATATTAAACTTTTGCCAGGTAATCAAGCGCCCAGCAATCGTAGCTTTATTAAAGGCTTACCTTCGAAAACATCATTAAAATTTGCTGCTCCTTTTCAAAACAAAACAAAGTATGAACTTATTATAGACGGCTTTAAAGATAAGCAAGGCAATGTAGTCAATGATACCATTGCTTTTAATTATTTCAAACCTCAGAGAAGGGATTTATTGATCAATGAATTATTGCCAGACCCCTCTCCTTCACAAGGCTTACCGGAACATGAATTCGTAGAAATCTATAACAACAGCAACTTTCCTATTGATCTTTCAGGATGGGAAATCAGTGATGCCAATAATCAAGCTGTTTTAAAAGCCAATAACCCTTTACCTCCTGATTCACATGCCATAATTACGGATAAAACTAACAAAAATGATTTCCGTAGTTTTGGTAAACTGGCAACCGTTTCAGGGCTACCGTCTCTCAATAACGGCGGTGATCAAATGGCGATTGCCAACCCAGATGGCGATACCATTAATCAAGTAAAATACAAAGATGATTGGTATGACGATCCCGATAAGGCTGATGGAGGCTGGACATTAGAGCGGATAAACCCACTTTCACCCTGTCAAGGAGCTGTTAATTGGGGAGGGTCAAAAGCTTCTAAAGGTGGAACACCCGGAATTAAGAATTCGATAGCTAATAATACAAAAGATTCGATACCGCCTAAGATAGACCAGGTGAAGGTTTTAGATTCGAATCGTTTAGCGATTACCTTAACAGAAGCAGGTTTGAAAGGCAAGCTCAAACCCCTAAACCAATACTTTACTGTCCAACCTAACTTAACCCTAAAAAATGGCTTGGTTGTAACCACCGATTCTTTTATACTAACTTTTAAGCAAAATTTTGAAAGTGGCTTTCAATACGGCTTAGTCCATAGTGGTGTACCTGACTGCTGGCAAAATACCATCAACCAACCCGATAGCATAAAATTCAAATATTACAGTCCTTTCGGAGCTTCGGCTGGTGACATTACTTTCAATGAATTAATGCCGAACCCAACGCCAAGTAAAGGTTTACCGGAAGCTGAGTTTGTCGAGATCAAAAACACCAGTGATCAGCGTTTCTCGCTCAAAAATTGGCAATTCAAAGATGCAGTGTCCGAAGTCAACCTTCCTGATTCCGTCCTCAAATCCGGTGAACTGGGGATTATTTGCGATGATAAATTTGCCGATCAATTCAAATCATATGGGCTTGTCCTACCAGTTAGTAATTTGCCTTCCTTAAATAACAATGGTGATGAATTATCGCTTGTAAGCCCTGGTGGAGAAATCATTGATTCCCTTACTTATTCAGATTCCTGGTACCAAGAAAGCTTAAAAGCAAACGGAGGCTGGAGCCTTGAGCAGATAAATCCGGAACATCCATGCAGTGGCTCTGATAATTGGACTGGTTCAAAAAACCAAAGCGGTGGTACGCCGGGTAACAGAAATTCAGTTTATGACCCAGAACCGGATGAAACGAATCCTGATTTGAAAAAGGTGAATATCCTGGATTCCACCAGGCTTAGGATAACATTTTCAGAAAAAATTACCCGCCAAAGTATTCAATTTGATCAATGGAACATAGACCCTCCTAAAACGATTAAGGATAACAACGCTAAAGGCAACTTAGTCAAGCACTTAGAAGTAACATTAGCCAGTCCATTGCAGAACAAAACAAGCTACACCTTAAGTATAAAAGGCATTACCGACTGCTGGGGTAACCAAGCTCAATCCCCTATAAAGAAGCAGTTTGAATACCTTAGCCCGAAGCCTTCTGATAGGCATGAACTCCTCATCACTGAAATCATGCCTGACCCCAATCCCCCCGTAGAACTACCTGAAGCTGAGTACATGGAATTAAAGAATACAAGTAATAAAGTTTTAGCGCTCCAAGATCATAAACTCATTACTAAAGGCAATACCAAAGAATTACCCAGAAAACTTTTAAAACCCGGTGAATATGTGGTACTGGTGAGAAATGCTTCAGAAAATGATTTCAGCGATAGTATTCCAACTGTTGGCGTTTCGGGATTTCCTGCATTGAATAACCAGGGCGGCTCGCTAGCCATCAGAAATGCAGGAAATGATTTGGTTCACGCCGTTTCCTACGATGCTGATATCTTTGGCAATAGTTTCAAAAAATCGGGTGGCTGGAGTCTGGAGCTAAAGGATTTGAACACCCCGTGTTCAAGACCCTCAAATTGGGCTCCCTCTAAGAATAAAACAGGAGGAACGCCTGGTTTTCAAAATTCGGTACAACAAACCAATCCCGATACTCGACCCCCAGAGCTATTAAAAGTGTTGGTGAAAGACAGTAACCAATTAACCGTGGTATTCAATGAAGGCATGGATAGCATTGCCGTTACCCAAGGAACTTACAAAGTTGAACCCAATACTGGTATTAAAAGTATAAAAGCTAAACCACCTTTTTTCAAAGAAGCCACCATAACATTAAAAAAACCCGTGAAAAGTGGTATTACCTACACGGTCAAGGTGGAGAATGTAAAAGACTGCTCGGGAAATCAAATCCAGAAAAGCCAGGACCGGCGCTTTGGCTTACCTGGAGAGCCCGCTAAAGATGATCTTATGGTCAATGAGATTTTATTTGATCCGCCCACCGGCGGTGCTGATTTTGTAGAGTTCTACAACCGATCCGATAAGGTTATTGATCTGGAAGATCTGCGCATTGCTACAAGAAACGATTCAAACAAAATTGAATCAATGACGAGATTACCGGATTTCCAGGTTTTGCCGGGCACCTATTTTGTCGTGACAGAAGATCGTCCTTTTGTTCGAAAGACTTTCCTGGTAAAGAAACCTTTATGGCTAAAGGAAATAAGACGCCTACCTACCTATCCCAACGAATCGGGTTATGTGGTATTAGCTAAAAAAAATGGGAATGTCATTGATGAAGTGAATTACAAAGAAGATTGGCATTCACCCCTTGTGGATGATCCGGAAGGGATAAGCCTGGAACGTATTACCCATGAAGGGAAAAGCAATGATAAAGCAAACTGGCATTCAGCTGCTGAGGCTAGCAATTTTGGTACCCCCACTTATGAAAATTCTCAAGCTGGTAAAGAAAAAACCTCTGAAAAGCCCTTTAAGCTAGAGCCAAAGGTTTTTTCGCCAGACCAGGACGGATATAAAGACTTTCTTTCCATCATTTACAGAATGGAAAAGCCCGGTTATATCGCCAATGTAGACATTTATGATACAAAGGGCCGCCAAGTCAAATCATTAAAAAACAACCACCTTTTAGGCCGCAAAGGCCGATTTAAATGGGATGGCTCTCGGGATAACGGCCAGAAAGCGCCTAAAGGTGCTTATATTGTTTACATCGAAATCTTTCATCCGGACGGGGATCAAGATAGCTACAAATTAACCACAACATTAGGCGGAAATTTTTAACCTAACAATGCAAGCAATCAGTCATTCGGGCGGGGGTTCAATACAGATTGATTGATCTGGATATAAAACCGGTCATTAAACCTGGGAAAATCATCCTTTAGCCCAAATTGAGAAAGTTTAAGATTAGTACTTATAGCCAATTGGGCCCTGTAGCGATTAGTCTGTTGCATAGGGTAAAGATTACCTTCCATTTTAACGAACTGACGCTCTTGGTTAAGTTTAATGTACCCTTCAATAGGAAAAAGAACCTTTGGATTTAGGTCAGGCCCAATTTCCTTGATTTCCATATCACCTTTGAACTGCATATTACCAATTGTAAAAGCCCCTAAAGCAGTATCTAATTTCTTATCTTTAGCATTAAAAGTTTTCATGTCAGCCCTCATAAGAAACTTGGGAACCTTGTAATCAAATAAGGCCTTCAATTCTTTGGATTTCGCTTTAACACTGCTGTCTTTATCCTGGAATTCAAAAATGAAAAGTATTTCGCCTTTTGTTGTACGATAAGTTGTTTGCTCTTGGCATTTACCCAAGGAGGCAAATAGCGGTAGAATTAGCAATGTCAGAAACAGTGCCTTCATAGCCATTTAATTAACATGGGCAATCAATCATATTACTAACCCCTCTAATTGAATGATAAAGGGTGTTCCTATTAATTTATTAGGCTTAATTCAGTATGATCCATTCTGTTTATCAGATTTCTTAGGTGGCATTGTACCGAAAATGTAATCCCAAAGCGGTGATGATACCCCATACGCCTTATCAGGATGCTGAAAGTGATGAATGTTATGATGACGCCATAAGTATTCTATGCCTTTAACCGGCTTGAAGGCGTGTATTGAATAATGAATCATGGCATAACTTAAATAGCCGATAATGAAACCGGGTAAAAAACAATATACGTAGGCGCCCATCATCGAATAAAACACACCGTAAAAGAAAGCTGCAATAAATATACTTGGCACTGGTGGCATAACCAACCTTTCGGTGTCTAGTGGGTATTCGTGATGCACCCCGTGTATGGTGTAGTGAAATTTCTGGGCCCACTCTGAATCATTAATGAAATGAAAGATGTAGCGATGTAACAAATATTCCACAAAGGTCCACAAAAGTATCCCAGCCAGAAAAACAATTGCAACAGTCAACCCTGAAGCGTTAATATATTGATAATAGTAAAACATAGAAGCAATACTCGCCGGCACATACATACCAATGATAATAGCTGGATGCGTTTTCGTTAAAGCCTCTAATAGCTGATTTTGAAAAAGCCTACCTTGACCTTTGGTTTTTATGGTTCCCATAGATTAGGTTTTTTGTGTGAAACAAAAATGTAACAGGAAATAATTGGCTTTTAAAAATGCTGCACCAAAGCAAATTTACAATTCAAATTTAACGGTTTAATTGTTTTAACACTGCATTTAACACATTTTTCATCTTTATAAAGATAGAAATGCTTTTTTTGTTTCACCTATCCATACCATTTTTTAGGTAATGCTTTAAAACCTTGTAAAAAATTATTGATCTACTGAGCAAGAGTCATAATGCTTAGTTTTCAGTTTTTGAAGCATGAAAACCTATTAAATAGCTTTGATGCAATATCGTATTTTGGGTAATTTTGTATCTTAGCAAAAAATATTATTCCCATGGCAGAAGCAAAAGATCAAGCTGTAGCGGATAAGGTAAATCAAAAAGAAGAAAGCTATAAAAAAGAAGTCCTTGACGACTACTGGTTAGCCAATGCAAGCCGAGAGGCTAGCTATATAGGCCGCAAAGAAGTTTTAACCGGAAAAGCCAAGTTTGGTATCTTTGGAGATGGAAAGGAAGTTGCTCAAATAGCTATGGCCAAGGCATTTCAGGAAGGAGATTTCAGAGCTGGTTATTACAGAGATCAAACTTTCATGTTTGCCATTAATCAACTAACCCTTGAGCAGTTTTTTGCTCAATTGTATGCAGACCCCACTGTTCAACATGACCCTTCCTCAGCTGGCCGACAGATGAATGGTCATTTTTCAACCCGCAGCCTTGATGAAAATGGGCATTGGAAGGACCTAACCAAAATAAAAAATTCCTCCGCTGACGTTTCTCCTACTGGCAGTCAGATGCCAAGGTTGGTTGGGCTTGGGTATGCTTCCAAACTTTACCGTCAATTAGAACAGCTTAAGCAATACACTAACTTTTCCGATAACGGCAATGAGGTAGCTTTTGGTACTATTGGTAATGCAACAATAGCAGAAGGAATGTTTTGGGAGGCAGCTAATGCCATTGGATTGCTAAGGGTTCCGGTAACCATTTCCGTTTGGGATGACGAATATGGAATATCTGTTCCTAACGATTACCAGATCACCAAAAGTGACGTGTCAGAGGTCCTAAAGGGTTTTGCCTATGATGAATCCTCTGGCCAGGGATTTTATTTGTACAGTGCCAAAGGTTGGGACTACCAACAGTTAGTCCAGATGTACCAAGAAGGAACTGAAATAACACGTAAGCACCACGTTCCGGCAATTTTCCATATCCAGGAAATGACCCAGCCGCAAGGCCATTCCACTTCAGGCTCCCATGAACGTTACAAAAGTCAGGAAAGGCTACAATGGGAACAGGAGGTGGATTGCATCAACCAAATGCGGCAATGGATCATTGATAACCATTTAGCTAGCGCCGAGGAACTGGATAAAATCGAAGAAGATGCCAGGGAGTACGCTAAGGATGCCAAAAATAAAGCATACAAAACCTACCAGGATCCCATTAAAGCCGAACTTAAAGAAGCTGCCGAAGAGATTGGTAAAATGGCAGAGGGAAGCGAGAATGCTGACCAAGTTAAAGCCATACAGCAAAACCTAAATAAGAGCCTTATCGTTAATCGCAAAACTATCTTTAAGGCAGTTCATGATGCACTAAGGGCCACCCATAAAGAAGATACCCCTGAGCGACAAGCCCTTGTAAAATGGTTAAGTGAAAAGCGGGAAGAAAACAAAGATCGTTACAATTCATACCTACACAGTAACTCAGACCATGCTGCTGTTAAAATAGATAGCGTTCCCGCTCAATATCCTGATGAGCCACAAGAAGTAAATGGCTATGAAATCCTGAATCACTTTTTTGACGGCGTCCTGAACAGGGATCCAAGGGTTTTTGCCTTTGGGGAAGATCTTGGTAAAATTGGGGGCGTCAATCAAGGTATGGCAGGATTACAGGAAAAATACGGAGATTTGCGTGTAACGGATACCGGCATTCGCGAAGCAACCATCATAGGGCAGGGTATCGGAGCTGCCATGCGTGGCTTAAGGCCGATTGCTGAGATTCAATACCTTGATTATGTGCTTTACAGCCTCCAGATAATGAGTGACGACCTTTCAACCGTGCAATTCCGAACAAAAGGAGGACAAAAAGCTCCCCTCATTATCCGGACCCGTGGCCATCGTTTTGAAGGAATCTGGCACTCTGGTTCACCAATGGGAGGTATCATAAACCTGACCCGGGGTATGATCATTTGCGTTCCAAGGAATATGACGCAGGCGGCTGGTTTGTACAATACCCTACTCAAATCTGATGAACCGGGATTAATCGTAGAACGGCTCAATGCTTACCGCTCCAAAGAATACATGCCTTCCAATCTTGGAGAATATACTTTACCGGTCGGGCAACCAGAAGTCCTCCAAAGTGGCGACCACGTTACCGTAGTAACTTATGGGGCTTGTGTCGGTATAGCGGAAGAAGCGGTACCAAAACTTGAAGAAGTTGGCATTTCTATTGAGATCATTGACGTGCAAACCTTACTACCTTTCGACTGTGATGAAAAAATCTTAAAGTCCTTGAAGAAAACGAATCGTGTAGTTTTCATGGATGAAGATGTTCCTGGAGGAGCCTCAGCATTTATGATGAAAAAATCACTGGAAGACCAGGGCGGCTACTGGCAATTGGATTCAGAACCCAGGACTGTCACCGCTCATCCGCATCGCCCTCCCTATGCCACAGATGGTGATTATTTTACTAAGCCTCACGCAGAAGACTTATTTGACGCTGTCTATGATTTAATGCATGAATTCGACCCTATTCATTATCCCGAGTTTTATTAGGAAACCATTGAAAATCAGTAAAACACCTGCCTTCAACGGAAATAGTTGTGAATCAAATTTTTAATTTAATTCAACTTATAACTAAAAGGTCGTTTTAACCATAGTGCGCTTTGGCCTTCACTTCAGGAAATAAAACGGATTGCGAAGAAATTGGATGATAATATTGCTGGAAAAAGCTTTCGAAAAATGGCTTATAGCCTGGAATTAAGGCATAAGATTAACCCTTGTACAAGTTTGATAGCATACTATAAATGGCTTAATTCCAGGGCTCTTAAATGATTGAATTAGCATTTAAAATCTAATCCGCTTCCAATTATGAATATTAGGCCGGAATCTTTCAACAATCTAATAATGCTGTCAAAGCAATACTGGCAAAATGACAGGAAGCTTAATAATCAATCATGATGAAGAAATCGGGCTAATAGGTCAACAATATTATTTTGGTTAAAAGCCAGGAAGTTTACCCTAATAAAATACTAACCGTTTCTTATTTGGTATAGCAATCACTGCTTTTCAGAAATCCCTGAACCCCAAAAGGAGTCAGTAGAAATTAACCGTAGGTAAATAGCTTTGAACCACCTAATCAAATTGGTTTTAGGGTACCAAACCAATTTCCCCTTAGCTTTGAAGGAGCCCCTTATAACATTTGCTATTCATTGCAAAGCACAGCGGCAGGATAATTGAGTAACAGATTAAAAAACAAAGTTTTTAGATGAAGGAAGTATTTTGGTTATTAAAGATTATCGCAGGCACTGGATTGAGTATTTTAACCCTTACTGGAGTAGCTTATGCTCAAGATGAGGGAGAAAATCACCCTAATTTGAAGCAATTTGATACGCTCACTCTAAATCAACAAGACGGGCCGGAAATCAAAATAATTGGGCTGGGTAAGCGGCACTTATCTTATTCTGAGACCATTGATGGTTATACTGTGGTGAGAAACAAGAAAGGCGTTTATGAATATGCAGAAAGGGCTGCCAAAGGTGATTTAGAACCAAGCGGCCAGATTGCTCATGATCCTGAGGACCGGGAAAGGGATGAGCTGCTGTTCCTGAAAGAAATCTCCAAACATCTGCGTTATAAGCAACCAAAGCTTGACGAAATCCTTGAAAAAGAGAACCGCTTTTATCGCATAAAAGACAAAGGTAACGATTAGCCATCTCAGTTAACTATAACTTATTGAAAGATCAATAAAACTCGATTGAAATACCAAGATTATAAAACAGCAATTCCGTATCAGATAATGCTTTTGTATCATTAAGGAATTCTGCTGGTATTAAAGGCTATTAAGCATTTAACCCTCGTTTTTATTTAAGCAAATTTTACGGAAGAGCCTTTGATAACTTATAGTTTAAAATCACTATTGCATTTTTAGGTATGACAAAGTATTTAACCTGCTTAAACTTCTTAAAGCGGCATCTTGAATAAAAATCAAACCGTTCTGAACTTTATTCAAAAGCAATATGTTGAGGGTAATAAGTTGTTTTTGTTAAGTTATATGATTTCTCGCCAAAGTTTTCAAGGTAACTCCTACCAAGTTCAACAAATACCAAGCGCAAAAAGCTTATCAGGAATTGGGATGTGAAAAAAATCATTGCGATTCCCCATTAAGGTTGGACTCGCTTGTCTTGTTTTTTCATTTAAGTAGTTCAGTATGGAACATCCCAAATTTTCAAAGGCCAATGGGAATAATTTTTCTAAGGCGTTAAGACAAAGAGTAAATCAGTATTTTAAGGACAATAATCTAAGCAAACATGCCAATGGAGTCATGATCACCAAAACGGTTATCATGCTTATCCTCTTTTTCGCCCCCCTGATCCTTCTGGGTACAGGCTTAATTACCACGCCACTTTTACTATTTGCCGCTTATTTAACCAGTGGCTTAGGTATGGCGGGTATTGGCATGGGGATTATGCATGATGCTATTCATGGTTCTTATTCAAAAAATAAAGCGGTAAACAAAGTACTCGGCTCAACCATGAATTTGATAGGTGCCAACGCCTATGTTTGGAAAATTCAGCACAATATGCTTCACCATACCTATACCAATATTGAAGGTGCTGATGACGATATCGCAACCCCATTTTTCTTGCGATTCTCCCCCCATGACAGTATGCACTGGCTACACCGGTTTCAGCATATTTACGGCTGGTTTTTCTATGGTCTTTCTACCATCATGTGGATTACGACTAAGGATTTTATGAACTTGAAACATTTCTGGAAAGCCGGCCTTATTAAAAGCAGAAAAGAATATACTAAAGAATTGGTCAGAATAGCAGGTTGGAAAATAATTTATTATTCTTATGCCCTGGCATTGCCACTTATTATGGTGCCCCTTTCCCCTCTCTTAATTATTGCAGCTTTTCTTTCGATGCATTTTATTACTGGTATCCTGATCACCATGGTATTCCAGACAGCTCATGTGATGCCCAATACTGAATATCCATTACCTGATGAGAATGGGCTGATCGGCAATAACTGGACTATTCACCAAATGGTCACAACGACAAATTACGCCCCTAATAACAATTTACTCTTCTGGTTAGTAGGGGGATTGAATTTTCAGGTTGAGCACCACTTATTACCTAATGTTTGCCACGTGCACTATAAAAAATTAGCACCAATTGTTGCCGAAACAGCCAAAGAATACGGAATACCCTATAACTCAAAACCGACTTTCAGAGCGGCTTTAAAGGAACACGTAAAAATGCTCAAAACATTAGGTACCATGAAACCTGCCTAAAAAATTGAAAAAATATTAACTTTACCCTATAAAATGATCCAACTAAACTAATGAATAATTTAAGAACCAGAAGGAATAAAGGTGGTGTTAGATTTCCTCGCAAAAGTAATTCTAACCGGATCTCAAAAGCTAAAAACAACAACTCAAATATAGATCCGAATTCATTAATCAAAAATGCTACCAACCATAAACAGAAAGATTACGAGGCTTATCGTAACTTCAGTGATATGCCGATTCATAAAACCATTAAGGCTAATTTGGCTAACCTTGGTTTCGAAACACCCACTCAAATTCAGGATAAAACCCTGGAAAACTTACAGGAAGGCAAAGATATAGTAGGTGTTGCCAATACGGGAACCGGTAAAACAGGAGCTTTTCTCATTCCAATCATGGAACAATTGTTAAGCCAGGATACCAATTTTCAATCCCTGGTAGTTGTTCCTACACGGGAATTAGCCCAGCAGGTAGCTGAAGAATTCAAAATGCTAAGCACAGGAACCGGCCTCAGGTCCGCTTGCTTTATAGGAGGCACAAGCGTGGGTAAAGACATGGGCCAACTGCGAAAAAAGCATGACATAATTATCGGTACGCCGGGCCGTCTCATTGATCTTACTGATCGCGGAGGACTAAAGTTGAAGGATTTCTCGACCCTTGTACTGGATGAGTTTGATAGAATGCTTGATATGGGATTTATACAAGATATCAAGAAAATGGTAAGGGCCATGAAAAATCGTGAGCAAACCATGCTTTTTTCTGCAACGCTCGATAAAACCCAACAATCTTTGATTAGCGAACTCCTCAATGATCCAGTAGAAGTCAAGATAAACACCGGAGATTTGGCAAGCGGTCAGATTGAGCAGGATATCATAAAAGTTCCTGCAGACGGGAATAAATTTGACATGCTCCTTAAACTTTTTGAGGATGAGGCTTTTCAAAAAGTTTTACTCTTTGCTGAGACCAAAAGGTCAGTGGAAAAGATCAGTCATAAACTGCATAAGGAAGGAATAAACGTTGATTTTTTGCATGGTGATAAAACTCAGAATCACCGGATTAAAGCTTTGAATAAATTCAAAAACGGGAGACTAAAAGTACTCGTAGCCACTGACGTGGCAGCAAGGGGTATTGATGTAACCAATATCACGCATGTCATCAACTACCAGATGCCTGCCAATTATGACAGCTACGTTCATCGCATCGGCCGAACAGGTCGTGCAGGGAAGAGTGGCAAAGCCCTTACATTTGTCCATTAATTAAGCGAACTCAAATTATTTATAAATTAAAGTAACCAGTACTATGAAAGAAGGAACAGTAAAGTTTTTCGATAATACCAAAGGTTTTGGTTTTATCAAGCCGGACGATTCCAATGACGACATTTTTGTTCACAAAAGTGGGCTCATTGATGATATTCAGGACGAAGACCGCGTCCAATATGAAGAAGAGCAAGGAAGAAAAGGGATGAATGCCGTCAACGTTAAAGTTGTAGATTAATCTTTATCTTCAATAGCTTAAAAACAGCCTGCCCCATACGAGGCAGGCTGTTTTAATTAATGTGAGTGACAAGGTCAATAGCTTGTCTTAAAAATTCACCATCCTTTTTTATTTTAACAGTAGTGAAGCCATAGGAGCTTAAAGCCTCCATTTGATTATTCTGCTTGAGCAACTTGTAAGCTTACCTTATTTAGTTTATTACTTCACTTCCAAAAATATTTACTTAAGTATATAGGAATGACCCGCGAGCGCAACTTTTAATAAAATAAAGCCATAGTTTTTAGTTACGATACTCGCCTAATGATACTAAACCGAAAAGCATCATTAGGAAATAGGTGGTTTGTATCAAAAATCCCTATTTTTATATAGCCTAAAAGCTTACCTATGATTTTCAGTAGTTTCATCCGTTTCATCCTGATTTCCCTTCCTTGACTGCTTAGTCAAAGGAAAAAGAAGCTGCTTCCAAAAACTTTTTGGCATTTCTTCATCTTCCGGGTAGCCGATTTCTATATCCCTCCCGCTGTAAGGCTCTTCAGCAGTGCCAAAAAGGTAATCCCAAAGGCTGAGTGACAGGGCAAAATTGATTCCGTATTGCTTCCGCTCAGGCACATTTTTGACATGATGCCATTTATGAAATTGAGGATTATTGATAACATAACGCAAAGGACCAAGCGGGACATAAATATTGGAATGGTTAAAATGCCCAATAGTCAGGGCTATAACATGCACCATGAAAAACTCCTGTATTCCGAACCCAATCATTGCCAATGGGATATATTCTATGGTACGGTAGGCAATGGTTTCCATCCAATGAAAGCGCAAATGGGTTGCAAAACCTAATTCTTTGGCTGAATGATGAACTTTATGAAATTCCCACAAAATTGGGAAACGGTGCAACCAACGATGAACATTCCATTGAATGAAATCCCGTAAAACAAACATTAAAAGCAACTGTCCCCAAACCGGCCATGCATTAACCGTAATGGCTACAAGATTATTGATGCCAAAAACTTCAAGGAAGTCATTGAAAGCCTTTACTGCTACATTTGATACTGCATTGTATCCAACAAGGGAAAACAGGAAGAAATTGAAGAACATATAGGCCGAATCAAGCCAGAAATCCCGCCAAATTATCTGCCTGCGCCGATACCATGGCCGGATTACTTCCAAAACAAAAAACAGGAGGGAAATACCGATCAACCAATAGAAGTAATTGGTCCAACCTGGATTAGTGACTTCCCCAACCAGGTAATCAAAGTAATTCCCAAATGATTCAAAAAACAGGTCTTTATAAGCGCCTATATTCATTACGTTTTCTTTATTCAAAGTTTTTAGCAATCAGTCAATGAATCGCCTTCTATAATAACATCAATTAGCTTGCCCAAACCTTCTCAAGGACTTATGGGATCGATTTAGCCAATCCAGAATCTGCTAAATGATTCATAAAAACAAAATCAGAAGCATTTTGGATGGTAGTAAATTGACGATTCCAAATCCCATGGGTTCAAGATAATTTAACTTGTTTTCATGGCCAATACCCTTTTACAAAAAATGCCAAAAACCTCGGTATTGTTCGATAAATTAAGGGTCATATAAGCCATAAGGTTTCACCATAGTTATGATTGATCAGGGAACCTTTTTCGATTTGGCAGATGCTTAACGACCTTTCAAAAGCATTATCAAATGACTAATTGACAAATTCAGGAGCAGGTTTAGGTCTGCCATCCGGGCATAAACCATTACCTCAAAACCCTGACCTGCGGATTTTTTAAGGAGCGGCTTAATTAAATAAAAATGCACTGCAACCAAGTATGCCACACCAAAAGATAACGGCTGCATAAGAAGCAAAATATCGGTTTGATTCAGGATCCTCTACCTCGATACTTACAAAATTACCGGAAAGAAAAGCAAGAAGACTAAAAAATATATGATAAGTAGTTGCTAACCTTTATTGTGACAAACCTAATGGCTTTTTACCATTTTTAGTAACCTTCTCGAGTAACATAAAGCTTAAATAAGCTTGATTTGAAGAAATCAGGTTTAAACCACTCTAAAACAAGCATTGTGATAACCAGGCCATACTCTAATGCTATCAACCCATATACTTCCTCGTAGGCTTGGTGCCAATAAGCTGAATAGCTAAAGACTACCAGGAAGGTCCATAGAAAAGGGTAGCGAAAACGTGTTAGCAAGCTAAACGGTAATAATGTGGTAATATACCAGGGATGTACTGTCGTGCTAAGTAGTAAGTAAAGGGTAAGCACAACTAAAACGGCCCGGGGAAAATGCGTTAAATCAGGCTTATCTTCCCGCCAGATGTAAAGCCCCACCCCTAATACGGTTAGCAATGGTAATACTTTACCAATGGTATTGATCATATTGTAGCCTTCAATTTGAAATCCGATCCAGCGGAGTACATAATAAACGCTGGCATTGAACTCGAAAGTTTGGAAATATAGTTCCACACTCTCCAGCATATTGTAAAGCTGTCCGAAGCTGGAGATGGCCAGGAACCCTATTAAAGTCAAAACACCCACTAAAACTCCGTAAAGGCAGGTTTGCCAAAATCCAATCCTCCGTATAAAGAGAGGCAGAAACATTAAGGGGATTAGTTTTGCTAAAACGCTAACAGCGAAAGCAGCAGAAGATAGGTAAATCCGGTTTTTACATAAAAGCACCAATGCTAATAGTAAACCAAAAATCATAACCCCTTCAAAATGCAAATTACCTGTTAGTTCAGCAATCACCAAAGGGTTCAGTGCATACAATAATACCAGGTAACCGGGTAGTTTCCATTTTTTTAATAACCAGGATAATAGGTAAATATTGGCTAAATCGAAAGCTATTAAAACAACC
>CAZQQN010000043.1:9127-20323 GCA_964595485.1 uncultured Sphingobacteriales bacterium | reverse complement strand
CTGTGCCACGAATATCTGAGCAAAGAGCAAGCAATCGAGTAGCAAAACTCGTGGCTCAACTAATTCAGTTTATAGTGAAAAAACTCTTATGCACCTACATAATCCTTAATCAGCGAAAATCTCCCCAATCAGCGTTATCTGCGTTCTATTCGGATTTTAACCTCTTTTAAACGCTTTTTTTAGAAAAAAGCTCAGCAAAAAATCGCGGCCGGAAACTTTTTTCGATTCAAACCGCGGCTCGGCTTAAGGAGCCACACCAGTAGCCCTATCCTGGTCCCCTGAACCTTCGCTATATCCGAATATAACGGATTTAGGCAAGCGTCTAACTTCGCCAAATTGGCTTAAGTTAACGTTATTCAACTTTTCATCGTCTCCCAAAATTACCATATCATACGACAAATCCTTAATGTGGGAATTGAAGAAATTTTTGAAATCTTCCATTGTCATGTCCTTGACCTTATTGTAAACATAACGGTCACGGTTTCCTTTAAAGCCTTTTTCCCTGTCATTTAAGTAACTAAAATATATGCCGGTACCCGTTGTTCTGTCAGTTTCAATGTTTTTCAGGATATTCACCTTCGCGTTTTTGAATTGGCTTTCTGAGGCCATCATTTCATTGAGTAAACTTTTCAGGTCTGCTGTAGCATTTTCCAATTTATCAGGTTGCGTACCCAAATAACTGTAATTTGCATGATATTTCCCGGAATCAGGTCTTGTAAAAAATGAAGAAACGGAATAAGCATAACCCTTAGCTTCCCTTATTTCCTGGAATAAAATGGAGGACAAACCAGTTCCGTAATATTGGCGATAAACTTTCCCATAAGGAAATAGCGTGGTATCTTGTTTTATATCCCTTGAGACTAGCGACATCTGAGCTTGCTCCATGTCATAATTAATCACGAAAACGCTGTCACCGTGATTGGCTCTTTTTGTGAATTTTTTCTTTTCTGGAAATGGTTTTGGCTTTTCAGGCAAGGCATGTACATCCTTAACAATAGCTTTCACTGATTTTTCAGGCCTGGTACCATAATAAAATAAGTAGTGAGAATGATCGAATAGGCTATGGATCTTTCTGACCAACTTTTTGGGATTTTTCCGGCGTAGCTCTGAAGCAGGAATTTTATTGGAAAAGGCATTATCAGGTCCATACATAGCGTAGCGAACTCCGGCAATCCGATTCCAGAATTTATTCTTTTTCTTGTTTTTCCTTTCCTTAATCAGGTTATCAACAAACTTATTATAGGCAGCAGTATCAACCTTCGCATTGTTCAGGATGTGCTCCAGAAGCTCAAGGGTTTCTTCAAAATTTTCCTTTAAACCCTTAATTTTTACATAGGATCTATCATTCCCGGTAGATACAGAGTAATCCGCACCTAATTTGTAGAATTCCTCTTCCAATTCAGTTGGTGAATATTGATCCGTACCCAATTTTTCAAGGTAATCTACCGCTAAAGATAATTCTTTATCATGTAAGCTGCCTATATCCGCCAAATAATAAAGGGAAAACAGCTCATTCTCCCGATTTTCCATGTAATGTAAATCCACACCTTTATCAAGGTTGGTTTTCCTGATCCTTTTATCGTAATTAGGGAAAACCGGTTCTATCCTTTCTGATTCGACCTTTTCAATCTTCTTCCCAAAACCGGCTTTTGCTTTCCGGTTTATATCAAGCTTTGTAATGGGCGGCTTAGGCATGGATACTGATGAGGTATCCTCTCCATTTCGCTTATAAACGACAACGCGGTCTTCATCCAGGTTTTCTTTCGCAAACTTTACCAAGTCTTCTTTTTCAATGGCATCCAGCTCTTGTAAGTAATTGACCTGCTCTTCCCATGGATTTCCTTTGATAAAGGCATTCGTGAAGGCAAAAGCTTTCCAGTTAGAGCTACGGTCCTCAATACGCTCCTTTTTCTTGTTTCGGATTGCAGCCTCCATCATCCAGTCAGGGAAGTCGCCTTTCTTTATCCTGGCTACCTGTTCTAATAACAAATCTTTGACCTCTTCCAGATTTTGTTTGGGTCGGGCTTGTCCATAAAAGCGCATCTTGCCATAATCCCGGTAAAAGTTGGAATAACAACCCCCATCCAGGATTTTCTGCTTTTTAACCAGGTTAAGATCTATCAAACCAGCTTGGCCATTGTACAATAGCTCATCCAACAATTCCACCATTTGCCTGCTGGAATCTTTAGCGGAGAAGCGGTAGGCAATGTATAGCCGTTCTGCTTCTGGACCGGTTACCGATTTTTCGATAGGGCCGTCTATAGATTTTGCCTCACCATGGTCATATTTATCTTTTAAATCCTGATTTGGTTCCATATCACCCCAATGCTCCTTAATGAGCTTAAATGTTTCAGCCGGGTCCATGTCACCGGAAAGGCAAATAGCCATGTTATTGGGCACATAAAACGAATCCTTGAACTCCCGGACATTTTTCATTGAGGGATTTTTCAAATCCGCCGCTTTACCTATGGTCGAGTACCGGTAAGGATGACCTTTGAAAAGGATCTTATCAATAAGCTCACTCACTTTACGATAGTCGCTATCCTGGCTCCTGTTGAATTCTTCAAAAACCGTCTCCAGCTCTGTATGAAATAACCTCAAGGCCATACTTCCGAAACGCTCCCGTTCAAGTCTGACCCATTTTTCTATTTCATTCGAGGGGATGTTATTCATGTAAACGGTCTGGTCCTTACTCGTGAAAGCATTGGTACCATCTCCACCCATATCGGAGATCATCTTATCATATTCATTAGGGATGGCGTATTGATTACCTGCTATTTGAGAAAGGCTGTCAATTTTCCGGTAAATAGCAAGCCTTTTAGCACTATCTGTCGTATTCTTCCTTTTTTCATAGAGATTGGCTATACGTTTCAGGTACTTTTTTTCTTTTTCCCAGTTAGTTGTTCCCAGTTTTGATCCTCCTTTGAACATCATGTGCTCCATATAATGCGCAAGCCCGGTTGTTTCCTTTTGCTCAAAAGCAGAACCTGCTCTTACAGCAATAAGGGTTTGAATACGGGGCTTTTCCTCATCCACTGTCAGATAAACTTTTAAGCCATTATCCAACTCATAAATCCTTGCATCGTAGGGGTCATTTGTGACGTACCGATACTCATTGCCAAACCTGTCATCGTTTGTTTTGGTCACTTGGTTGTTTTCTGCCTTAGTATCCTCTTTGGTTTGGCCGCAGCCATGAGTCAGAACAATGCCTAAAAAGATTAAGCTTAATTGCTTAGTGAGATGAGTAACCTTATTCATACTTTTTCTTTTTATGAAAAAAAATTTAATATCCATTTGATATAAAAACCGCTATGCAATATTATGCAATACATTTTATTTGAAAAAATCAACTAAAACAACCTTTTTGAAGCTCCGAAATACAAAATAGGTAAACTGATGAAGGGCATGAGCCTGTATTTTACCGGATAGGCAAATTAGTTTCACCGCAAGTTATTTATATAGACAAACCCTAAGCCTTCAATAAAGGTTTTTAGGAAATCTTATTAACCCCAAATCCCTATCTAATGGGGGCTTTGTCAACGCTTCATTCCACGAAAGATGTGGTAGAACAGCGAAGCTGAATCAGGTTTTAAATGGTGCCGGAACTTTAATGCTAATCATCCATCGGCAATAAAAAAAACCCTGCCTTAAAGGAGGTTAATCCCAAAGACAGGGCTTTTAAAGAAGTTAAAACGCTTTTAGTTTTTGATGAAGCGCTCTGTGGCTATTTGCTTTCCTTCATTTTCAATGCGGAGGAAATAGGCACCGTTTTCATAATTGCTAAGGTCTAAATTGGTATCGTTTCCACTACCAACTTGCTTCCTCTTTAAAACCTGACCTTTTTGGTCAATAAGTTCAATGGAAACATCCTCAGCTTTTAGATCATCCAACTGTATACGGACCTTATTGCTGGCTGGATTAGGGAATATGTCAAATGTTTTCTGAGTAGCGTTGGTAATACCCGAGGAGCTCTTTTCAGGTAATTTAGTAATACCGCCACTTTGGGTTGCCACATAAAGGCCGAATTCCGGTCCATCACTATTACCACTCGGATCAACGAAACCAGAAGCAAATACAGTAATAGCTTCGTCTTCTAACCCTTCATCTGCTAAGGGGGCTTCGTATTTTTGTACGGTATTATCGCTATTTGCCTCTTTCACGGCTAAAACGTAATTATCTGTTTCGGCCACTTGATAATCAGAGAAATTACCATATCCCAAATCATCAAATAAGGTGACATCAAGCACATCTGTTTCGTCAATATCAACATTGCCTGCATCAGGAGAACCATGGTAAGCGAGAATATCGGTTTTACCCGAAGAATTGGCCTCTTTTCTGGCCATGGTTTTAATGTCAAGGTCGAAAGGTTCTGAATCATCGTATTCTCCTGAACGGATTACCCCGCTGGCAACAGCAATATATGTTTGATCAGCTGATAAAGTGACATTAAAGCTGTCAACCAAATCGGTCGAATTATAAGGCGCAATGCCAATTTGCTTCGTGCCGGCAGGCATGCTGACGAAAGGAGACGCATCCCTGAATTGGAAATCATCCAGCAACTTATCCCCGTTAACATAAACGTCAACCGTGTCAGCTGCTGCATCAGGGGAATTGTGTATTACCTGGAGTTCTGCAGAATCCTGGGGTAATTCTATCATTGGGCCTCCACCGGGCCCCGCTGCAAATAAACCAAACCCAGGTCCACCATTGTTTCCGGAAGTATCAAGAAAACCAGAGGCCACAACGGTAAAAGCTAAATCTTTTAAATTGGATACAGGTGCATCAAAGGCAGCAACTGTATTCCCGTTTGAAGAAGCTTTCACTGCCAGTGTATAATCCAAAGCTTCGTTTGACAAATAATCCGTAAAATTTGAATAAGACAAGTTGGTGACAATATCTTGTTTTAGGGTATCCTGCTCTTCTATATCAACTGCAGGAGCATCCAGTGAGCCATGATGAACAAGAATGTCTGCATTACCACTTGTCTCAGCGGATGTTCGGGCCATGGTTTTCAGGTCAAAGCTTAAAGGCTTGCTATCTTCATAATTATTCGGAAATACTACACCGTTTACTACACCAACATTGGGTGTATCCGCCATAAAATTAGGCTGGAAACTTTTAACAACGGTTTCGGTACCATTTTCAGCAATGCCGATATCAACAATTCCGGAGGGAACTGGGACAAAGGCAGTAGATTCCCTGAAGGCAAAATCCTGAATAGCCCTTTCACCATTTACAAATACATCAACAGTATCACTGGCTTGATCCGGTGAATTGTGAATGACCTGAGCTTCTGTTTTTTCCCTTGGTAATTTCACCATTGGGCCGCCATTTTTGTCTGCTACATAAAGCCCAAATGCGGGCCCGAGATTGTTATCCGAAGGCGCTAAAAATCCTGAAGCCACTACGGTTATGGCGTCTCCGCCAAAATTGTTTAATGGTGCAGTAAAACTAGCCACTTTAGCTGCATTATTAGCCGTTTCGACATTAATGGTGGCATTGGCAGCCGGGGCTGTTACATAGCCATCAAAAGATTCATAGCTTAAATCGTTAGAAATGGTTCCCAGGGTAGGATTAATAATATCTACATCAGGCGCGTCAGTGACACCATGATGTAATAACACTTCTACATCGCCAGGGGTATTACTACTAGTCTTAGCATTAGCCTTTATTTCTAAACTTAATGTAGAATCAGGATTATAGAGCGAAGTTTGAACAATACCATCTACGACAGCTACGTATTTCGTATTGGAACTCAATGGGCCAATCTGGAAAGTTTTGACGGGGGAGTTAGCCTCGGTAGGCTGAATACCAACATCAATCTGGGAACCTGAGGGTAGACTCAAAAATTGAGTAGCTTCCCGGTAAGCAAGATCGCTAACCGCTTTGTTTCCGTTAACAATAACGTCAACAGTATCTGCTGCAATGTCACCAGAATTGTGAATGATTTGTACTGACTGAGATTTTACTTGACTAGCAAACATGAAAGTAATAGCCAGCATTAATAAGGTTAGTTTTCTCATAGTAATTTGTTTTTGTTTTACAATTTCAAAACGATTAACAACATTCTCGTTTAATTTGTTTATTTCTAAAGGTAATAATTTTACCAGAGAGCATTGAAACAGATTATAAATGGTACCTTTGGTATTTGTCATTAAGCAGTGAATCACATGTTTTGTATCATGGTATAGCCATTGGTAACAATATAGCCTGTACCAATTAATTTATTTGATGGTTAAATTCAAAATAATTATGTAACAATTGGCACCTTGATTAAAGAAAAACACCAATGAAAGTTTCTAACCATTAACCATTCCACGAAATGGAAACTTTATATTCATTATTTTGAAAATTCTGCAAAAGGCAGTTCATAGCTCCGATGTTGTTGCTTTATGGGTTCTGGGTTTTATTGGCTATCATAATTAAATAGCTTATTATGACTTTTCCCTATGCAATCATCTTACTACTAAAAATTCCGTAAAAATACTACCAATTAACCTTGCGGAAATTAATGGAATATTAGGCTGTACTAAGCTATTCATGAAAGCAAAACCTTATCAGTAACACCCAATCTTCGCAATCCTCATAAACTTGTTTTAATGCCTTAAAACTACATAATTGGGAAAAAATACCCGTTTTTCTTAATAGGAATCATTACTAAGTCGGTTTCGATCAAAAATGTTTCAAGCGGAGGAGTTATCCCGTCCTACCGTTCTTTCGCCTTCCCAATTCCTCATTAATAGCCTCAACTTCCCTTTTGACCTGGCCCTGAACGGAGCTATTCTCTTCAGCCCTCCTTAGTAAGTAGGGCACAACCGCCTTTACAGGGCCATAAGGGATGTATTTTGCTACATTAAAACCGGCTTCAGCCAGGTTAAAGCTGATATGGTCCGCCATTCCATATAGTTGGGAAAACCACAGGAAGGGATGGTGCTTATCCAAACCTTTTTGATAGCATAGCTTTGCCCCCAATTGGTTACTATTTTCATTATGAGAAGCGATAACCGTAAAAATTTGTTGAATGTTGTCCATGCAAAAAGAAACCGCCTGATCATAGTCCTTATCAGTGTCTGCTTTTTGGTCATGTACGGGCGATTCATAACCTTTTTCCGCTGCCCTGTTCCTCTCCTGCTCTAAATAAGCGCCCCGCACTAATTTTACCCCAAAATAAAACCCATTTTGATTGGCTTTTTCAAAGTGACTTTTCAGGACTGAAAGCCTATCCTTCCGGTAAAGTTGATACGTATTTACGACAATAGGTCTATCCTGGTTATAGCGGGCCATCATCTGTAGCACCAGGTAGTCAATAATCGCCTGAATCCAGCTTTCCTCAGCGTCAACCATTACTGGCACTTGCTTATCATAAGCATGCTCAAAAATGGTTTCAAAACGGCCTTTTATTTGTTCAAAAGTATTTTGATCTACCTCATTCCATTCATTGAAATTTTTATGGCTCAATCGGTGCAAATCTTCATTCCTCGCAATAGCACTGGGTTTGAAAACACTGGCTGGTATATTAGGCATATCGGAAGCTAAATCAATGTTTCGCTTGAACTCTTCCAGGATTTGTTGATAAGCTTCCTCACTATCTTCTCCTTCCATCGCATAATCAAGGATAGTAGCTACGCCAAAATTATTTAGCTTGTAAGCTAATTGGCCACAGTCTTTAAGATTCTCACCCCCAATAAACTGTTTGTATAAAGTGGCCTTGATAATCCCCTTAACAGGAAGGCCCCATTGAACAGATGTTTTCATAAGCGCCTGACCCGGACGGCTAATAACGGGATTCTGAAGTAAGCCAAATAGAAATTTGGCACGCTTTAAATCCCTGTTATCTTTTGCTTCAAAAGCCACTGCTGTGTTATTGAAATCAATTATAGATTCACCTGTCATTTTGCACCTGTTTAATCATCCTAACAAAGATAAATCAATTCCGATTTTGAACTTAATCCCTATTGATTCATTGCCATTTTTCATTTGAGATTCGCAATCGGTTAGGATGGTATCACTTGATACCCAATCACCTTAATTTAAATGGCCTTTAGCTGAAAAAATTTTGCACCACCTTAGCCGCTATTATGAAAGTGTGAATCAATAACACCATGGGCATAAGGGTTGCATTTATCGGTTGCCTTGAACCAACCTGGTCAAGCAGTAAAAACCGCCCACTGGTCGCTATCATTAAATAACTACTAAGCCTCAACGCATGCAGTTTTTCCAATGTTGGGACATTGGCAAGAAAAGAAACGATATGGGTGCCAAAAAAAACTGCCGCTACACCGGCTGCTATATAGAAGGCTCTTAGCTCTTTATCCTGCTTCTCTGTTCTAAAGAATTGAATAAGAAACCATATTCCGAGAACTAAATGTAATACCGCTCCCATTATTTGCATTGCTGAACCCCATGCACCGCTAACCTGACCCTGTAGCATTTGAACATATTGATAACCGATGATGATCAAATACCCGAGCGGGAAAAAGAGAAAAGCGGATTGCCTTAAACGAATACTTGTATCAAGAGCCACCAGGCCAAAGGTTAGCATCCACGCCTGCAATAAATTCTGGGCATTTTCAGGGGCCTTTCCAAGAAAATAGTTAGCCAGAATAAAAACAATCAATGAAAAAATGTAAAGCACCCAGCGCAATGGTTATTTGTTTTTATGGTTAAAATGGTAGAGAAAAACATGATACCCAAGCCTATCAAGAGCTTAAAATTTCGGCCAAAGTAAGCAAGGTAGGATCAATATCTTTCTTTGCTTCAAGGCATTTGCCAAATGGAGTAAAAACTAACTCATGATTGATAATGCCGGTCATTTCCTTTTGATGGCCACTTAATAAGCCTTCAACAGCTGCATATCCCAGGCGTGACCCTAATACCCGATCCATGGCCAGGGGCTTACCGCCTCTTTGGAGGTGCCCCAATATCGATACCCTGTATTCAAAATTAGGGATCAGGGGTTTCATTTTTTTGACAATGTCAAAAACACCTCCCTCCTGGTCACCCTCTGCAACAACAATGATAGAGGAGGTTTTTTCCCGCTGCCAACCTTTCCTGAGGTTTTCTACAGCATAATCAAAATCATGATTCGATTCCGGGATCAAAATTCCCTCAGCACCGCCCCCTAAACCTACATTCATAGCAATGAAGCCGGCATCTCTGCCCATAACCTCTATGAAAAAGAGGCGATCATGGGAATCAGCCGTATCCCTGATACGGTCGACAGCCTCCAAAGCTGTATTCACAGCCGTATCGTACCCCAACGTATAATCTGTCCCGGACAGATCATTATCAATCGTTCCGGGTATGCCAATGGTAGGAATGCTATATTCCTCTGTAAAAACCTGGCATCCACGGAAAGTTCCATTACCACCTATGGCAACTAAACCGTCTATACCATGGGCATTAAGGATATCAGCAGCCTGCTTACGGCCTTCTACGGTCATAAAAGCCTCACTGCGGGAGCTTTTCAAGACAGTCCCTCCTTTTTGGATGATATTACTAACCGAGATGGATTCCATGGGCTCAATGTAACCCTTGATAAGCCCCTCGAGCCCCCATTTAATACCCATAACCTCGATACCATGGTAGCAGGCAGTCCTCGTTATGGACCGAATGGCAGCATTCATCCCCGGCGCATCTCCCCCCGAGGTTAAAACACCGATTTTTCTGAATTTTGCCATAGCGTTGCAAATAAATAAATTTTCTGGTTATTTTTGATTGCTATAAACAAATGAAGCTATGAAAACCTCTGCTATCTTCTTCACTTTTGTTGCTTTCCTTTTACTATGGCAATGCCAGCATTCTGATCAAAATGATGGAAGTAAGAAAGAGGAGCAATCCGAACAAAGCGATAAAGCCAATACCAGGAAAGAAATTTCTACAGCGGAAAGCCTTAAAAAATCGGGTAAAAGCATTGTCAAAGCTTCAGGCCAGGCATTAATTGGTAAATTGTCAAAGGCCATTGGTCAAGGAGGAATTGACCATGCCATTGAGTTTTGCTCGCATAATGCTACCGCTATAACAGATTCCTTATCAGAAGTTCATGATGCCAAAGTATCCAGGGTTTCCCACAAAAACCGGAACCCTAATAATGCCGCAGACAGCCTTGAAATGGCATTGGTTAGTAAATACCAGGCAAAAAACCAGGCTAATAAGCCCCTAAAACCTGAAATAATGAAAAGGGGAGATAAAAAGGTTTATTACCACCCGATCACCATTAAATCAGGATTATGCCTCAACTGCCATGGTGAAAAAGGTAAAGACATCAAAGTAGCGGATTACATAGTCATTCAGAACCAATACCCGAATGACAAAGCAATAGGTTTTGAAATGGGGGAACTTAGGGGACTTTGGAAGGTCCAGTTCGAGCAGGGCGCGATATAAACCCAGTTTTTTTGATGAAGTGGTAGTTCTGCCAGCTCAGGTTAAACGCATGCTAAATCTTTTTAAATCGCTATTATGTCAATCAAATCCCGAGGCGGTCGTTTTCTTGCCAATTGGCTAGTAAGCAAGGATCGAAAATGGGCTGCAAAGCCTGAGGAAACGCAGGAGAAGGTATTCCATAACTTGATTAAAAAGGCAAAAGGGACCCAGTTCGGAAAAGATCATGATTTTCACAGGATTCATAATCACGCTGATTTTAAACAAATGGTCCCCATTCGGGATTACGAGGCAATACGTCCCTACATTGATCAAATCATAGAAGGACAAAAAGATGTGCTTTGGCAGGGTAGACCGGCATACTTTGCTAAAACTTCCGGCACCACATCCGGTACCAAATACATTCCCATAACCAAAGACTCGATACCTAACCATATCAATTCAGCCAGGGATGCGCTGCTACATTACATTAAGGATACGGGAAAATCTGCCTTCCTTGACGGAAACATGATCTTTCTTTCTGGTAGCCCCGTATTGGACCGCAAAGGTGGCATACTTACCGGCCGGCTATCAGGGATCGTCAATCATCACGTTCCTTCTTATCTCAAAAAAAACCAAGTACCCACGTATGAAACCAATTGCATTGAGGATTGGGAAGAGAAACTCCAAGCCATTATTCAGGAGACGCTTGCTGCGGATATGACGGTTATAAGCGGGATACCTCCCTGGGTGCAGACTTATTTTGATGCATTGGTGTCCGAAACAAATAAAAGTATTGCTGACCTCTTCCCCAACTTTTCTTTAATGGTACAAGGT
>CAZQQN010000043.1:8466-9117 GCA_964595485.1 uncultured Sphingobacteriales bacterium | reverse complement strand
GGTGTCAATTTTGATCCTTACCGTGAAAGGCTATTTGCTACCATTGGTAAGCCTGTTGATACCATTGAGACATTCCCCGCTTCCGAGGGCTTTTTTGCTTTCCAGGATTCACAGGAAGAGGCGGGTCTAAGGTTGAACCTCAATTCGGGCATTTTTTATGAGTTCATCCCTTTGGACGAGATTCACAGTGAAAATCCCACCCGTTTAACAGTGGGAGAAGTTGAGACTCAAAAGCACTATGCTCTTGTCATCAGTAACAATGCTGGCTTGTGGGCCTACAATGTTGGGGACACCGTCAAATTTATTTCCAAAAACCCTTGTAAAATAGAAGTGACTGGCCGCATTAAGCACTTTATCTCCGCTTTTGGCGAGCATGTAATAGCAGAGGAAGTGGAACAAGCTATGACATTGGCCGCTAAAGCAACCGGGGCAAGGGTTTCCGAATTTACAGTAGCACCAAGGGTTGCCCCGCAAAATGGCTTACCACGCCATGAATGGTACATTGAATTCGCTGAAGAACCCGATAGCCTGGAAAGCCTCAGAAATGCACTTGATGAAAAAATGTGTGAGCAAAACATTTATTACCGGGACCTTATAGAAAGTAAAATCCTTGAGCCTCTTCACATCAAAAAAGTCCAACCTGGTGGATTC
>CAZQQN010000043.1:0-8456 GCA_964595485.1 uncultured Sphingobacteriales bacterium | reverse complement strand
GCTTATATGAAAGCTATTGGCAAATTGGGCGGCCAAAACAAGCCTGCTCGCTTAGCAAATGACCGTAATATTGCTGATAAAATGGATGAATTTCTGGTAAAATATGAAGCGGAGTATCCCTGAAAGCCCATTAAATAAGGGTTTAAAGCTTTGATTAATTAATCCCTGTCATCCTTTGATGAACGAGTTTTATTGCTTTATATTTGCAGAGTTAAAACGATATGCTATGAACAAATATTTGCTCGTTTTAATTGCATTGCTGTTAAGTGTTGTCACTTCATGCAATGAAGACCAGCAGCCAGACCCTGTCCAGGCGCCCAAAGAAGAAAGTAAGGTTTTTGCTTCTTTTGCTATTGAAAATCCCAATTGTCGGGCTCCTTGCAAAGTGAGCTTCTCAAACCTTTCAAAAAACGCAGGTACTTACAAGTGGCAATTCGGAGATGGTGATACACTGAATGACAAAAATGTAAGCCATATTTACACAAAAGGAGGAACCTATACCGTTACATTGGTAGCCCAAAAAGGGTCAGAGTGGGACGTAGTTAGAAAACAGCTATCGGTAAAAGACAAATACCAATACCCTAAGATTCAAAGGGTAACTGTTCATAATTTTCCACAAAAAAAATCGAATGGGGAAGACTGGGATGATTTTAGTAAACCCGATGTACGATTTGAAATTAATGAGCAAGATGGGGTACAGCTTATTTCTTCCTTTGCAAAAGATGATGCCGAACAGAGTGATTTACCCTTTCGATATGGTTATTACACCCAAAATTATGGTATAAAGCGTTTAAGTGTGAAACATAATTTCATTATTGAGGATGATGATAATCCAAATGATGAAACCATGAAAAAATTAACTTTTTCGCCAGATACTTTCCGACAATACCCAAATCCGTACCCAAAGTCAATAACATTGAAGGAGAATGCTCAAAAATATGCTACCATTGACCTTAAATGGCAATAATGTAAACCAAGCTTTAGATTGCAATCTAATTCAATGTCGATAAGTGTTTAAATAAAGGTAGCTTACTTAATTGCTTTTTTCAGATCATTTTAATCAGCCCAAATCCTACTCCAGTAATTCGGGTAATTGCGAGTTAGTCTGCTCTTGATTAAGCCCTCAACTCTTGCTGAGGTTTAATAAATTGGAGCAAATTTCCATGAATGAATTCTATGATCCCCATAATAAGCAAATTTTTTACACACTGAAAAATGGCGTACATAATTATAAGGAAGGTATTTCATTATCTCTTCTTTTGTGCAATTTGATTAATTAGCCAAAAGAAAGCATCCTTACCAAAATAAATAGCAGCCCCGGAAAAACCCGCTATGAGGAGCATACTTGCATATTGATCTTGCTGAATTTTAAAGAGTAAGCCCGCTACGATAAAACTCGCGGCCAGGATCGGAAAGCCCGAAATTTTTAATCCCGGGTATTCCCAGTGGTTGAAGTAAAAGTAATCAATCCCTTCCAAAATAAGCCATGCTAACAAAGCAAATTCACGTACAGTTAGCAGGTAATCAGCAAAAGGATAATGCATGAGCTTGAAATAGCTTCCAAAAGTTAAACTCACCACCAGAATCAGCTTCACAAAGTCTTTAAGCCGTTTTTTACCTTTCCAGGCAAAGCGGAATGAATAGGTAGCGGGAAAACCCAGCAAACCGACCGTCAGGATAATACCTGCGCCGGGATAGTGCTGCAGCTTAAACAAGACGCCTACAAGGATAATGGCAATAAGGAGTTTAAGGGGAATGGTTAAGATCTTGTTAACCTGTCCTTTGTTAGAATACAGTTTATCTTCCTTAGTAAACTCTTCATCAAGGATCACATGATCTCGCTGATTATTTCTGCCTTTTGGCATAGGTAAAAACTTACTATGGAAGGTTGCCTTGAAAGATTAAATACCGGTTGTGAAACATTTATCTTGGCACATTGCCTTGAATACAATTAATAAACACCACATTGGGGACAAGTTGTTCGAAAACTCAATTTAAAGCAAAAATTTTTGATAATGCTTAGCAAAAGTTAAAAGAACAGGATACATTGTAAAGGGTAATAAATAGAATGACAACAGCTATTTTTATCTCAGGCTATACTATGGTATCCTTTCAATAAGGGACTAAAACAACCTAAACCATTTAGCTAAATTTAAAATTCAAAAGCATGGTAGTTTCCTAAGATCGGGTTAGCTAAAACCAATGCGATAAACTAAATTACTTTATCGCTTTTTTACCTTGTTTGGGTTTATTGTTTTAGAAACCTTTTTTGATACCGAAAGTTTGAGCCTTCAATGTCTAGTATATAAAGGCCGTTTTGAAAATTGTTAACTTGGATTGCTTTTAGCGAATTACCACTTTTTAAAAGGGATTGCCTAAAAACCGCTTTCCCTTCCATATTTCGAATCGTGAATTTAAGGTTTTGTTGCTCCTTGAGTTTGAGTTCCACAAAGATTTTTTCTGAGGCTGGATTCGGATAGACTGAAGTAGTAACCAATGCTTGCTTATCACGCTTGGCTGCCTTTAAATCTGAAAAGTTAAAGCTACCATCAAAATCTACCTGTTTGAGTCGATAATAAACCGTACCGTCATCAGGCGCTTGATTATCAGAGAAGTTATAACTATTTTGCCGGGTTGTCGTACCATTACCTTCGACCCTTCCAATGGCATTCCATTCATCATTACCCTTCTTCTGGATAAGGAAGTGGCTATTATTGGTTTCAGAAGCAGTAGTCCATTTTAAGTTAACCCTACTGATCGAAGTTAGGGCTTTGAACTCAATTAATTCGACAGGAAGTGTTGTTCCTGATTGACTGCTAATCAAATCTTTCAAAGCTTGTGATTGATCCGTGAAGTTATTATCGTCTAACCCAGCTATATCAGTGCCTTTACCATCTAAAACGGAAGTTCCATTTGAAGAGGTAGCTCCTGCAACACGAATTGAGGTGGAAGGATTAAAGGGTATATCAGCGTAAGGAACAGCGATATCAATGAAAACGGCATCATTAGTACAACCCGGGCTCGTTTTGTCAGCGTATGACCTGATGTGGTGTGTTGAATAGTCATAACTATTTAGTTGAGTGCCATTGGTGGTTCCATCCACACTATCCAGGTAAATGTCCTTTGACCCTCCTCCATTGGCTAAGCGGATTTCGTATTCGAATCCATCATTACCTGAAACCTGGTTTGGGTCATTGCCCGCGTATGCTTGATCACTATCGATCAAAACACTATAGCCAAATTGAGAATTTTTGGGATCTTTACCGACTCGAAGCCTAAACATGAAATATTCATTACCGTTCTCATCAGCTGGATAACCATCTGGATCATAAATCCCGACAAAGTAAGCACTTTGGCTCGAGTTGGCATCTACACAATCACTGGTACCACAACTTTTCCCGCTAATGTCGCCACTTGGTTCGGATGATTGCTGATACCCTTTGGTCCATTCCCCTTCAAATTGGCTAAATTCAGAAGATTGGGAGCTAAAGGAGCTAGCATTAGCTACAATATCGCCATCCGCGTCCGGATCTAATGCATTCACCGGGCTTCCGGGATTAGGGGCAAATATATTACCAGCCGTTTGCCCTTTACCAGTACCTAAATTTAGGATAAGAAAGACCATCAAGGTGTAAACTATTTTTTTTACTATTTCTTCACGTTTCATAAGAGCTAAAGTTTTATCGGATAAAGTTGAAAATATAATACTGCTATTTGATAAACTATTATCTAGCAAAACGAACAAAAAATTAAATTGTTTAAAAGTTTTTAAAAATATTTAAGCATTTTACTTTTGACTAAAAAGCTTTACCGTACAAAAATACTACTAAGAGAAAATTTAAATAATATTCTTCGTTAAGGTGCCTATTTCGTTCGTTTAAAATTAATTTTATCCTGTTTAAACAATTTGCAAAATAGTATATAAGGTATAAACCCCTTCAATTTGACCCTTGCCATTTGAAGTTTGTAAAAAGCGTAACTTTAAAGCCAAAAATGGAAAGATGAAGGCGCTTCGGCTAAGTTTCGGTAAAAGATCGGTAAAAGCCTAATGTGCTAAAAAACGATTGAATGAAATAAGTGATGCACTTACTAACCTGCTACCTTTGGAAAATATAATTGCTCCAAATAACAGATTAAAAGCTCGAAGGAACTTTTACCAAATATCTGCCTGAATCCTCCTATGGAAGGTAAAAAAGCCCCTTCAATTTTTTTTGGGAAAGGCATCCTCTTGTTTAACAGAGCTTCTCAACTTACCTCCTCCAAGCTGGAACCTTGGTATCCGAACCTTTCAAAGGCAAATGCCCAATGTTTGTCTATCATTTCGAGTACTTGAGGATCATAGGAGTACTGTTTTTTATGCCACTTCGCATTTTTCCGTACATAATCACGGAAATAGGGTAAGGCCTCTTGAAAGCCAGGCAGATCCAGCTGATCGTATACTTTCTGCAGGGTATGTTCCGGGGTCTTAACCAGCTCTTCATGGCCGATTTCAACCAATTGGTCAGACCTAAGCTTAGGCTTTTGGTCAAAATAGGATTGGTGGAGTTTTTCATACATGGTCAGTATGAGTCGCTGCTCTTCTTCATGCGAAAGTTGCTCAAGGGATATACCCTGGAGGATGTTATTCCACAGTTTTTGGTTAGAGTAATAAACATCGTACGGATTGCGGTGAATAAAAATAAACCTGGCATTGGGATAAAGCCTTAAAAGGTGTTCAATTCTTCCAGTATCACCGGGATTCTTAACCAGCAGGTTACCGCTGCTGTGATACTTGTATAGTTTATCCAAAAAGCTCCCGTATGCCCAAAGCCAAGCGTTGTAAGCCTCTTCGCCAATGCCATCTAAAAAAAGGTATTTGCGGAAATACTTTTCCCATAAACTTGGAAAAAAGTGAACCCAATGGTAAGTGTAAGGGAAGAACTGGTTAATAAGGGCAAACTCGGTTTCAGAAGGAGAATCCATTTCCATGGATTTGGAGATATTCTGCTGCCAATGTTTAACCGGCCTGGTTAGCGACAATAAACTAGTCAATAATGGCTTCAGGTACCGCTCTTTTACAGGGAAACCTTCCGGGAAAAAACTTTGGAATTTACTTAGGGTGAATAAGTTCGGATCCTGGTTGAGCAAAAATTGGAGGTGGGTAGTTCCACTTCGCCAGTGGCCAATTATGAAGACTGGTGAACGGGTATTATCAACCGGAACATCGTCTGTTTTGATGGGCCATTGATCCATCCAGTTAGGCTTACCTGTTAAAGCCCCTTTAACATACATCAAACGGATCATATGTCTGTTAGTACTCTTCCTTCCTGCGCCGTGCCTGCTTAATATTGTTCGAACATAACTCAACGGGTGGTTGTGAAATGTCATACAGTGATTTTTAGTCGTTGGTTTAGTGTTTTCGTTGTAAAAAAACTTACTTTGACTTCCTTGTCTTGCTGTGCGCAAATGCAAAATTAAATGGGAAACCACCGCCTATGTGTAAACATCAAAATTATTCAGCAGACTATAAAAGCCTGCCATTTTTTATGATTTAACAGTCAGTTGCAAATTTCATAATTTACAGTTGATTTAAACCTATTCAAAGGGATCAGCATGCATCGGACAGCAGACATTTCCTTGGCTTTTAATGTTTAAAATTTACGCTATATATCGACAGAATTCTAGGTTAGAAAAGTAATTTCATACAAAAGGTTAATAACCGTGCCAATGAAATAGTTTAAAATGGTTGACGGTTCAAATGGTTGCCGTAAAAAACTTACCAAAAAAATGCATTCACCGTCTTACTTGACATTTAAAAATTCCTTAACATCGAACTAACAGTAAATAAAGAATAATTACAAACTTTTGCACCGAACTAAAAAAAACAATGTTATGAAGCGAATCACTTACTTAGTTAGTGTTTTATTAATGATCAGTAGCTTTAGCAGCTATGCCCAGGAACAGCCGCTTGAATTAAGTTTCAAAAGCACTTATGCGACAGGCGTATTTGATGAAAGTGCCACGGAGATCGTAGCATACGACTCTGCCAGTGAAATTTTATTTTCCACAAATGGGGATTCAGAGGAAATTGATGTATTGGATGTATCCGATCCAAAGACTTTAACCAACACCAATTCTATTGATGTGAGCAACTTTGGGGATGAGCCCAACAGCGTTACCGTGAAAGACGGTTTTGTTGCTGCTGCTGTAGAAGCGGATGATGTAACCGATAAAGGTCAGGTGGTTTTCATGGAGGCATCTAACCAGACTGTAGTAGGCAATGTTGAGGTAGGCTTCCTGCCGGATATGGTAACGTTTACCCCTGACGGCAACAAAGTAGTGGTTGCCAATGAAGGCGAGCCTGATGAAGATTATATAGCAGACCCGATGGGATCCGTCTCCGTCATTGATGTCTCAGGGGGCGTCAGCAATGTTAGCCAAAGTGATGTTACTGATTTGGATTTTAACGGGGTCAATATTCCACAAGATGTCCGGATTTTCCCGGATATGCAACCTGCCCCAATTGACCAGAATTTCCAGGACACAGGCAACTTTACTTACCCTTCCTATTTCGACACAGTCAGCATTTATAGTAATGAAAATTGGACGCTTGAAGAATTCAACGGTGACTTCTATGCTGAGATCAATGGCTTTGGTGCGGATACAGCCAGCAACGATTGGTTGATCAGCCGGGAAATTGATCTTCAAACGGCTAATACTGCATCTTTTGAATTTGGATTGACCAAAAGATTTGGCGGCCCTCCGTTAAAGGTTAAGGTTTCAACCAACTACAGTGGTAATGGCAATGTAGACCAGGCTACATGGGATACAGTCCCGTTTAATCGCTTGCCTGACAACAGTAATTTTGAGTCAAGGTTTTACCAATTTAATTTCGATAGCCTGACCGGTGAAAGCATCCACGTGGCTTTTCAATATACTTCTACTGGTACCGGTGGTGGAGATGGCGCCTGGTTCCAGGTAGACAGCTTAAAATTTGAAATCAGCACCCCTGATGCCAATAACCTGGAACCTGAATATGTATCTGTTTCCGAAGACAGTGAAACGGCTTTTGTTTCCCTGCAGGAAAACAATGCCCTGGCTTCTGTTGATTTGACCAATAATACGATTTCAGATATCATCCCGCTGGGATATAAAGATCACAGTAAACCTGAGAATGCCTTTGATGCCAGTGATGATGATGGAAAGGTTGATATCAAAACCCACCCTACCCTTGGCATGTATCAACCGGATGCTATCGAGAATTATACCGTAAACGGGACCAATTACATTGTATCTGCCAATGAAGGCGATGCCCGTGAATATGAAGGCACACCCGGTTATGAAGAAGAAGTGGACATTGAAGACCTCATGGAAGCCGGCCGCCTGGATATCAATGATGATGATATCCCGGATACGGATACCGTTAGCCGCTACCAGGAACTCAATACCGATACTACCCTTGGCGAACTGGATGTTACCAAGGCTACTGGTGACAATGACAATGACGGCCTGATTGAACAATTACATAGTTTCGGTGCCCGTTCATTTGGTATCTGGACCGCTTCTTCCGGCTTGATCTGGGATAGTAAAAGCGCTTTTGAAGATACCTTAGCAAGCCGGTATCCTAATCATTTTAACAATGACAATGACGAAAATGAATTTGACGGCCGTAGTGATGCCAAAGGCCCCGAACCTGAGGCCATTGAGCTGGCTGAAATCAATGAACGGGTATTTGCTTTCATTGGCCTGGAAAGAATGGGCGGTATCATGGTTTATGAAATTACGGATCCCCAAAGCCCGGAATTCGTTCAGTACTTCCTTAACCGGGATTTCAATACCCCTGTAGACCAAGCGGGTGCCGGTGACTTAGGTCCTGAAAGCATTGAATACATTTCGGCTGAAGCCAGCCCGGATGATACTGCTTATTTAGCGGTTGGTAATGAAGTAAGTGGTAACATTTCCTTTTACCAAATCTCCAATAACATGGTTACTTCGGGATTAGAACAGTCAAGGGTTCAGGACCCGGTTTCAGCCTTCCCCAATCCAGTAACAGAAGGAACAGTACACTTCAGTGAAACCGCAGATTTCAAAATCCTGAATAACAACGGTCAAATCGTTAAAAGGGGTCAGCAACAAGACCGGGTTAACGTTTCGGATCTCCCTAATGGATTCTTTATCCTTAAGTTGAATAACCAAAAGCCCCAAAAACTGATTAAGCAATAATCTCTTTGGCCTATTTTCCTTTCTCTGCTCATTTAGCCCGGACTTTCCGAAAGTCCGGGCTTTTTTGTTGGCTTATGGATTAGCCAATCATTTTTTAAGCCAGAGGCCCCGATAGCAGTAAATAAGTATTTAAGCATTCTATAGAACACCATAATAGCTTCCACTTCTACCTGATAAAATGAATGGTGCCTGAAAAAGATGATTTCATTACCTGCTAATTGCTCTATTCGGTCAAAATACCTTCTGAATAAAAA
>CAZQQN010000042.1:0-22414 GCA_964595485.1 uncultured Sphingobacteriales bacterium | reverse complement strand
AAGCAGGGAGGGAAACGTCAATGGCCTGATTGGTTAAGGTGTTGGGTATGAGGTATAGCGTACCGATTCCATGGTAGTTGCTTTTATTATCGGGTGCTGTCATCAATTGTCAAAGTTAGTCATTCAAAACCATGAAGCCATTTTATCCTTTAATACCATATCCCGGTTATGATGAAGGGGATTCCTCGAGTTTTTCTTTGATGGTTAGTCTCACTTCTTCAATCCGGGCTTTTGAGACTTTGGAAATAGTGAATTCAAAAGGATCGTACCGGATAACCTCGTTTTGCTCTGGTATGCTTTCGTTAATTGCTAAAATGAGGCCGCCAAGGGTTTCATAGTCACCTTCCGGGAGGTTCAGGTTATATTGTTGGTTGATGTAATCCACTTCAAGGCGAGCAGAGAATAAAAATTCCTCTTCACTCAATTGCTTTTCAACAAACTCTTCGCTGTCATGCTCATCTTTGATTTCCCCAAAAATTTCCTCAATAATGTCTTCCAAAGTTATAATCCCTGAGGTACCACCAAATTCATCTACAACAACCGCCATACTTCGCTGCTTTTGGATTAGCTCCTTGAGCAGTTCGCTTACCGCCATTGATTCCGTAGCAATGCTAATGGGCATAAGGATAGAAGATATGCTCTCCGGGTTTTGGTAAAGGTCAATGATGTGGGTGTAGCCCACAACATTGTCTATGTTATCCCGGTAAACAGGGATTTTGGAATGACCTGTCTCTTCAAACAAAGTCACCAATTCACTAATGTTCTCTGTTATCTCCAGGGTTTTCAATTCCGTTCGGGGTATCATGCATTCACGAACCTTTATCTCAGGGAAATGAATGGCATTTTTGAAAATCTCTGTATCAAGGTTTAGGAGGTTTTGCTCCTTCTCATCACTCTCATCAATAAAATGAAACAAATCATAATGGTTAAAAACCGGTTTATCTTCTTGGTCTGATGTTGCTTTGAAGAATTGTTTCAGGAAGACCCTGGACAACCAAACCACCATGATGTTAATGGGATAAAACAGGTAGTAAAAGAATATCAGCGGAAGGGAGGCTGTTGAGAGAATGCGGTCAGGATTTGCTCTGAACAGGACTTTTGGAAGAAACTCCGCAAAGATTAGGATAATGATGGTAGAAACAACGGTGATTGCAATAAACCTTGCAAACTCATTTTCCAAAGCCGGTATATTACTATTAATGAAGCCGATTAGAACAAGCTCCATGTAAATACCGTAAATCACCAATGCAATATTGTTACCGACAAGCGTGTTGGTAAGGAAGTGAGAGGGGTATTGGTTGAAAAAGCTTATGATCCTTGATGATAAACCTCGCTGATTTTTTTTTACCTCAAGGCGCAATTTGTTAGCACTATAGTAGGCTATCTCTATGCCTGAGAAAAAGGCTGAAAACAGTAAGCTTAGCAGTATGACAATAAAACTGTATTCCATTAAAATAAGTCAGCGCTTATATAAAGCATGAATTTAGTAAAATTCATTTGAATAAAGCAATGGCCCGGAAGTGACTGTCTCATTGAAGGTAGCAAAAGCGTTAAATAACAGGAATATGCAAGCAATCCTTTTTGGGGTCTCCATTTTAATTTCAGGGATTCAGGGTAAAGTTTAGGATTTCCATGTTTTGGCCTGAAAGCCAATTCAGGATTTAAGGCAGGTATTTAAGCTTTTCAGTTGACCTACACCCAATGTTTAGTGCAGATGGTGGGATTCGAACCCACACGGGCTTACGCCCACTACGCCCTGAACGTAGCGCGTCTACCAGTTCCGCCACATCTGCATCACAATGCAAAATTACTGAAATTTCAACTTTCACAAAGTTTCATTTTAGTTTTGTTGCCTCAATTGTCAGGAAAAACCTGAAAATTGCTCGATTAAAAATCCGGTATATGAGAAAGATCGCATTGCATTGGCAAATTCTTGGTGGCATTGTACTGGGGATTTTGTTTGGCTTGCTGGCTACTGAGGTAGGGATCTCAGGATTTGCTACAGACTGGATTGCCCCCTTTGGTACCATCTTCATCAAGCTACTTAAGCTCATAGCGGTGCCGTTGGTCCTTGTTTCCCTGATTAACGGGATTACGAACATGAAGGACATTACTAAGTTGACCAAGATCGGCTCCAAGACTATAGGGATTTACATAGTATCAACAGTGATAGCCATTACAATCGGTTTAAGTGTGGTCAATATCATTCAACCCGGACAGTCTTTCACTGAGGAAAAACAACAAGAGTTTCAGGAGCGGTATGCCGAGGAGTCGGCCGAGCAAAAACTGACGGCCGGAGAGGTTCAGGAAAGAGGCCCCTTGGATTTCCTAGTCAACTTAGTACCGGAAAACTTTTTCTCCGCTGCCAGCGATAATTCAGCCATGCTTAAAATCATCTTTTTTGCTATCCTATTCGGAGTGGCCATGGTGATGTTACCTGATGATCAGACCTTGACCATTAAAAACTTAATTTCTGGTTTGAACGAGGTAGTTCTCAAGATTGTGGGCATAATAATGAAATTTGCACCAATTGGTGTTTTTGGGCTCTTTGTCAAGCAAATTGTTCAAAACAAAGAAACCCTGCTGGAACTATTTCAGGCTTTGAGTGTCTACGCGCTTACGGTTGTATTGGGATTGTTGTTATTGATGTTTGTCATTTATCCCTTAGCCTTGAAGCTTTTTACAAAGCTAAAATACGCTACTTTTGTGAAGGGGGTCTTACCTGCACAGCTTACAGCCCTCTCTACCAGCTCTAGTGCGGCAACCTTGCCTATTACTATGGACAGGGCTGAAAAATCCTTAGGTGTTTCCGAGAATGTTTCAAGTTTTGTACTGCCATTAGGGGCTACCATTAACATGGACGGGACTAGCCTTTACCAAAGTGTTGCTGCCGTTTTCATTGCTCAGGCATTTGGCTTTGACCTAAGTTTTTCCCAGCAGCTGACCATTGTTCTTACTGCTACGTTAGCTTCTATAGGATCGGCAGCTGTTCCGGGGGCCGGGATCATTATGCTGGTTATTGTGCTTGAGTCAATTGGGTTGGATCCCACTGGAATAGGGCTGGTACTGGCTGTGGATAGGCCCCTTGACATGTTAAGGACATCGGTTAACATTACAGGGGATTCGACCGTGGCGTCACTCATTGCACAGAGTGAGGGCGAGTTACAACCCCCTGAGAAAAATTAGAAAGCACAGGTATGGTAGTTTATTTTATAACCGGAACAAGCACAGGATTAGGGAAAGCCATTGCTGAAGAAGCTTTGGCTGATAATCAAACAGTAGTAGGGATAGGACGAAGGCATACCATAGAAGCAGACCATTATCATCCGGTACAGGTTGATCTATCGGATTTGGATACTACGGATGAATTTAGCTTTAAACTACCTGACTCTACCGGTTCTGTAGACAAAATTGTGTTAATAAACAACGCAGGAATGATTGAACCCGTTAAACACTTAGGGAAAACGGATAAAGGCAGTATTCAAAAACACTTTAATGTTAACCTTTTGGCGCCGGTTTTATTGATGAATAATTTTTTAAGTGCTTTTAAAAAATCAGGGCCAGAAAAAGTGATAATCAATGTCAGTACCGGAGCTGCGGAACGGCCCATTGATGGTTGGGCTTGTTATGGAAGTAGTAAAGCCGGCCTTAATATGGCTTCACAGGTAGTAGATGCAGAGGTTGGCATGGATGAACAAAATTGCCGGGTGTACGCCTTAGCACCTGGCATAGTGGATACGCCTATGCAAGACACCATTCGCAGTGCTGATGAATCAGATTTTAGTCGATTGAAAGATTTTCAGGCAATGAAAGAAAAGGATATGTTAGTGGATCCAAAAGCCGTTGCCAATCAATTTATAAAAGTGGTAAATGAACCAAGTGTTGATTTAAAGGTAGTAGACCGTTTAAATTAAAACGCATGAAAAATATTATTACAGCACTTTGTTTATTAATAGCCCTCCCGGTTTTTCTCTTTGGCCAGGGGCAAGATCACCTTTGTGGTACCGATTATTACTACGACAAATTGGTCAAAGAAAACCCGGCTATCAGGAAAGCTGAAAAACAAGCTGATGAATGGGCTCGGAAATTCAAGGGTCTGAGCAAACAACCTCCCGAAAAGCAGATCATCCCGGTTGTTTTTCATGTTATCCATGATAATACCGCAGCCGTTAATATCCCGAAGTCGCGTATATTAGCTTCTCTGGAGAGGCTCAATAAAGATTTGAATGTTCTAAACAACGATACTTCGATTATAAGGCCGGTTTTTAAAAGCCGAATAGGACATTACAATATGGAATTCCGCTTAGCTCGTTTATCGCCAGACGGGCAATGTATCAATGGAATTACCAGGACCTACAGGCCCAACATAACCGATAATACAGTTTGGATGGACTCAATTCCTGGTTTACTTGATACTATCAAATACTGGAATCCGGAAGAGTACCTCAATATCTGGATTGTTAAAGATATCTACGATAATAACCCGAATTCAGATGTTGCCGGACAGGCTAATTATCCATGGTCTACAGATGGGGCGGATGGTATTATCATGAGAGCAGATGAAATGAAAGCAGATGACCGGACGCTTACGCATGAGGTTGGTCATTATTTAGGGTTGAAACATCCTTTTAGTCATGGTTGTGATACATTCAAAGGCGATAACGATACTTTTTTCAACGATGAAGTGGATGATACGCCCCCTATTGAAGAAAGAGACGTAGTCAGGGAATGTGATTTTAGCCTGAACACATGTATAGATTCGACTAACTACGGTCGTGATTTTCCGGATATGCTGGAAAATTACATGGACTATTCCCGGTGCGGTGTTATGTTTACCGAAGGGCAAAGGACCCGCTCCCAATCCTTTTTGACTCTGGATTACCGCGGGGAGCTTGTATCAGATTCCAACCTTGTTAAAACTGGCGTGTTGGATACTTCTGAAAAACCCGAAATTGCTCGCTTTGCAGCCAATACTAGTCCAATCTACCCTTGCGAAAATGTCAGGTTTGATTTTGACTATAAAAACAAGTGCCAAAATGGTGAAATAAAGCAAGGATCACCGCAAGCTATTCAGTGGAAATTTCCCGGCGGAGAACCGGAAAGGTCTAACGCCCTTTTGCCGAAAGTGAATTACAATAAAGGAGGTACTTATTCTGTAACGCTGAAATTAAGCAATGCTGCAGGTTCTGATAGCCTTGTCAAAGAAGATTTCATCAATGTACTTGGTAAAAATACTATTTTAAAACCAGGATTTTTAGCGGGATTTGAAGACAAAACTCCCAATGAAAAGGGATTTTTAACGCCGGAAAATAAAGAAGGAAACCAATGGCAGAGCACTACCGAGGCATCTTCAGCTGGTAAAGCCAGCCTATTTTTAAATAACTACAATGTTGAAGGGCAACAAAGTGTTGAACTGCGTACCCCTTTGATGAACCTTTCTAACGAAACAAATCCCACCTTAAGGTTTGATATAGCTTATGCAAAATATCAGCAACAATCCTTTGATTTCTTTAAAGTCTATGTTTCAACGGATTGCGGAAATAACTGGCGATCAGTTAAACAGTTTTCAGCTTTCAATTTAACCACGATTGATTCTGCAATCCAGGAGCCTTTTTTCCCAACCCATAATGTCGATTGGGAGACAAAAGCGGTCAACTTACCTCAGCAAGATAATGTCCTTGTTCGATTCGAATGGCAGTCAAGCGTTGAGAAAAGTAACAATGTTTTCATGGATAATATTCGGATGAATTATCCGGTAGGTAAACAAGAGGACCAGTCTACGGTTAATCAGCGATTGAAAGTATATCCCAACCCTGTCGGTGGTAATAAGGTTTATATTAGCCAGAAGGCGGATCAAAGTAAGCTGAATCTGACTATCAGTAAGGTTACAGGTGAAGTTGTTTACAAGGATCAGATCAATGTAGGGGGGGCTAACGATGGAACCTATTTTACCAGAGAAGCATTAAATGTGATTGATAATGGCATTTATTTCTTTACGATATTCGATGATAATAAAATAAGCACGAAAAAAGTGATTGTGTTAGATTGAATTGTACTTCCTTACTAAATAATATTGTTAAAAGCAAAATCAAAAAAATTAAGCTATGACTAAAAAGTTACCCATTATTCTTTTTCTTTCAGGTATACTCCCTATACTTGTTGCAGGGCAAGCGGAAAAACCCGTTTGTGGCACAGATGCCTATTACCAGGAAAAAGTAGAAGAAAACCCGCAGATTAAAAAGATAGAGAAAGCTGTTAATAAAAAGATCAAAAAAGGTAATTTCCAGGGAAAAAGACCGACCGGGGATAAGCTCATAATTCCCATTGTTTTTCATATCATGTATGATGATAAAGAAAGCAATGTTTCCAAAGAGCGGGTTTTGGAAACACTTGAAACCCTAAACCGAGATTTCCAGAAAAAGAATGCGGATACAGCAGACGTAAGGCCTGTATTTTCCGATCGCATTGCTGAGCTGGATATTGAATTTCGATTGGCGCAGGTTGACCCGGATGGTAATCGAACAAATGGCATTAACCGGGTTCAAACCAGCTTAACGAACAATGCTGGTGACAATGTGAAAGATTTAGTTCAATGGGACCCGGATAGCTATTTGAATGTATGGAGTGTAGCCAATATTTCAAGAGGAGGAAGTGGTCAGGTTTCTGCCTATGCCAATTTCCCATGGATGGGTAGAGATGATGATGGAATCGTTGTTTTGTCCTCTAACCTGGAGTATGATGACCGGACCATGACTCACGAAGTTGGGCACTACCTTGGGTTGTTTCATCCTTTTCAGGGCGGCTGTACATCCCAAAATGACCGAGTAGATGACACTCCGCCAATAGAGCAGCGAAATGGCATTCAAAGGTGTAACAATGTTAATACTTGTGATTACACAAGTAATCCAGCTGGAAAGGATTTCCCTGATATGGAAACCAATTACATGGATTACACTACTTGTGGCGCTGCCTTTACCGAAGGACAAAAATCAAGGATGTTAAGCTTCCTTCCTCCTGCCAATAATCGTTATGCAAGGGAAGCTTTAGTTTCCGAGGCTAACCTTGCCGAAACCGGGGTAAAGGATGAAACCCAAAGTCCGGAGATAGAATCCATTGAAACAGAGAAGAAATATGTATTTCCTTGTGAGAAGGTAGAAATAGGCTATAAACTGAAGTTTGGTGATAATGGGTTACAGTCAGGTACGGCAGATAAAATAAAGTGGGACATTCCTGAAGGTTTCTTAACCGATCCAAAAAGTAAATCGCCGAAAGTAAGTTTTAACAAACCCGGAGAATACACGGTTAAACTAACGCTGATTAATGATCAGGGTAAAGATCAAGTTGAAAAAAAATCCTTGATCCAAGTTTTGGATGAAGATAAAGAAATCCAAAAAAGCTATTTCGAGAGTTTTGAGGAGAAAAAATTCAGGAAGCGGGGTTTAATAATCAAGCCCAATTTAACCGGGAATCAATGGCAAACAACACAAAAAGCTTCAAACTTTGGGAATGCTTCTTTATACCTGAATAATTTTGATTTTGAAAACGATCAGAGTAGTGTATTCCGGTTGCCTAAGCTGGATCTTAGCGCTACAGATGATCGAGTTTTGAAATTTGACATGGCTTATGCAAAGAAGAAAACCTCAACTTTTGATGAATTAAAAATTGAGGTTTCTTCTGACTGTGGCGAAACCTGGGTTCCGAAGGAACGTTACAGGGCTGCTTTAGACCTACCTACTCACGATCCCAAAGATTCAGAATTCTATCCTCAATCCGAAGATGACTGGGAAACAAAAAGTGTGGAGCTAACCAAGCAGAAAAACCTCATGGTGCGCTTTAATTTTGAGTCCAATAGGCCCGGCAACAATATTTTCATTGATAATGTAAGAATGAACAAAAAGGTTGAAGACCAGCAAGAGCCTACCGGACAGGAAGGCTTGGCAGGAAGCGAGGAACAGCGGTTTAAAATCTATCCGAATCCTGTTACCGCTAATAAAATCCGTATTCAAGGGGATAACCCTTCAGATGCTTTAGGAATTCAAGTAACTGATATGGCAGGAAAACAATTAATGAAAAAGGATAATATAGGTATTGCTGATAATCAGCCAATCGTCTTTGAAAAGGCTGACTTGAATATTTCAGGAAACGGTGTATATTATTTGCATTTCAGCAGTGAAGAACAAACAATTACCAAGAAAATTGTTGTTATTGAGTAACGCTTATGTGCTTTTATCAAACTTTAAAAATTGTATATGACCAAAAATTTAGTCATAGTAGAATCCCCTGCGAAGGCTAAGACCATTGAAAAATTCCTGGGTAAGGATTACACGGTTAAATCATGTTATGGCCACATCCGCGACCTTGCTCCTGATAAAATTTCTGTGGATGTCGATCAGAACTATGAGCCTAATTACCAGATTCCCTCTGATAAAAAGCAATTGGTCAATGAATTGAAAAAACTTGGAAAGGAAGCAGAACGGATTTGGTTAGCAACGGATGAGGACCGTGAGGGAGAGGCCATATCCTGGCATTTGAAAGAGGCTTTGAACCTGGACCAGGCTAAAACCTACCGTATCGTTTTCCATGAAATCACGAAAGATGCTATTGAACAAGCACTTGAGAAGCCAAGGGAAATTGATAAAAACCTAGTAGATGCCCAACAGGCCAGGCGAATTTTAGATCGTTTAGTGGGTTTTGAGTTGTCGCCTGTTTTATGGCGTAAAGTTCGTCCTTCCCTATCTGCCGGCAGGGTGCAGAGTGTTGCTGTTCGGTTGATTGTTGAGCGAGAACGGGAGATCAATCAATTCAAACCCGATAATTTTTTCCGTGTTACAGCAGAATTTACGCCCCTTGATAAAAATGAAAAGCCTGAGAATAGTACCTTGAAGGCTGAGCTACCTCATAAATTCAAGGAATTCGATGAGGCGCAATCATTTTTACAAGCTTGCCGGGAATCCCTATTTTCAATAGCGTCTATCGAGAAAAAACCAACGAAAAGGAGACCATCAGCCCCTTTTACCACTTCTACATTGCAGCAAGAAGCTAGCAGAAAGCTTGGCTATTCGGTTTCCAAAACAATGACCCTTGCCCAGCGACTTTATGAGTCTGGGTATATTACTTACATGCGGACCGATTCAGTGAACCTTTCAAACGATGCTATAAGCCAAACCAATAAAGAGGTTAAGCAGACTTACGGTGACCAATACGCCAAAACCAGACAGTTTCAGACAAAAAGTGAAAGCGCACAAGAAGCCCACGAAGCTATCCGCCCCACTAATATCCATAGGCGGAAAGTGGATACCGGAGATGATGACCAAAAGCTTTACGAGTTGATCCGGAAGCGTACCATTGCCTCTCAGATGGCAGATGCGGAGCTGGAAAAGACAACTGTTAAGATTAACGTATCAGAAAGTGAGCAGCAGTTTACAGCTACTGGAGAAGTTGTAAAATTTGACGGTTTCCTTGCCGTATACATTGAATCTTCTGATGAGGAGCAACAGGATGAAAAAGCCGATGAAAGCCTATTGCCACCTCTCTGGGAAGGACAAAAATTAGCCATGGACCAGATAACAGCTACTGAACGTTTTACGCGGCCCCCGGCTCGTTATACAGAAGCTTCTTTGGTTAAAAAACTTGAAGAATTGGGTATTGGTAGACCTTCTACTTATGCACCTACCATCTCCACCATCCAAAAAAGAGGGTACATAGAAAAAACCAGTAAAGAGGGAAAGACAAGAAATTACCGGGTATTGAACCTCCAGAATGCAAAAATCGAAGAGGAGCAGAAAACCGAAAATCACGGTGGCGATAAGGGTAAACTATTCCCTACCAATACCGGTATGGTAGTCAATGATTTTCTGACCCAATACTTTGATAACATCATGGATTTCAATTTCACTGCTAAAGTTGAAAAACAATTTGATGAAATTGCCCATGGTGATCAAGAGTGGCGAAGGATGATAGATGATTTCTATTCCCGTTTTCATAAGACTGTTGAGGAAACGGCTGAAAATACCACGAAATTTAAAGGAGAGCGTCATTTAGGCAAGGATCCTGAATCTGGCCGGAATATTTATGTAAAGATAGGTAAATATGGGGCCTTTGCCCAAATAGGCGACAGGGAAGAAGAGGAAAAGCCTAAGTTTGCTAAACTCCGGGATGGGCAGTTATTGGAGAATATCACCCTGGAAGAGGCCCTTGAGCTGTTCAAATTGCCCCGTGAGTTGGGCGAATACGAAGAAAAACCTGTGCAAGTTTCAATTGGCCGGTTCGGTCCTTATGTAAAACATGACAATAAATTTTACTCCCTGCCCAAAGAGGATGATCCTTACACGGTTAATTACGAAAGGGCTACAGAAGTTATTGAAGAAAAGCGGGAAGCCGAAAGGAGGCGTACCATCCTCTCTTTTGAGCATGACCAGGGTACCGTTAAATTATTGAGAGGTCGTTTTGGCCCTTATATTTCTTACAATAAGAAAAATTTCAAAATACCGAAGGGCAAGGATGGAGAGCAGCTAACGAAGGAAGAATGTATTGAGATCATTAGCGACCCTGAAAACCAATCCGGTAAGGGAAAGAAAGGTGGTGCGAAAAAGGCTGCTAATAAGAAAGGCGGGGCAACGAAAAAAAGCAGTAGTAGCAGTGCAAAGAAGACTAAATCTAAGAAGTCGAGTTAAATTTTCAAACCAGTATTTTCTGGAAAATACTGGTTAATTGGAAGCATTGTAACAGGAGTAATACGATAAAAATGGCTGAGCAGAAAGAAATTGAAGCCTTGGTAAACCTTTTGGACGACTCTGATGAGGAAGTCGTTAACCATGTTACTGATAAACTACTTTCATACGGTAGGGAAGTGATCACCTTGCTTGATGATATCCCACTGGATAACCTCAACATGGTTCACCAGAAAAAAATTGACCATATCAAGCAAAAAGTCCACCTTGAAGAAGTCAAAGGCAATCTCAGGCAATGGGCAGAGAATGGTGGCAAAGATTTATTTGAAGGAGCTTATTTGGTTGCCTGTTACCGTTTTCCGGACTTGGATAAGGAAGAACTGAACCGGAAAATAGATCGAATCAAGCTTGATTTGTGGGTTGAACTGAATAAAGATCTTACACCACTTGAAAAGATTAAGAAGGTCAATTACATTTTTTACAACGTCTATCGCTTTCGGGGAGATGCTGACGATTATCATTCTCCTGAAAATTCCTATATCAATAAAGTGATGGACAACCGAAAAGGAAACCCGATCTCACTGGCTACAATTTACGCTATTATTTGCCAGCGAGTCGGAATGCCCGTTTATGGGGTTAACCTGCCACAGCATTTTGTGCTGGCCTATAAGGATCAGGATACCTTTCCGGATGAATCAAGCATACAAGGTTATGATTACCTTGAGCCGAGCCAGGAAGGAAAAACCCTTTTTTACATCAATGCCTTTAACAAAGGGACTGTTTTCAGCCAATGGAATATTGATCAATTTCTCAAACAATTAAGCCTTGAACCGGAAGAAACTTATTATGAACCTTGCTCTAATGTGCACATCCTAATGCGCGTTTGCAGAAACCTGATCTATTCCTACGAAAACCTTAATGATACTCACCGATCGGCAGAAGTGGGAGAATTATTGGCAACATTGGAAGAGTTTGCTTAGCAATGAATAAAGCTCATGAGGGGTAATTTCCATCTTTAACAGGTATGCTTATTACCGTCATCGTCATCTCAATTTTTTCAAAGCTAAAATACGGGTGATAAGTTTATCATGTTAGCCAATGAAATCCAGCCATTGGGAACGGTTAGCAAGTTATTCGAAGCCTGTAATTTGAAGGACTTGATAAACTGGTCCAACTAACTGGCTTATGATAGTTTATTAACCCATCGCATTAAGCGCTTGGGATCAACCCCGATGTAGTAGGCCAGAAAAGCGATGATATACAAACCTTGCTGATAATAAATTCCGTTTTCCCGGTACTTGCGGGCTGAAGAGATCACAGCTTCCTGTAGGACTATAAAAGGTACCTGCTTTTTTACTCGATAGATGATTTCCTGATCCTCCATCACCGAGAGTTCTTCATTAAAACCACCAATGCTTTGAAATGCCTCAGCTGTAATAAATAAGCTTTGATCACCGAAACGAAATGCCGTTATATTGAACCTTGTAAACCAGGCAAAGGCCTTTAAAAACCAATGGTCCATGTCGAAAGATAGCCGAAAACTGCCCGCCTTAAAGTCGCTATCCAAGGCCTTTTGGATGAGTTGAATAAAGTTGGATGGTGGAAAGGTATCCGCATGAAGGAAATACAAGGTGTTACCTTTTGCCTTTTTAGCGCCTTCATTTATTTGGCATGCACGACTTTGAATATTTACCCGGATCAAATCCACAGGATGGTTATACGCAATTTCTGTTGTTCCATCGTTACTTCCCCCATCCGCGATAATGAACTCTACTGATGTGTTTTTGGGCAAATTATGCCTGAGGTAGGGAATTAAACGCCTTAAATTCTCAGCCTCATTGAGTGTTGGAATAATAATGCTAACGTCCAAATTAATACCAGGATTGCGTTATCCTCTTTACTGACAGTAATCAAAATGACCAATTGCTGATGATTTGAATAACACGTAGGTGTTAATGCATTGTTTTTTTTTGATAACAAGCTAACAAAAATGAAACATTTCCTTCAAAAAAGCATTCTTTAATTGCTTACTTTAGGTGAGAAGAAAATCAAGGGAGTCTAAATAAAATTGTCGCTCAGGTGCTTACCGATTAAATAAGGTACTTTTATAAAATGCTAAATTTGAAGCATTTAAGTTCTTCCTGCATTCTTTTTGCCCGATTAATGATCACTGAAAAAATTGGTTACATTTGCAACTGTTTTAATTGCAACAAATTTATTGGATGGAAGATGATTTTCAGATTGAGAATTCGCTGGGATTTTTAGTTGGAAGGACTTACAAAGTACTTGCCCAAAAGCTGAACAGCAACTTTGCCAAAGCTGGCTATGAAGTTTCCCTTGACCATTGGATTATTCTTAGTAAACTTATCCATGAAGGCGGTCAAAAGCAACAGCATTTTTCAGCGGTCACCGGCTGGGATAAAACCTCTATAACCCGTATAATAGATTTCATGGAATCCCGGAAATGGGTTTACCGTGAGGCTGATAAATCTGACCGCCGTATTAAGTTGGTGTACCTCACCAGTCAGGGTAGAAGCCTTCATACTGAATTGATGAAAATTGTGAAGAAGACCAACTATGAGATGGAGAATGAGTTGAACCAGGAAGATCTGGCAACCTGTAAAAAGGTATTAAAACAATTATTTGAGCATGCTCATCATGAATATTGATGCTTATTCGATTATTAAAGTTGAAAAGGATAGCAAGAAAAACAATCCTTGGTGTTACCGTTTAAATTCCTAATTATATGAAATTCAGACAAATTAGTATTATACTCGCTCTCCTGATACTTGGGGCTTCGATATACTTTACTTTGACCATGTTAAGCGCTGGTGACAAAGCAGAAGAAAAGGAGAAGCGGGAAAGCGCAAAAGCCGTAAAGGTAAAAACCGTTAAACTGGATTCTATATCCGCTACCATACCTATCTCGGGTGAGTTAGAAGCAAAAAAGCGGATCAACATTTTCGCAGAGGTTCAAGGGAAGTTTATCCGAAACAATAAACCATTTAAAGCCGGCATAGAATATAATAAGGGAGAGGTCTTGATGCAGATTGATGACCAGGAAGCACGTCTCAATCTACAAGCTCAGAAAAGCGATCTGATGAATAGCATTGCTCAAATGCTTCCTGATCTAAAGCTGGACTATCCGGCCCATTACAAACGATGGCAAAATTACCTGGACAAAATGAAGGTTAAGGAGCCATTACCTGAATTGCCCCCTGTTAAAAAGGATCAAGTGAAATATTTTGTGACATCCCAAAAAATCTATAACCAATTTTATTCTATCCAAAGCCAAGCAGAAAGGTTATCAAAGCATACCATTCGAGCTCCTTTTGATGGGGTTCTTACAGAATCCATGATAGATCCGGGTACCCTGGTTAGGCCAGGTCAGCAATTGGGAGAATTTATCAACACTAATAGCTTCGAGATGGCCGCTGATATCAGCGCTTCAGACCTTAACATGGTTAGTATCAACGATAGTGTCATACTAAATGCCGAGGATATTAACTTACAGCATGAAGGCCGGGTTGTTCGTATTAACGACCGGGTTAATCCGGGCATCCAGTCCGGTGAGGTCTTTATTCAAACAAATCATCCGGAATACAAAGAAGGAATGTACTTTGAAGGAAAGATTTTTACAGGCTATATTGACAGTGCTTTTAGGGTACCCAGAAAATTCCTGAAAGAGGGCGAGCAAATATGGATTGTGAAAAATGATCAACTAAAAAAGAAGGCTGTTCAGGTTGTTCATAAAACCAAAGATATCGCGATCGTAAAATCGTTAACTCAAGGTACTAAGGTACTATTCGAATCACTCCCCTCAGCATATGGTGGTATGCCTGTAAAACCTTTTAAAGCGCAAAATCCTTAATTCCGTTTTCATGCGACAGTTTATTGGTTATTTCATAAAGTATCCTATTGTTGCGAATCTTATTCTGGTACTTATCATAATTTTCGGTTATTTCGGGCTTACAAGTCTCAAATCCAGTTTTTTCCCTGAAACCAAAAGCGATATCATAAATATTAATGCCACATTCCCGGGAGCCTCCCCGGAAGAAGTGGAGAAGGGTATTGTCTTGAAGATTGAGGATAACCTCGAGGGATTAACCGGTATTGATCGTGTTACATCCACTTCCAAAGAAAACACCGGCAATGTAACAGTCGAGGTAAAAAAAGGCTATAATACCGATATCATTGTCCAGGATGTTAAGAATGCTGTGGACCGAATTGCCTCGTTTCCTAATGGCATGGAATCAATTGAAGTCTTCAAACAGGAAAATGTAAGTGAGGCTATTCGTTTCTCGCTTAGCGGAGATGTAGACTTAAAAACCCTTAAACGCTATGCCCGTGATGTTGAGGATGAGCTTTTGAATGTGGAAGGCATTTCTAAAGTATCAATTAGCGGTTATCCAGAAGAGGAGATCGCCATTACACTTAGAGAGGAAGCATTAAGGGCTTATGACCTTACCTTTCGGGAAATTAGCCAGGCTGTCCGTAATGCAAACCTGGAGCTAACAGGAGGAACGATCAAAGGTGACAGAGAGGAAATTCTCATTCGGGCTAAATCAAAAGAATATTATGCCGAAGATCTTCGGAATATTGTAGTTAAATCCGGGGAAGGAGGGCAGGTGGTGCGGTTAAGGGATATAGCTGAGGTTCAGGACCAATGGGCTGATAATCCAGAACGCTCTTATTTGAATGGTAAGCCAGCTGTTGTCATCAATGTTCAAAATACCATTTACCAGGATATCCTTTTCGTAACGGAATATGTCAGGGGATATATCAATGACTTTAACAACCAAAACGATGTAGTGAAAGCCACTGTAATACGGGATCGTTCGGAATCTCTTAATAACCGCATTGACCTGCTTACTAAGAATGGTTTGATTGGTTTTTCTTTGGTTTTGATACTGCTTTCCCTTTTTCTGAATATCCGCTTAGCTTTTTGGGTTGCAGTGGCTATCCCTTTTTCATTTGCCGGGATGTTCTTATTGGCTTCTGCTTACGGCATTACAATTAATGTCATATCCCTTTTTGGGATGATACTTGTGATCGGAATCCTGGTAGACGATGGGATTGTATTTGGAGAAAATATTTACCAGAAATACGAAGATGGCCAGAGCGCTGTTCCCGCAGCAGTAAATGGCACCCTGGAGGTATTGCCACCCGTTATTGCCTCTGTGTTAACTACGATTATAGCTTTTTCCACCTTTTTCTTCCTGGCAGGCCGTATAGGAGAATTCATTGTAGAGATGGCCTTTGTAGTGAATGCGGCCCTTATTTTTTCTTTGATTGAAGGGGTTTTGATTCTTCCAAGCCATATGGCACACTCTAAGGCCCTTCATAGAAGAGGGCACCGCAAAAACTGGCTGAATGAAAAGACCGATAATGTTTTACGCTTTTTAAGGGAGCGGATTTATTCTCCCTTCCTTTGGCTTTGTCTTTACAATAAAACCTTGGTCATTTCAGTTGCTTTATCGCTATTGGTTGTTGTTATCGGGGCATTTGGCGGTGGCTACCTGAAGACCACCTTTTTCCCTAACATTGAGCGTAATCAAATCGATGTCAATTTAGAGATGCCTTCCGGTACTCAGGAGCGCGTTACAAGTGATTGGTTAAAGCATATACAAAAAGCGGCCTGGGAAGTGAACGACAGCCTTAATCAACAGCGTGATGATAACAGGTCTTATATACAGGATATTCAATTGAACATCAGTTCATCTTCTCATAAAGGAAGCTTAAAAATTTTGATGTTAGCGAGTGAATACAGAGATCTTGCCGGTTATGACATTAGCAACATGATAAGGAAAAAAGCCGGTACCATTGTGGGTGCTGAAAAGGTTACTTATGGTTCTAATATACCTTTTGGGAAGCCGGTATCGATTGCGCTTCAGGGAGAAAACCTGAATGAGTTAAAAGAAGCTCAGGCTAAACTTAAATCCGGGCTCAGGGATATGGAAAAAGTGAAGGATGTGGTAGATAATAACCAACCAGGCTTGAGAGAGATCAATGTAAAGCTTAAGCCCAAAGCCCGTCAACTCGGACTTGATATGCGAACCATCATGGATCAGGTTAGAGATGGATTCTTTGGTAATGAGGTGCAACGTTTACAGCGTGGTTTGGATGAAGTTAAAGTATGGGTGAGGTATGATGACGGCAACAGGAAATCCATTGGTAACCTTGAAAATATGCGGATTCGAACTCCCCAGGGGTCTTACCCGCTAAAGGCTTTGGCTCGTTTTGACATTAAAAGGGGTATTCTGGCTATCAATCACCTTTATGGCCAGCGGCAGATTAAAGTAGAGGCAGATTTGGCAGACCCAAATTATTCAGCCACAGATATTAATTTAGCGATTCAGAATGACATTTTACCCCCGATTCTGGCTGAACACCCATCGGTCAAAGCCAATTTTGAAGGTCAGACACGCGAGTCCGGCAAGGTGGGATCATCCGCTGCCAGTGTTTTACCCGTTATTCTAATTCTGATGATTGCCGTGGTAATGGTTGTTTTCAGGTCTTTTCTGCAAACTGCCATTGTTTTCCTGATCCTGCCTTTTGGTTTTATTGGCGTTGCTGCTGGGCACATAATCCAGGGTATTCCGGTTAGTATCTTGTCGACCTATGGTATACTGGCGTTAATAGGGATTATTATTAACAATTCTGTAGTGTTGGTCTCCCACATGAACAATACGCTAAGAAAAGGAAAATCATTTATGGAAGCTGTTCATGATGCCGGACTTGCTCGTTTTCGTCCAATCCTTTTAACAACCTTAACCACCATTGGCGGGCTCGCCCCTTTAATGCTCGAACAGAGTTTACAAGCACAGTTCCTTGTGCCAATGGCTGTTTCTGTGGCTTATGGAATGCTGTTCGGGATGTTTGTGACATTACTAATACTGCCCGTTATGTTAGTTGTGATCAATGGCCTGAGGTCTGGAGCGGTCTTACTCTGGACCGGTGAAAAACCGGATATAAACGCTGTTGAACCGGCGGTGAGAGAAACTAAAGGAAATATATACGATGAAGAGTAACGATCATGAAAAAATGGACAAGAATTTTCATGAGTTTTTGGTAATTGATAAACTGATCCACTTCATTGCCTGATAAAGGTTCAATCATTCTCCTTTGTAAAAAAGATTATTATGGTAGTAAATATTAAATTGAGCATTGTTTTACTGGGTTGGGTTATGCTAATGCCGGTAATTAATTTGGCACAGAATAATGAGAAAAAAGAGACCCTCTCCTTGAAGAAAGCCGTTGGTCAGGCCATGAAAAATAACCATGGAATACAGGTTGCCCGGAACAAAGCTAGCATCAGTAAAAACAGTGTAAGCATTGGCAACGCTGGAATGTTACCCTCTTTACAAATTTCCTCGGGCGGGAGTTACAATAACCAAAACACCAGCCAGCAATTTGAGGAACCAATTGGGCAACAAGAAATCAGTGGGGCAGAATCCAATTCCATAGATGCCTCGCTGGATATGAATTACACCCTTTTTGATGGTTTGGGTAACCAATACAACTACGATCAGCTAAAAGCCGAAAAGAACCTTACTGATGCAGAGGCTCGCCAAACGATTGAGGGAACCTTACTCAATGTAGTTAACCAATATTACCAGGTAGCCCGTGCAAAAAGTCAGCTATTGATTGCTGAAGAGGCGGTTCAACTATCGAAAGAACGGCTAAAAAGAGTAGAAAATCAGCGCGAGTACGGTAACCAATCGAAAGTGGATGTATTGAATGCTAATGTGGCGCTGGATGCTGATAGTAGCTCCTTGATTGAAGCTAAAACAAAACATGAAAATGCTAAAAGAAGCCTTAATGTATTGCTCGGAAAAGAGGTGGAGGCAAGGTTTGCGGTTGACCAGGAGGTAACCGTTAGAGAAAACATTAACCAGGATGAAATTCTGAAAAACGCCAAGCAAAACAATGCCGGAATTCAAGCAGCGAATCACCGTGTCAAAGTCGCCAGGCTTCAGCATAAGATGGCTAAAGCCAATTTCTTACCGGAATTAAACTTAAACAGTAGTTACGACTACAGTAAAAGGAATCAAGATGCAGGCTTTTTGAATGAAAGCCAATCAAATGGGTTTAGCGCTGGCCTTCAATTAAATATTCCAATTTTTGCTGGCTTCCAGAATAAGATCAGAGCCGAAAACGCTGCTATCAGGGTTAAAAATCGCAAACACCAGTTAGATAATACCCGGCTGAAAGTAACCAGGGACCTTCGGAATGCTTATGCCAATTATGAGCAGAACTTAAAAATCCTCAGGATGGAAAAAAGCAATGTGGAAAATGCACGGTTGAACCTTGAAAGAACCCGGGAATCCTACCAGGTTGGCCAGGTGAATGCAACCCAGGTGCGGGAGGCTCAGGTCAATTTCATCCGGGCCAAAAACAGGAGGACCAACGCCCGCTATGATGCCAAGCTGGCAGAAGTTGAGCTATTCAAGATTGCTGGTTTATTATTGGAAGAATTTTGATAAACCATTATCCCATACAAAAGTTATCAGGATGGCTTATTATAATTGTATGAGCCTAATTTCCTAAATATACTTACCAATAGTTGCCATAAGAAACTGTATTTCTCCTTCCTGAAGGGTGTCAAACGTTCCTTGATCAGGCTATTTCCTTTCTCACTAACTCCTTTCACTTTTGTGGAATAAATTTAGAAAACCGGTCCGGTTTTTTCAGGGGCCAAACCAATAAGGTCATGATTATTTTTCTTTTACCAGGTAGGACCTTATTAGCACAGCCCCTTAACCCCGTCATTACACCATCCCTAATCATGCTTAACCCGGTTCAGTTTGTCGATATAATCTTCCGCTTTCTGGAATAAGGATTTCACTTTCTTTGGCTTGGCATCGGGAAAAATGGCTTTTATTTGGTCTATACCTGACTTCAAATGCTTCTTCGCTTTGACGTAATGCGCACTCGCTTTGGCATCCGCCATATTTTTCAAGGTTTGATTAAGAATCGCAATCGCATAGGTCCGCTTTTCCGCTTGGTCCATTTTCAATTCAGTATCGGTTTCTTCTGTCCACTTTAAGTCAATGGATTTTTGATAAGAAACCTGTTTTTCTTTCACCATATCATAGTAGCTTACTTTTATGGTGACAGGTTCATTCTCAATGGAAGGGGTAGGTTCATCCAATTTAAATTTCAGGAACGCTAATTTTTGTTTATTGGCCGGTAAATAATCGATACCAAGACTAATGCTTCCTTTGCTGGTGTCCGTAACCGGGTACCCGTAAAGGTTTGAAAATACCATTTTTTCGTTATGGTAAATATTGATCCTTAAATCAGAAACCACATAATTAAAAGCATCTTTGACTTCTTCCAGGAAATGACCGGTTATTGCACTGGCAGAGTCAGCATAATATTCTTGACCATTACCTTTTCGAGCAATTAATTTTAAGAGTGATTGGTTATAGCGCTGGCCTACCCCAATGGTACTAAAGGATATCCCTTTACGGGCTTTTTCCGCTACATAATTCGTAACCTTTTTGGGAGGCTGACTGCCATAACCATCAGTGAAAAGTATGATTTTTTGGGGACCATTTGCTGAGGCGTTTTTGGACAAATGTTTTACCCCTTTTTTAAGCCCTTGATAAATATTAGTACCTCCATCAGGTTGATAGTTATTAATGAGGCGTTCCAAATAGGTCAAATGATCTGAATGATTGTTTATGACAGGATAAGCCTCATTGTCAAATAAAGTAACCGCTACCCTATCCCGGGGGGATAATTGATTCCCAACATCCCAAAGGGCAGTTTTTAGATATTTGGCTCTTTGTTCGGCAAACATAGACCCACTTTTATCTAAAATAAATCCAATATTCAAGGGGTTCCTAACCCCTTTACCATAGCTATCGGAGCTTGCTAATTTCAATGTGAACAATGCTTCACGGGATTCCTTATGAATATCAAGGGCACTGGCAATTTTAAGGTGAAAGGGTTTGTCCTTGGGCCGCTCAAATTGGGTATTCAAAAAATTATTAAAGTCCTTCAGGAACAATTTATCAGGAGAGGGAATAAATTTTTCAGGATGTTTTAACCGTGGATCCGGAACATAATTTTCCTCTACTGTTCTTTTCACCTTTTCACCAACATGTTTAAGGTTAATGGCGTCTACATTTTTTTGATATTTGAAATTAACAAGGTATACAGTTGCTTTAGGTATCAAAAAATAAGCATTTCCGTACCGGTTGATTTTACTGGCATAGACCTTATTGGAATTCAATTGGTCCAAGTAAGCCAGTTCTCCATCTTCGTAATTATTGCCTTTGACTTTAAGTTTAATCTTGGCCCGTTTTGAAGAGGGTTCGGCCTCTCTCGCATTTTTTTGATAAATCGTATCATTGATTTCCTGTTCGTTGACTTTTGTTGGTATAAATTCTATTTTAAGGCTTTGTCTCACCCTTTCTGAACCAAATTCATGGAAATAATAATTTTTCAGACCATTCACGTCTATATCATAATTGGTATTAATAGGTAATACAAAATTAGCCCACCCTTTAGCATTCGTTTCCTGCTCATAGATTAAAGAATCTTCAACACTTACCACCTCGACTTGAATACCGCTTAAAGGCTTCTTATCAGGATGAATGATTTTTATGTGAAGGACGCTTTTCCCTGGTTCACCTTTGGTTTCTCGGGTAATATGGCTCTGATCGATCCTGTCAAAGGCTTTTGGCGACCGGTCATCAATTTGTTGTTTTTCTCGATTATAGCTTGCTAAATCATATACTAAGGTACCGCGTTTCCTTATCTGTTTTTGAGCTTTTGCTTTAACAAAACGGCAATTTTTCATCTTACCGACCGAAATTTTCCAAGCTTTCCCATTTTCTAATGATAAGGTGATAACACCATTTTCATTTGTCCTGCCTTTGACAGTATTTAAGCTGGAAGTTTCAACGGCTTTAACAAGCATCCCCGCTTTTGGCGATTTGCCATCCTTAGTAACAACTTTTAAGCGGTAGGTAACATTTCCCTTACCACCTCCAAGTTTAGGAGCCTGGCTTCCATCCTTTTGAAGGGCTTTCCGGAGTTGCTGTTTTACAGGTGGTTGAGCCCATGTAGCTATCCCTATTAAAAAAATGGTCAAAATACTTAAGAAGCATTTCATAGGTTGATTAATTTCAAGTATGCATTGTTTCATTATTACTAAATTATAAAATCCATCATTTATTATAAAGCCTTGTAAATAACAGGAAGGCAGCTATTCATTGAAAGCCTTGCGGTCAAAAACCGATTTTTCGATCGGAATTAATTAAGAGCTCATGAGGCATCCATTAGCCCAAAAACAATTACTGGAAATGAAAAATTCAATTAATTTTCACGCACAGTAAGATGAGAAACCCTAAACAACAAAGGTTTCGAACCGTTTTTTCAAATAAAAATACATTTAAAATTAATTTTTGGAAATAGGCGCTTTAACAATACTCATACTTGAAAAGATTTGTTCTTATCGCCATGAGGGAGAGCGGTTAAGAGTGAGGGTTTTTAATTTTCACCGAATCCTTCATCCCTACCCCTTCTTCCAAAGGGAAAAAGGAACCTGAGCTCGCCTTTATCAGGATTTGGGAAATATTGCTTAAGTGCCTAATTCGATAAGTTTTTTTCTAAAGGGAACCTCAGGTTTTTAAAAAGCCTTTGAACAAACTTTTTTAAATTTGTTTAATAGGTGAAAGATGATTAAATTTGAGTGTTTATCAAATAATAAAAGTTATCGATTATGGCAA
>CAZQQN010000041.1:0-23415 GCA_964595485.1 uncultured Sphingobacteriales bacterium | reverse complement strand
ACCTTAAATTCAAAATTAGGTGATTTGTCAAGGCAATTCCCGTTTTTGCAAATGGTATCCACTTTTTCCTGCCATTCGCTTGGGAGGTAATCGCCTATCTGAATATCAAGGGCCTTTAGCAAATCCTTGCTGGCTTGATTGGCATATTCCAACTGATAAGCAGCGTTGGTCCTGATAACCGGAAAGGGATTCTGTTCGGGAAACTGGCTTAATTGATCAATTTGCCGCAATGCCCGGTTTTGTTCAGTAAAATCCCTTACCATGGCAATAAATACAGCCTGACCATTTCTGTCACTACGGCTTGCAGATATTTCTACCTCACGTTTTTCGCCATCTTTACGTAAAGCGCCAATAGTAAAACGGGCGAATCCTTTTTCCCGCGTCTCTTGAAATTTTTCCTGACCCTGGGGTCTTTCTGCTTCCGGATGAAGCTTATAAATCGGCATGCGAGCCATCTCCCCTACCGAATAACCAAAAAGGTCAGCAGCCCTTTCATTGGCATTGATAATATAGCCCTCTTGGTCAACGATAAAAATACCATCATTGGATAAGTGGAAAATTTCATCATTGGTAACGGTTTGCTTGAAATCATTGGCTCTCTCTTGTTTACTCTCCATATATTTTCCACTTTACTTGGTAACCTATGAAACCTCGACCCTATTTAAGAAGTTCAAAATTCTTGCCTTGTTCAGTTTTTCTGTCAGGGATTCGACACACTCCTGGCCATCAAATCAACAATTAATGAGACCATTACACTAACCATGAAACCCGAAACATTGAGCAGGCTTTTAGCCCATTAAAAATACAAGGCATTGATCAACATGAAAAGGCCAACCAAGGTAAATAACCCGGCTATAAAAAGCTTCATATAATCCTGGTTTAACCGCTTTTGAACCCAAGGCCCGATTTGTCCGCCTATGATAACCCCTGGCACCGTAAACAAGACAATAGAACCCACCTTGCGCAGTATTTGGTCATCAGCATGCTGAATGAACGTATAAGCATGGGTCACAGAAGCGAGTAAAATCGTTACCACAACCACGAAAATTGCGGAAGCCACAGCTACTCGAGGCGGCACACGGCATTGGGCCACTAACCGGTATTCAAGGATTTCTGCCAAACCAACAGAGATAAGGCCAATGAAAAAGCCACCGATAGAAGCAAATAAGCGCCCCAACCATCGTTTCTTAATGGTGTAGTAGTACACATTACCCTCTTTGTCAACCAGACGAGAATTGTATTGCTCAGATGCGGTATCGGCCAATTCAGCTTCCAAATTTTCACGTTCCTTTTTCTCTTTCCGATAGGCTATATAAAGCTGGGAACCAATAACAATGATGCCCAAGCCAAAAATACTTTTCACAAGGGTATCTGGAAATGAATCCGCAAAAAGGGACCCGACAATGGCCAATGGAACGGAAACAACCAACAAATTCATTCCCAACTTATAATCAATTAATTTAGCCCTTATGTAGGCAAAGAGGCCTGATGTAAATCCGAATAACTCCGTAACCAATGCGGCACCCACCGCAGTGGGAGGTGAAAGATTTAGCCCAACCATGAATAAAGGTGAAAAAAAGACTGCACCACCTATTCCTGTGGACATGGCTAAAGTAGCAATTAAGATAGAGATGGGTAGTAAATACCAGAAGTCTATTATGCCTTCCATAAATTCAGAAACTTTAGAAGCAAATTAAAGGATGTCTGGGTTAATAGAGGTTGTTTGAAAATCCGGCGGTTATAATTTGTCGTATAAGGGACAACCTAAACCCCATTAATATTGATTTACAGCTATTTAGCTATTATTTTTCCGTCAACATTTATAACAATGTCATGTAAAGAAAAAAGAGGAAACGCTAACCATTGGATAAATCTTAATGCGGAATTAAAGTTATTTTAATAAAGCAGCACTAACTTCGTTAATCATTCGCGAAACTCAATTCAAGCCAATGAGCAAATTCTTACTTTCTATTTTTCTTTTGACTGCTTTTTCTATTAAATCGCAAGGACAAATCCCCAATGGCTACTATTCAGGAACCGGAAATATTGCTGGCAATACTTTAAAAACTAATCTGCATAAAATAATCGATAACCACAAGGAATACCCTTACACATCTGGTAATACGGATATCTGGGATATCCTGAAAAAATCTGATAAGAACCCTAAAAAACAAACGGATGTAATTTTAATTTATTCAGGGAATTCGGTAGATGGAGGGCAGGAATACAACAGCGGAAATGGCTGGAACCGTGAACACGTTTGGCCTCAATCGCTCGGTCAATTTAATACCAGTAATACGGCTGGTAAGGATGCCCATAACCTGAAACCCTGTGATATCAAGCTTAATACCGTTCGCGGTAATAAAGAATTTGACAATGGCGGATCACCTGTCAATTGTGCTGCCGATACTTACCAGGATAATGACTCATGGGAACCTATGGAAACCGTTAAAGGTGACTTGGCAAGGATTATTTTTTACATGGTGGTTCGATACAATGGTGACGTAAGTGGCGAACCGGATTTAAGCCTTTATAACAAAACCAATGGTAACGCCGGTAAATTTGGCAACCTCGATACCCTTTTGAAATGGCATCAAAAAGACCCGGTAAGCCAATTTGAACGCGACAGAAACAACACAATCTATAGCTACCAGAATAACCGAAACCCATTCATAGACTCACCTCAATTTGCACAATGCATTTGGACTAACAATTGTCCGGAAAACAATAGAACTGACAGCGGCATAAATAAAAACTTAGCAACTGTAAAGAACCTGGATAGCGAGCTTACCCAAACCGTTAAGCTAAGTTGGAATGATACCAATTTAGGCCCTATTTTACCCGATTATTACCTTGTTTTGGGCCATCAAAAAAGTTTCAATGCAGTGAAAACGCCAAAAGATGGGCAAAGAGTGCCTAACGGGGTGCTGGCTAAAAATATCCAACAAGGTAAGGGAGAGGTTGAGTTTGAGCTTAAAAAGGGTGAAACTTATTACTTCAAAATTTACCCTTACACCAATTTAAATAATCCCAATTACAAGATTGGAAATAATGTTCAACGATCAAGTATCAAAGTTCAATAGTTTCATTTATTAAATACAACTTGAAATGGCTTATCTAAAACAATCATTAAAACTGATCACGATCCTGCTAAGTTTTTGCCTTACCATTCCAGCTGCATTCGGGCAAAATACGATATACCAGCAAAATTTTACTGGCCAGAATGGGAAAGGAATTGATGGAAGTGGGAAGGATACAAGTGGGGTTGATTGGAGTATAAGTGTGAAGAATGGTAGTTTCTCGGCAAACAGCGATTACTTTATGGTAAAAAAAGAGACTTTTGAAGCCCAGGACACGGACGGTGAAGTTTCCTGGATAAGTGACACCATCAATATAGCTGGTTACAGTAACTTAAAATTAGCATGGGATGCAAAAGCATCGGGAGATTTCGAGGCCAATGCGGATGTTTTTAAAGTTTTGGCCTTTGTCGATGGTACTAAGGTCTCATTAAAGCAGTCAAAGGTGGATGAAAACCTATCAGGTGATCCCATGTTCTTTGGTAGTACCCGATTAACCGGGAATTTGAAAAGCTTTTCTGAACCAATAGGACAGACTGGTCAGGATTGCTATTTCAAAATCATAGTGGATGTCAATGCAGGTAGTGAATTATGCGGTTGGGATAGCCTAACATTAACAGGAACGACAGCTACGAAACCAGAGCCGGCAAATCAGCCAACGGCATTTAAGGCTTCATCCTCATCTTATAACGAGGTCAAACTATCTTGGACTGATGCTGTAGGTGGTAACCAAAAACCGGACGGTTATCTTATCAAAGCATCAGACGCCAAAAATTTAAACCAACCGACTGATGGCAATGATCCAGTAATTGATCAGGATTTATCAGATGGTTCAGCTATCGTTAAAGTCAATTATGGCTCTTCCGGAAATTATAGTTTCAAGGGTTTATCAGGGAATACGGTATACCATTTTCAAATTTGGTCTTACACGAACACTGGAAACAACATTGATTTCCTGACCAATCCGAAAGGACCCGCTGATACCGCTAAAACACCTAAGTCTTCTGTTCTTGCCAAACAAGATTTTGATAAGAATAGAAATTGGCAATTCAACTCCAGTGTCAGCTTTTTCAGCCATACCAATACGGATGTTTACCCTGATCCCGGTGGATGGACAAGCGATGGTTTTTACGGTATAATTCATTCCGGCGATGCTACTAACATGAATCAGTATAGCGGCCTCTCAGACAGCCTGCTGGGTGTGAGTGACCTCTACGATGAAGGGGATTATGGCACAAGCGGTGATGCTACCGTATCTTTTGAGTATATCAAAGTTCCCAAAATCAATGAAGTCGTCATAAGCTTTGACTACGATATAGAAAGTTTTGATAATAATGACAAGGCCCTTTACAAAATCTATAAAAACAACAATACCCTTGTTAAAAGTACCCGAATAGCGGGTGGCAGTAAACAGGGCACTACACAGGGGACTATTCAGGATACCGTTTCGAATAACCCGGACTCTCTTAAGTTAGAAGTCGTGTTAAAACAAAATGGAGCAAGTGATCAAGCTGTTTTTGATAACTTTAAAGTGATAACTAATAAAACGCTGAAAGCAGAACCAAGTAACCACCCCAGCGGATTCACAGCGACAAACACTTCAGATAAAAGTGCAAGTTTAAGATGGTGCGATGTATCAAGTAATCCCACACCCGATGGGTATCTTATATTAGGTAAAACCCCGAATGGTAGCTACAAAACTTTTAGCGATGGCAATCCTGTAACCACTGATACGAATTGGTCTGATGGTGATGGTGCTGTTACAGTTAATCAAGGCGTTGAAGCCTACACTTTTGACAGCCTGAGTGAAAAACAAACATACAACTTTATCATTTATCCTTTTACGAACGGCGGATCAAATATTGATTACAAAATTGCCAATGCGGCCACTACCCAGGTAGGTATACAGAACTATATTGTCAGCCAGGACTTTGAGGGAAAAGGAAACTGGTCCTACCAAACCAATCCTGCTACTTGCAACAGTAGCAGTAACGGCTATTGGGAAGTAAAAAGGCAAGCCGATAGTATTGACCCTATTTCAGGAAGTAAGTTATTTGGTTTTAAGGATCTGGATGCCGGAACTTGTGGTAATAGTGGCCTTAACAACACTATTACATTTAAAACCATTGGCTACAACCAGCTAAGGCACTATAAAAACATCAATCTGGCTTTCCAGTACCGTGTTTTTGAATTTGACAACAATGATCAAATACAGTATGAGCTGATTTACAACGGATTTAGCGCAGGTAAGCAGGTTTTGTTTGATGGCTCTTCGGATTCTTCTACCAAAAGCTGTAAATCCGACTGGGTAAACAAAACGTTAAGTATACCGGATACCGTTAATCAGTTACAGTTTAGGCTTTATGCGCAGCAGCAAGGATCAGGAGATTATGCTGCAATAGATAACTTTCGATTAAAGGGTGATTCCCTCAGCAATGTTACAAAAAAGTGGGACGGAGGCGGAAACAACAAACTTTGGAGTAACAATAAAAATTGGGCTCCCAATGGGGTACCTGATCAACAAGACAGCGTAATCCTGGATCATTCCTTTATTAGCAGCGCTTACAAAGTAATTGTTGATGGCAGCCAAACCCATACCATGGGCTCCCTCAATATTGACCCAGGAGTTGGCGACTCAATAACCGTTAAGATCCCTCAAAGCAATGGCTTAAATAAGGCAATAGCCATTAATAATCCTTCCGCACCAATCACGATTAATGATAAAGCCAAACTGGTAAATGCCTCCAATTATTCTGGCAGCAGCGTACTCAATTTTAAAGACTCATTAAAGATCAAAAACGGAGGTACTTACATCCATCAAACCACGAGCGATCACAATAATTTGGTTAATCGCTTGTCCCAAAAACATACGAATAAGCTTGGCAATTTGGTGTTTGATGTACCGGCTCAAAAGTATACAATTGATGTTTCCGGTGCTACTTTTGGAAATTTATCCATTACCGCTGAAGAGCAGGCAAAAGCTAACCAATCAGCCAAATACGAGGTATCTGGTAATAAGAACGTGGTTATTCAGGGAAACTTAAGGGTTAATAGCCATGCAAAATTGGGCCTAAACGCTTATAAAGGCCAGTTTAAAATTGGTAAAAACTTAACCTTTGATTCGACAGCCGGACTCATTGTAGCGGATAGCTTGCCCACCTATTTCAAGGTCAATAACAATAAAAACATCAGCAACTCAACTGATTTCACATTCAAAGGATCGGGATACAACACCGGTTTTGCTACTTGGAATATCGCTGAAGTTGGTACTTTGAAAAGAGATGGCAGCAATTTAATTCAATTAGGCAAAACCTTGCAAGTCAATGAAGAGCTTCAGCTCACAAATGGGAAAATTGCATTGGGATCCCATAACCTATCGCTTGACAAAGGAGCTCTGGTAAGTGGTGCGGATGAAAATTCCTATATCAGGGTAGACTCAGGTCGAAATGGGTCATTTAAAAGAACAGCTGACAAGAGTGGGTTTATACCTTTACCTATCGGTTTTCAGGCTTATGCGCCAGTTGCCATTCAGTGCAGCAGCTGTACAGATGAAACCTTTACAGCTCGCGTTGAGGATAAAATCTTTGAAAATCCAGAGCAGGAGGTAAATCCTCAAACAGCGAATGCCGTTACCCAAACCTGGTCAATTATTCCGAGCCAATCCGTCAGCGGGGTTAAACTAAGGTTTTCGTGGGAGCGCTCACAGGAAGCCAGCTTAGATTTAACCAATGCCTTCATTACCAATTGGAAGAGGGGGATCAATAGCCAATGGAATATTGATAGCACGGGGGTTAATGGCAATGCCTTACGCTCAGCTACTTCCAGTAACCAAGATCTTAAGACCAACGGACATTATTTCGGTGTGGTAGATGCCGGATTTCCTTTCCCATTTGATTTAAACTATTTCCGGGTGGAGAAGGAATCAGAGCAGTCAGCTTTACTTGAATGGGAAACAGGCTCAGAAAAAAATTCGCGCCTTTTTAGGATTGAACATCATACCCAAGAAGACACCAATTGGTCATTAATCGGAAAGAAACAAGCAAAAGGTACTAAACTACAACCAAGCCAATATAATTTTATACATGATTCTGCCGGAACCGGGAAACATTTTTACCGGATCACACGTGTTGATTTGGAAGGGAATACCGCCCGTTCAGGGATAGAAACGATCAAATTTGACAAAGAGACCGTATCGATTGAGCCAAGGTACCAGCCGTCAAAACACCGTTTGAGGTTATCAATTCGTTCGGATATTAACACGAAATTTCGAATGAGGATATTTACACCCTCAGGTAAAGTTGTAATTAACAAAGCCATTGACATTCATCGCGGCATTAACGACATTCCATTACATGATTGGTCTAACTTAAAGCCTGGCGTCTACCTGTTACATATGGAAGGTAACGAGGCATATTACCAGCAAAAACTCATTAAGCATTAACCAGGCTTATAAGTAACTTGACTACTCTACTGAATTGAGTTATTCCTTTAAAATGCCTACTTTTGTAAAGCAATCTCATTAAAACTGATTTAACAATGCTTAAGAAGTTAATGGTAATTGGCTTTTTATCTATGATGGCTCTCACAGCCTTATCCCAGGATAATGGTGAAAAAGATAATAAAGGTGGGTACTCAGGTGGTACTGGTTTTTTCAGTATCGGATACGGAAATCACCCAACTGGTAAACTGGAGAATTTCCTACCGCAAGGAAGCCCTGGCTTAAGTGTCCATCATTTAAGCACTGGTGGCGGCGGTTATTTTATGATTAACGACTTAATAATCGGTGGTAGTGGCAATGGTATAAAAGGCGAATCGATTTCTACGGATAGTTTTGAAGCCAATACGATCGGCGGAACAGGCTTTTTTAACATAGGTTACCGGGTAGCAAGCTCTAAGAAATTAAACTTCTTTCCCCTCTTAGGTATTGGTGGTGGCGGATTAGGCATTGAAATTAATGAAACAGAAGCCCTTAACCCGGATGATATAAGGAATAACCCCGGGAGAACCATTGAAATTGATCAAAGTGGACTTCTTTTCGATTTTTCCCTGAACATGGAATGGTATCCCCTTGGAACGGGTAATGAAAATGGATATGGCGGATTACTGACCGGCCTTAAAGTCGGTTATGTATACCAGCCCTTTGAAACCGAATGGGAGTACGATGGGAATGATATTAATAACCCCCCGGATTATAATTTTAGTGGGGTTTACGCTCGATTGGTTATTGGGTTTGGCGGTGCCAGCCAAGGTAATTAAGGTTTAATGCTTGTTTAGTAGCTGTTTCCCGTTTTTTGGATGCTTGAGCAATTAACGCTACCGAAAGAGCAAAATCCTCAGCAGTATCTGGGCATTGCATTGCCTTGAGAATTGTATGGCACTTTTTACACTCATAGAATTGCTGGCATATCCTTCGGGAATTTAGTCTTATTTTTAATGCCACCAGTGAGGAAATGTGATTGTTGGTTGGTATTGGTTACCTAACAGCTCCATGTTAGTAACGGCTTTATTCAGGCTTTAATTTTTCCATTACATTTTTACTGAATCAAAGTAAATCATTCATTCCATTGAATAAAACTTCTCGATAACCTTTTCTGCTGGTTTATTTTGGGGTGTATAGCGATTGTCACCTGCACCTCCGGCATTTTGATGATTCTCAAACCACTTCCATAAAAAACCTCCATGAAACCAGGTTTTTTCCCAAACCTGGCTGAACAATACCTCATACCCTTTTTCCTGAGCTTTCATACTGACAGGAGCTTGGTCCTTACGACCGCCTTTCCATGGCTTTATTAGGGTGCCTTCTTTACTGCAATAGCCATACTCACCAAACAGGACAGGCTTTTGATAAGCCATGTGAACTCTTTCAAGCATTTTTAGGTGTTTTTCCCAGTTTTCAGCAATGGTTGTTTTGGGAGGTTTCGGCTTATCAGCCACCGGAAAATACCCACTGACGCTGATGTAGTCCAATTGATCCCAAAAAGAGACATGTTTCACATTATCCCAGTTAGCCTGGTAGGTAACCTCGCCTTGATAAACTTTCTTTACTTTTTCAATTAAAGAGCGCCAAAATTCAGGATGGTCCCTAACCAATTGTTTACACTCCGTACCAATGGTGAAAAGTTCGACATTCATTTTCTCTGCCATGCGAGCAAAGCGCAGGATATAGTCAGTGTAGCTCGACTGCCAGGTAGCCAATTGATCATCATTCTCAAAGCTCAGGCTACCAGGCCATCCTTCCCCACCAACCCATAAATGGGGTTTCAGCTTAACCTTAAGATTCTTTTCACGGGCATATCGGATGGTTTGTTGCGTACCTTCTACTGTTTCTCCCCACCACTGCCGGGCATAATCATAATTGACCCTTGGCTTATTCTGTTGGCAAAAAGCATATGGAACAACGGCTACATAATTAGCGCCCAATTTTTTAACCGGTTGGAAGGGATTGCTTGTCAATTTATCCTTTGGGGCTACAAAACAGACACCTCGCATTGTTTCAGTTTTATCACGGAAATCCCCTTGCCCCTTTGAACCATCAACAGAAAACGCAGTTAATAGGCAGAGGAATATCAAGTTCCGAACCATCTTCATAAAAGATTCTGGAGTTCAGTATTGTAAGCATCCCAATCGGTTATAGAAGCGCGGTTTACCCCGGTATCCATGGCGGCTTTTGCAACAGCAGGAGCAACATAGGTGATAAGTCGGCTATCGTTAGGTTTGGGTATCAGGTAATCATGGCCGAATGAGATGTTATTTAGTTGATAAGCATCCAGAACATCCTGAAGAACTGGCTTTTTTGCTAAATCAGCTATTGCACGAGCTGCCGCTAATTTCATTTCATAATTGATTTGGGTTGCCCTTACATCCAAAGCGCCGCGGAAAATGTAAGGAAATCCCAGCACATTGTTGACCTGATTAGGGCAGTCGCTTCTGCCGGTTGCAATCAATACGTCATTGCGAAAAGTCTTGGCCTCATAGTAAGGGATTTCAGGCGTAGGGTTAGCAAGCGCAAATACAATGGGATTATCAGCCATTGACTTGAGCATTTTTTCAGAGAGGATATTACCAACTGATAGCCCCATGAAAACATCAGCATCCTGAAGGGCATCGCTGAGGGTAGCCATTGGTCGATCGGTGGCAAATTCCTGTTTAGTAGGCGTTAAACCTTCTCGATCCTGGGTAATCACCCCCTTACTATCTACCATTACAATATTCTTTTGCTTAACGCCAAGTTGTTGAAAAAAACGGGCGCTGGCTACTGCAGCCGCACCGGCTCCATTCACCACTACTTGCAGATTTTTTGGGGACTTATTGGCAATAGTTAGGGCATTCAACAAAGCAGCCCCTGTGATTATTGCTGTTCCATGCTGGTCGTCATGCATAACGGGAATATCCATTTCAGTCTTAAGCCGCTTTTCAATTTCAAAGCACTCCGGTGCTTTGATATCCTCAAGATTAATACCGCCAAAAGTAGGCCCCATTGCTTTCACAGCCTGAATAAATGTTTCTGGATCATTGGCATCCAGTTCTAAGTCATATACATCTACCCCCCCAAAAACCTTAAACAGAACGCCTTTCCCTTCCATTACAGGTTTAGAAGCTTCCGGACCAAGATTGCCCAACCCTAAGACAGCTGATCCATTAGAAATCACACCTACTGTATTAGCCTTATTGGTATACCGGAAAACTTCATCATTTTGTTGATAAATAACCCGGCAAGGGTCTGCAACGCCGGGAGAATAAGCAAGGGACAAGTCTTCCTGCGATTGGGTAGGCTTTGTCGGCTTAACTTCCACCTTACCTGGTTTTGGGTTTTCATGGTAATCAAGTGCGGCTGCTTTTGTATTGAATTGGTTCATATCTTAATTTTTAATTAGTAGTTACTGGGGAAATGATAGGCTAATTCCTTAATCGAATTTGTTTAAACTTTCTTGAATACTCAGTGACTTCCTAAACAATATGGGTTATCAAAGGTTCTGTAAAGATACAGAATCGGGATACCCTGGAACCCTTATAAAAGCGCTGTTCACCAAAAATTGGCTTATCAGTGCTTATTTTCGGCATTTTATGACACAAAGTTTTTATTATTTAAAAGCGCTGGATGTAAATTGTATGACATTACATATTGGTCTTTAAGCCTTAACGTTGCAGTGTCAAAATAGACGGATTTGTCTAACACAGCCCTTTTCCTTTTCATACGAGATCCAAAGCAGGAAGCTCATATAAAGCCTCTGGCAGGTAGTGCTTCCCTTAAGCAGAACCGGCGGGTAATCGAGACGCTCAATGAGCAAGTGTTGCACTCCATCAGAGCAACAGGCCTACCATATTTCATTATCACCGATAAGGATCAGGAAGGAGAAACCTTTGGTGAAAAATTTAGCAATGCCTTTGAGGCAATCTTTAACAAAGGTTACGACCGGGTTATTGCTTTGGGGAATGATCACCCAGGGCTGAAAAGCGGCACCATTCTGGAAGCGGCCGTTACACTTAAGAAGAGACCTCATGTGGTAGGGCCCGCGAAAGATGGCGGCCTTTACTTGGTTGGCATCCAAAAAACCAATTTTACACCTATAGCCTTTCAAAACCTGCCATGGCAGACTCCTGATTTATGCAATACCTACCACCAATTAGCCCATGAGCGGGGTGAGCGTATTGTAACCCTTCATGAACTCAAAGATGCTGACTGTGCCTATCAATTCATAACGTTATTAAACAACTTAAAAGGACAATTATCAGGTAACCCATTCTTCCAAAAACTCATTAGTCTAATAGGATGGCATTCATTTTTTGTTAATATTCAATTGCCATTCATTTCCTCCCCCCAGCTTTTAGCTACCTGCTCAATGAGAGGCCCGCCTTCAGACCATAGCTAACCGGCATAAGGCACTTACTATTTTCACCATTTTTTCAAACATTACTTAAAACGATCAAGCTATGGTCAAGTCATACATATTTTTATTGCTCAACCTATGCGCATGGATCAGCTTTTCATTAGGCCAAGGGGTTACCAATGGTAGCCTATCCGGAAAAATCGCTAATCGTGATGATGAACCGTTATCCGAAGCCCGTATCAAGGCAATTCACCAACCAACAAATTCTGTTTACAATACCACTTCCCGCGAAAACGGGCGTTATGGAATTGATAACCTTAAAGTCGGGGGTCCTTATGAAATCATTGTGAGCCATATTGGCTTTAAAAAGGCCGTTAAAGACAATGTTTTCATCAGTCTGGGTCAGGAAAGGAAACTTTCATTTGCGCTAACTTCTGAAACCACCGAACTGGAAGCAGTGGAGCTAAAGGAGGCCAATCGGTTAAAAAACAGCCACTCTGGCATCCAAACCAATATCAACCAGGATAACCTCGAAAAGCTCCCCACCCTTAACAGGAGCATCAGGGATTTCATGAGATTAACGCCACAAAAAGGAAGTGGCCTTAGTTTTGCCGGCAGGAATAATTTTTATAACAACCTGACAGTAGATGGTTCCCTTTTGAACAATTCGTTTGGGTTAGCACCCCTACCAGGTGGGCAGACGGATGCTCAGCCCCTAAGCCTGGATGCTATTAAGGGTATAAATGTGGCTTTATCTCCCTATGATGTTACTCAATCCGGATTCACTGGTTCCGGTATAAACCTGGCAACCCGCAGCGGTTCGAATCAGTTCAAAGGTTCGGTATATTCTTATTTCCGGTCAAGTGATCTGGTAGGCAACCAGGTAGGTTCCACTGAAGTGGAGCCCCAAAATTTTAACCGCCGGCAATATGGATTCAGGGCCAGCGGACCGATAATCAAAGATGAGTTGTTCTTTTTTGTAAATGCTGAAATAACCAACCGTACGGAGCCAGCTTCTCAATTCCGGGCTAACCGGGATGGATTAAGCGGTGAAGATGTTTCCACGGTTGAAGCTTCCGAATTGGAACAGCTGAGGTCATTCTTGATTGACAACTACAATTATGACCCCGGTGAATTTGAAAATTACAACTACAACACCTCCAGCGAAAAAGTCCTGCTTAAACTCGACTGGAACATCAATCCCGTGCATAAGCTTAGCGTGCGTTACAATGGGCTCCTATCAAGGAAAGATAGACCTTATTTTGATGCATTCTCCGGTGATCAAAACACCCTACCATTTGAAAACTCTGCTTATGAGCAGCATAATAACTTGCACTCAGGAATCGCACGGCTTACTAGTAATTTTGATGGGCCGACCTCCAATAAGCTAACTTTAGGATTCACTGCTATCCGGGATTTTCGGAATATCAAGGGGAATCCTTTCCCGGCTGTTGAGATAGGTGCAAACCGGGAAAACGCTACCACCATTTTCGGAGTCGACCCTTTTACCGGAAAAAATGCCGTGGACCAGAATATTGCTCAGTTGACCAATAATTTTAAGGTTCAAACCGGGGATCACACGCTCACTTTTGGAACTGCCAACCGCATGTTTGATTTTGATAACCTCTTCATTGATTACTATTACGGAGCTTATCGGTTTGCATCCCTTGAGGATTTTTATGAAAGTGCAAGGAATGGTGTTAGCAATGCCAGTTTTTACCGGTTAAAATACTCAGCCAAGAAAGATCAACCCGAGCCGATTAGTGAAATGCGCGCAGTCCAGACTAGTCTTTATGCTCAGGATCAATGGAAAATCGGTAACCAACTAACATTAACCGGCGGTTTAAGGGCAGATATGGTTTTTTATCCCATAGAACTTCCAGAAAACCAAGAGGTAGCTAAAATGAGCTTCCGAAATGGGCGGCAGATTGATGTTAGTGAACTACCGGATCCTAAACCGCTTTGGTCGCCCAGATTAGGCTTTTCTTATACAATGGGCGAAAATGGACAAGTCCAGCTTAAAGGAGGAAGTGGTATCTTTACCGGTAGGCCTCGCTTCGTATGGTTAGCCAACCAAGCTGGTAATACCGGCACACAGTTTGGTGAAATTTTTGAATTTGCACCTTCCAACCGGCCATTCAACCCGAACCGGGATGCCAACGTACCAGATAACCCAAGCGCATCCAATGTTGTTGAAATCAATAAAACAAGTAATGATTTTCAATTTCCGCAAGTTTGGCGGTCCAGTTTAGGGCTGGATTATAAGCTTCCGTTGGGAGGCATTATTGCTTCTATTAATTTACAGTATTCCCAGGACATCAATGCTGTTAAGCATCGGGATATCAACTTAGTCAAACCTAAGGACAAACTCAGTACACCAGATAACAGGGTTCGTTTTCCTGAAATCCCTGCTAACAGGAGGATCAATAACGGAATCTCGCATGCTTTTTTGATGGAGAATACAGACAAGGGTTATCAATACAATGCTACAGCATCCCTGAAAAAACCCTTTGGTGAGCGGTTAAAAGGCCGCTTAGCCTATGCCTATGGAAGGGCTAAAGACCTGACCAGTAACCCCAATAGTATTGCGCTTTTTGCCTGGGGCCGTAATCCGGTGAAAGGAAGCCCCAATGAGAATAATGTTGAAATTTCGGATTATGAAGTAAGACACCGCATCGTTGGAGCCGCTTCTTATGAGTTGGCTTACTCTGAAAACTTTAAATCCTCGATATCTCTGGTTTACAACGGTCAAACCGGCTCTCGCTTCTCCTATGTTTACAATGGGGACGTTAACGAGGATGGCCTATTTATTAACAATGACCTGATTTATGTACCGAAAAACCAGTCAGAGATTAACCTTGTCCCTGCCGGCCCAAATGATGAACGGAGTGAGGACCAGATATGGAACCAATTGAATAATTACATTGAACAGGACGAGTACCTTAGCAAGCACCGTGGGGAAATTGTGGACCGAAATGGACCTCGCTTGCCCTGGTACCACCAGTTTGATCTAAAATTCATGCAGGATTTTAAAATTGAAACAGAAAGCGGAGACCAGCACAAACTTCAGGTTAGCCTGGATATTATTAACATTGGGAATTTGATCGATTCTAAATGGGGTGTGCGGAAACAGGTTAACAACCGTACTTTCCTCCGCTTAAAAGAATTTGATGAGCAAACGAATGAGCCCAAGTTTGCCTTCCCTTATAAAAATCCACAAGCTGAGGAACCTTATAAAAAGACTTTCAGGAATGATCTAAGCTTACAATCCCGTTGGCGTATGCAACTTGGCGTTCGGTATCTTTTCAATTAATAGGATAAAAAGGGTAAGTTAGAATAAGCTTTACCCTTTTATAGATTTAGTTAGAAAAAATTGATTGATATAATGATTAACGGCCATATACCGCTTGGAAAAACTATCGACAATGCCAATGAAAAAAGTTACAGCAAGCCACATGACCACCGTTAAGCCATCGATTTTAAGCAACCCTTGCCATTCCCACCTTAAGTCATGAAAGCTGTAAAAATAAGCCAAAACCAATGTAAGTATGAAAAATAACCAACTAACCCTGGTTAGTATAGTTGGCAAAACCGGATTTGAGGTTGTCTGGCTATTAATGGACTTAGCAACACTATTGAAATGTGCCATAGTTTGAACTGATTAGCAATTACTTATCTATACTGCTTAGCTTGCTTTACCAACCGTTGATAGAGCAGTGTGTTCAAGTAAGAATTTCAGCAAAATTAGAGATTGGCAGAACATTGTAAAATAAGAAATCGCGAGGTTTCGAAAGCATAAATTTAACCCAGTTTATTCAGTGGAAAATTTGGATTTATAGCATAAAAACTGCTTCCTATAACCTTAAAACTTATAAAGCATAGCCAGTCCTAAAAATTTTTCCTGATTGATAAAAGTTGGCTTGTGTAACCAGTATGGGTTTCAAATTGTTAATAAAGCAGTTAACGCTAAAAATTCTTTCTAAATGGATATAGACCGCTATTTAGCACGTTTAAATCTAACAGAAAGACCGAGGCCCAATTGGCAGGGGCTGGCGCGGTTACAGGAAGCACATCTTCTCAATGTTCCGTTTGAAAACCTGGCCATTCATTACGGCCAGCCAATTGATCTAACTACCCGGGCAATTTTTGACAAAATTGTCAGCAAAAAAAGAGGCGGGTTTTGTTATGAGCTGAATACGCTTTTCAATGATCTTTTGACTAAAATTGGTTTCCAAACCCAGCTTTTATCAGGTCGGGTTTACAGCCAGGATAAAGACGAATATGGCCCTGAATTTGACCATCTAACCATACTCGTTCATTTAGCAGACAGAAGTTACTTAACAGATGTAGGATTTGGGGAATTTTCCTTTGACCCGGTACCTTTCGAAACTGGTAAACCCTTTGAACTTTCAAGAGGCAATTTTCAAATTGATCTTCATGACAATACTTACTACCGCCTGAGTAAAATCAGTAAAGGGAAGCCTTATCCCCAATACCTGTTTCAGGCCAAGCCCAGGAATTTAGAAGAATTTAGAGCAATGTGCCACTACCATCAAACAAGCCCAGACTCATACTTTACCCAACAAAAATTCATTAGCATACCTACCCAAAATGGCAGAGTAACCTTATCCGGCAATCGCCTGAAAACTAAGGATTTGGAAGGATCAGTATCTGAAGAGACTTTAAAAGATTCTTTTGAGAAAGTTGCCAGGGATCAATTTGGTATTGATTTATCCTGTTAAATAAAGCAGTTTTAACACAGCAATTCAACGAGAATTATTGTTGTCGTATCAAATTTTTAAAATGCAATTCTGTAACTTTCCTCCGTTAGAGATTTTTTCGCTACCAAATGAGTGATAAAGGTTGGCAATACAATCTCTCGCGGTAACCTGGTACCGCCAGTTAGTTCACGATTCACCAAACTAAAAAAGGGCTGAAATCAGTAGATCACAGCCCTTTTAATTTTATGCTTTATAGTTTACAGACACCTACTTTGCATTGGGCAGGCTATCCAGGTTGTAGGTTATATCACCTTCCTTAAACAGGTCTATTTCTTCCGCATTGGTTTTCTTCACTACTTGACCGTTGATCAATACCTTCAAAACAAGGTTGTTAACATTGTTTTTCCGGGCCACTGCCTTCAGGCTTAGTTCCTGTTGATTCATGGTTTCAAAAGAAAATTGGAAATCATCATCCCCGCAAAAACTTTTTTCTTCGCCATCAAGGGAAAATTTTCCGGAATTGATAGGGCCATCTGATTCAACAATGTAAGTAACGCGAACCACTTCCCCAAGTTTTTCATTCGGTTGGTCACTGGCGGAAGTATTTGCTTCCGAATGCATGGATTTTTCATTGTCGGCTTCTTCCGGCTGCAAGTCTGATGCAGGCCCTTGCTCTTTCGAGCACGAGATCATCAGTACACCTGCTAATACAATAGCCAGATACTTCATAAATTGTCAGTTTTCGTAGTTTTATTTCCTAAAGGTGTACTTATTCAGTACCACCTTAATACCCTAATGCAAAATTACAATAGCGGGTATCTTACTTGTTGTATTTTAGATGAAAGCCGCACCTTTTTCTTTTAAATACTCGAAATAAAAGCTTAATCATATACTACTAACCCAGTGATAAGCATTTGTACGGCCATAAAAAAAAAAAACAAAGCATGACATTCGGAACATAGGGGTCAGCTCAATGACCTAAAACCCTGGCCAAAAAGCACATGCTACACGAAAAAATTACCGAATGCTAAATAATAACCAATACTAATCCCTTGTGAATACCCACTCGGTAGTGGTGGACAAGTGCTCATTATAAAGATAGCCATCCCTGTCAAACCCTTTTAAAGCCTCAGGGTCTTTAATTCCATTGCGGATGATATAGTCTGTCATATATCCCCGAGCCTTTTTGGCATAAATGGCGATTGTTTTGTACTTACCATTTTTGTTATCCTTGAAAACAGGCGTTATCAAATTTGCCTTCAATTGCTCAGGATCAAGGGCTTTGAAGTATTCATTAGATGCCAGGTTGATCACATATTTTGTTTCATGATGCTGGATGTCTTCATTAACGTTCTGGGTTAGCTTTTCGCCCCAGAATTGATAAAGGTTGTCTCCCCGTTCGTTGGTTAACGGGGTGCTCATTTCCAATCGGTAAGGCTGAATCAAATCCAGGGGACGAAGAATACCATATAACCCCGATAAAATACGAACCTGCTCCTGGGCAAATTCAAAATCAGCTTTGCTGTAGCTTGAAATAGCTATACCATCATACACATCACCTCTGTAGGCCAATATAGCCTGACGGGCATTGTCTTGTTTAAAAGGGGTTTTAAAAGACTGGTAGCGGTCAAAATTCAATTTGGCTAACTTATCATTGATAGCCAGCAATTTCCCAAGGTCTTCAGGGCTATAATTCCGCATTCGATCAACCAATTTCAAGGCATCATCTAAAAATTCAGGCTGCGTTGCCTTATCAAATTGGAAATTATCTTCAAAATTCATGGTTTTTGAAGGGGATAATAAAACGATCATAGGTCCATTCTTTTCTTAGGATTTGCACATTTATAAATGATTGAAAAAGCAAATCTAATGCTATTACTAAACATTACTCACCGGTTTAAGAACCTTGCTGATTCTTTAAATTCGTATACAAAAAATTAACATTTATGAAGCCTGCCATGTTTATCGGGACCTCTGGTTGGTCTTACAAAAACTGGGACAAAAAGTTTTACCCGCCATCCATTAAACAAGAGGATAAGCTTTCTCATTACAGTGAACATTTTAACGCCACGGAGGTGAATGCCTCTTTTTACCGAATTCTCGACTCAAAAACATATGAGCATTGGCACCAATTAGTACCCGATAACTTTGTTTTTGCTGTTAAGCTTAACCGCTACTTAACCCAAATGAAAAAGCTAAAAGTGGATAATGCGGCGCAGGAAAAAATGGATCAATTTTTTGAAGGGGTACAAAAGCTTGGTCAAAATTTAGCTGTTATTTTGGTTCAACTTCCCCCCTCCCTACAAAAGAACCTCGATAAGCTGGGGAATTTTTTAGATAAACTACCTTCAGCTTACAGGTATGCTTTTGAATTCCGGAACAAAAGCTGGTTTGATAAAGAAACAGAAAACCTCTTGAAAGAGTATAATGCCGGCTTGGTTATTTCTGATTCCCCGCAATGGGAACATCGGATAACAACCACAGCAAGTTTCCTTTATGCCCGATTTCACGGGAAGGAAAAATTATTTCTCTCGCAATATAAGGAGGAAGACCTGGAACAATGGGCCAAAAAGCTTAAACAACTTCAAAACAACGTTGACCAATGCTATTGCTTTTTCAACAACACCGACCAAGGATATGCCATTGGCAATGCGAAAAAGCTCAGGGAATTACTGAACCAGGATCCTTAACAAATCAGGTTTTATCAAAGTAACGATCTATCTACTACTTGATAGCAATTTCATGCAATAGTCTAACACATTCCATTCAATTGCTTACAGCCGCTTTAGCTTGAGGGCAGGGTTTCGAAAAACAAGCCTATCTCTCTACTTTTGTAAACAAAAGGGTATATACCATGGACCTAACCAACCTGAACGCCATTTCCCCGATTGATGGCCGGTATGGCCGGAAAGTCAATGAATTAAGTGATTATTTTTCCGAGTTCGGGCTTATTAAATACCGGCTTAAAATTGAAATTGAATATTTTATTGCCCTTTGTGAATCAGTTGAGGAGCTGGACAATTTATCAGATAGCGATTTGAACTGGTTAAGAACCTTACTGACCAATTTTGACGAGGAAGAGGCTGAGAAGGTTAAAGCCCTGGAAAAAGTATCGAACCATGATGTTAAAGCGCTGGAGTATTACCTAAAGGAAAAATTTGATGAAAATGGATGGGCTCAATACCGAGAATTTATTCATTTCGGCCTAACTTCCCAGGATATTAATAATACCGCTATTCCCCTTTCTCTTAAAGACGCTGTTGAAACCCATTTTTTACCTTTTCTCAAAAACATCATCATTGGCGGATTGAAAGACTCGGCTAATGAATGGCGTGATATACCCATGCTGGCGCATACTCACGGTCAACCGGCTACACCTACCAGGCTTGGAAAAGAAATACAAGTGTTTGTAGAGCGACTTGAAAAACAAACCGCTACCTTGGAAGCCATACCTTTCGAGTGTAAATTTGGCGGAGCCACCGGTAACTTCAATGCCCATTACATCGCCTATCCGGAGGTTGATTGGCTTCGTTTCGGAGATAGGTTTGCGAAAGAATTTCTGGGTTTGCAACGACAGCAATTCACTACTCAAATCGACCATTATGACAATTTAGCAAGCTTTTTCGATACCCTGAAACGGATTAACACCATTCTGATTGACCTTTCAAGGGATTGCTGGAATTATATCGCAATGGATTATTTCAGACAACGATTAAATGATAATGAAGTGGGCTCATCGGTGATGCCCCATAAAGTAAACCCCATTGATTTTGAGAATGCCGAGGGTAATTTGGGGCTCGCTAATTCCTTCCTGAATCATTTAAGCGAAAATTTACCAATATCCCGAATGCAAAGGGATCTAACAGATTCCACTGTATCCCGTAACATCGGAATGCCAATTTCTTATACATTATTAGCCCTTAAATCCTTGAAAACAGGACTCGATAAAATAACCGTCAATCAATCCAAACTGAACGAAGACCTGGAGGAAAACTGGGCTATTTTAGCTGAACCAATTCAAACAGTCTTAAGAAAGGAAGGTTATAAAAATCCCTACGAAACCTTGAAATCTTTAACCCGGCAAAGTGGGCAGATCAACAAAGAAGCGATCCATGAATTCATAGAAAAACTAACCATTTCCGAGGAGGCTAAAAACCGGTTAAAGCAATTAACTCCAAAAAATTACCTGGGTAAAAACCCCAGCTATTAACCAGTAATGTGGATAAAATACAGGGGCATTCCTATAAGGCTTGAGGGATACGACTTTATTGATCAGACTCCTTTGTTACAACCCCACCAGTAGGACTTGATGGACGCGCATACAACCTGCTTTCTATCCGGCCTGATTGATAAGCTTTACTACCCGCTTCAATGGCCAGCTTCATGGCTTCCGCCATTTGAACAGGATGTTTAGCCCTGGCAATGGCCGAATTCAAGAGAACACCATCATACCCTAACTCCATGGCAGTAGCAGCATCAGACGCTGTTCCAACCCCAGCATCAATGATAAGGGGTGCATCTACCTGTTCGCGAATAATCTGAAGGTTATACGGATTTCTTATGCCCATTCCTGAACCTATCGGGGCACCAAGTGGCATAACCGCAGCACAACCCATATCAGCCAATTTCTGACAAGTGATCGGATCATCATTGCAATAAGGCAAAACTTCAAAACCTTCCTTAACTAATTGCTCAGCGGCCTTTAAAAGCTCCGTTACATCGGGAAAAAGGGTGGCCTCATCTCCTATGACCTCCAGTTTTACCCAGTTAGTTTGAAGCGCTTCTCGAGCCAGTTGCGCCGTAAAAACGGCATCTTTAGCCGTATAGCATCCTGCTGTATTGGGCAATAAATGGTACCCGTCTTCCCTTAGGTATTGAAGAATAGTGCCGGCACCGCGGTTTTGCATATCCATCCGCCTTACGGATACGGTGACCAATTCAGTGCCGCTGGCCCTCATGGCTTTCCGCATGATCTCCGGATTCGGATAAAGGGAAGAGCCCATGATCAGACGGGATTCGAATACTTTATCTGCAATGGTAAGTTGAGCCATTTGATTGTAATATTTCACTACTCTACTAAAACTACTCACTAATTAAAACGTTCCGGGCCAAAACCTTCTAATATGGCAGGTTTATCTTCATTCATAAACGCTTGCTTCAAGCCAAAGGCCGTTACAGGAGCCAGTAAAAAACCATGCCGGTAATGACCGGTAGCCCAATAAAGTCCTTTTTGATCGGATGAACCGATGACCGGATTATTATCCTTCGTTGCGGGCCTTAATCCCACATCTGTGCTTTGATAGGGAAGGTCATAAATGGCTGGCGCCACCTCGTATCCAAATTCAAGTAAATCTTTGACCCCTCCGGCAATTGGCTTGACATCATAACCCTGCTCATAGCTTGTTCCGCCTATCAGTAGCGGACCATCTTCCCCTTTTGGTACCATATAACATCTCGGGGTCCTGATCATTGTTTTTAGCCGGCTTCCAGCTTTTTGCGTCAGAGCTATGATTTCGCCTTTTACAGGGCGGAGACCAAAGTTTTGGACTTCTGCTTTATCGGTCAGCATCGCCATTGGGGAAGCCCCTGCAGCCATTACAACATAATCATAGGTTTGGCTTTGATCACCTTGACTAACCGTCCAGGTTTGATCCTTATTTTGAATGACCGTATTGATTTCAGTTTGCTCAAATATAGGCTGTCCCCATTGCTCCAATACCGCTTTCAAATCCTCCAAAAGCTTCCTGTTGTCGATCTGGGCATCTTCCGGCAGCCAGAGGGCGGAAGCAACTCTTGGCGATAATTGAGGTTCTTTTTCGCGGGCTTCTGAACCGGTTAACCATTCCGCCTCTACCCCTAACGCATCCCGGTATTGGAAAAAACGCTTTAAATGGTTGGTATCATCCCTGCTAACAGCAGCTAACAATGTTCCGCATTGGTCAAGCTCTGGGGCTTCACCCAGGTCATGGGCCAACTGTGATAAAAATAACGGGTATTGCCTAAGGCTGTGTAATCCTAAATGCATCAAAGCCTCTTCCTCAAATTTCACTTCTGCGTGAGGAGCAAGCATACCGGCTGCAACACTACTCGTAGCAGCTCCCACTCTTCCCTTGTCATAAACCGACACAAAAAAACCATTCCGGGATAACTGCCAAGCAGTACTTAGACCAATGATTCCCCCTCCTATGATAGCCACATTACGCATCTTCTATGTATTTCATAATTGACAAAGGTAGCAATTACCAGACTACTAAAGGTATTGTAGGACTTTGTTCGCTCATTCAAATAAATTCAACAATTAGGATCGGTAGGTTAACTAATCAAAAAATGAAAATGTTTTGAGTAAAAGCAGCTTTACAATTACCTAGATTTCATTTTTAAAAACCGGTCATCTTGCCGGCTTACCTAAAACTACCCAAAACAAACTATTTAAAATTTCTGGATGCGATAGGTGACTAAAAGCCTTAAAAACATTCAGATGACTTATTTCATTTGCTTTTGTGGACAATTTAGCCGTTCGTGATTTTGAAAATTACAATTCATACGCGAGTATCCCTGCATCCATTCTTCAAAATCCTCCATGTAGACAAAAATGGTAAGAAAACCTATGGGTCTCCTTCTTTATTAAATGTATCAAGGAAATAAGGCAAAAAGCGTTCTTGGATAAAAAATTATCAATGCACACCTTTAATTAAAACTCGCAAAGCCTGCTTATTTCCATTTATTTCTACGGCATTTCAATGGTATTTCCACAATTGTATTACTACTTATTACAAGTTATTACTACCG
>CAZQQN010000040.1:0-24507 GCA_964595485.1 uncultured Sphingobacteriales bacterium | reverse complement strand
TTCATTATTCCATCTCCCACCCCTAAAGCCACGTGCAAAATAAATGATGTTTACATCAATTAACAACCAACATCGCAAATGGTTGTAATTAAAACCCGCTTTGGTTTTTACAACAGTCAAACTATTTTAGGTAAGGTTTTCACCACTTAGCCAAAAAAGACAGTTACTGCAAAATATAAAAAACCAAAGATAACGATTGCACTTAGCGCCATGATGAACCGAACTTTCATCTTCGTATTAAGCCGGTTTTTTCTTGCTCTTGCCTGAAAAGCTTTTTTAGCTTTTTTAGAAAACTTTTGACCCTGAGAAAGTCCGCTTGATTTAGCATTCTGACCGGAAAAGTTTTTCCGTTTAGAGCGGATTTTATTGTTGTTTTTAATGGCATCGTTCATGCCTCTTAAGGCTCCACCTCCTATCATAAGCACTTATTTAAGGGGTTTTAGATTTCCAGGGTTGTTTGACAACTCCAGGCATCAAAAACTAATAAAAGAATGAATTTATTATTCGCTGACCAAAATAAACACCTGATAAGCATAGAACGAAAGTAAGCATGGCATTCGCCAAAGCTAAAACTGCTGATTTCAGGGTTAGGAGCTGTATAGTATCAAAAGCAAAAGTTGCCATTGTAGTGAAGGAACCTAATAAGCCGATTACAAAAAAAGGATGGAGATAGGTAAAATGGTTGTTATAATATCCGAGGAAGGCCATTGTTATACCAATTAAAAGACTGCCTAACACGTTAACCACTAAAATACCACCGGGAAAATCCGAGAAATAAGGCTGAACAAGCTTAACCAAACCAAAGCGGGCAATAGCACCTAAAAAACCACCTAAGCCAACAACCAATAGTTTAAGCATGAATTGACGTTTGCGGATTGGCTTCAATTAAATGGCGTTTGCAATTGGTTTTCAGTAGTTGTGGAGGAGTATGATCATCAAAGCATAGGTGATAAAGACTTAAATTCCCATGCTGGAATTGGTCCATTTCTTTTAACGGTTTCCCGAGTAACTGGCAAAGAAAGACCCGCATAGCGCGGCCATGCATGCAGACCAAGGTTCGCTTATCATTATTCGAATACAATAGTTTACGTAACACTGGTTCCTGTTTTTCCGCAACATCTTCAGGGCTTTCACCACCATAAATAGGTATATGGGTAAATCCCTGACGCCAGCTTTGAAGCAGGGATTGATAGTATTCCCGTTGTTCCTGAGCTACAGCCTTTCCCTCATAATAGCCCCAGTTTATCTCATTCAGGCCCTTATGTTGTTTTATTGGTACTTCTTCACTGTAAAATGGCTCTACAGTTTGGTATGCCCTTTTGAGTCGTGAAGTGATGATTTTATCAAAAGCCAGATGCCGGTAATGTTGAAAAAAAGCCTCGGCTTGCTGTCTGCCAAGGTCATTCAATGGGGCATCAACACCCTCTCCCTGGACGATTTTACTTTTATTGTAATCCGTTTCACCGTGACGAATTATAAATAATTCCCTTACGCTCAAAATAAACCCTGTTTTGAATTGCTAAATTAAAGAATTCACCAAGAGGAGAAAAATTTCGCGTTATCCATTGCTTACGTAAACCTGGGAAATACGCGACATTCTTAATTTCAGTATTTTTGCTAAAAATTATAAAGCCCCATGATCGATACAAGTTTTACGGTTGAGCAATTGAATGCCAAGAATACAGGAAATATGAGTGCGCACCTTGGCATTGAATTTACAGAAATTACAGAACACTCTCTTTCCGGGAAAATGCCGGTTGATGATCGGACAAAGCAACCATTTGGTATCCTACATGGCGGGGCCAATGCTTCCTTAGCTGAAACTTTGGGAAGCATGGCTTCCTACTTGGCCTTAGACCGTAATAATTATTACGCCGTTGGTTTGGAAATCAAATGCAATCATCTGAAAAAAGCGACAGAAGGATTCGTATATGGTACTGCTACACCTGTTAGATTGGGCCGGCAAACACACCTCTGGGCAATCAATAACTACAATGAAGCTGGTCAGTTAAGTTGTTACACCACTTTAACCATGATCATCTTACCCCTGACGCAAGAGATTAAACAGCAGGGTGTTTTAGGGATTTGAAGATACTTAGCTCTTATAAGCAAAGGGATCTCAAATTTTGTATTGAGTTATCATTAGCAAGATTCTATTCCAGAATAGGAAACCTAAATTAGGCAATTGAAACTCGCGGGTTCAGCCTTAAATTGATTTAAATCTGACTCAGCAAAGCAAAAAGAAGTAAATATCCTTTAAGGAATGCTTGGAATCTTTTATTCATTACAGAGATTTTTACGGTATATGCTGGGGTGAGCTCAGGGTTATATTTTTAGGGGGTCCTTTGCCCCGACCAAATTATACCTGTTATCAAACAATTAACCAATGATAAATCCGGCGATGTAGCATGTTACTCCTTCAATCAAACCTCAGAACTGAAATGGAATACCAAGTCGGGGTAGTCATCCTGAGCTACTTTCAGCATCCACTCAGACTTTGCTAAGAAAACATCCCTTCCCTCTTTATCCTTTGCCATTGATTGCCATTTCCGGTTTTTGAAATCCTGTAGCTGTGCCTTGTCTCCTGTAATCCATACAGCTTTGTAAACATCTAGTGGCTCAAATTTACAGGATGCCCCATATTCATGTTTCAAACGGTGAGCAATAACTTCAAATTGTAGTTCTCCAACGGTCCCGATGATTTTCCTTTCGTTATAGGTAGAAGTGAATAACTGTGCCACCCCTTCATCCATGAGGTGGTCGATACCTTTATTGAGTTGTTTTGCCTTCATGGGATCGGCATTTTCAATATACCGGAATTGTTCTGGTGAAAAATTGGGTATTCCCTGGAAATTGACTTTTTCTCCTGCGGTGATAGTATCGCCTATCTTGAAGTTCCCGGAATCAGGAATACCAATAATATCACCCGGGTAGGCGTAATCCAGTGTCTCTTTTTTCTGCGCCATGAAGCCAGTCGGAGAGCTGAATTTCATTTTCTTATTTTTCCGTACATGTAGATAAGGCTTGTTTCGCTCAAACAGACCAGAACAGACCTTCACAAAAGCAATCCGGTTCCGGTGTTTCGGATCCATATTCGCGTGGATTTTAAAAACAAAGCCACTGAAGTTGTTTTCTGCAGGATTTATATCCCTCTCCTGGGTATGACTGGGTTGCGGAGGAGGGGCGATATCCAGGAAACAGTCAAATAACTCTTTAACACCAAAATTATTAACGGCACTCCCGAAAAATACCGGCGAAATTTCTCCCTTTCGATAAGCTTCCATATCAAAATCCTGATAAACCGTATCAACCAGCTCAGCCTCTTCTCTTAGCTGATCAGTGAGGGGATTAATATACTTATCAAGTTCAGGATCATCCAGATCTTCAAAAGCAATTGTTTCTTCTTCCTCCTGTTTGCCGTGGGGATTGAAAAGGTTTAGTCGTTTTTCATAAAGGTTATAAACGCCTTTGAAATCCCTGCCCATACCAATTGGCCAGCTTAATGGGCGAACTTTTATCTTTAGCTTTTCCTCAATTTCATCCAGGAGATCAAAAGCTTCCTTTCCTTCCCTGTCTAACTTGTTGATGAAAACAATGACAGGTGTGTTTCGCATTCGACAAACCTCCGCCAGCTTTTCTGTTTGTTCTTCTACCCCTTTTGCCACATCAATGACAATGATAACGCTATCAGCAGCGGTAAGCGTGCGATAAGTATCCTCAGCAAAATCCTTGTGTCCTGGAGTATCAAGAATGTTTACTTTATTTTCCTTGTATTCAAACCCCATGACGGATGTAGCTACTGATATCCCTCGCTGCTTCTCGATTTCCATGAAATCTGAAGTGGCATTTTTATCGATCTTGTTGGATTTAACTGCGCCAGCCACGTGAATGGCTCCGCCAAATAAAAGTAGTTTCTCAGTTAATGTGGTTTTACCAGCATCAGGGTGGCTGACGACTGCAAATGTCCTACGCCTGTTTACTTCTTGCTTGAGATCCATAAAGGGTTATTCAACTGAAGGTGCAAATTTTGGGATTTCTATTGATTTGAAATGAAAAGCACTTTGATAGTTTCCTCCTTTAGAAATTAACCCTGTAAGAAAGGAATAATTAAAACGTCTTATAATGAGCAAAAAAGATGGTTTAAAGTATAAAGTAAAGCAGGAATAACATCAAGAGACCTACAGAAATTATTCGCATCCATAAGCTAAAGGTCTGGAATTCATGACCACAAACCGGGCAGGTTTTTTCTGATTTATCCACATCCATGGCGCATGAAGGGCACTCTTTTTTAGCCATTTTTATTTAAAAAACAATAATTTCTTGTTTATTGGTTCTTTTAGGTCGGTCCTAAAGATTTAAAAATAGGCTAAAGTTTGCACTATCCAGAATAATAATTTCACTTGGCCATTGAGGGTTATATGAAAGTAAGTATACTTAAATATTTGTTTTAACGTTTGTTAATGTAATGGGAGTTTAACGTAAGGGGTAAAAATTGGCCTGTTTTTTCTGCCCATTAATCACATTTTTACAACTGTGCAACGTAAAGGCAAAAAATTTCATCAAGAAAGGTAGAATGTACAATTTGTGTACTCTTTGCCTTTAAAGGTTTTTTCAGCTAGGCACAGGTTTTGACCAAATAATAAAGAAAAAAGGGAGGTCTCCATGGGTCATAAACAAATACACTGTTAGTATTTATTGAATTTTGTCTGATCTTTAAACCAATTAACCATGGACGATTACATTGTTAAATACGAAGAAACGAAACGGGAAGCTTACTCATTAATGGTGGCCGGCGATATTGACGGTTACATCAGAAAGTTAATGGAATTGGATAACATTCGTAAGCTTTTTAAGAAAAGTGCCTGATTAAAAATTTGTTTTCCGATTGTTAAGATAACGCTTTTAAAATTACCGGTAATTTGTGGTAGATATTAATTGTTTATAGTACCACCAATTTGGTAATCAACAAACAAAAAATTCTAAAGAATCGTACTTCTTTTTAAACTATTGTAATACTGGAGCAATATTTAAAAACTATCCGGGTTTGCACGTTTTGAGACCCTCAAAAAAGCCTTGTTACTCATCTTATTCAGGATTGAATAAATGGCTGTAGCCTTTTGCTTTAAATGACTTATCCTTCCCTTATTCATGCTGATACGAATATTACCTTTTTTATCTGTCAAAGGGAATTGTGCTCATGAGGCACCTAAGTTCCTTACCGATTAGGTTGCCTATGGTATTATTGCTCGTTTAACTAACTCATTTGACGATTTCTCAAATCATTTATGCCATTGTTTGAATGATCTTAAACAAGTATCAACTATTTGTTACCGGAAGTATCTCAAAATTTATCTTTGATAGTTTCATATCGTAGCAAATGACCTTGCATGAACCTTAGAAAATCTGACTTTGGAGATGGTTTCATTTGGGGAGTAGCCTCCTCTGCTTATCAAGTGGAGGGGGCTCACCTCGAGGATGGTAGGGGTTGGTCTATTTGGGATGAGTTTAGCAATAAAAAGAAGGCTAACCGGAATAAGGCGACTGCTAACCAAGCTACCCAGTTTTATTACAACTATCACAATGATTTGGATTTACTAAAATCGCTCGGATTTAAGCATTTTCGTTACTCGGTATCCTGGCCACGTATTTTTCCGGAAGGGAAAGGAAATGTGAATGGTAAAGGCTTGGATTTTTATAAACAATTGGTGGATGCCTGCCTTCAGCGGGATATTCAACCCTGGTTAACCCTTTACCATTGGGATTTACCCAATGCGCTTGAAAAGGAGGGAGGTTGGATGAATCGCTCAATCGCTGGCTGGTTTTTAGATTATGTTGAAACCTGTGTCCAGGCTTTAGGAGACCGGGTCAAAAATTGGATGGTCATGAATGAACCCAACGTTTTTACCGGGGCAGGCTATGGTTTAGGCCTTCATGCGCCAGGCCGATGGGGGTTAAATAAATTCCTTGCTTCTCTTCACCATGCAATTTTAGCACAGGGCGAAGGTACTCGTTTAATTAAATCCCTTGACCGCAGTGCCAGGGTTGGAAGTACTTTTTCAACCATTCCTGTAAATCCATTTCGCCAAACTGAAAAAGATCAAAAAGCTGCGGATCAGATTCACGCATTGGTTAATCGGCTTTGCCTGGATCCTTTGTTAGGCTATGATTATCCTGCTGATTCAGTGCCTTTTCTCAAGAAACTTGATCGGTATATCAAGAAAGGTGATGAAAAAAAAATAGCTGCTCCTGTGGATTTTATTGGTATCCAGCCCTATACTCGCGAAATAGTAAAAAAAGCCTGGTATATCCCATACATTAACGCTCTGCGAGTAAGCCCTAAGAAGAGAAATGTAGCATTGACAGCAATGGGATGGGAGTTCTACCCGGAAGCCATTTACGAGGTGTTGAGCTGGCTTCGTCAATATAAAAACCTTCCTGAAGTTTTTGTAACGGAAAATGGCTTAGCGTTGAACGATGGAGTACAGAATGGAGCTGTGTATGATAAGGCAAGGATAGCCTATTTTAAAAAAAGCTTGAGCGCTATGCTAAAAGCAAAACAAGAAGGAGTACCCGTTCAGGGCTATTTTGCCTGGACGCTAACGGATAATTTCGAATGGGCAGAAGGCTATGAGCCACGCTTTGGCTTAATTCACGTTAATTTTAGCACCCAAAAAAGGACCGTTAAAGCCTCAGGTATTTGGTGGAAAAACTTTTTGAATCAAGGTTAATACGGCGTTCAGAAAATTGAGGAGTTAAGAAATTATCTTAAGCCCTATTCCTCAAAGGTGATCAGCACCTGGTTTTTATCCACCTTATCTTCTTGATTAACAGATACTGAGCCGATAGTAGCATCAGCAGGGGCTTTTAGAACATTTTCCATTTTCATAGCCTCAAGTATTACTAAAGGCTGATCTTTGGTTACGGTATCTCCGGGTTGTACTTTTACCTCTACCACCATACCCGGCATTGGCGCTTTTATATCTTCCAAAAGGCCGGCTTTTCCGAATTCCATGCCTAATTGCTCAAGTAGTAGGTCATACTCGTCCTCTATCGCTACTTCGTAAAGGTTCCCGTTAACTTTGATGGTAAGGTTTCTATCATTTTTTTCAACCAGCGTAGCATTGTAAGAAATACCGTTTTGGAGAATGTGAAATTGGTTGTTTTTAACGTTTGCTATATCTAAATAAAGGGCGTTTTCATCAATTTTATGGTAACCATTTTCTTTTTCTACCTGCAATGCCTTTTGGTTATTAATAGTTGCTTTGTACATAATCAGCGAGTTTTATTCCCTTTACTTTTCCTACTTTTTCCATTTCAAAATAAAAGAATTTAGTTGTTGTGAAAAAGCTTTAAAGATTAAAGCTGAAACACAATTTCTATTTTAGTAAGACCGATTAAAACCCAATCCTGAATATCATGCAAGAAGTTATCACTATGATAAAGAATGGTTTACAAGCTTTTTGTGATAAAAAATCAAAAAATTTTAAAGAGCAGTAAATGAGTAATTTGGCCCGAAGCCAAGCAACGGTAATCCTCAATTTATCGACTTGTTTTAAGCAGGTTTGTCTGAAATTGTTAAATTGTGAATTACAGTTAAAAAAACCAAAGGTTTTCCAGTAATGTTTAAGTTAAGTGTATTTAATTAAAACTATGAAGAATCCCGAAAAACCACATAAAGTTTCTTATTTCTCTTACAGGTTTTTTGCTTTTCTAATCCTTAGCATTCTTTGCAGTGTAAATGGTGTGAATGCGTTTGATCCACCAGGGGATGCAAAAAGAATCAAGTTTATCCCAAATGCTGGTCAATGGCATGATAGCGTTCAATATAAAGCATTTATTCCGGGTGGGCAGTTATTTATTGGTAATACCAAGCTTACATACCAATTCTGGGATCAAAAGCAATTATCCCGATATCATCACAAAAAGCTTGAGCCGGATTCTTTACAGGCTCACGTTCTTAAAATGGACCTTGAAGGCGGGAACACCCCTTCATCGATTGAAACCGAGGGCCCTTCCAGTACTCGCTATAATTTTTACAAAGGGAAAAATCCAGAAAACTGGGCTACGGCTTTGCAAGCCTATAGCAAGCTTAAACTTAAATCAGTTTACCCGGGTATTGATCTAATACTTAAGGGTCAACCAAAAGGCATAAAGTATGATTTTGTTGTGGCGCCGGGAGCTAATCCCAATAGGATCAAACTAAATTGGCTGGGTTCAGAGTCCTTGACCATTGATGATAATCAACTTACTATTGGTACAGCGCTTCAGCCTCTAATTGAAGAAGCACCTGTGGCTTATAACTCAAAAGAAAAACCCAGAGAGACCGTGCCTTGCGAATTTAAGCTGAAAGGCAACCAGGTTAAGTTTGATTTTCCAAACAGCTATAATGATAGCCAGCGCTTGGTAATTGATCCCAATGTGGTTTTTGCCACTTTTTCTGGTTCCAGTGCGGATAATTTCGGCTTTACAGGGACCTTTGATTCTCTGGGCCAGGCCTATTCGGCAGGCACCGTTTACGGTGCTGGTTTTCCTACTCAACCAGGGGCCTATCAAGCTAATTTCCAGGGAGGCAAAGTTGTTTCGCCTGAGACCGGTGATATCCAAAGGGATGCTGGGATCCTTAAATATAGCAAGAATGGCAGTCAGCTTCTGTACGCCACCTATTTAGGAGGTAGCCATAATGAACAACCCCACAGTATGATAGTGAATAGCAAGCAGGAATTGGTTGTTTATGGTACCACCTACTCGGGTGATTTCCCTACTAGTAGTTCCGCTTTTGATCAGACACAAAACGGGCAAGCTGATATGTTTTTAACTAAGTTATCGCCTGACGGCTCAAAAATACGTGCATCAACTTTTATTGGGGGTAGTTCTGACGATGGGCTTAACGGGGCTTATAAAGGTGGAAGGGATCGTTATTACAATGAATCCCCCTTAGGGTATAATTATGGGGATGTTTTCAGGGGTGAAGTCATTATAGATGAACAAGACCATATTTACGTGGCCTCCTGTACTCGGTCAAAAAACTTTCCTACATCCAATGATGCCTTGCACCCGAATTATCAAAAGGGCTACCAGGATGGCTGCGTATTTAAAATAGGGGCTAACTTATCATCCATGGCTTGGAGTACATTTATTGGCGGGCAAAACCATGATGCGGCCTATTCCTTGAAACTCGATGATAATAGAAATGTCATCACGGTTGGTGGTACCAATAGCAAGTCTTTTAGCGGACTGAATGGTTTCCAATCCAATCTCAGCAGTGATTCTACTGATGGGTTTATTTTAAAAATAGATAATACTGGAGAAAAAGCTTTAGCCGGAACTTACTGGGGAAGTTCAAGTTTTGATCAAAATTATTTTGTGGATTTGGATCCTGATGGTGATATATATGTAACAGGGCAATCAGAAGGTGAGATGCCTATCAAAAATGTTGCTGTCTCAAATGGAAAGCAAAGTGGCCAATTTATTTCCAAGTTTAACTCAGATTTAACCCAATTATTCTATTCTACTGTATTCGGAGATGGCAATGCCTTCCCGGACATAGCCCCATCGGCTTTCCTTGTAGATATCTGTGAGAACGTATATGTTTCTGGCTGGGGTGGTCGAACAAATGTGGGATCAAGGAGTGAAGGCACAAGTACCAAAAACCTACCAACTACCAATAATGCCTACCAGCAAGAAACGGACGGCTCAGACTTTTATTTAACCGTCTTCAAAAAAGGGATTGATTCTTTGTTATATGCCTCATTTTTTGGTGGGTCTAAAAGTGATGAGCATGTAGATGGTGGAACAAGCCGTTTTGATGAGCAGGGAATGGTTTACCAATCTGTTTGTGGTGGATGCCATGGAAATTCTGATTTTCCCGTAACGGATGATGCATGGTCAAAAACCAATAATACCGACAATGGTTGTAACAATGCTTTCTTTAAAATAAAGCTGGATGTTGCCAACGCACCTCCGGAAGTAGAAGACACCTTTATAGAAGCAAAAGCAACGGATACCCTTGATCACCCATTATCAATTATAGATCCGAATGAGGGGGATTCTGTATTTCTTAATTATGAGGGGGCTATTATGGATAGTTCGGAGATTAAAGGGCCTGCTGCCTCAATTGAAAGGAGCGTTGGAGTTAAAGAGTTCGATGGCGGTTTTAATTGGCCAACTATCTGTGAGTACGCCAAAGATACTTTCACGGTTGAACTTGAAGTGCTGGATAAAGGTTGCCCTAACCCGAAGTCCAGAAAAACAAAACTCAATGTAGTAATCAATGAGCCGCCTGTATTTGACCCGCCTGCTATTTTTTGCTCTCAGGTGGTCGATGAAAATACGCTGAAATTAAGGTGGGATAAGTTTAAAGTGAACAAGTATTTTAGTCATTATCTGCTTTACAGGGAAAATCCGGATAACACAAAAAAAATCCTGGACACTATCTATGATCCGTCTCGGAAGTCCTTTACCGATACCAATGCCATTGATGTCCAGAAGCAAGAGTACTGTTATTATCTAAGGGCTGTTAATGTATGCGGTAAAGTTGGTCCGAAAAGTTACGATATCTGTACAGGGCCTAACAATCAAAGAGAGCCTAAGGAAAGGTCGGTTAAAACCGCAACCGTTGTGAATGATAAGCATGTCAAAGTGGAATGGGAAAAAGCAACAGAGCCGGATTTTGATAAATACCAAATTTTCAGGAAGTTGAATAAGGATACTGCTAAGTTTAGGGTTTATACCAGCATTCAAAATCAGGATAGCACTCGTTTTATTGATAAGAATGTCAATGTAGATAATCAATCATATTGTTACAAAGTAAAGGTAAAAGACGTTTGTGGCTTCTTCAGTAAAGCAGGGAACAAGGGTTGCAACATTGTTCTGAAAGGAAATTCGGAGCCTTTTAAGCATTCAATAGGTTGGAATCCCTATGAAAAATGGCCATTTGGTGTAGATCATTACACCATATACAGGTCGAATCCGCTTGAAGATACAACCTTCAAAGCCATAGCCGAGGTAAACGGATCTAAGGTTAACTACCTTGATAATAACCTTAATTATGATGTTGGCCTCTACTGGTATAAGGTTAAAGCTGACCGGGGTCTTGGCAAGTCAACAGATGATTCTAGTACATGGGTTAGTCAATCTAATACTATTAAACTTATTCAAGCTCCCCATTTAAGGGTTCCAAATGCTTTTACTATTAATCAGGACGGCCTGAATGAAAGGTGGGGGGTTACGCCGGTTTTTGTAAAAGATATTCATATCCAGGTCTTCAATCGATGGGGCTCCCTTGTTTTTGAAACCAAAGATAAACATGAAAGTTGGCAGGGCCCTGAAAGGCATTCTTACAAAGAGAAGTTTGACAATGTTTTCATTTACAAAATCACCTATACAGGTTGGGACAATAGTTTCCATTCAACCCAGGGAGACCTAACCATCCTTAAATAATACCATTAGGTTTTGTTTCCTTTTCTTTTGCCTAAAGTTAGGCTGATTTCTGGTTTTTATTGCTAATAATTTCCGGTATCTTTTAATCGGAAACCAATGGATACTTCAGATCAACCAGGTGGCTAATGTTAATAAAAGCCCTATGCCGTATCCCCAATATACCTGGGCAGTGTCATGAACTTTTAGGTAAAGTCTGGAGGAGCCAACTAAACCGGATAGCAGCGTTATGATGATAAGTGGCCAAATACTTACCACTTGCTTAAGAAAAGTTAAGCCTATGAAAAAGCCTACTACCATACCCATTCCTGTAGTATGAAAACTAATCTTCCAACGGGTATTCAGTATTAGTAATACTACCATGCCAATAATGAAAGTCAGCATCAATAAGGTTAAAAGCTCAGGAAATCCTGCCATTTTCAGATAATACCAGGTGACTAAGTAAAGGATAATAGTCCCCAGCAGTGGCACATAGCGATCATCACGTTTTTTAAGCCATAGGCTTTTATTCGTGATATAAGTAAAAATAGCAGGAAAAAGAAACGTATTGAGGAAAATCAAAGTGCCGATATAGAGTAAACCCGCCTTAGGGATATTAGCAATAGGAGCATTACTAAAGCTGAAATAAAGGAAGGTAAAAAAAAATAACAATGAAGGATGACTAATAATTGAAAATCCAATGGCCGTATACCTGAGCATTAATTACTGTTCTTAATTTTCGTATTGGAGTTAGTCAAGCCTAAAGTGATTTCCTCAAGCGGGCTACTTGAATATCCAGCTGCTCCCGGTATTTAGCCACTGTTCTCCTAGCAACATTGTACCCTTTTTCATTCAGGATTTTGGTTAAGCGCTCATCTGTTAAGGGCTTATTTTTATCCTCGTTTTCAACCAGGTCACTCAGGATTTGCTTTACTTCGCGGTTTGAAACCTCCTCACCCTTGTCAGTTTGAATTCCTTCAGAGAAGAATTCTTTCAAAGAAAAGATGCCAAAATCAGTTTCAACATACTTGCTGTTAGCCACGCGGGATACTGTTGATATATCCATATCAATCCGGTCAGCTATGTCTTTCAGCACCATTGGCTTAAGCTTTGAAAAATCCCCTGTGAGGAAAAATTCCCGTTGAAAGTCAACAATGGTTTGCATGGTCAATAAGAGGGTCTGTTGGCGTTGTTTAACAGCATCAATGAACCATTTAGCGCTATCCAGCTTTTGTTTGATATACTGGACTTGTTCTTTCATGTTTTTATCCTTCTCCTTGGCATCTTTAAAACCCTGGAGGGTTTCCTGGTAGCTGGGATTAATCTTAAGGTTTGGGGCATTTTTTGAGTTAAGCGATACCTGCAATTCACTGTTATTATTGGTTATAATGAAGTCTGGTGTAACATATTGGGCTTTGCCGGCGCTTAGACTTTCGCCGGGTTTTGGGTTCAAATGGGTAATAATATCCAAAACTTCCCGCAATTGATCTCTGCTAATTTTCAGGCTATTCAGAAGTTTATCATAGTGCTTGTTTGCCAGCTCTTTCATGTGATTCTTGACAATCTTTTCAGCCAATACTACGTCCTCTGTTTTTTCCTTTTTAGCAAGCTGTAATGAGAGGCACTCCTGTAGATCGCGAGCACCAACACCTGCTGGCTCAAAACTCTGGATAATATTCAGTATCTTGCTCAATTCTTCCTCAGAAGTATCCACGTTATTGAGGAATTTCAAATCATAAGCAATGTTTTTCATGGGTCTGCGGAGGTAACCATCTTCCTCCAGCATTCCAATGATGTGGGTACCAAGGTTTTGCTCCCGCTCATCAAGGTCCATTGATTTGAGCTGCTGCTCCAATGATTCATAAAGGCTTTGGGAGTTGGTGATAGGGATTTCTTTTTCTTCTTCATTGGGGTCACTTGGCATATAATCATCCTGACCACCTTCATCCTGAGGCAGATAATCACTAATATCCACTTCTTCGTAAGGCTCTTGCTCTATCGGGAATTCTTCTTCATCAGGAGCCTCGCTGGCTTCACTTTCAGATGTTTCACCTGGGGTGTTTTCAACTTCGAATTCTTCCTGGTTTTCATTTTCCGAGTTTTCACCACGATCTTCAAGGGCAGGATTTTCATCCAATTCCTCTTCCAGGCGTTGCTCAAATTCTGCACTATTCAGCTGTAACAACTGGATAAATTGAATTTGCTGAGGCGATAATTTTTGAAGTAGTTTTTGGTTGAGCCCTTGTTTTAACATCTTTGTGCCACTATTTTTGCTTTTAATGTGTTATGAAAACCGTTGGATGCAAAGTTCTGAAAATAAAAAATATCAAAGAAAAAACCATTCCAAAGCATATGAAGCTTAGAAAAGATACCGTCAAACTGGCAGATTTGAAAGATTATGAAGGGCAACATGTGGCTGTTAACGCATGGGTTGCCAATAAGCGTAGTAGTAAAGTAGTAGCATTCATCATTGCCAGGGATGGTAGTGGCTATGCTCAATGCGTGGTAGGTCGCGAGGAAGCTGGTGAGGATCTGTACGATAAAGCTAAGCGGATTACCTTAGAGAGCTCTGTTTGCATTGAGGGCAATGTAGTTAGGGATGATAACCAAATAGGCGGATACGAGATTCACGTAACCCATTTTTCCCTATACCAGGAAGCCGAGGAGTACCCTTTAGGTAAAAAAGAGCACGGAGTTGATTTCTTGATGGACAATCGGCATTTGTGGTTACGTTCCAGCAGGCAATGGGCTGTCATGCGTATTCGCAATCAAATAATCCATTCTGTGCATCATTTCTTTCAAGAGCGGGGCTTTGCGAAAATGGATTCCCCGATTTTTACAGGCAATGCGGCCGAAGGAACTACTGATCTTTTCGAAACTGAATTTTTTGAAGAGCCAGCCTACCTGGCTCAAACCGGTCAACTTTATGGCGAAGCCATGGCCATGGCTATGGGTAAGATCTATACCTTTGGGCCAACTTTCAGGGCTGAAAAATCCAAAACCCGCAGGCATCTCTCCGAATTTTGGATGATCGAGCCCGAAATGGCTTTCTATGACCTTGATATGACGATGGATTTGGTGGAGGATTTTATCCGTTCTATCGTGACAAGCGTCATTGATAATTGCCAGTTTGAGCTTGAACAACTTGGTCGGGATGTAGAAACTTTGAAAAAAGTACAGAACCCTTTTCCAAGGCTAACATATGAGGAAGCCGTGAGCATTCTGAAAGGGGAAAAAGAGGTCAATGGACAGAATGCCCTGTCAATGATCGAAAAGGACCTTGAAGAAACCAAAAAGCGTAAGCAGGAGGTTGAAGCTGAAATTCAGGAAAAAGAAGGACAATTGAATGCCGGCGGCTTGAAAAAAGGTAAGGTCAATTACCTTCAAGAGCAAGTTCAGGAATTAAAACAAACGCTCTACGATCTTGAAGAGAATGAACGGAATCTGCCGCAGTGGTTAGAATCAGCCCGTAATTTTGAATTCGGGGAAGATTTTGGCGGATCAGATGAGACCGTTCTGACCCGGCTTTTCGAAACGCCGGTCCAGGTTTACAACTGGCCTAAAGCTATCAAAGCTTTTTACATGAAAGAGGTTGATGGTCAGCCGGAATTTGTGAAAGGTGTGGACGTGTTGGCTCCCGAAGGATATGGTGAAATTGTCGGAGGTTCCGAGCGAGAGGATGATAAGGATAAGTTAATCGATGCCATTAAGCAGGCTAACCTCCCGCAGGATGCATTTCAATGGTATATTGATCTCAGGCGCTATGGCTCTGTTCCACACGCTGGTTTTGGCCTTGGATTAGCCCGCTTTGTTACCTGGATCTGTCAGCTTCGCCATGTCCGGGAATCAATTCCATTCCCAAGAATGATGGGTAGGCTATTTCCTTAAAGACTACTTACCGTAGGATACTAAATCAATTTAAGTGGATTTTGGTTTGATTTTAGAACCTGCTACAGGGTTTCGCTAACTTTAAGGTTTGAGGGTGTTTTCCTCCAGAAAACTGATATTCTCTTATATTTGATGTATAAAATCCGTAAACCTTAACGGTGATTCACCTCGTTAGCGAAACATTCTCGCCAAGGATACATTTCACGGCAAAATTGCTCTTCCAGGAATTAATGGGCACTGATTATGAGCTGATTGGCTGGGAGGAAGCCAGTATTTTACCAGAATCAGCCCTAATCGTTAATTATACGGACAAGCCCCTCGAAAATAGTCTTTATATACCGGATTCCGGGCTATTAGCAGAAAAAGGTGTGCGGAAAGCTTTACCTACTGTAGAATGGCAAAATGGCTTTCCCCTTTTATTCCCAGCTGATAATAAAGGGCCCGTGTCATTTGACTTACTGGCAGCAAGCTTTTACCTGGCAAGTGGTTATGCTTACTACCAAGCCAACCAATTTGATAAACATGGTCGATATGATGAGAATCAGCTATTTATAATCAAGAATCAATTGCATCATGAACCGTGGGTGCATCACTATACCAAATTCCTGTCAGATTGTTTCAGACAGTTCTCCTCAGAGATTTTTACTAATCCGCCACAGCCTGATTATGAGATCACCTGGGATATTGATAACCCATGGGCTTTCCAGCATAAAAAGCCTTTAAAACAAATAAGAGGATTGGTAAAGGATGCTTTGAAAGGTGATTTTCATATATTAAGGCATAGATGGGCTGTTTTAAATGGTAACCAAAAAGACCCTTTTGACACCTATGCTTTGATGCAAGAACTATCGCCTCCTGCTAAAACCACCCTGTTTTTCCTTTTAAATGGTAAAAGCCCCTTTGATAGCGCTTTTGGCCATGAAAACCTGCAATACCGCTCTTTAATAAAAAGTTTTGTTGAAAAAGGTTATACCACAGGGATTCACCTTTCGTACGAAAGTTTTCAAAATGGTGCGCTTATCAAGGAGGAAAAAGCTGCGCTGGAAAATATCATTGATAAGCAAGTGATTTTTTCAAGGCAACACTTCTTGAAGGTAAAAATACCAGAAACTCCTCAATTGCTTGAGAGGGCAGGTATCAAACATGATTATTCCATTTGCCCTATCCATGATATAGGTTTTTTATTTGGAATGGCTCAACCCTTTCAATGGTTTGACTTGACAGTAAACGAAGCAAAGGATCTGACGCTGCATCCAACGCTGGTCATGGATCGTTCCTTACAGCGTTATAAGGGGTTAAAACCTGAAGCGGCATTAGATTCTATGGAAGCTTTAAAGGTTAAAACCTACCAAGCTGGCGGGAAATTCCTAATATTGCTCCACAATGAGACATTGAGTGAGTTCCGGGAATGGGCGGGTTGGCAAAAGCCGGTCAGTGAATTTATAGCGAATTTGGCTAAGCATGATCAGTAAACAGGGTTCAGAAAAAACATGCAAGTAGAATGGTTTCCTAATCAAGAAATTGACAAACTTCGCTGGAATCTTTTTGTAGAAAATTCCAGGGAGGGAGCCATTTATGCTAAAACGCCTTTTTTGGATGCTGTTTATCCAACTTGGGAAGCCATGATTTGTCGTGAGGGAGATGATTGGATGGGTGTTTGGCCCTTGTTCCCTAATAGAAAGTTTGGCTTTCGTCTTCAGCTTCAACCCCCATTTTGTCAGCATGCGGGGATTCTTTTCAACCAAGTAGAAGCCAAAAACGTTTTTAAGCTGTACCAATTTAAAAATGATGTGGTTAATGCTTTTTTAGCCCACTTACCCCATTATCATCTTTTCAGCCTCAATTTTGCTTCCGATTTTGATTACCCGATGCCCTTTTATTGGCATGGCTTTGATCTTAAGACCCGTTACAATTACGTGATTGATCTGACTGAGCATCCCCCCGAATTTGAGAATCTGAGAAAGCAACTGCAACAAAAAATTGGTAAAGCGGAAAAGCAGGGCTACACTTCTCAAAGAAATCCTTCAGTTAAAGCATTTGTCAATTTAGCCCGGAAAGACTTGGTTGAAAATAAAAAAGTTTTGAGCGGTAGTCAATTGGAACGGTTGCGATGCGTTGCAAATAACCTCCTTGAAGCAGACCTGGGAGAGCTTATTGGTGTTTATGATCAAAATGGGGCTTTATCGGCTGCTGGCTTATTTGGTTATACCCGTGGTTCTTGTTACTACTTAATGGGTGTTGGGTCAACAGAAGCGAAAAAACAAGGCGCTATGCCAATGCTTTTATGGCGCGCTATTCAGGATGCTGGTAAAAGATTCAATGCGTTCGATTTCGAGGGTTCTATGATTTCTTCCATAGAACATTTTTTCCGGGGCTTTGGTGCAAAACCGGTTCCTTACCTTCGTATTTACAAAAATCAATTACCTTTGCGACCATTATGGGCACTGTTCGGGTATTAAATCAGGAAGCTACCTACCTTAATAAGGTCCTTGAAGAAATTCGGGATCATCATATTCAGCAAGATCGGCTAAGGTTTCGAACCAACCTTGAGAAAGCCGGTGAGATTATGGGTTATGAGATCAGTCGTGATTTTCATTATGAGTCTAAGAATATTCAGACCCCACTTGGCGACACAAATGTACAGGTCCCGGATGAAGACCTGGTCTTGTGTTCTATCCTCAGAGCAGCCATCCCCATGCATAATGGCTTCCTCAGACTATTTGATCAGGCAGATAACGGCTTTATATCCGCATACCGGCATCACACAGATGAAAAAAAGTTTGAAATTCGTTTGGAATATTTGGCTGCCCCCGAATTACAGGGAAGGACGCTTATCCTTTTGGACCCGATGTTGGCAACCGGGCGTAGTATGGTTATTAGTTATCAGTCTTTAATCGAAGAAAATGGGAAGCCTGATAAGGTGATCCTTGCCAGCCTTATAGGCAGTGAAGAAGGCTTGGATCATGTTAAGTCTGAGATTCCCAAAGCCGACATATACCTGGCAGCCCTGGATAATGAATTAACTGCTAAATCGTTTATTGTTCCCGGTTTGGGAGATGCCGGTGATTTAGCCTTTGGACAAAAATAAACCTTTATTCGGTTAAAATTTCCAGGTTAATTCTTAAATTGGCTGTTATGATAGCCGAAGCCATTAAGATCTTATCTGTATTAGGCCTCTCTTCTACCAAGTTTTTGATGGGAACCGGGCTAGTGATGGCTTATGCTTATAATTTTTGGACGGCTTTTTTGCTTACCTTCCTGGGTGGTATGGCTGGCTTTTTCGCATTCACCTTTTTTAGCCAGGCTTTATTGAATTTTAATAGACGTTGGCGTGCTAAGCGCAACCTCCCAACTTTTACACGGTTCAACCGCACTCTGGTAAAAGTCCGCGGAAGCTGTGGCTTATTCAGCATTGCTTTGCTTACCCCAATATTCCTGACTGTCCCTGTAGGGGCATTCATGGCCTTGTCGTTAACTTCCAATAAACGAAAGATTACGTTATACATGACCCTTGCATTTCTGGGGTGGTCATTGCTTTTTAATGGAAGCTACAGTTGGTTAGGTGTTGATTTACAAGCACTATTTTGGCAGGTATTAGGTTTTTAAATCACTTATTTAAGATTGGTTAATTCCGAATGATTAGTTTTTGATGGATCGAATTCATCCCATTAACAGGATCATAAACCTGGAGAAAATAAAATCCTGGCTCTAAGTCACTGACATCCAGCTGGAATTGGTTCAAACCATTTTTAACTTCCCAATCCTGTTTTTTGGCGGTTTGTCCTTTGTTGTTTTTCAAATTGAAGATCAGGCTCTGATCAACTTTTGATTCGAAATTAACAGAAACTATATTTTGAGCAGGGATTGGATACACTTCCATAGACCGGATTGCGCTAACCTTATTTTGGGGTTTAATATTTGTTGAATAGACAGAGTCGTTCTCCTTATCAATTTGAAAGGTTAAGCTATCCGACCTTGGGGATTGCGAATCTAAATTAACGTTCTTTCTGTTGACATCAAATCCGGTAATTTCAACGTGCACAGTATATTGACCAAGGGGTAAACTATCAAATTTATAACGCCCCTCTGCATTTGAATAAGCAAAGTCAGCTGGATTCCCCTGATCATTAAGGGCTAATACTTCAATCCCCCCTTGCGGATCTCCGGGGCCTTTTCTTTTGCCAGGTCCTGCTTGTATAATTTTGCCACTGATAGAGCCCGGTCCTTTCGCATCATCCGGGCTGACTAAATCAATATCTGCATTGAATGTTTTACCATTACTGGTGGCCGTGATCATTTCAGCATTCAACCAGAAAATGGTGCTCTTGTGATAAGTGGGAATGAATTGGTCACCGATAGAAGAAGCTGTATCAGGCGCTCCTCTCACAATGTAATCTCCCGGTTTAACCCCCTCAAAGGTGAATTGGCCATTTACTGTGTTATTCAGTTTCAGGCTATCGACCTTATTGTATTCCAATAAATTTCTTTTCCATAAAGAAACCTGTCCTTCTGCCAATGGATCGCCATTGAATCTGACAGTGCCTTTTATCGTATCCTGAACCGCTGTACCCTGACCTTTTAAAACTGCCAAACCGTTTCCATCAGTACCTAGCCATTTGGCTCCGCCTGTATCGACTGCTATGGTATTGATGTTATTACCCGGTAACTGGGAATTCGACCGGTTATACACTTTCCAGCTTGAGCCGTCAAACTTGGCCAATCCTCCGCCTTGGGTGCCAAACCACTTATTGCCGGCATCATCAATAGCAATAGCTGTTGTAGCAATACTTGGTAATCCGGAGTTGGACTGGTTAAAAACAGTCCAATTATTACCATCAAATTTAGCCACCCCACCTAATAAGGTTCCTACCCATGTATTACCGTTATTATCGAGTGCAATGGTTTGAACTTGGTTAGAAGGTATCCCTGAGCCAGCGGTATCATATACCTGCCAGTTATTACCATCAAATTGAGCTAAGCCACTAAATGTAGCAATCCATCTATTCCCGGCATTATCAACTGCTATATCAAAGATTGGCACACCCGGTAATCCCGAACTGGCAGAATTGTAAGCATCCCAGTTATTGCCATCATATTCAACATAACCGCTAACTAGCATCCCTATTAATACCTCTCCAGAGTTCCCGATAGATAGGGCATTAACTTGATTGCCCGGAATGCCGGAGTTTTGAGGCTTGAAATTTTGCCAGGTGCTACCGTCAAACTTGATCAAACCACTTTGGGATCCCGCCCCAAGCCATTTAACGCCCGATCCGTCTATTGCAAGGTCAGTTAAATCATTGGAGGATATGCCAGCGTTAGATTGGTCGTAAATTGTCCAATTGGTACCATTAAAACTGGCCAAACCACCACCATCGGTAGCAAACCAGAATTTGTTCGATTGATCCAGTTCAATCGCCTTAACAGTATTATCAGGTAGGCCTGAATTAGACTCATCGTAAACTTTCCAACTCTGGGCGGAAAGCTCAAAGGTTATGAATACACTTATTAGAATACATATTCCGTAATGGGTAAGGCTTCGCATAAAGCAATTATTTATTTACTAAAATTGAACCCTGCCAAATGTAAGGATTTATTGGTAAAAATGATTTATAATCTGGAGCTATTTTGTCAACTAAATTTTAAAACTGAGGACTTTTCAGCATATCACCTAACTTAATTCTTTTTAAATAAGGGCTATCGGGAGAAAAATGCTTAAAAGATCTGATTTTAATGATGGATTGCCATTCACGGTGGTACCATAATTCCACGTAAAAGTCTCTCAAGGAGTACAAGGCGATGCCATAGTAGTACTCTTCGATGGTCATTAAGAAACGCCCTCTTTGAGGGGTACAATGACACTTAACACGTACCGGTAGCCGGTTAAATTGTTCCTGAGTCACAAGCACTGATTTTTATCATTAACGCCAAATGAAATGGGTTAGCCAATTACTATTAAAAACAAATTATCAAGCTCTTCATGCGTATTAGCCAGGTCGAGCTTTAAATGAATGCTAAACCAAACCGGGCAGTTGAAGTTTATCAACTGCCCAATTTTGGTTTAAAGATTATTGCACAAAAAGGATCACCTTAGCCTTTATCAAGAAAGCTTCGGATTTTGTTAATAAACGCTTGCTAAAGGCCTTTTTCATGCTTCCACTTCAGCGGTTTCTCTCAAACCCCGGGCTGCCTCTACCATATTTTTAAGTGCTGCTTCTGTTTCCTCCCAATCCCGGGTTTTTAATCCACAATCAGGGTTGATCCAAAGGTTTTCAGCTGGAAGCACATTGTAGGCTTTTTCGATTAATTCCTGCATCTCTTCCTTAGTAGGAATTCGAGGAGAGTGGATATCGTAAACTCCGGGTCCGATTTCATTCGGGTACTGGTAAGCCACAAAGGCATTTAGCAGCTCCATTTGGGAACGCGATGTTTCAATTGTGATAACATCAGCATCCAAATTGGCTATGCTTTCTATAATGTCATTGAATTCTGCATAGCACATGTGAGTGTGAATCTGTGTTTTATCGTTCACTACTGTAGATGCTAAGCGGAAAGCATTGACGGCCCAGTTCAGGTATGCAGACCAATCTTCATGGCGGAGCGGCAAGCCTTCCCTAAGCGCAGGTTCGTCAATTTGGATGGCTTTAATGCCGGCATTTTCTAAATCTTTTACTTCGTCCCTTATTGAAAGGGCTATTTGGTAAGCCGTCTCAGATTTAGGTTGATCATCCCGTACAAATGACCACTGAAGCATGGTCACCGGGCCGGTAAGCATCCCCTTAACAGGTTTATCCGTAAGTGATTGCGCATACTGGATCCAATCTACCGTCATGGGTTCTTTACGGTCAACATCGCCATAGATGATCGGAGGTTTAACGCAACGGGTACCAAAACTTTGAACCCAGCCAAATTCCGTGAATACATATCCTTCAAGCTGTTCACCAAAATATTCTACCATGTCATTGCGCTCAAACTCACCATGAACAAGAACATCTAAGCCAATATCTTCCTGCCACTCTATGGCTTTTTTAGTGGCATCCTGAATCGCTTCATCGTAAGCTTTTTGGGTGATCTCATCCCGCTTCAGTTGCCTTCTTAGCTTTCTTATATCCTTGGTTTGCGGGAAAGAGCCAATGGTGGTTGTTGGGAACTTAGGCAATTCAAGGTTGGCTTTTTGTTGCTTTCGTCTTTCCTGGAATGGGTGATCCCTTTCAAAGTCATCGCTTTTCGTGTTGTTAACACGCTCTTTAACGCGTGGGTTATGGATCAACTGGCTCTCTTGCCGGCTTTTGATGGCTTGACGGTTGTCTTCAAGGTACTGCTGGTATTGATCTTTTTGACTATCGACAGCCAGCTTACCCAAAAGAGCAACTTCAGCGGATTTTTGCTTAGCAAAAGCCAGCCAATTTTTGATTTCCGGTGTTAGGACGTCTTCTTTGGTTTCCAGGTCCAGGTCATAAGGTGAAAGTAGTAAAGAGCAGGAAGAACCGACCATTACGCGATCCTGACCTAACTTGTCAACTGCTTTATGGATAAATTCAAGGGAGTGGTCAAAATTATTTTTCCAAACATTGCGACCGTTGACTAACCCCAGTGATAAGCACATCGAATCAGGTACATTTGGGAGAACATGCTCTAAACTTTCCGGGGCTTTTGATAGGTCAATATGAAGGGCATCAATGGGTAAATTCGTTGCCAGATCCGCATTATCCCGCAGGCCATCAAAATAAGTCGCTAATAGGATTTTTTGATTTTCATGTCGGTTACCTAAGGATTGATAAGCGGTTTTATAAGCTTTCTGCGATTGATGATCCAGGTTTAAAGCCAGAAATGGTTCATCTAACTGAACCCATTCAGCGCCTATTTCCTGTAATTGATCCAGGATTTCCTGGTAAACAGGGAGTAATTGATCAAGTAAAGCAAGCCGGTCTACATCATCATCTTTTCCCTTGCTTAAGAGTAAGAAACTGACAGGGCCTATTAGCACCGGCTTTGCGCGATAGCCCTGTGCTTTAGCTTCTTTGAATTCATCAAAAATTTTACTTGATTTCAATTGAAATTCCTGATTATGGTCAAGCTCTGGAACAATATAGTGATAATTGGTATCAAACCATTTTGTCATTTCCATGGCAATAACATCGTGGTTGTCATCCTGGTAGCCCCTTGCCATTGCAAAATACAAGTCAAGATCTGATATAGCCTTTTCTTGCTGAATACTGCGATAGCGATCGGGGATGGCACCTACTGTATGGGCCATGTCCAATACATGGTCATAGTAGGAAAAGTCATTTACTGGGATTAGGTCAATTCCGGATTCATGTTGGGTTTGCCAATTGTGATGGCGGATTTGCCTACCTGTTTCAAGCAGTTCGGTTTCCTGAATTTTTCCTTTCCAGTACTTTTCAGCTGCTTTTTTTAGTTCCCTCTTGGGACCAATTCGCGGGTACCCTAAATTGTGTGTGATCATAGGTTTTGCAATTTTTTAATTTAACAAAAAAACCTACGATGCCCGCAATGAAGTATACGATAAGGAAGGGTAGTATTGTCGGCCGTTGGTGAAACGGCAAATCAAATGCTGCGATTCCTTAACGTTGCTTCGTATCGCGGAAGCATCGTTAAAACAGATAAGGCAAGTCTCCTGGCTCATAACCTTTCCGGCTGCCTTCCCGCTTGCATAATTTCAAGCAGTGGCCTTTCTAGCCGGAAATCTGGTCATTCACAGTTGCGCGTCAGCTCAGGATTCTCCGCTAAAAGCGAACCACCTGATTCCTTTTTAATCCCTTGTTCAAAAGGGAACCTTAACTGTTGATTTTAAAAGATCTTTGAGTTTCAAAATTAAGGAAATTTTTGGAATAGTAAAAAGAAGGTTTTTCCAATCATTTATGATTAGCTAAATTATGGCCTGAGTATAGATTACTTAAATGGTTTGCGTTTGTTATCAATAACCAGTACCCATTTATCAAGCCTTTTTAACGAATTGGCGTAAGGTTATTGTGATACCAGGACCTTTATACTTTTTTATCAAGGATAATCACGGGTCAATATTCATTGGAATCCACCCAATGGAGATTTGTCGATTGTCAGTTTATTGTGCGAAAAAGCTTTTAAGGATTGGTTAGAAGGTTGACTAAACCTGGGTAAGTTGAGCCCAATATCCTTACCTTCGTTCAAAAATTGGTTATGGATATTCAAAAGGCCCAAAAA